>CALFWM010000043.1 GCA_937928635.1 uncultured Sulfitobacter sp. | reverse complement strand
AGGGGGGTGTCGCCAAGGGTGATGTCTTCGTAGGCGAACCGGGTGAACATATGCAGGGGCGGGTCAAAGCGCAGCAGTTCTTCGACGGTTGCGCCGATGCCATTGGGAGCGAGGGCCTCGGGGGGTGTTTCATGTTCAATCAGGCATTTCACGGCATTGCCAAGGCTGTGCACCGTCGCCTCATGCCCGGCATTCAGCAGCAGGATGCAATTGGCGATGAGTTCCTCCGAGGATAGTTTGTCCCCTTCTTCCTCAGCGGCGATCAGATGGCTGATCAGATCATCCCCTGGCGTATGACGGCGTTTTTCGATGTAGTCACGCAGGAAGGCCGTGAACTCAGCCGCCGCCGTATTGGCCGCCTCCTCAACAGCGCGGGTGCGCCCCGTTTGATACATGGCGACCATCGTATTGGACCAGTGCAGCAGGTCAGGCCAGATCGCCTCTGGCACGCCAAGCAGACGGGCGATGATGCGCACGGGCAATTGGGTGCAATAGGTTGGGATCAGGTCAAAATCATCACTTGGCAGGGCGTTGAGCAATTCGGCGCAGATCTGTTCAATGTCCGGGCGCAATTCTGCAATGCGCCGCGAGGTAAATGCGCGCAGCACAAGCCCGCGCAGCCGGGTGTGGCGCGGGGGTTCAAGCTCCAGCATGGAGTGGTTTTCAAGGGCCACCCAGTCCGCCATATGCGGGCCATAGCTGCGCGGCTCAACCGGTTCGCGCCCCAGACGGCGGTCGCGCAGCAGCGCCTGAACCGTCTTGGCATCAAAGGCCGCCAGCATGTCGTAGTCTTGCCAAAACAACACCGGGGCGCGCGCACGCGCCGCATGATAGGCCGGATAGGGGTTTTGGACAAAAGCGGGATCACGAGGGGATTGGGACAGCGTTTTCATGCCCCGACAGGACCAAGTGCCACTGGTCTTTGCAAGGGGCGTTGTGCAAATTAACCAGATGGAAAACGGATTGCGCCGCCGCGCTGCTCTTGTGTTGGCTTTCTTATGTGTCGTGCTGGTGTTGGCCGGGGCGGTGTGGCGCTATGGCTATGGCCAAGGTCTGGATCAATTGGCTGCCCGGGGGCAGGCGGATCTGGCGCTGGCCGGGGACCGGCTGGTGGGGCAATTACAACGTTACCGCGATCTGGCCGTTACCTTGGCCGATCACCCGGTTGTGCAACAGGCCCTGCGCGATGAGGGGGGCGGCGGCGTGCAGGAGATGTTGCTGGAGGTGGCGGACAAATCGGCGGCTTTGGATGTTTTGGTGCTGGATCGCGACGGGGCCTTGCGGGCGGCGGCCCAGGGCGATCAGCTGCGCGATCTGGCGCAGGAGCCCCATGTGCAGCGCGCGCTGCGCGGGGCACTGGGCTGGGGGCACGGGGATGCAAACCCGCTGCGGGATCGCGCGTTTTATCACGCAGCCCCGGTTTTTGCCGCAGACGGCGCGGTGCAGGGTGTCGTGGTGGTGGTCACGGACTTGAGCGGCATTGACTACAACTGGCGCGGCACAAACCCGGCGGCGTTTTTCACGGATCAGCAGGGTGTTGTGTATATTTCAAACCGCTCCGAATTGTTGTTCTGGCGTCGCCCGGACGGGGCGGCAGGGTTGATCCCGCCCACAGGGCAGGCGCCCGCCTTTGAGGCGCGCCACATCGGGCCGCACGAAATATGGTCGCTGGGCTGGGGGCCATATCTACCGGGGCAGGCGCTGCATCTGACCCAAGAATTGCCGGTGATCGGGATGACGGGCGAAGTTTTGCTGAACGTCGCACAGGCCCGCGCAATTGCCTGGTTGCAGGCGGCGATGGTGGCCGCGCTTTGTCTGGCTTTTGGATCGTTGTTGTTTCTGGCCTCTGAACGGCGCCGTGCGTTGACGCAGGCCAATGCACAGCTGGAGGCACGGGTTGCAGAGCGCACCGCCGCCCTGAAACGCGCGCAGGATGAGCTGGTGCAGGCCGGCAAACTCAGCGCCCTGGGGCAGATGTCAGCGGGCATCAGCCATGAGCTGAACCAACCCCTGATGGCGATCCGGTCTTTTGCGGAAAACGCGGCGCAATTCATGGCGCGTGACCAACCCGCACGT
Source organism: uncultured Sulfitobacter sp. (assembly GCA_937928635.1). Taxonomy (GTDB): domain Bacteria; phylum Pseudomonadota; class Alphaproteobacteria; order Rhodobacterales; family Rhodobacteraceae; genus Sulfitobacter. Next base: position 62,669 of record CALFWM010000043.1, on the reverse strand, counting down.
GCAACAGACAATCTGGCGCGGATTTCAGATATGGCGCGGCGCATGGGGCGGATCATTCAGAACCTGCGCGCCTTTGCGCGGCAGGAAAGCGGGGCGCAGGAGCGGGTCGAACTGGGTGCGGTTCTGGAAAGCGCATTGGAGCTGACGCGCGCGCATATCGCTGAGGCGGGTGTGACACTGCAATATGATCCCGCCGAGGGGCCAATCTGGGTGCGCGGTGGTGAAGTGCGGTTGGGGCAGGTTTTTGTCAACCTGATCACCAATGCAGTCGATGCCATGGCCCGGAGTGAGGCCAAACACCTGCGGGTGTTGGTCAGCGATGGCAGAACCCTAACGGTGAATTTCCGCGACACCGGACCCGGCATTGAAATGCCCGACAAGGTGTTTGACCCGTTTTACACGACCAAACAGGAGGGTGAGACCGGTGGCATGGGGCTGGGCCTGTCGATCAGCTATGGCATTGTGCAGAGTTTTGGCGGCCAGATCAAAGGCAGCAACTGCGCGGGCGGTGGTGCGTTGTTTTCCGTGACGCTGGAGCGCGCCCTGGCAGAGGAACAGGCCGCATGAAGGGCACAGTGTTGTTCGTGGATGACGATGCGGCAGTGCGCGAGGCGCTGGCGCAGACCCTTGAGCTGGCGGAGATCGCAGCGCTGACCGCCGGGTCTTTTGTTGCGGTCAAAGATCGGATTACCCCCGGTTTTGACGGGGTGATCCTGTCAGACATCCGCATGCCGGGGCGTGACGGGTTTCACCTGTTGGACTATGCGCAAAGTCAGGATGCGGACCTGCCGGTGATCCTGTTGACGGGGGAGGGTGACATCCCCATGGCGGTCAAGGCGATGGGGCAGGGTGCCTTTGGTTTTCTGGAAAAACCCTGTGCGCCCGCCGATCTCATCAGCCTGCTGGAACGTGCACTTAAAATCCGCGCGATGGTGCTGGACAACCGGCGCATGCGACATCTGGTGAAAACCGGTGATCCGGCGGCGCGCATGCTGTTTGGCTCATCCGAGCTTGCCGAAGGGCTGCGCAAACGGGTGCGTCTTGTGGCGCAGGTCGATGGGGCCGCATTGGTTACAGGCGCACCCGGCACCGGCATTTCCAAAGTGGCGGAGGTGGTGCATCTAAGCTCTGCCCGCTCCAAAGCGCCGTTTGTGAAACGTGCGGCGGCAGGTCTTTCGGCGGAGGGTTTGCAGGCCGCACTCGAAGAAGGCACCGACGGCAGCCTGTTCATTGATGAGATCAGCCAGCTTGCCCCGCAGCTGCAACTGACACTGGCAGAAACGATGGAGGGCGACACCGCCACCCGGCTGATCGCGGGCAGCACGCGGGATTTGGCGGATGAGGTTGCAGCGGGGCGTTTTCATGTCGATCTGCATTTTCGCCTTGATGTGCTGACCCTGCGCATCCCCGCGCTTGCCGAACGGCCAGAGGACATACCCGTGATGTTCCGCCGTTACGTGGATCAGGCCGCAGAACAGGCCGGGTTGGCGGCCCCCGAGGTTACGCCGGAACAGATTGCCTCACTGATGGCGCGTGATTGGCCGGGGAATGCCCGTGCGCTGATGTCTATCGCGATGCGTTTTGTTCTGGGGTTGCCAGAGGATGCCACACCCGACGGGGGTATTGGGCTGGCGGAACAGATGGCGCAGGTTGAACAATCCTTGCTTGAGGCGGCGCTGCGACGCGCGGGCGGGCAAGCCTCCGCCGCCGCACAGAGGCTGAAACTGCCGCGTAAGACATTCTACGACAAGCTGGCGCGCTATGGCGTGAAGCCGGAGGATTTTCGCCGCTGAGACGGCCTTGATTGTGCGATAATCCGCACATTGACGCGCGTGAGATGTGCGGATTATCGCACAATGCCAGACTGGCGCATGAGCGTCAGGCTTAAGGTTTGCGCCGTAATAAGCTGATAAAAATACGTTTTGTATGCTTGGAACCCCGCGTCCAACACAGCCTTGTGACATGCGCGTTGCTCCTGTTTGATAGGGCCAGCGCATCGAACAGCGGTGCCAATCCGATTCTATTCTCTGGGAGGAGACCTATATGAAAATTCTATCCGCAGCCGCACTGGCGCTGAGCCTGAGCGTATCCGCAGGGGCCGTTGCCGCCGCCTGTGATGACGGTGAAATTGTCATCAAGCTGAGCCACGTCACCAACACCGACAAGCACCCCAAAGGGATCGCTGCATCCCTGCTGGAAAAGCGCGTCAATGAAGAGATGAACGGCAAAGCCTGCATGGAAGTTTTCCCGAACTCCACGCTTTATAACGACAACCAGGTGCTTGAAGCGCTGTTGCAGGGCGACGTGCAGATGGCCGCGCCGTCCCTGTCAAAGTTTGAACAGTTCACCAAGAAATTCCGCATCTTTGATCTGCCCTTCATGTTCAAAGACATCGCGGCGGTGGATGCTTTCCAGAACTCCGAGACCGGTCAGGCGATGAAAGAATCCATGACCCGTCGTGGCCTGCTGGGCCTTGCGTTCTGGCACAACGGGATGAAGCAGATGTCAGCCAACAAGCCGCTGATCAGCCCCGCGGATGCCAATGGCCTGAAATTCCGCGTGCAGAACTCTGATGTGCTGAAAGCGCAGATGGCGGCGATGGGGGGCTCTCCTCAGCCAATGGCATTCTCTGAGGTCTACGGTGCCCTGCAAACCGGCGTCGTGGATGGTCAGGAAAACACCTGGTCCAACATCTATGGCAAAAAGTTCTTTGAGGTGCAGGACGGCACAACAGAGACCAACCACGGCATCATCGACTATCTGCTGGTCACCAACACGGACTGGTGGGACAGCCTGGACGCGGATGTGCGTGATCAACTGTCAACCATCGTCGCGGAAGTGACAGAGGCGCGTAACTCTGAATCCACCAAGGTGAACGCAGAGGCCAAACAGGCCATTCTGGACGCCGGGGGTGTTGTGCGCGAGCTGACAACCGAACAACGTGCAGAGTGGGTCGAGGTGATGAAGCCTGTCTGGGACCAGTTCCGGGATGATGTGGGTCAGGAAAACATCGACGCGGCGCAAAAGTTCAACGACGCCAGTTCCTAAAAAGAGCGACAGATCGGCCGCCGGGCAAAACCGGCGGCCGATCTTACAAAGACGGCTTTGGGGGCAGGGGCATGTCAGCACAAATTGAGCACGAAACCGGCCTGCGCCGTATCATCAGCGAGTTGGAAGAAACCGCCATCGCTGTGCTGCTGGGCCTGATGACAATCATCACTTTTATCAATGTGGTACTGCGCTACGGGTTTAACACCGGGCTGATCTGGGGGCTGGAGATGACCGCCTTTCTGTTCGCCTGGCTGGTGCTGTTTGGGGTCAGCTATGCGGTCAAGGTGACCGCACACCTTGGCGTGGATGCGGTGGTCAATTTGTTTTCGCGCACCGGGCGTCGTCGTCTGGCGGTGATCGCCGGGTTGATCTGCGTCATCTATGCCGCGCTTTTGTTCAAAGGGGCGTGGGATTACTGGGCCCCGTTTGGCGGGTTTGACGCGACCTCTGGCCGGTGGTTCCCTGTGGGGTTTGAAAACAGCCGGGATCAGGCCTGGTATGAGGTTGACGACATCTACATGCCCGAATGGCTGCGCTTTATTGAGCCGATCATGAATCAGGGCGAAGAATACGAAAAAATCCCGCGCTTTATTCCCTATGCCATATTGCCCTTTGGGGCGGTACTTTTGTTGCTGCGCTTTGTGCAGGCGACGCTGCGGGTGATTGCCGGGCGTCAGGACGGATTGATTGTCAGCCATGAGGCCGAAGACGCGGTTGAGGACGTCATGCACATGAACGCCGGGGACTAAGGCCATGGAAGTTATCATTCTTTTCACCATGGTTGTGGGGTTGATGCTGATCGGGGTGCCGATTGCGGTCAGCCTTGGACTGTCCTCCATCATCTTTCTGCTGGCGCTGAGCGACACCTCGCTCGCCTCCATCGCGCAGACGTTTTTTCAGGCCATGGCGGGGCATTATACCTTGCTGGCGATCCCGTTTTTCATTCTGGCCTCGGCGTTTATGTCCACGGGCGGCGTGGCGCGGCGGATCATCCGGTTTTCCATTGCGCTGGTCGGGCATTTGCCCGGAGGCCTCGCCATTGCCGGTGTCTTTGCCTGTATGTTGTTTGCCGCATTGAGCGGGTCATCCCCCGCAACCGTGGTGGCCATTGGCTCCATCGTGATCGTGGGCATGCGCGAGGTGGGCTACACCAAGGACTTTGCCGCCGGGGTGATTGCGGTGGCGGGCACCCTGGGCATTCTGATCCCGCCCAGCATTGTGATGGTGGTCTATGCCTCTGCGACGGATGTGTCTGTGGGGCGGATGTTTTTGGCGGGCGTCATTCCGGGCCTTCTGGCCGGGTTCATGCTGATGCTGACGATCTACATCATCGCCAAGGTGCGTGATTTACCAAAGGGCAAATGGCAGGGCTGGGGTGAAGTAGGCCGTTCCGCCGCAGAGGCCGGATGGGGATTGTTCCTGATCGTCATCATTCTGGGGGGTATCTATGGCGGGATATTCACGCCCACGGAAGCCGCTGCCGTGGCTGCCGTCTATGCGTTTTTCATTGCCTCCTTTGTCTATCGCGACATGGGGCCGCTGCATGTGAAGGGGGAGGGGCGCAATATCACGCTGTTGCAAAAGCCCATTGCCCTGCTGAGCGTGTTTTTCCACCGCGACACGCGTGACACGTTGTTTGAGGCCGGCAAATTAACCGTGACGCTGATGTTCATCATCGCCAATGCGCTGATCCTGAAACATGTTTTGACGGACGAGCAGATCCCGCAGCAGATTTCAGCGGCGATGTTGAATGCCGGGTTTGGGCCCATCATGTTCCTGGTGATTGTGAACGTGATCCTGCTGATTGGCGGACAGTTCATGGAGCCTTCGGGCCTGCTGGTGATTGTGGCACCTCTGGTGTTTCCCATTGCGATTGAACTGGGGATTGATCCCATTCACCTTGGCATCATCATGGTGGTCAACATGGAGATCGGGATGATCACGCCGCCGGTGGGGTTGAACCTGTTTGTGACCTCAGGCGTGGCCAACATGCCCATGATGAATGTGGTCAAGGCCGCCCTGCCGTTTCTGGCGGTTCTGTTTGTGTTCCTGATTATGGTCACCTACATCCCGTTCCTGAGCACATGGTTGCCCACAATGATGATGGGGCCGGAGATCATCACCAGATAGGGCGGGCTAAAGTCCGCCTTACGGGCTGTGCCTTAACAGTCACGGCAGGGTGTGGGGCAGAGACCTGAGATGAGTTTATTGGAAGGGTGAATAGGGGGTGGTGACCCCGCTCAACCCGCAGTGCGCTGCCCTTAGGAGGCGGCGAGGGCGGTGACAATCGGGCCAAAATCGCTGGCCTTGAGGGAGGCACCACCCACCAATGCGCCATCCACGTTTTCAGCGCTGAAGATTGTCGCAGCATTGTCCGCTTTGACAGAGCCACCGTAAAGAAGCGGGATCATCTGGGCGGTTTCAGCACCAAAGCGGCTGGTGAGTTGCGCGCGGATGAAATCATGGACTTCAATGATCTGCTCAAGCGTCGGGACTTTGCCGGTGCCAATGGCCCAGATCGGTTCGTAAGCGACAACGGTGTTTGTGGCCGTCACATCGTCAGGCAGGGAGCCGGACAGTTGTGTTGCGATGATATCAAGCGTTGTGCCCGCCTCGCGTACATCCAGGCTTTCGCCAAGGCAGATGATGGGCGTCAGCCCGGCGCGCCAGGCCTGCTCCGCCTTTTGGCGCACATTGGCATTGGTTTCGCTGTATCTGTCACGCCGTTCAGAATGGCCCACAATCACATGGCTTGCTCCGCAGTCCGCGATCATCCCGGCAGAGATGTCACCGGTAAAGGCGCCTTTTGGCTCTGCATGACAATCCTGCGCGCCGATGGCGATGTTTAATGGACCCGCAAGATCAACCGCGCGAAACAGCAAGGGGGCAGGCGGGCAGATGATCACCGTGGTGCCCGACGCCGGCACAACAGGGCCAAGGGCGTTCAGCTCTGCAAGGGCGGCGGCAGTGCCATTCATTTTCCAGTTTCCGGCGGCGATTTTGGGGCGCATGGGAGGCATTCATCCTTTAGGTTGATTGTTGTTAGCATTGGGGGTGCGCCGGGGCAACGACGACCAACAGGAGGGCGAGGATGAGATGGCAGGCATTGTGTGAGGCAGAGGTGACGCGGGTCTGGCAGGACGCGCAGGACGGCGCGCATGACCTTGGGCATTTGCGGCGGGTCTGGGCCATGGCGCGGGATATTGCGATTGAGGTTGGCGGGTGTGATCTGGAGGTGATTGAGGCCGCCGCCTTTCTGCATGATCTGGTTAGCCCGCCCAAGGACAGCCCCGCGCGCAAAGAGGCCGCGCATCTGTCCGCCGCGCAGGCCAGCCGGTTTTTGCGCGGGCATGGCATGGTGGAAGAGCGGGTGAAGAGCGTGGCACATGCCATTGAAGCGCATAGTTTTTCGGGCGGTGTGGTGGCGCAGACACTGGAGGCGCAGATTGTGCAGGATGCTGACCGGTTGGAGGCTTTGGGGGCGCTCGGCATTGCGCGCTGTTTCAATGTGTCGGGGCAAATGGGAGCCGCCTTGTTTGACGCCGATGACCCTTTGGCGCAACAGCGGGATTTGGATGACCGCAGATATGCCCTCGACCATTTCGAGACCAAGTTATTGCGTATCGCAGAGAGGATGCATACCGCACCCGCTGCGCGCCTTGCACAGGAGCGGGCGGATTTTATGCGGGTGTTTCGCGCGCAATTATTATCAGAAATCAGCTAAGCGCCGCAAGCGCATCACGGGCAAGGGCGCAAGCCGTATCCGGATCATCAAGGGCGGCGTCCGGCATGCTCCAGTAGGGCATTGAGGAGGCCGCACCGTCCTTGCGCGTATAGGTCCAGCGGGTGCAACCCAGACTGGCCAGATGATCCGCAAATGACCCCTCTTTGGCTTTGATCATAAAGCGGCCATCAGACATCAGCAGGGCGAAAATAATGCCCGCGCTGTATATCCCCAGCCCGCCAAACATTTTGCGGGTGGTCAGGTCCGGCAGGTCGGCAAAGAGTTCTTTGGCAAAGGCGATATCAACCGCGCCAACGCTCATTTAAGATTGGGCGCGCCGTTTGCCATCTCATCCAGCGACATGTCGAATTTGATGGATTCACCACAGCCGCAGGCCTCGGTCACGTTGGGATTGCGGAATTTGAAACCGGATTCAAGCAGGCTGGTCTCATAGTCAATCTCGGTGCCAAACAGGAACATCTGCGCCATCGGGGCGATCATCACGCAGGCACCGTCCTGGGTGACAACCTCATCGTTGGTGTCGGCGACATCGACGTATTCCATGGTATATTCCATGCCCGCGCAGCCGCCTTTTTTGATGCCGATGCGCAGGCCCGCATGCCCCGCAGATGCCATCAGTCTGGAAATCTGTGCCGCCGCTTTGGGGGTCATTGTGACCGCTTGTTTGCCGGGAATGCCGAACATGAGGGGGGTCTCCTTTGGCACAAATATATGGGGTCGGGACGGTGTTCTCAAGAGCCGTGTTAGGCCGGCCCGTGTCAGCGCGCGGCCGGTTTACATGAAGCCAAGTTCAAGGCGGGCTTCATCGGACATCATTTCCATGCCCCAGGGCGGCTCCCAGACCAGCTGCACGTCAACCTGTTTGACGCCCGGCAAGGGTTCAACGGCATCAGCCACCCAGCCCGGCATTTCGCCCGCCACAGGGCAGCCTGGTGCGGTGAGGGACATCAGAATGTTCACCTCATTTTCCGCATTGATATCAATGGTGTAGATAAGGCCCAGTTCAAAAATGTTGACCGGAATTTCCGGGTCATAGACGGAGCGGCACGCCTCTACGACCGCCTCGTGCAGGGGATGGTCTGTTGTGGAAGGCTTGATCAGCGGTGTGCCTTCGAGCGGTTGCTGCGGGTCAGTCATTGGGGCCTCGGCGTTGTTCCTGAGTGTTTATATAGGGATAGGGCCGTGCTGCGTAAAGAGCGGGCGGCCAATCGGTTGTGTGCTGGTCTTTGGGTGCCAAAGGACGTAGCATCCGAAGCGATGACAGTTTCCGCTGATCCTTCCTCGTTTTATGCCAGCGTGCCGGTCTTTGACGATTTTGCCATGGTGTCTGACGCCGCCCATTATACCGCGTTGCCGTCTGACTGGTGGGTGTGCACCTCTGATATTGTCGGGTCCACCAAGGCTGTGGCGCAGGGGCGCTACAAGACCGTCAATATGGTCGGGGCGGCGGTGATTTCAGCGCAGATCAACGCCCATGGCGGGGCGGCCTTTCCTTTTGTGTTTGGCGGGGATGGCGCGAGTTTTGCTGTGCCGCCAGCGTGGAAAAACAATGCAGAACAAGCGCTTGCGGCTGTTCGGGTCTGGGCGCGGGAGGAGTTTGACATCAGCCTGCGCGTCGGCATGACGCCCGTGGCGCAGGTGCGTGCCGCCGGGTTTGATGTGACGATTGCGCGGTTTCGGGCCAATCGCGAGGTGGATTATGCGATGTTTGCGGGTGGCGGGGTCAACTGGGCAGAGGCAGAGATGAAGGCGGGGGCACACACCCTGCCGGAGGCCGCAGCGGGCAGCGCGCCTGATCTGACGGGCCTGTCCTGCCGGTGGAGCCATATGCCCAGCCGCCATGGGGTGATCCTGTCGCTGGTGGTGGAGCCGACCGACGCGGTTGCAGATGCGGCGTTTTCGCAGGTGGCGCATGAGGTAGTGACCCTGGCGTCCGGGCTGGACGGGGCAGGGCACCCGGCGGAGGCCGACGGGCCCGGCGTGCGCTGGCCCCCCGCAGGCGCCAGGCTGGAGGCCCATGCGCAACGGGGAAAAGGCACGCTTGGGGCCGCGCGGCGCAAAGCGCTGTTTGAGAGCCTTGTGGCCTGGGTGCTGATCAAAACAGGTCTCAGGATCGGCGGGTTTGACGCACGCCGGTATCGCCGGATGGTCGGGCGCAACGCCGATTATCGCAAATTCGATGACGGGCTGAAGATGACGCTGGATTGTGATCCCAAGACAGAAGCCGCCCTGCGCGCCCTGCTGGATCAGGCCGCGGGCAATGGCATCCTGCGCTATGGCATGCACACCCAGAGCGAGGCGATGATGACCTGCATTGTGCCCTCAATCCTGACCGATGATCACGTGCATTTCATTGACGGCGCGGATGGCGGATACACCACCGCCGCACAGGCCCTCAAGAACGACGCGCACTCAAGGGGCAGCGATTAATCACCCCGGCGCTTGCGCCCCGGGCGTGGTTTCACCCGCAGCTCAATCTCATCGTAGAGCTTGCCAACAATATCCTTGCCGCTGGCCTTTTCGATGCCTTCAAAACCGGGGGAGGAATTGACCTCCAGCACCTTGGGCCCATCGGTGGAGCGCAGCAGGTCAACCCCCGCCATGCCCAGCCCAAAGGCACGCGCGGCACGCACGGCGGTGTCGCGTTCTTCCTTGGTGATGCGGACAACCTTGGCAGTGCCGCCCCGGTGCAGGTTGGAGCGGAAATCACCATCCGCGCCTGTGCGTTTCATGGAGGCAATCACCTTGCCCGCAACCACAAGACAGCGGATGTCTTCGCCAGCGGCCTCTTTCACAAAATCCTGTACCAGAAAGTTCGCCTTGAGCCCGCGAAAGGCGTCAATCACGGATTCAGCCGCCTTTTTGGTCTCGGCCAGCACCACGCCTTTGCCCTGGGTGCTTTCCAGCAGTTTCACGATCAGCGGCGCGGTGCCCACAAGGCCCATCAGGTTGGAGGTGTCCTTGGGCGAGGCGGCAAAAGCGGTTGTGGGCATGCCGATGTGTTTGCCCGCCAGCACCTGATGGGCATGCAGCTTGTCGCGGCTGGACAGGATACCGGCGGAGCCGTTCACGCAATAGGTGCCAAGGGTCTCAAACTGGCGGATCACAGCGCAGCCATAGGTGGTGACAGAGGCCCCGATGCGGGGGATAACAGCATCATAGCGCGGCAGGCGTTTGCCATCGTAATGCACCTCAGGCGCAAGCGCGTTTATCGCCATATAACAACGGGTTGTGTTGATCACTTCAACCGTATGCCCGCGCGCCTCACCCACCTCAACAAGACGCCCGGTAGAATAGTTTGCCTCCCGGCTGAGCACAGCAATGCGCAAGGCGCGTTTGGGGGCAGACTGACGCAGGGTGGCGGTGTGATAGACGTCATAGCTGAGTTCCGGTTGCAGGCGCTTTTCAGTCGGGGTGATGGAAATGTGATCGCCCAAAGCAGAGCGGCCCAGCAGCATCCGGCTGGTCATGCCGTCGCGGTTGGTCAGGGTGATGTCGATGGGCCAGCTTTGCCCACCCACATCCAGCGTGGTGGAGACAACAAATCGGGTTTCTGTCTCGCCATTGGAGGAGGTCACCTCGCGCCGGTCCACCAGCGGGGCCGAACAGGTGATCGAAATATCCCGTCGCCCCGGAATGGGGTGTACGTTGAACCGCACCTTGGGTTTGGCCGCCGGGCCAAAGGTTTCGATGTCATGGGCATGCAGCGCAGAGGTGCGCGCGCCGGTATCTACCTTGGCCTTGATCGCGGGCAGGCCCAGATCGGGCAGTGCCACCCATTCCTCCCAGCCGAATGTCAGCTTGTCCATGGTGCCCTCTCTGGTTGCAAGCCCTTGGATTAGCAGCCACTGCGGCCAGTGCCAAGGGGCGCAAGGGGTGCCACGGGGCCATGAAAAAGGCCCTCCCCAAATGGGAAGAGCCTTTCCTGGCGGCCGGCATAAGGCGCTGATCTTGCAGAGAAAGGGCGCGGTGGCCTCGGCCCGGAAAAGTAAAGCACCTTTCGATCCCACGCTGGGTGTCATCGCAATCCGGTCCGGTGAAAACTGTGGTTTCAAACCAGGCCGGGTTGGATCAGGAGGATATCCGATTGTGCTTTGGGTCCGGGGTCCGTCTTCCAGGCCCACCGCGATTTCACCTCAGTCAGCTGCTCCCGTGATACGTGCCTTATGCAAAAGGCCGCCAATAGCGCCACCCAATAAGGGTGCTATGATGAAAAGCCAGAGTTGGCTCAGTGCGGTGCCACCCGCAAACAGGGCAGGTCCGACAGAGCGCGCCGGGTTCACAGAGGTGCCTGTCACGGTGATGCCCACCAGGTGGATCATCACAAGTGTCAGACCAATGACCAGACCGGCCATCGTGGCACTGCCGTTTTCAGACGTCACACCAAGGATCACCACGAGAAAGACCGCAGTTGCGATGACTTCAAACAGGAAGGCGGAGATCATAAAAAACTCGCCGCCATAATCCGTGCCCCAGCCGTTTTGACCCAGACCGTTGCTGGCAATGTCGTACCCACCGGCAGAGTTTGTGGCCATCACAAAGATGACACCCGCCGCGATGATCGCTCCAATGGTCTGGAAAATCGCGTAGCCCACAAAGTCACCCGGGGTGATGCGGCCCGCCACAAGGGCGCCCATGGACACCGCAGGGTTCAGATGTGCGCCGGATATCTGGCCAATTGAATAGGCCATGGCGACGACCGCGATGCCAAAGGCAAAGCTGATGCCGGTGATGGAAATGCTGTCAGCGATCCCGATGCCGCCCCCTGCAAGCACGGCAGACCCCACGCCGAAGAAGACCAAAACGAAGGTGCCGATTGCTTCGGCAATATAAAGTTTCATGAACCGTCCCACTCAGTGTTTTAACTGGGGGCAGTATCCATAGCCGCAGCTTTGGTCCCAACGGGAAAAACATGCTGTCCTTCCCCGCAAAGGCGAAGAAGGACAAAATTGTTTAGGCGCAGTGTGTTAGGGGCCTGACCCTAGTTTTCGTTGATGTCTTCGGTCACGATGCGCGCGCCGCTGGATTGGCGGCGAAAGGCCACCCGCAACACGATCCACCCCACAAGGGAGAGCACCGCAAAGAGCGCCAAAGTTGCAGGTGTGGAGCCCAGCGTCGTGACGCTCACAACCCCCGCCATGGCAAATGCGCCAAGCGCAAATCCGAGGAAGATATAGCCCGGTGCCAAAAGCTCCAGAATACCCACGGCCAGGGCCACACAGACCCAGACCCACCATAAGGTAAGATAGTGTTCCATCAGCCACGTCCTTTCAGCAGTTTAAACGCATCTCCAAAGGCGGCCAGCGTTTCAGAGGGCACCACGATGGTCTGATTGCCGTCACCAGCGCTCATCTTGCCCACGGCTTCGACCTGTTTGAGGGCAATCTGATATTGCGCCGCTTCCAGTCCGTTTTCGTTGATCGCCGTGGCGACCACTTGGGTGGCGTAGGCTTCGGCGTCGGCCAGCACGCGGCGCGCTTTGGCGGTTTGCTCGGAGGCATAGAGTTCCGCATCCGCTGAGAGTTCCACAGCCCGCTTAGAGCCTTCGGCCTCTGTCACCTGCGCGCGGCGTGCCCTTTCGGCGTTGAGCTGCTGCATCATCGCGTTGCGCGTCGCTTGATCGAGGTTCACGTCGAGGATTTCAGCCCGGGTGACTTCGATCCCCCAGTTGTCGACCGCATCTTCCACCGTTGCCTTGATTGTGGTGATCAGGGCAGAGCGGTTGGCCTGTACTTCGTCCAGATCCATTTTACCAATTTCTGCGCGCACGATACCGGCCACCGTGGTGGAGATCGCAGAATCCACATCACGGATGCGATAGACGGTCTTTTCCGGCTCGGTGATGCGGTAGAACACGGAGGTATCGACCTGCACCAGCACGTTGTCGCGTGTGATCGCATCTTGGCTGGCGGTGGGAAGCTGACGCTCCAGAATGGAGATCTTGTGCGCGACCTTGTCAAAAAACGGCACGATGAAATTTGGTCCTGGTCCCAAGACGGAGCGCAGACGGCCGAAACGTTCCACCACATGCTGTTCCGACTGCGGCACGAACTTGACCCCTTTCAGGATCGCGATAACCACGATTGCTGCGATCAGCAGGTAGACGAGGTTGTTTTCAAACGCGTCCAAGATGATTTGTTCTAAGTCCACTATGTATGTCCCTCTGTGTTTTTGATTGCCCTATATGTGGGGATTTTGAGGGCCGTTTGCAAGTTTAGCGGGATTGGTTTATCGCCGCTAGGCACCGGATAAGGACGCAGTGATGGATGATTTTTCGTTTCATTTGCAAGGGCATGACGGCAAGGCCCGCACTGGGGTGATCTCCACGCCGCGCGGAGAGATCCGCACACCTGCGTTTATGCCAGTGGGCACGGCGGCCACCGTCAAGGCGATGATGCCCGAGAGCGTGGCCTCCACAGGGGCCGATATTTTGTTGGGAAACACCTATCATCTGATGCTGCGGCCCACAGCGGAGCGGATTAATGCGCTTGGGGGGCTGCACCGGTTCATGAACTGGGACAAGCCGATCCTGACGGATTCTGGCGGGTTTCAGGTGATGAGCTTGGCCGATCTGCGCAAGCTGACGGAAAAGGGTGTGACCTTCAAAAGCCACATTGACGGCTCCAAACACGAGATTACGCCGGAACGCTCGATGGAAATTCAAGCGCTGCTTGGCTCGGATATTGTGATGTGTTTTGACGAATGCCCCGCGCTGCCCGCGGATCGCGCGCGGATTGCGCAGAGTATGCGGCTGTCGATGCGGTGGGCGCAGTGCTCGCGCGATGCCTTTGGGGATCGCCCTGGGCACGCGCTGTTTGGCATTCAGCAGGGGGGCTTGGAGGAGGACTTTCGTGCAGAAAGTGCCGAGGCTCTGAGGGAGATCGGGTTTGAAGGCTATGCGGTTGGCGGGCTGGCCGTGGGCGAGGGGCAGGAGGCGATGTTTACCTGCCTCGACTTTGCCGCCGATCAGCTGCCCGAGGACAAGCCGCGCTATTTGATGGGGGTGGGCAAGCCCGATGATATTGTCGGGGCCGTGGCGCGGGGCATTGATATGATGGACTGTGTGCTGCCGTCGCGCTCCGGGCGTACGGGACAGGTGTTTACGCGCATGGGTGTGCTGAACATCAAGAATGCGCGGCATCAGAATGATCCACGTCCCTTGGACGAGAACTGTGGTTGCCCGGCCTGTCAAAACTATTCGCGTGCCTATCTGCACCATGTGTTTCGCAGTCAGGAAATCATCAGTTCCATGCTGCTGACCTGGCACAATTTGCAGTATTATCAGGATTTAATGGCGGACATGCGCACGGCGATTGGTTTGGGCAGGTTTGCATCCTGGCAGGTGGCCTTTCACGAGGGGCGCGCGCAGGGTGATGTCGAACCGCTGTAATGCAGCAGAGGTGTCGCCGTTGTCAGGAGAGTAAGCGGCTAAATCTGGTGTGATATGCACGTTGGCCCTTGCAGGAAACCATCGCCTGAGCGGATAGAATCACGTGGCAGGCTTTGCAAATCCCCTGTGGAACTATCCCACGTGCCCACGCGTTATTTCGTTCAAATGGGGTGGACGTTGGGAGAGGTGCCAAATGCTAAACAGTGTTTTTCTGCATCCATGCGCGCAACACCCCCTTTTTAGGGCTATACTGGCCTGCATAGCTGCCGTTGCGCGGTTTAATTTGGCTAAAAGGCGTTGAAAAGCGATGTTGCGTATCCGTGGCGAAGACGCGATGATGCGCGCAAGCCTTGAAAAGAGGCATTGAAACAGGCGGGTCGGGTGCACACATACCTTATCCAGAAAAGGAGACGGCGGTGGCTGCCTGAAACAGGGGCCGAGATCGTCTTGCTAGAACAAGGAATTGAGCATGCTAGAACCCTTGAACGCGTCTTACCCGGTCTTGCCGCTGCGCGATATTGTGGTGTTTCCCCATATGATTGTGCCGCTGTTTGTTGGCCGCGAAAAGTCAGTACGCGCGCTGGAAGAAGTGATGGCGGACGACAAGCAGATCCTGCTGTCGAGCCAGATCGACCCGGGTGAGGACGACCCCGAAGCGAGCGGTATTTTCAAGGCGGGCGTGCTGGCCAATGTGCTGCAACTGCTGAAACTGCCAGACGGCACCGTAAAGGTGTTGGTTGAGGGGCAGGCGCGCGTGCGCATCACCGAATATATCGAGAATGAGAACTTTTTTGAGGCGCGCGCGGAATATCTGACCGAGATGCCCGGCGATGAGGCCACGACCCATGCCCTGCTGAAAACCGTCGCGGATGAGTTTGAACGCTATGCCAAGGTCAAGAAAAACGTCCCCGACGAGGCGCTGAGCGCGGTTGGCGAAACCACCGAGGCGGCACGTCTGGCTGATCTTGTGGCGGGGCATCTTGGCATTGAGGTGGAGCAAAAGCAGGATCTGTTGGAAACGCTTTCCGTCAGTGAGCGGCTGGAAAAGGTTTATGGCCTGATGCAGGGCGAAATGTCCGTGTTGCAGGTTGAAAAGAAAATCAAAACCCGCGTGAAGTCCCAGATGGAGCGGACCCAGCGCGAGTATTACCTGAACGAACAGATGAAAGCGATCCAGCATGAGCTGGGCGATGGCGAGGACGGCAAGAACGAAGTTGTCGAACTTGAGGAAAAGATCGCTGAGACCAAGCTGAGCAGGGAAGCCAAGGAAAAGGCGGATGCCGAGGTCAAAAAGCTCAAGAACATGAGCCCAATGTCCGCAGAAGCCACAGTTGTGCGCAACTACCTTGACTGGATGTTGTCCATTCCCTGGGGCAAGAAAACCCGTGTGAAAAAGGACCTTGGGCGCGCCCAGGAGATTTTGGACAACGACCACTACGGGTTGGATAAGGTCAAGGAACGTATTGTTGAATACCTTGCCGTGCAGCAACGTTCGGCCAAGATGAAAGGCCCGATCATGTGTTTGGTCGGCCCCCCCGGTGTGGGTAAAACCTCGCTTGGGAAATCTGTAGCCAAGGCGACGGGGCGTGAGTTTATCCGCATCTCCCTTGGCGGCGTGCGCGATGAAAGCGAAATTCGCGGTCACCGGCGGACCTATATCGGGTCCATGCCCGGTAAGATCATTCAGGCGCTGAAAAAGGCGAAAACCACCAATCCGCTGATCTTGCTCGATGAAATCGACAAGATGGGTCAGGATTTCCGTGGTGATCCGGCGTCAGCGATGCTTGAGGTGCTGGACCCTGAGCAGAACTCCACCTTTGTGGATCACTATCTTGAGGTCGAATATGACCTCAGCAACGTGATGTTCCTAACCACCTCCAACAGCTATAACATGCCCGGCCCATTGCTGGACCGTATGGAGATCATTCCGCTGTCCGGCTATACCGAGGATGAGAAACGCGAGATCGCGCGCCAGCATCTGGTGGAAAAACAGGTCAAGAACCATGGTCTGAAGGGCAAAGAATTTTCGATTGAAGATTCGGCGTTGACCGGGATCATCCGCTATTACACCCGCGAGGCTGGTGTTCGGAACCTTGAGCGCGAGATCGCCAAGGTTGCGCGCAAGTCCTTGACCAAGATCATCAAGAAAGAGGCTGACAGCATCACTGTTGATGGCGACAATCTTGAGGATTTTCTGGGTGTCAAAAAGCACCGCTACGGTCTGGCCGAGAAGGAGGACCAGATTGGCGTGGTGACGGGCCTTGCCTATACCTCCGTCGGGGGTGAATTGTTGCAGATCGAGGCGTTGCGCCTGCCCGGGAAAGGCCGGATGAAAACCACCGGTAAACTGGGCGACGTGATGAAGGAAAGTATTGATGCTGCTTCAAGCTATGTCCGTTCGATTTCGCCCAAGATCGGGGTGAAGCCAACCAAGTTTGATAGCCTGGACATCCATGTGCACGTGCCCGATGGCGCAACGCCAAAGGATGGGCCATCTGCCGGCTTGGCGATGGTGACGTCTATCGTGTCGGTGCTGACGCAGATCCCGGTGCGCAAGGATATTGCGATGACCGGTGAAGTGTCGCTGCGCGGCAATGCCATGCCCATTGGCGGCCTGAAAGAGAAACTGTTGGCGGCCTTGCGGGGTGGAATCACCACGGTGCTGATCCCACAGGAAAACGAGAAGGACATGGCCGAAATCCCTGACAACGTCAAAGAGGGGCTGACCATCATACCGGTCACCCATGTTTCAGAAGTGCTGGAACATGCACTGACCAGTGCACCTGAGGCGATTGAATGGGATCAAGAGGCCGAAGACGCGGCAGCAGCCGCTGCACTGGCGGCCAAGTCCGGCACGGTTGACGCAGCAACTGCACACTAGAGCATCATGGGAAAAGCCTGACTCACCTAACGCCCCCTGAAATCAAAGGTTTTGGGCGCGTTAGGTGAAACATGATGCGTAAGGTATTGCTTCCGCCGCCATAGGAAATGTCTAAGAAATGTTGAGGTCACTGCCTGAACGATAGAGAAACGCAAGTGACGTGAGAGGCGGTACGTGGCCTAACCCGTTGAAACTGAAAGATTCAGTTAGGGTGCGGTGATCCACGGTTTGCGCGTCCGACTTAAAAAGGGCTCCCTCGATCGCGGGGCCCTTTTGTATGTGTTTTGTAACGCAGCCTCTTAAGTATCAAAAAAAGGCCCTGCACCATATTCTGGAGCAGGGCCTTTTGTTGCGTGATTGGTCGCGTTCAGTCAGTCCAATGCAGGAAGCGTGAACAAAATTGCAAGCGCGACAACCAAAGCAGTTCCGCTGCTGCTGCTCGTCGCTTCGTCGATGATGACGATTGGCTCTACAACGGGGTCCGCCAAGGAGCCCGCCATTGCGCCGGATGTAAAGGTTGCAGTGGCCAAGATGGCCGCCATTATAGTTGTCTTATTCATGAGATTGTTCCCAGATTTTTGTATCGTCATCATAACAACATGTTGGTGTCGGGCAAGCCATGCTGGATATATTTGGGGATCAACGCTAAGGTGTTGCCAAAGGATAACAATAATACTGTGGGGCGGAATGACTGGACCGGGTAAAAAGGCATCAACGGCGAAAGCCCGTGCAAAACCAAAGGCAAGCAAACCCGTAACAGCAAAAGGTGCAAAAACCACAGCACCGGCGATTGCCGCCAAAGGGGCCGAGCCAACGCTTGTGCATAAGCCAAAACCCGTGGTTCTTGGCCCTGTGATGCGCAAGAAGGAATTGGTTGAGACAGTTGTATCCCGGACAGGATTAAAGAAAAAGGACGCAAAGCCCGTGATCGAAAGTGCCCTCGCCGTGTTGGGCGAGGCGCTTGCAGAGGGTCGGGAATTGATCTTGCCCCCGTTGGGTAAGGTTATGGTGCGCAAGGAGAAAAAGCTGGCGAACGGCAAAATGATGGTGGTGAAAGTGCGCCAGTCCACACCGCCAAGCGGCGCGTCGAGCGCAAATGCCGGGGCAGCACAGGACGACTAAAGCAGAAATGCAAAAACCTGAATCACCTAACCCTGCCTGAAATCAAAGATTTCAACTGGTTAGGAGATACAATGTGTTTCAAGTTATTTGCATTTCGCTATAGAACCGCTCATTTGAAAACAAAACAAACGCAGGCCACCCTGTGATAGGTGGGATGAAAAGGCATAATGGTGAGCTATCCGAAAATCTGGTTCCTGCGGCACGGGCAGACGGAATGGAACAAACAATATCGCCTGCAAGGCCAGCTTGATTCGCCGCTGACAGAACAAGGGATTGCAGAGGCGCATCGGCAAAGCCGGATCATGCGTGCCATTCTTGCGCCGCTTCCCGCCCTTTTTGCCTCCCCCCTGGGGCGGGCGCGGCACACGGCAGATATTGCTTTGCGGGGAGCCGCGTATCAAACCGACGACCGCCTTAAGGAAATTCATGCTGGTCAATGGCAAGGGTTGCTGCGGGCGGATATTATAAAAACACACCCTGATTGGGCTGCGTCAGGGCCAAATGCGCTGGATATTTACGCGCAGGCGGAGGGCGGCGAGGGGATCGCGGCGTTTCACAGCCGGATCGTTTCGTTTTTGAATACGCTGGAAAGGCCGAGCGTGATTGTGGCACATGGCCTGTTGGGGCAGGTCTTGCGGGCGCACCTTCGTGGGCTTGACGTAGCACAAGCCGGTCAGCTGTCAAACCATCAAGGCGTTGTTTATCAATTGGAAAATGGTGTTGAGCAAGTGCTGGAAGGTGATCTGTAATGGCCGATGGGCCGCTCTATATTCTGCGTCATGGTGAAACGGAATGGAACGCGGCGGGACGTTTGCAGGGCCATTATGACAGCCCATTGACAGCCCGTGGTCGCGCACAGGCGGCGGAGCAGCGCGCCATCCTTTCCAATCTGGATTTGACCGGCTACCGCGCCATTTGCAGCCCGCAAGGGCGCGCACAACAAACGGCGCGTCTTGCCTTGGAGGGGTTGATCGCTGAAATGCATCAGGACGATGATCTGAGGGAGATTGGTCTTGGCACATGGGCAGGGCGCAACCGTGCAGAACTGATGGCCCGATGCAAGGCGCAGGATGGGTTTGACCTTTATGAACTGGCCCCGGAAGGTGAGGGATTTCAACGACTTCACGCCCGATGTTCCCGGTTTCTTGAGCGCTTGGGCGGGCCTGCCGTCTTGATCACCCATGGAATTACATCACGGATGCTGCGGCTTATCCTGACACAAAACCCGATATCTGCGCTGCGCGAAATGCCCGGCGGGCAGGGGG
Organism: uncultured Sulfitobacter sp.; assembly: GCA_937928635.1. Classification (GTDB taxonomy): domain Bacteria; phylum Pseudomonadota; class Alphaproteobacteria; order Rhodobacterales; family Rhodobacteraceae; genus Sulfitobacter. The sequence goes on along the minus strand of CALFWM010000043.1, from coordinate 43,215 downwards.
TTGTTTTCCATGTGGAGGGGGGGCGGCAAAAAAGGCTCAAATTGGGGGCTTGAAGGCCCCATAGGCTTTGCGCTAAGAGACGCGCAGCGGGTCGTTAGCTCAGTTGGTAGAGCGCTTCGTTTACACCGAAGATGTCGGGAGTTCGAGCCTCTCACGACCCACCAAACCCCTTACGTTCAATGCAACAGGCGCTTGATGCGCTACCTGTCATGTGACCATGCACCGTGCCGCACGGTTCGCCACCAGATGTTTCTATCTTATTGATTCTAAATCCAAGACGCGGCCAACCCGATTGCCAGGGTCGCCACAGTCCACCAATGAATTGCAAACATCCCGCCTCCTGTGGGCTGCTAAAGTGCGGGAAATCCAGAAAACCAACAAAACTTTGCAAACCCCGCTTGACGGGGCGTGGTACTGCCCATATTAGAACCGAACACCGCAGAGATGCGGTGCGCAGTGGGCGGTTGTAGCTCAGTTGGTTAGAGTGCCGGCCTGTCACGCCGGAGGTCGCGGGTTCGAGCCCCGTCAACCGCGCCACCGCTGCTTATTCCCTCTCAGATTTGAATGTCCCGTAGCGGCAGATTGCCAATTTGCGTGTGATACCCGTGATTGCTTTTTTAACCCGCGCATGCATCTCTTCCGCCTCTGACAATACCGCTCCGCGCGCTCCTTGCCCGACTTTACCGCAAAAGAAAGTCCAGCAACGCCTCCGTCGTCTGTTCGGGGTGTTCATCCACGAAGAAATGACCGCCCGGCACGGCGACGCCGCGCATGTCGGACAGGCGATCATTCCATGTGTCCGCCACGTCATACATCCGGCCCATGGCGCCATCCGCGCCCCACATCACAAGGGCGGGGCAATCGACACGGCGCGCAAGGTCGGCGGCGTCCAGATCAAAATCCAGCTCCAGCGCGGCGCGGTAGTCTTCGCACATGCCGCGGATGGTATCGGGGTCGCGCCAGGCGGTGCGGTAGGCATTCAGGGCCGCGTCTGAGAACGCAGACAGGGGTGTCGCCCCCCAGGCCTGCAAGGCGGTTTCATAAAATGCATCCGGGTCATGGCCAATCAGGGTTTCCGGGAAAGGCGCGGGTTGGGCCAGAAAAAACCAGTGATAATAGGCCTTTGCAACTTCCCGGCGCAGGTTATTCAGCAACAGATGCGTCGGGATAATATCCATCACCGTCAGGCTGCGCACCGCTTGTGGTGTGTCCAATGCCAACCGATGGGCCGTGCGGCCCCCGCGGTCATGGCCAATCAGATGATAATGCTCAAACCCAAGAGATGACATCAGCGCAGAGGGGCCTGCCGCCATCTCGCGAAAGGTATAGTGCGCCGTGCCATGGGGTTTGCCAGAGGTGCCGTAGCCACGCAAATCAGGGGCGATCACTGTGAAATGCCGGGCCAATACCGGGGCCACCGCGTGCCACATGGCATGGGTTTGCGGGAAACCATGCAGCAGCAGAACGGCGGGGCCCGTGCCGCCGCGCGCATAAAACACATACTGGTTGTTAATCTGTGTCAGATGGGCCGAAAACCTGGGCAGAATGGTTGTGGGGGATGTCATGGCGGTTGCCTTTCCGGGGGCCGTGGGGTGAACGTGGCGTTCAACTATGGCGTCTTCCCAGAAGGCCCGCAACGTGTAAGCGCGGGGCGCTACCGTTTGGCCAACACCGTATCGGCCAGCGGGGTCGGCACCTCTATCTTGGTCACTGGCGTAGGTGCAACCGTCGCCGCAGGCGGCCCCGCCGTCACAGCAGGTGCGGGGGGAGTGGCCAAAGGCACGGTAATTTCATCGTAAATCGCGTTGCAGATTTTACCCATTCTGATCTGGAAAAAATTCTTCGCCGCGCGTTCGTTGGGGTGATAGGGGTCTTTCACCCGGCCCGATTTGTTGCGGCGGAAATAGTGTTTGTTGCCCTTGTTGGCCGCGACAGTTTCGGGCGTGGCCCCTTCAAGAAAGGTACAGCTGCCGCCGGTTTGCTCAAACGCCCATTTGATGTTGGCCTGCGCTTTCAGGCGCCGATCCACGATCTTTTTGGAATAGGGGGGCGCGGTTGTCATAAAGATGCAGGGCGTGCCCTCAGGGATTTGCGCCATCAGCTTTTTCACATCTTCCAGTGCCTTTTCGCGGCTGGAGCCCCAGCGTTTGGTCGAATTGCCCAAAAAGGACATCAGCAGCAGTTTGGGCTGGTAATAGTCGGGCCGGAACATCGCCTCAAACGCTGACTTGCCCTTTTGGCAGAACTGATAGGGTTTGCCTTGGCCCATCTGTTTATATTTGTTGCCGGTTTGGTTGATGAAGCCAAAGGTGCCCGCGTTGACCTTCCATTTGCGGTCCACCTTGCAGATCGCACTTTTGCCGCCCCCCTTGCGCGCCGTCCAGGAATGCAGCGAGGTGGAGCGCACGCCAATCACCGCCACTTTCATGTCGTCAATCTGGGCCAGCGCGACCTCCTGATGGGGCTTGGGTGGGCAATGGCTTTTGAGGTTTTCAAAGAAGTCGAGGAACACAGGGCCTGATCCAAACGGGATCTGGCTGTCGCCCAGGACCAGAATGTCAGGCGAGACAAACGGGTCTGAATGGGCCATCGGGGCCGCAAAGAGGGAGGCGGTTAGGGCAAGGGCGCGGAACATCGGCAAAACTCTCACTTTGGCAACACGGCCGCCACAGCAGCGCAGAGGGCGGGGGTCTGAATATCAATGAAGGTCTCCGCAGAGCTGGCCGTGGGATGGCGGGGGTCGGTCACGGCGCCGCTGGCATCGGTGCGGAAATAGGCGGCGTTGCCCTCAATGGCGCGCCGTGTTGCTGAGGTGAACCCGGGCACAAAGGCGCAGGTGCCTTCACCCGTCACCGCCGCCGCAAGGTTGGATTGGGCACGGCTGCGCCGGTCATTTTCATCCCCCATGTAGCTGGGGATGGTGGTCATCACGATACAGGGCGTCTCACCGGGCAGCTGGGCCGCGGCAGTCTGCCAGTCATTGCGGGCATTTGCGGCATTTTGCCAGCGATCCGTCGCATTGCCCAAAAAGGCCAGCACAACAAGGTCCGGGTCATATTTTGGTGTCTCAAACACCGCTTCAAGCGGGCTGCGACCTGTGGGGCAGAAAGGATAGTTCGGGTCCGCGCCAATCTGCACATAGGTGCGCCCGGCAGAGGTCACGCCGTAACTGCCCGCGTTCACGCCAAATTTTTCATCCACATCACAGATCATGCCGCGCGTTTCGCTGTCGCGCGCGGTCCAATGGTGCAGCGCGGTCGAGCGCACCCCAATCGCCGCCGCCTCCGCGCGCGCAAATCCGGGCGGCATCGCGCCGCAGTTCTGCTCAAGGTTCGCAAAAAACGCAGTGTAGGCCCCGCCCGCGCCGAAAGAGATTTGGCTGTCGCCCAGCACCAGCACTTCGGCGGTGTCAAAGGTTGGGAGAGGTGTAGGTTTTATGGTTTCTTCTGGCGCGGGGGCGCTGGTCGGCAGGGCCACGGCGGGTGCCTCAGGGCGCAAATCAACCACCTGCGTGCAGGCATAGATCAGACAAAGGGCCGCGAAAGCCAATGTGATGCGCGAAACCATAGGACCATAAAGAGCACGATGTGCAGGGATGAAAACCCTATTTCGTCAAGATGAAGCACCTGTGAACGTCTTGTGAGACCTGCACAAGGCTGTCATGGGCCTTTTTAGGGGCAAAAGAGGCGCAGCAAGTGACCCTCAGGGTGTGGCGCGCAGCGCGCTGTAGCTTTTCACGTGCCGCAACCCGCTGAGCGCCGCCGCAAGGAACGACAGGGTAAAACCCGCCAGCACCAGTGCAAGCCCCACCTTGGGTGATGTTGCGCCCACAACCGCTCCCGAGATCAACGCAGCCAGCGGGCGCACGCCATAAATCGCCGTCTGGATCACCGCATTCACCCGGCCCAGAACCTGTGGCGGCGAGACACGCTGGCGCACCGCGTTCTGCGCAATCAACCACATCGAGGGGCCAAACCCGATGATCAGAAAGGCAAGGTAGATCAGCAAGGGGCTGTGCGTGGCCCCGATGTTGATCAAAATCAGCGGGGCCAGGATCGACACGCCCGGACCAAACAGCAAGACCACTTGCGGTGCGATGCGCGTGCCCATCCGTGTGCTGATCCAGGACCCCAATACCGCGCCCGCGCCAAAGGCAGCAAGGGCAATGCCAAAGGTGCCCGGCGCCATCAGATAGACGTCCTCAATCAGGGGCACCATGCTGACCAGCAGGGCCGAAAAGGCAAAATTCCAGAACAGGGCGCAGAACAAAATGGCGCGCAGCAAGGGGTGGCGCCAGACAAAAACACCGCCCTCCGAAATGCGGCGTAAAATGCCGCCCGCAGCGGACCTTGGCGCCGGGGCGATAGGCGGCAAGCGCCATGTGATAACGCAGGCAAATGCGGCACAGGCCGCCGCCGTGGGGAACAGCCACCCGGCGGTAAAGTCAGAGACCACCAGCCCGATGCTCAGCGGCACCGCAAGTGAGGCCATCGCGCGGGGCAGCTCAAGACGCGCGTTGGCGGGCGCAAGGTGTTGTATGTCCGTGATCCTTGGCACTGCCGACAAGGCGGTCAGGGTGTAAAGCACAATGCCAAAGCCCGAAAAGGTGATGGCGCAGCCAAACCCGATCAAACTGCCAGAGGCCACGCCAAGGGCCGCCGCGCCAAACCCAATGAGGCTGATCCCCGCTGCGATCATTGCAAGTCTGCGCAACTGCACCGTGTCTACCAAGATGCCAAAGGGCACAGAGCCCAGCAAATGCGCCATTGATTGACAGGCAATCAACGCGCCAATCACCGGGGCAGGGGCGTCAAACACCAGCGCGGCAACAAGGGGCACAGACACCAGCGCGATCTGGTCTGCGATGTGCAGACCATAGGCGGCGCGGATAAGGGGTGTGAGAGGGGACATGGGCAAGGCTCCTGTTCTGGTCATCACAGGGGTAGCCGTGCCTTGGGGGGCCATGCGACCCGGATCATGCGCCAAAATAGCACCGTCCGTTGCCGCGTAAGGCGGGCCTGCTGGCCCGCCTAATGTTTGAAGGGCCTGCCTTAGCTCACCGCATCCAGAATGCGCGCCCAAGACCGGATGCCTTTGTGAAAGCTCTCCAGGTCGTATTTCTCATTCGGGGAATGGATCGCGTCGTCATCCTTGCCAAATCCCACCAACATCGGTTCCGTGCCGGTGATCTGCTGGAAATGCCCGGCAATCGGGATCGACCCGCCACAGCCGACATAGGCCGCAGGCACACCCCATTCTGCACTCAGCGCCGCGCGCGCCTGTTCAAACATCGCACCCGTTGTATCCGCCCCGGACGCGGCAGAGGCACCATGGCCCTGAAAAGTGACCGTGCAGTCAACCGGCAATGCCGCTTGCACCATGGCGCGGAAACTTTCGCGAATGGCCAGCGGGTCTTGCGTGCCCACCAGTCGAAAGCTGATTTTGGCATGGGCCATGGCGGGCAGCACGGTTTTGAACCCATCCCCGTTGTAGCCACCCCAAATGCCATTGACGTCGCAGGTTGGGCGCGACCAGATCATCTCCAGCGGTGTACGGCCTTGCTCGCCCGCAGGCTCTGACAGATCCACATCGCCCAAAAATGTCGCGTGATCAAAGGCAAGGCCCTGCCATTGCGCCTCCAGCTCATCCGACAGCTCTGGCACTCCGTCATAAAACCCCGGCACAGTGATGCGCCCGGTGTCATCATGCAGCGCGGCGATGATGCGGCTCAGCACGCGGATGGGGTTCATTGCGATGCCACCATACATGCCCGAATGCAGATCCTTGTCTGGGGCGGTGATGGTCAGTTCCTCGCCCAGAAGCCCGCGCAGCATGGTCACAATGGCAGGTGTTTTGGATTCAAACAGGCCCGTGTCGCAGATCAGCGCGATGTCTGATTTCAGCTCCTCCACGTTTTCTTTCATGAAGGGCACCAGCGAGGGGGAGCCTGATTCTTCTTCCCCTTCAAAGAAAAACGTGATCCGGCAGGGCCAGTCGCCCTTGATGGCTTTCCAGGCGCGCAGGGCCTCGACAAAGGTCATTAGCTGCCCTTTGTCATCGGATGATCCGCGCCCGCGAATGACCCGACCCTTTGGCGTTTCCTCAATCACCGGGTCAAACGGATCCCGGTCCCACAGATCAAGCGGGTCAACCGGCTGCACATCGTAATGCCCGTAAAACAGCAAATGCGGACCGCCGCTGCCCGCATGGCCCACAACCATCGGGTGGCCGGGCGTGGGCCGTTTGGACACGTCAACACCCATGCCCGACAGTTCAGTCACCAACCAATCCGCGGCGCGGTCGCAGTCTTGCGCAAATGCCGGGTCGGTGGAAATGGAAGGGATGCGCAGCAGATCAATCAAGCGGTCTGTGGCGTCAGACAGATCAGCATCTATACGCGAGAGGACATCATCTAGGGACATGCAGGTTCTTTCGGGTTGAAGTGGGCGGGCAGGTGCCCGATACACATATATTGCGCCCAACTTCACAAAAAGGGCAATCCGCTGGCGGGCGTTTTTGCATTCCGGGTTTGCCCGCGCGCTGGAGTGCGGGGGCGCGACTTATCTGCTGCGTTCCCACGATGCGACCCTGCTGTCATTGTGGAACACTGCGCGGGCCATCGCCGCAAGATAGACAAACAGGAACACGGAGCACTTGACGGGATGTTGCAGACCAAGGCGCATCACCCAAAGGGGGCGTGGTTTTCTGGTCTGATCATTTTCTAGCAGATGGCGAAATTCACGCTCAACTTCTGAATTGCCACGACACCAGCGTGAGCGCACCGTAATCAGTTCGCGCAGGTTTTTTGGCAGGGGCCAGCGGTAATCAATATCGACCTTGATCCGTTCCGCAGGCGAGAAATTCAGCCGGGCAAAACGGTCATCTGAGTGGATCAAAGGAAAGGCTTTCCAGCGCCGCCTGCCGGCTGCATTCACGGCATATAGCCCACAACCACAGACCCCGCTTTTTACAAATGGCAACCGGTTCCACACAAATCCGTAACTGCGCGAAAAAAAGCCCCCGTCGCTGACTGGTTCGATCTGGCCGCTGGCAAACCGGGGGTGTGGCGTATCCAGTGCGGCGACAATCGCGCTGAGCATGCCGCTTGCGCAAATGACGTCAGCATCCAGATAAACCCGCACGCCTTCGTCACAGGATTGATCCGCCAAATTCAGCGCCTGGGCCTTGCCTGGTATGGGCGTTTCGATCACCTCCAACAGGATGCCCGCAGCCTTTGCTGGCGCGCGCATGGTTCTGGCTTGGCTGGCGGTGTTGTCGCTGCAGGCGTTTGCCAGCACGATGATTTTGATGTTGCGGGCGGTGGCCCTGTCGGTGCCCTCAATCAGCGCGGCCAGACACACCTTGATCAATGGGCCTTCATCATGCGCCGGAATAATTACAGTTACAGACATCGCAGCAGAATACCTCGTTACGCCGTCAAGTTAGCCTTTTCCGCTTTCGGGCGAAAGGTCCTGTCTGACCCTTTGGAAAATGGTGATCATTGCGCAGTTTCAGCGCGCTCGCAATCTTGTGATCACCCGAGATTAGGCATCTGCGCAGAAACTGTTAAGCAGGGTCAGCCCGTGCGACACCCTGCCGCACGATCAAGACCTTAATAGGGAGACGACACGATATGAAATTCGCACACAAAGTAGCCGCTGGTGCCACAGTTGCGTTCCTGGGTGCCTTCAGCCCCGCTGTGGCTGCGGAATGCACCTTTGACAAAAAGGCAGATGATTTTGAACAGGCAGACATCGACCGCCTGTACGGCTGCCTCAAGGATGAGCTGGCCGAGGGCTATGCCTCCAAGGGTGACGAAGTTGCCGCCGCCTATCGCAGCTGGGCTGTCACAGCGACCGGTGCTGCGGCCCCCGGTGCACACTCCAACCGTTTCTTGCTGACCTTTGCCAACGACATCGCCGCAGAGCAATATCTGAAGTACAACGAAGACGGTGGTTTCTCCATGCCCGTTGGCTCCGTGCTGGCGAAAGAGAGTTTTTCCCTGCACAAGAAAAAAGGCACGCCGCGCAAGGGCCCGTTCTTTATCATGACAAAGGTCGCCGCCGGTGAAGCGGATGAATTTGACAACTGGGTTTACGCCGCATTGCAGCCCAGCGGCAAGCCGATGAAAATCAAGCAGAGCTTCTGTCACGATTGTCACGCCGCCTTTGAAGATCAGGACTCGCTTGGCTATCCAGACCCTGATGTGCGTTTCGAATCAAACTGATCAAGTCCTATGACAAGGGGTGCGGGTATCAGCACCCCTTGTTTTGCACAGGCCCCCGACAACCGGGCCTGCGCAGAGTTTGGCGACCCGGATTGATGTTGCGACAATGCGCGCAGTCTGACCCCCGGATAAGTTATTGATGCGCCGCCGCGCTTCTTATAGGGAACTCAAAGACCAACCAGACTGCGCACAAGGGGTGCCATGGCTGGGCCTGCCGAAGACGGAGACGCGCGATGGACTATTCTGCTGGGTTGGATGCGGCACTTGAACGGCTCCACGATGAGGGGCGTTACCGTACGTTCATCGACATTGAACGCCAGAATGGTCAGTTTCCCCATGCGGTCTGGTCCCAGCCGGATGGCACCCAGAAAGACATCACCGTCTGGTGTGGCAACGACTACCTTGGCATGGGCCAGCATCCCGTTGTGATCAACGCCATGCACGAGGCGATTGAAGCCACCGGTGCGGGGTCCGGCGGGACACGTAATATCTCCGGCACAACCGTCTATCACAAACGGCTTGAGGCCGAATTGTCTGATCTGCACGGCAAAGAAGCCGCCCTGCTGTTTACGTCCGCCTACATCGCCAATGACGCCACGCTGTCAACGCTGCCAAAGCTGTTTCCCGGGCTGATCATCTATTCCGATGCGCTGAACCACGCGTCGATGATTGAGGGGGTGCGCCGCAATGGGGGCGCCAAACGCATTTTCCGCCACAATGATCTGGACCACCTGCGCGAATTGCTGGAAGCGGACGACAGTGACGCCCCCAAGGTCATCGCATTTGAATCGATCTACTCCATGGACGGCGATTTTGGCCCGATTGAGGCGATCTGCGATCTGGCTGACGAATTTGGCGCATTGACCTACATCGACGAAGTGCACGCCGTTGGCATGTATGGCGCACGCGGGGCAGGGGTGGCAGAACGCGACCGCCTGATGCACCGTCTCGACATTATCAATGGCACCTTGGCCAAGGCCTATGGTGTGATGGGCGGCTATATCGCGGCCAGTGCAAAGATGTGTGATGCGATCCGTTCTTATGCGCCGGGCTTTATCTTTACCACCTCCTTGCCGCCCGCAGTGGCGGCGGGTGCGGCAGCCTCTGTTGCCTATCTCAAACGCGCACCGGAACTGCGCGAACAGCACCAGCAACAGGCCAAAGCGCTCAAGCTGCGGCTCAAGGGGCTGGGCCTGCCGATCATCGACCACGGCAGTCATATCGTTCCGATCATGGTAGGTGATCCTGTGCACACCAAAGTGCTGTCTGACATGCTGTTGCAAGAGCATGGCATCTACGCGCAACCGATTAACTTTCCGACCGTTCCGCGCGGCACGGAACGTCTGCGCTTTACCCCGTCTCCGGTCCATGGACCCAAAGAGATGGACGCCCTGGTCCACGCCATGGATGGGCTTTGGTCCCACTGTGCGCTGAATCGTGCCGAAGCAGCCGGGTAACAGGCGGGTTCTCGTAATTCGAGTTGCCTTATGCTAGCGTTGCCTAAACAAAGGTTAAAATCCCGAATCGTTCTGCGCGATTACGGGGTGAATGCTGCAGGCTGGTACACGACGGGGCGTTGTTATGATTGGGCGTTGGTCCTCTAGGCAGGTCGAGGTTGAGGTTGAAGAACCCAAAGGGTTTGACGCCTTTGAACTGCGGCTTGGGGATATCATGCGGGGGGAACGCGCGACGCTTGGCAAATCCTTGCTGGACGTGCAGCGTGAGTTGCGCATCAAAGCCGCCTATATCGCCGCCATCGAAAATGCTGATCCCGATGCATTTGATACGCCCGGCTTTATTGCAGGCTACGTGCGCTCTTATGCGCGCTATCTGAACATGGACCCTGACAAGGCCTTTGCGATCTTTTGCGATGAATCCGGGTTTCAGGTTGCCCATGGCATGTCCGCGCAGGCCTCTGTGGTCAAGAAACCCAGCTTTGAGGAACGCAGCCCAAAACGCGCGCAAGACCGCGACCCCTTTGCACGGCCCAACACCCCGTTCACGCCTGTCGGTGACAGTCTGCTCAGCCGGATTGAACCCAGCGCCGTTGGCTCCTTTCTGGTGCTATTGGGACTGATCGGCGCGATTGGTTTTGGCGGGTGGAGCGTGCTGAAAGAAGTGCAGCGCGTGCAGGTTGCCCCAGTAGATCAGACACCTGTTGTTCTGTCTGACCTTGATCCGTTGGATGGTGCCGCCCTTGGCGCTGCCCCACAGGCCAGCAGCGACAGTGCCGCGCCGCGCGTGATCGACGCCCCGCGCGCGGATGCGCTTGACCGGCTTTATCGCCCACAGGCGCTTGATGTGCCTGTGCTGACGCCGCGTGACGCCCCAATTGCCGCCATTGATCCCGGCACGGTGGGCAACTTTGCGGCCCCCGGGTTGGACCAGCCGCTAAGTTCTGATGGTCAGATCGCTGGCATCGACACCGCCATTGCCGAGGCGATTGGCACCACCGACGTGCCGCAGGTGGTTGAACTTGCCCCAGGTGTGGTGCGCATGGTTGCCGCTTATCCATCTTGGGTGCGGGTCCGTTCCGCGGATGGGACCGTGATTTTTGAGGGTGAAATGGGTGCCGGTGATGTGTGGGAAGTCCCCGCCACCGAAGAGCCACCAACCCTGCGCACCGGCGAATCCGGCGCGCTCTATTTTGCGATGGCGGATGAATGTGTGGGGCCGGTGGGTGCTGCGGGCACGATCACCGACAATCTGCCGCTACACGGACAGGCCCTGGCCGAACTTTATGAGCCGGTTGATTTCAACGTGGATACCTCGTTGAACCGCATGTTTGCGGATCTCAGACAGAGTGATATCGACCCGGCCATTCTGGCCTCTATCCCCTGTCAGACCCGCTAAACCCAGCACCTGCGCTACACGAAGTCGCATTGCGCCAAGCGCTTGGGCGCGATAGGTTCTGACACAACAGTGCAGAGCCCAGAGGTGCCCCATGTCGCTCAATCACATCCGTCCCTGGCGCAATATCTATCGGCGCACCTCACGCCAGATTATGGTGGGCAATGTGCCCGTGGGGGGCGACGCACCGATCACCGTGCAGACCATGACCAACACCCTGACCACGGATGTGGCAGGCACCATCGCGCAGGTCAATGCCGCCGCAGAGGCGGGTGCGGATATCGTGCGTATTTCGGTCCCGGATAAGGCATCCTCCAACGCGCTGAAACAGATTGTGCCAGAGGTCTCCGTGCCGATCGTGGCCGACATCCATTTTCATTACAAACGCGGGATTGAGGCGGCAGAAGCCGGTGCGGCCTGCCTGCGCATTAACCCCGGCAACATCGGGGATGAAAAGCGGGTCAAGGAAGTGATCAAGGCCGCGCGCGATCATAATTGCTCGATCCGCATTGGCGTGAATGCAGGCTCGCTTGAGAAACACCTGTTGGAAAAATACGGCGAACCATGCCCCGATGCGATGGTCGAAAGCGGCCTTGATCACATTAAGATCCTGCAAGACAACGACTTTCACGAATTTAAAATCAGCTGCAAAGCCTCTGACGTCTTTATGGCCGCCGCAGCCTATCAGCAATTGGCCGACACCACAGATGCCCCGATCCATCTTGGCATCACCGAGGCCGGTGGGCTGGTCAGCGGCACCATTAAATCGGCCATTGGGCTGGGCAATCTGCTTTGGATGGGGATTGGCGATACGATCCGCGTGTCGCTGTCTGCGGACCCTGTTGAGGAGGTCAAAGTTGGCTATGAAATCCTCAAATCCCTCGGCCTGCGCCATCGCGGTGTGAACATCATTTCCTGCCCCTCCTGTGCGCGGCAAGGCTTTGACGTGATCAAAACCGTTGAAACGCTGGAGCAGCGGCTGGAGCATATCAAAACGCCCATGTCTCTCAGCATCATCGGATGTGTGGTGAACGGCCCCGGTGAGGCGCTGATGACCGACGTTGGCTTTACCGGGGGGGGCGCGGGCAACGGCATGGTTTACCTTGCGGGCAAACAAAGCCACAAACAGGACAATGCAACCATGGTGGATCACATCGTGGAACAGGTCGAAAAGAAAGCGGCAGAACTAGAGGCCGCAGCCGCGCAGGAGGCGGCCGAGTAAGGCTGATTTCAGATTGATATCGACATCAATCCTTGTGGATACTAGAGATAGATATGGTATCTCAGACCCGTTCAAACCCTAAATACGCAGAGTTTTTCTGTGGCGGCGGCATGGTTCATGCCGGCCTGCGCGGGGTGTGGGACTGTGCCTTTGCCAATGATATCGACCCGATGAAATGCGCGGTTTACGGGGCCAATTGGTCCCGCGCGTGGCTGGTGGAGGGGGACATTGCGCAGCTGTCGCTGGACCCGTTGCGCCAGCAGATTGACATGTATTGGGCCTCCAGCCCGTGCCAGGATTTTTCGCTGGCCGGGCAGGGGCGCGGGTTGAATGGTGCGCGCAGTGGGGTGTTTAGCGAATGGGTGCGCCTGATTCGCGCGGCGGTGGCAGAGGGCATCGCGCCCCGGATCATCGCCTTTGAAAATGTGGTTGGACTGCTGACCCGCAACAACGGTGCCGATTTTACAGCCGTGCTGCACACATTGGCCGGGCTGGGTTACAACGTGGGTGCGTTGGAGATTGATGCCGCCGATTTCCTGCCGCAAAGCCGCCCGCGTCTGTTTGTGGTTGGTGTGCGCAAGGGTGTGGATGTGTCTGGCCTGCGCGGTCATGGCCCGGCTGGCCCGTATCACACGCGCAAAATTCAGAGATTTGTACAGGGATTGGCCCGCGACATCGCAGATCATTGGGTCTGGTGGCACCATGGTGTGGCACCGCCGCGCGGGCTGGAACTGGCGCAGATTGTTGACCCTGACCCGGACACCGGATGGCTCACGCAGCCCCAGATCAAATCGCTCTTGGGGATGATGACCAAGCCAAGTGCGGACCGGATCAAGGCAGCCCGTGTCAGTGGCGTGACGCAGATTGGCATGTTGTATAAACGGGGCCGCCCGGATGGTGCAGGCCAGGTGCGCCAACGCGCCGAGGTGCGATTTGACGGGCTGGCAGGATGCCTGCGCACGCCTGCGGGCGGGTCATCGCGCCAGACGATCCTGTTTGTCAAAGGGCGCAGCATTCGCGCGCGGCTGCTGTCCTCACGCGAGGTGACGCTGTTGATGGGTTTGGATGCAAGCTATCAGATGCCCGACCGCTACAATCAGGCCTATCAAGTTGCGGGCGACGGTGTTGCCGTGCCGATTGTGCGCTATCTGGACGAACAGTTGTTTCAACCCATCCTGAAAGCGGCGCAAAAACGGCAGGTCGCATGAGCACCCCACAGCGGTTTCGCAAGGAGGCGCTGGCCACCCTGACGGATCAAATCGGGGTTTATGCGCTGTGCGATCTGGATGGTCAGCCGATCTATGTGGGCCAATCGGTGGATGGGATTCGCAGCCGGGTGCGCCGCCATCTGACCTCTGCGCGCTCTGATATCATTGCCAACCGGCAGGTTGACGTTTGGGAAATCGCCTATGTCTGGGGGTGGCCTGTGCAGAGTGTTGCCGAGGTGGCCCCGCTGGAGGGGGCGGTTTTTGCCCGCTATGACGCGGAGCAGGCGTTGATGAATGGTAAGATCGAACAGGGCCCCGTTGACCCGGTGATCTGGCCGGACAAACAAGTGGTTCAAGTCATTGAAGAAAACGAACGCCTGCAACGCCTGCAACCCGCACAGCGCCTGGCGCGGCAAATTCAGCAATACAATCTGTTGGTGGACTATATTCTAAACGTCAAAGACGCGGTGCACCTGAAACGCTCGCTAGAGGCGCATTTTCAGCGGCTGGTCAAATACCACAAAACGTTTCTGTGATGCGGGGCAGTTTACCCGCGTTTTTCCGCCACCAGCGCCTGCATCTGATCAAACGGCAGATAGCCGCGCAGCATTTCGTCATGCATCACGAATGTTGGTGTGCCAGAGATCGCAAGGCGCTGTGCCAATGCGCGGGTGGCCGCAATTTCCTGCGTGACCTTGTCTGAATCCATCCGCGCCTCAATCGCATCCGTGTCCAGACCGAATGTGCTGGCCAGACGGCGCAGGGCGGGCAGGGACAGATCGCCATTGTAGGACATCAGCGCCTCATGCATCGCATGATAGCTTTCGGCACCTGCAATTTGCTTGGTGGCCACGGCAAAGCGGGAGGCCAGCACGGATTGTTCCCCCAGGATAGGAAATTCTTTGACGATCAGCTTGATGTTGCCGTCACTTTCCAGCAGCTGGGCCACCTCATTATGCGCGCGCTTGCAATAGCCACAGCGGTAATCAAGGAACTCGACCAGAACGATATCACCGTCCGGATTGCCGCCAACCCAGGAATAGCCATCATCAAAAATCTCGGCAGCATTGTCAGACACCAGCGTCAGGTCAGCCTGCTCTTGCTCCTGCGCCTCGCGGGCCTGCAAGACTTCGACGGCCTGCATGATGATTTCGGGGTTATCCAGCAGATATGAACGCACCTCATCGCGGAACAACGCGCGTTCCTCTGCGGTCATGGCGTCAAGGTCAAGGGCGACGGCAGGCAGGGCCAGCGTAGCTGCCAACAGCGGAGCGATCCAAGTTGATTTCATCTTCTGCGACCTCTCTGAATGCGCTGACGGGTTGACGGCGCGTGCTGGCACGGTGAAACACATCGCGACAATAGGAGCAAGAGCATGCGTACTTCAAGCCGATCCAAGGTTGATCCCTTTATTGTGATGGACGTTATGCAAGCGGCCAGCACCGCCGAAGCAGCCGGGCGAGACATCATCCATATGGAGGTGGGCCAGCCCGGCACCGGTGCCCCCGCAGGTGCGCGGGCGGCGTTGAGCGATGCCATGGATCAAGGCGCGTTGGGGTACACGGTTGCCTTGGGTCTGCCAGCCCTGCGCGCGCGCATCGCGCAGATGTATGGGGAGTGGTATAATGTTGACCTTGATCCAGCGCGTGTGGTGATCACACCGGGATCGTCGGGGGCGTTTATCCTGGCCTTTACAGCACTGTTTGATTCCGGTGATCGCGTTGGGATCGGGGCACCGGGCTATCCCAGTTATCGCCAGATTATCAATGCCTTGGGTTTTCAAGCGGTTGATCTGCCCACCGCGGCGGCCCATCGGTATCAACCCGTGCCGGGGGACTTTGCGGGGCAGGATCTGGCCGGTTTGCTGGTCGCGTCCCCGGCCAATCCCACGGGCACGATGCTGGATCATCCGGCAATGTCTGCCCTGATCGAGGCCTGTGCTGCGCAGGATATGTCTTTTATCTCTGATGAGATTTACCACGGCATCGAATATGACAAAAAGGCCGTCACCGCGCTTGAGATCACCAATGAGTGTTATGTCATTAACTCGTTTTCCAAATATTTCTCCATGACCGGCTGGCGCGTGGGCTGGATGGTGGTGCCACAGGACCATGTGCGCGTGGTCGAACGGGTCGCGCAAAACATGTTTATCTGCGCGCCCCACGCCAGCCAGATCGCCGCCCTTGCCGCGATGGAGTGTGATGCGGAATTGCAGGGCAACATGGATGTCTACCGGGCCAACCGCCAATTGATGCTGGACGGTCTGGCCGATGCGGGTTTCACAACATTTGCGCCGCCCGATGGCGCGTTTTATGTCTATGCTGATGTCTCGGGCCTTTGCGCCGACAGCCGGGACTTTGCGGCAGAAATTCTGGAGCAGGCCGGGGTGGCCGTGACACCGGGGCTTGATTTCGACCCGGTCCGGGGGCACGGCACGTTGCGGTTTTCCTATGCACGCAGCACGCAGGACATCCGCGAAGGGCTGGTGCGGCTAAAAGCCTTTCTTGCGGCTCGTTGAACCGCTGGTCGCGCTGTCAATAATCTGTTAAACCCTGCTCAAACGACACACCAGAATGGTGGCAATGATGCGGGCGATGTTCAGAATATTCTTGGCTTTAATGCTATTGGCAAAGGGTGCCTTTGCTCAGGAGCTGACGGCGCTGGCGCGGGTTGATCCGGCGCGCAGTGAGGTGTCTGACGCATGGTTTGGCAAAACGCAGGTGTCGCTGGGGTTAAGTCAGGGCGTGCCGTTCCGGGTCTTTGTGCTGGCGGATCCTGCGCGGCTGATTGTTGATTTTCGCGAGGTTGATTTTGCCGGGGTCACCGCAGATATGATCCTGCCCGAACCCGGGCGCATCAGCGCGCTGCGGTTTGGCGCGTTTCAACCCGGCTGGTCCCGCTTGGTTGCTGATCTGGCCGAACCGATGTTGCCCCGCGACATTGCGATGCCCGTGGAGGAGGCAAGTGGTGCCGCCTTGTTGAGCATCACACTGGAAGGCGTTGATGTTGATGAGTTTTCCGCCAATGCGGGGCGGCCCGGAAACTCGGGTTGGGGGGATGCGAAACGCGCCGACCTCAAAAGAAGGCCAAAGGCCAAAAACAGTTTTCTGGTGATGATTGACCCCGGCCATGGTGGCGTGGACCCCGGTGCGGAACGCGACGGAGTGGCAGAAAAGGACCTGATGTTGTCGATTGCGCGCGCCTTGCAGGACAGTCTGCGACGGTCCGGGGTGGAGGCGGCCCTGACCCGTGAGCAGGACGTGTTTGTGGCGCTGGAAACCCGTGTGGCCAAGGCCCATCAGGCCAATGCCGATGTGTTTATCTCGCTGCACGCAGATTCGCTGCGCGAGGGCGGCGCAAAGGGGGCGACGGTTTACACCCTGTCACAGGAGGCAAGCGATGCGGCCACTGCCCACCTGGCCGCGCGTCACAACAGATCCGACATTATCGCGGGCGTGGATTTGACCGGATCGGATGATCAGGTGGCAAGCGTGCTGCTTGATCTGGCGCGTCAGGAAACCGAGCCGCGTTCCGCCGCGCTGGCAGAGGTTTTGGTGTCGTCCATGGCCGAGGCCGGTGGCCCGATGAACCGCCGCCCGCAGCGTGAAGCGGGATTTTCAGTGTTGAAATCCGCTGACATCCCTTCGGTTCTGGTCGAAGTGGGATTCTTGAGTTCAGAGCGCGATCTGGCCAATCTGCGCGATCCGGTGTGGCGCGCGGTGATGGTGGAGGGGATGGCAAAGGCGATTTTGGACTGGCGCGATCAGGATGCCGCGCGCAAGCCTTTGATCCGCCAGTAAAGATCACGAAGTCGTATGGGCGAACATCCGCCCTGTTTGAGCGGCGTTCCGTTTTGACCAGCCCCGTCTAAGCCTGTATAGAACGGGGAAACAAACCAAGAATCTGGTGGTGCTGCGCGTGTTTCGTTTTATCCTGTCTTTCTTTGGTGGCATTTTCACAGCCCTTACAATGTGCATTGCGCTGGTCGCCCTGACCATTGGTGCCGTGTTCTGGATGTATGGGCGGGACTTGCCCAGTCATGAATCGCTTGCACAATACACTCCACCCACGATCAGCCGGATCTATTCGGGGCAGGGCCGGATCATTGACGAATTTGCCAAGGAACGCCGCCTGTTTGCCCCGGCGGATACCATTCCTGATCTGGTGAAACAGGCGTTTATCTCTGCTGAAGACAAGGATTTTTACAACCACGCGGGGTATGACCCACGCCAGATTGCGGCTGCCGCAGTGGGGGCGATCCAATCGCGCGGGCGCGATGTGCGCGGGGCCTCGACCATCACGCAGCAGGTGATGAAAAATTTCCTCCTTGATGGCAGCCGGCGCGCGGAACGTAAGGTGAAAGAGATCATCCTTGCCGCGCGGATTGAGGAAACGCTGAACAAGGATCAAATTCTCGAACTTTATATGAACGAGATTTTCCTTGGGCAAAACTCCTATGGCGTGGCTGCCGCCAGCCAGACCTATTTTAACAAAACCCTGTCAGAACTCGCCCCCCATGAGGCGGCTTTTCTGGCATCTCTGCCCAAGGCCCCGTCAGACTATCACCCGGTGCGGCGCAAGGATCGGTTGATGTCGCGGCGCAATTTTGTGCTGCGCGAAATGATGGAAAACGGCCATCTGACCGAAGAAGTGTACGAACAGGAGCGCGCGATGCCGCTGCGCTCGGTCCAGAACGGCGACTTTGAGAGTTTCAAATCAGCGCTGCCGCCGCGCGATTATTTCACAGATGAAATCCGCCGCCAGCTGACGCGCGATTTTGGTGAGGGGGAGTTTTTTACCGGTGGTTTCACCGTGCGCGCGACGATTGACAATGAAATGCAGCCCATCGCCGCCAATGCCCTGCGCCGTCAGCTGGAGCAATATGACCGTGGGCAGGGTGTCTGGAATGGCACTGGCAGGACGATCCCGGCAGATCAGCTGGGTTCTGAGGAAAGCTGGCGCGCCGCACTGGCCGATGTGCGCATCCCACGCGACATTGATCTGGAAAACCAGTGGTATCCGGCTGTTGTGCTGGAAGTTGGCGAAAATGATGCCCGCGTCGGGATTGAGAACGTCGAAGAGGACGAAGACGGGCACTGGATCCCCGCCAAAGATGTGCAATGGGCGCGCAAACGTCTTGAGGACGGCAGCCTTGCCCGCAGGGCGCGTGTTGCCGGTGATCTGGTGGCGGTGGGCGATGTGGTGCTGGTGCGCCGCATGACACAGGACGCGGATGGCGCGTTTATCCGCTGGACATTGCGGCAGGTGCCCGAAGTGCAGGGCGGCTTTGTCGCGATGGACGTGGACACGGGCCGCGTGATCGCCATGCAGGGGGGCTTTAGCTATCAGGATTCGGTGTTTAACCGGGCCACGCAGGCCAAGCGCCAGCCCGGTTCCAGCTTTAAGCCGTTTGTCTATGCCTCTGCGCTGGACAGTGGCTACAACCCAGCGGCGATTGTGGTGGATGCCCCGATTGAGATCGACACGCCGCAGGGCGTCTGGCGACCCAAAAACGCGTCAAACCGGTTTTACGGGCCCACGCCGCTGCGCACCGGGATTGAACAATCACGCAACCTGATGACCATCCGTCTGGCGCAGGAGGTCGGCATGGATGTTGTGGGCGCCTATGCCGAGCGGTTTGGCGTTTATGATGATCTGAGACCGGTGCTTGCCAACGCCCTGGGCGCGCAGGAAACCACGCTTTATCAAATGGTCAGCGCCTATGCGATGTTTGCCAATGGCGGGGAGCGGGTGCAGCCCACTCTGGTGGACCGGGTGCAGGATCGCTATGGGCGCACGGTCTATCAGCATGATGAGCGCATTTGTAACGACTGTAAGCTGGCGAGCCTTGACCCCGGCTTGCCGCCCCGCATCATTTCCAACCGTGAGCGGGTGATGGATCCGGTTACCGCCTATCAGCTGACCTCCATGATGCGCGGCGTGGTGGAGCGCGGGACAGCGCGCAAAGCGGTCAACCTTGGCGTGCCCACAGCGGGCAAGACGGGCACCACAAATGATGCAAAAGACGTGTGGTTTATCGGTTTTACCTCCAACATTGTCGCGGGATGCTACATCGGGTTTGACCAACCCAAACCCATGGGGCGTAACGCGTCGGGCGGAGGCATGTGTGGCCCGGTTTTTCAGCGGTTCATGAGCCAGGCCGTCAAGAAATATGGCGGCGGTCGCTTTGACGTGCCGGATCAATGTAACTTTATCAACATTGATCGGTTTTCCGGGGCGCGGCTCAGCAATGGCGCCTCTGGCCCCAATGTAGTGTCTGAATGTTTCCGCGAGGGCGAAGACCCCACCTTTGGCATCACCTTTGACGGGGGGTTTGCCATGGGCGCAGACCTGCCACTGGTAGATGGTGTAGGCCTTACGTCATCCAAACAGGTCACAACCTCCAGCGGCAAAAAAGCGGTGGTGGGGCCAAAGGCGACCTTTGGCACCTTGTCCTCCGGCGGGCTCTACTAACCATCAAGGGCGGGGTGAACCCCGCCTTACGGGCGTATCGCCAGACGTAAATCGGGTGTGACCCTCACCCGCCGCTTGCCGCGTGTCGCGCGCTGGTCTATGCCTGTGCAGACCCAAAATAGCAGGCAGGCATCCCATGCGCGCAGAGGCACAAAACACAGCAGAAGAGATCAGTAAGTCGTTGGAATTGCTGGCACAGCGCCTGGATGTAGAGACCGCCTCCCATCGGTTGGAGGAGTTCAATGCCCGCGTCGAGGATCCCAACCTATGGGATGATCCGGCAGCGGCGCAAAAACTGATGCGGGACCGTCAGGGATTGGTCGATGCCATCGCGACCTATGAAGGCATCAAACAGGAGCTTTCGGACAACGTTGAACTGATTGAGCTTGGTGAGATGGAAGAGGATGAGGAGGTCATCGCGGAGGCAGAGGCCGCGTTGAAGGCATTGGCCGTGAAAGCGGCCAAGAAAGAACTGGAGGCGCTGCTGGACGGGGAAGCGGATGCCAATGACACGTTCCTTGAGATCAACTCAGGCGCCGGGGGCACGGAATCCTGTGATTGGGCCAGCATGCTCGCGCGGATGTACGTGCGGTGGGCCGAGAAAAAGGGCTATTCCGTCGAGCTGCAATCAGAAAGTGCGGGCGAAGAGGCGGGCATCAAATCCGCGACCTATAAGGTCTCTGGACACAACGCCTATGGCTGGATGAAATCAGAAAGCGGGGTGCACCGGTTGGTGCGCATCAGCCCGTTTGATTCAGCGGCCAAGCGGCACACGTCCTTTACCTCCGTCAAGGTCTATCCGGTGGTGGATGACAATATCGAAATTGAAGTGAACCCCGCAGACATCCGCATTGATACCTACCGGTCATCAGGGGCCGGGGGGCAGCACGTGAACACCACGGATTCGGCTGTGCGCATCACCCACCATCCGACCGGGATCGTGGTGACATCCTCGGTGAAATCACAGCATCAGAACCGCGATATCGCCATGAAGGCGTTGAAATCGCGGCTGTATCAGATGGAGTTGGATAAACGTTCCGCTCTTGTGAATGAGGCGCATGAGAGCGCCGGGGATGCGGGGTGGGGCAATCAGATACGGTCCTACGTTTTGCAGCCCTACCAGATGGTGAAGGATCTGCGCACAAACTATGAGACCTCTGACACCAAAGGCGTGTTGGATGGGGATCTGGACGGGTTGATGGGGGCGACCCTGGCCCTGGCGGTGAGCGGAAAGAGCCGGGCGGAGGCACAGGAAAGTTAGATTTGGGAGAGGGCCGCCCAGCAAGCAATCCATTGTGGGCCAGCCTCCAAACGAGGGGTATATTGTGGGCCAGCCCCCAAACCCCCGGGAAGAGTTAAGGCCAGAAAGAGGAGAGAGCTGTGGATGTAAGTGAAAGCAGCGCATTGGCGCTATCCGCAGCGCTGGCGGCCGGAGAGGTTCGCGCCGTTGAGGTCATGCAAGCCACCTTGGCGCATATTGACGGGGTCAATGGGGCGGTTAATGCAATCGTGTCCCTGCGCGATACTGATGATCTGCTGGCGGAGGCAAAGGCGGCAGATGGCACCGCGCGCAAAGGCTGGTTGCACGGCATTCCAATTGCAATCAAGGACCTGGCCAATGCCAAGGGTCTGCCCACCTCTATGGGATCGCCTTTGTTTGCCGGGCAGATTGCCGCTAAAGACGAAATCATGGTTGCGCGGTTGCGTGCCGCCGGGGCGCTGATCATCGGCAAGACCAACACGCCCGAATTTGGCCTTGGCAGCCATACCTTCAACCCGGTGCATGGTGCGACGCGCAACCCCTATGATCTGGAAAAATCTGCCGGCGGCTCCTCCGGCGGGGCGGCGGTGGCGCTGGCGACGGGCATGTTAACCGTGGCGGATGGGTCTGACATGATGGGGTCCCTGCGCAATCCGGCCGGGTGGAACAACGTTTATGGCATGCGCCCGTCCTGGGGCACGGTGCCCTCAGAGCCTGAGGGGGATATTTTTCTGCATCAGCTGGCGACCTGTGGGCCCATGGCCCGCACGCCCCGCGATCTGGCCGCTTTGCTGGATACCATGACCGGTGCGGACCCGCGCCAACCCCACGGTGTATCGCCAGCGGATAGCCTTGCGCAGATTGATACCCCGCCTGATCGCCAGCGCATTGCCTGGCTTGGGGATTGGGACGGAGCGATGCCGTTTGAGGGGGGTATTTTGACCCTGTCAGAGGCGGCTTTGGCGCAGATGCAAAATATGGGGCATATGGTGAGCTCACTGCCTGCGCCCTTTGATGCGGAGCGGATGTGGGAGAGTTGGATCACCCTGCGGTCCTGGGCCATGGCGGGCAATATGGGGACCCTGTACCAGGATGCCGATAAGTGCGGGTTTCTCAAAGCAGCCGCGCAATGGGAAATTGAACGCGGGTTGGCGATGGATGCGATGACGGTGCACCACGCCTCCGTTGCGCGCTCTGATTGGTTTCGCACTACAACGCAGTTGTTTGAGGACAATGATGTGTTGGTTCTGCCCTCTGCACAGGTCTGGCCGTTTGACGTGGACAAGGTGCACCCCACCGAGATCGCAGGTGTGCAGATGGACACCTACCATCGCTGGATGCAGGTGGTGATCCCCGCAGGGCTGTTGGGCCTGCCGGTTGTGAATGTGCCGATCGGGTTTGGCGATAATGGCCTGCCTGCGGGGCTGCAACTGATCGGGCCACGCGGGTCTGATGCCCGGCTGTTGCAATTGGCGCAGGAATGGCATGGGGCAACAGAATGGCCGCAGCGCTATCCGCCCAAACCCTGACCGGAGCCGTACCGCTGGCGCACCCTTGCGGGCATGTCGGCACGTGGCAAAGCACATGGTGCCCCGGTTTTGGCGCCATCCCCTGATGGCCTGCTGCGCAGGGCCCTGTGTTATCGCACGTTTATGATCAGCTTTTGAACGGCGGTCGCGGCGGCGGCAAAGGGGCCTCCCGCCCCTGATCAATCAGACGCTGACGCAAGGCGGCGGTGTCGGGGTGGTTGATCTCACAGGCAAAGACATGAGCGTGTGTGAGGTAAAAGGCGGCGGCCTCCGTATCATTGGCCTGATCCGCGGCCTGCCGGTAGAGCCGCACAAGATCGCCCGCGTCTGCCCGTGCATGCGCGTCCAGCAGGCGGGCATCCAGATCGCTCATTCCGCCGCTTGCGCCGTTGTGCGGTGGGCCTCCAGCTGTCCTGCGACCCACGCGTGAAACAGATGGGTCGGCCCGTCCATCGCGGGGGAAAACCGGCCACCATCAAAGGTGACGGCATGGCGCCCGCGCTGCATGCCTTCGACCACAAAAACATCCTCCGCAAAAACCTCTTTCCATTGGGCGGTGTTGCGCGCGCGCAGGGCGGCGTCGGTTTGCGCTTGGGCATAGTAGAGGTGAATATGCTCAACAGTTTTTTCCGGCCCCACGGGCAGCAGCACGATGGCAAAGGTATGATCGCGGTGCACACCCAACAGCACGTTGGGAAAGACGGTGACGTATTCCGCAGCTGTGTCCCATGTGTCGCTCAAACCGTCAAAGTCAGGAAAGCGGTGACCCGCATCATCCGTCAACTGGCGATAGACCAGGGTGCCTTGCCCCGCGTAGGTATCTTTTTGTTCAATGTGGTAGTGATCTTCGAGGCGGGAATAGCTGTTGAGGCCGGGATGCACCCAAGGCAGGTGATAGCTCTCGCAATAATTCTCCACGGCGAGCTTCCAGTTGCAGTTCACCGTCAGGTCAAAGCGGCTGTCTGCCCCGCCGTGGTGCAACGGTTTGTCAAATTCGGCCCAGCGTTTGATCAGATCGCCATGCGCCTCTTCAAACGGGGCGGCGCCGCCCGAGATGTTAATGTAGATCACGTCCATCCAGATGTGACTGCGGATTTCGACAAGGCCCAGCAGGTCGCGGTCCATATCTGCATGGGTGTTCTGGCCGGGGCCGCCCACATGCGGGGTCGACACCAGCCGCCCGTCGGTGGCATAACACCAGCTGTGATAGGGGCAGCGGATCGCGCCCTCAATCTGGCGCGGGGTGTCCACCAGAATCATACCGCGATGCCGGCAGGCGTTCTGAAACACACGCACGTTGTTCTGTTTGTCACGCACCACAAGCAGGGGCATGCCAAGAAAGGTCAGCGGCACAGCATCGCCGATGTCAGGCACATCTGCGGCTACTGCCAGCCCGGCCCAATTGTCAAACAGCACGGCATGGCGTTCCTGGTCAAAAATGGCCCCGTCAATATAGTGGGCGTTGGGCAAGCCATTGGCCGTGGCAATGGGGCGGCGCACAGCGCTGAGGTCTGTCTGGGGCGGCGGGTTTGTTTTCTGATCCATCGGAGCCTCCTTGACGCGGTTGTGGCACCTCAGGAAACCAAGACGTGCGCCAACCTTTTGTTGTGCCACCCTAGCGGAATTGGATTGGGGTCAATCCCCTGAAACGCCTGTGGGCAGCCTAGCAAGGAGACATTTACACAGAACACCTCACAGCGACCCCGTTTTGTCAGGGGCGACATAAAAGGGGCACCCCCTGGTCTGGTTTCAGGGGATGGAATTTTAAGATGACCGTGGCCAAACGCGCGTCACTGAAAACCCTTGTCCGGTTGCAACAAGCGACGATGAAAATCTGGCAGTCCGTCATCGCCACAAAATCTACAATCCCGCGCAGCCGCAACCGCGCGCGGCACGGATGTGCCAAGGTGTTCGTAAACCAACCGCGTCACGCGCATACCACCCGTCGCCTCCGGCACGGTGCGGGTGACATAGCCCACCCAGAAATTATTGGTAAAAGACGCCGCCCGGCTGAGGTAGTTGAACGAACAGGTCATGGAATTGGAGCGTGCCGCGACAATGGCGATACCGTCTTCTTGTTGCATGACAAGGCCGCGAAACTCCCGCTCGGCGGATCCGGTTGGCAGATCCTGAATGCGCATGGCATCCCGTGCCTCAAATCCGCGCAAAAAGGTGTTTACGCCGTCGCGCCGAATATGGATCAACCCGACAACAAAAATGTCCAGATCGACAAAGCTGCGCCGCGAAAAACGATAAAACCCGCTGGGAAAGGTTTCCGGCGTGACATTGCGCGTGCCGGGGCCGACAAACTTTTGCAGGAAGGGATTTGAGATCGGATCATCTTCGTTACCGATCTGATCGACCGGTTCGAGCAGGACCCTTGCGTCAACGCCGAAAAACGAGCAGATCCGCGCGAGCACGTCTGGTCGCGGAAAGCTCTCGCCAGCGAGATAGCGGTTGAACTGAGTTCGATTGATGCCCAATTGGCGCGACAAATCGGAGATAGATGGATAACCTTCGGACAATTTCCGTAGGTTCGCCCCGAACATCGCACGCAGTTGTGCCGGAGATTGCAAGTTCTGTGACATTGATACCCGTAGTTTTGCTGATGAAACTATAAATATGAAGACCACCGGTCGTTACCGCACAAATTGACCGGGCTTGACGCGGATTAGCATCACAATTGAAGCTAATCCGCATCAGCACACTAGGAGGATCGACACAAAATGCAAGCACTGTTGACCCAATTCGCAGCGTTACTGTGTCCGCACGTATTGGTAGCAATGTAGGTAATGGTGCGCAGGATGGTTGTATGCTTGGAGTTGTATTGTGGAGTGACGCAAAAGACGGTAAGGCCGTTTTTTGGTGTGAAGATCAGGGCGATTTAGCCTACTTCGAAACGGCCTCTGATCCGGTCGATGAGTTCATGACGTTTGATGCGGGTGATATGGTGCAGTTTGACGTCAGCGTTGAACAACGACTGCGCCGTGCGAACAACGCGAGACTGGTTAAGGAACAGGCCTATTCCGGCCTTCCTGAGCGGCTGCGGCAAAATGCAGAACCTGTCAGTGGACAAGGGGTGGCGTCAGCCAAGGTGGTGCCGCTGAAGCGGCAAAGACCAGCACAAGTGGCGCATCACCAGCGCCATAGGCGAAAAGCCTAAAGCGTCTCGCCTGACACCAGTGGTCTTGTGCAGGTGCAATGCCTTTATCTGAATGGCCTCAGGGTTTTATGCGCCGCGGGACAGGGCAGCCACGCCGGTGCGCGCCACGTCAGCAAGGCCCAATGGGCGCATGAGATCAGCAAAGGCGTCAACCTTTTCAGGGGCACCCGTGATCTCAAACACAAAACTCTCTAATGTGCTGTCAACGACGTTCGCGCGAAAGATGTCTGCCAGACGCAACGCCTCGACCCGTTGATCACCTTTGCCGATGACTTTGAATATGGCGAGTTCGCGCTCCACGGACGGACCCTCGACCGTGAGGTCATGGACGTCCTGCACAGAAACGATGCGGCCCAGCTGCGCCTTGATCTGTTCAATGATCTGTGGCTTGCCGGACGTCACGATGGTGATGCGGCTGAGATGCCCGGTGTGGTCCACTTCAGCGACGGTCAGGCTGTCGATGTTATAGCCGCGTCCTGAAAACAGCCCGATCACACGCGCCAGAACACCCGGCTCGTTTTCGACCAGAACGGCCAAAGTGTGACGCTCAATCACGTCAGAAAACGTCGGGCGCAGGTTATAGGCGGAGTGCGAGGTGGCACCTTTTTTGAGTTTTAGGGCTGACATCTATGTTGTCCTTTTCATTCCTGCAGGGTGGGCGGCGTTTTCAAGAACGCCGGACCGATTTTTTCGAAAAAATCGGGTCACACCATGACGGAACCTTTTGCATCAATTACACCTTGGGTCTCTGCTTCCCCCAGCAGCATTTCATTATGCGCCTTGCCTGACGGGATCATCGGGAAACAGTTTTCGTGCTTTTCCACCAGACAATCAAAGATCACCGGCCCGTCATGGTCCAGCATTTCCTGAATACAATCATCCAACTTGGCCGGATCATCGCAAAGGATACCCTTGGCGCCAAAGGCTTCGGCCAATTTCACAAAATCGGGCAGGGCCTCTGACCATGACTGAGAATACCGTTCCCCATGCAGCAATTCCTGCCACTGGCGCACCATGCCAAGACGTTCGTTGTTCAGGATGAACTGTTTCACCGGCAGGTTATACTGCACCGCCGTGCCCATCTCTTGCATGTTCATCAGCCAGGATGCCTCACCCGCAACGTTGATCACCAGACTTTCGGGGTGCGCCATCTGCACCCCAATGGAGGCCGGAAACCCATACCCCATGGTGCCAAGACCACCAGATGTCATCCAGCGGTTTGGCTCCTCAAAGCCAAGGTATTGCGCCGCCCACATTTGGTGCTGTCCCACCTCGGTGGTGATGTAGCGATCATGATCTTTGCTCAGAGCTTCCAAGCGCTGCAAGGCATACTGTGGACGGATGACCTTGCCTTTCTGCTCGGCCTTCAGACAATCAATCGCCCGCCATTCTTTGATCTTGGTCCACCAGTTTTCGACGGCGGCACTGTTGGTCTTGCGCCCGCGCGACTTCCAGATTTTCAGCAGATCCTCCAACACATGGCCCACATCCCCCACAATCGGCACATCAATGCGGATGACCTTGTTGATCGAGGAGGGATCAATGTCGATATGCGCCTTTTTGGATTTTGGCGAGAATTCAGGAATTGTGCCGGTGATCCGGTCATCAAAGCGCGCGCCGATGTTGATCATCAGATCACAATCATGCATCGCCATGTTGGCCTCATAAAGGCCGTGCATGCCCAGCATGCCCAACCATTTGTCACCTGACGCTGGGTAGGCCCCAAGGCCCATCAGGGTTGAGGTGATCGGAAATCCTGTGGCCTCTACCAATTCGCGCAGCAATTGACTGGCACCCGGGCCAGAGTTGATCACACCGCCACCAGTGTAAAACAGGGGTCTTTTGGCATTTTCCATCAGAGCCACCAATTCGGTAATCTCTTCCAGATCGCCCTTGACCTGTGGCTGATAGCGCGATGCCGAAGGTGTCTTGGGCACGTATGTCCCCGTGGCAAATTGCACGTCCTTGGGGATGTCCACCAACACCGGGCCGGGGCGCCCGGAAGTTGCAACGTGAAACGCCTCATGCAGGACACCGGCCAGTTTGTCCGTCTCTTTCACCAGCCAGTTGTGTTTGGTGCAGGGACGGGTGATGCCCACGGTGTCAGCCTCCTGAAAGGCGTCAGAGCCGATCATGAATGTCGGCACCTGACCCGTCAGCACAACTATCGGAATAGAATCGAGTAAGGCATCCGTCAGGCCCGTCACTGCGTTGGTCGCACCGGGCCCGGAGGTTACCAGCACAACGCCAGGTTTGCCGGTGGAACGTGCGTATCCTTCGGCCGCATGCACAGCGCCCTGTTCGTGGCGTACCAGAATATGCTTGATGGAGTTTTGCTGAAACACCTCGTCGTAGATGGGTAGGACAGCGCCGCCGGGATACCCAAACACAGTGTCCACACCTTGATCAATCAAGGCTTGGACAATCATTTTCGCTCCGGTCATTTGGCGTGTCATCTGCTTTTCTCCGTATCAGCAGTTTCTGTCAGTCTTGGCACGGTTGCGTGCAGGCATAAAAAAGCCCCCGGTTTTGGCGGGGGCGCATGGGGTGGATTATGGTTTACCGTTACCGGCCCATGCGCATGTGTCTTTGAATGACGACCAGATCTTTCATGCCTGACGGCTCCTTCTTACGTGGCGGGACATTATGAGCGGTGGCGTGGGGCGTCAACTGTTAACTTGGCAAAAATAATGTCGCCTAGGCGAAAAAATGCGACATATTGTTACGCTCAACGACGTTCAGGCGCAATTTTGGGGATTTAAAGGCTCGCGCTCAGGTGATTTCGTCTGCATCCGCCCGGGCATCTTTTGCCAATGTCTGGATTTCCTCGGCAAGGGTTTTAAATTCCTGCGCGATCACCATCAGACCTTTGCCCACATCCCCCGCGCGTGCTGCTTCAACAGAGGCATTCAGCGATACCAGCCGGACGTGTTTGCCAATCCGCTCCAGCCGTTCAAGGCGTTTTGCCAATGCCTTGGCCGCGGTTGTTGCGGCTTCCAGCTCCTGTACCTGCGCCGCCCCGTAGTCCCGCCAGAATCCATCACACAGCTGGGTGATCAACTCAAAGAAATGTTTGCGCGATTCAGTCCGGTGCGCATCGAGCACCTGACCCAGCTTAGGGCTGCGGATGGTCGCCGCTGCGACAATGTCCTGGGCCATCCGGCAAATATCGAACACCTGCGCGAGTTTTTCCGGCTTGCGCACCGCAATGGCGTGCATCCATTTGCCCATCTCCGTTGGGATTTCATCAACGGGTTTGTTTGCAGCCAGCAGATCGACCAGCTTTGTCATAAACGAGACTTCTTTGATCAGGCTGGACAGGTATTCATCCAGAACATCTTGCGGCGTGTCTTTATCCGGGTCCGGGCGATGATAGGCCATGCCCAGATAGCCAACGCGCACGTTGCGCGCCCGCAGGGTTGCAATCAAATCAATGGATTTGCGCACCACTTCGGGTCGAATGTTTAAGGGGTGTGCGCTGTTGGGCGGCACGAGCGTGGCGGATTGAAACGTCATACCGTTACCAAAGCCCAATTACCCTAATAAATGATGATGATCCGCCATGGCCCGCTTGCACCGGGGCCAAATGGCCACGCCGGGCAGGGGTGCCCTTGAGCCAGAAACGCGGGCCGCCCCACGCGTGCTGCATATATTTTGCGCGGACTGCTTAAAATTTACGCAGCTTGTGAAGCAAAAGAACCCCTGTTCAAGGAGGACAATGGCGTTGCGGTGAATTGCGCACTTGCTCAGCCGCGCAATAACACTAACATGCCGTTTCGGTAGCGTTCTCTATCTGGCCGTGACCGAAGCGCGTTGGCCCCAGTTTCACCTGTTGAACCGGGGCTCCACCTGCGGCAACACTTGTAACACCCCGTGGGCAAAAAGCACTGCGGGCATTCGATATCTCTGGGAGGAGAATTTATATGGACCGTCGTTCATTTTTGAAGACATCCGCACTTGGCGGCTCAGCCGTTGCAGCCAGCACATTGGCAGCACCTGCCTATGCGCAGGGCAAAAAGACACTGACCATGGTTACCTCATGGCCACGCGGGTTTGCCGTGCTGGACGACGCTGCTGTGTTCTTTGAAAACATGGTTAACACCATGTCTGATGGCACTCTGACCATTGACAAAAAAGCACCGGGCGAACTGGTTGGCGCGTTTGAAGTCTTTGATGCTGTGTCATCCGGTCAGGCTGATCTCTATCACTCTGCGGATTACTACTTTATTGGTCAGCACCCGGGCTATGCCTATTACACCGCTGTGCCCTTTGGCGGCACGGCGCAAGAGCTGACCAACTGGTATCACCACGGCGGCGGTCAGGAACTGCACGACGAGTTGGGCCAGATCTTCAACCTGAAATCATTCCTGGCGGGTAACTCCGGTTCCCAGTCCGGTGGCTGGTTCCGTAAAGAAATCAACTCTGCGAATGATTTCAATGGCTTGAAGTTCCGCATGCCCGGTCTGGGCGGCAAAGTGCTGGGTAAACTGGGTGCCTCCGTTCAGAACATTCCCGGCGGTGAACTTTATCAGGCGCTGTCTTCCGGCGCGCTGGACGGTCTGGAGTGGGTTGGCCCGTTTGCGGACGAACGCGCTGGTTTCCAGGAAGTTGCCAAAGTGTACTACACTGCGGGCTTCCATGAGCCGGGCTCCGGCCTTGCGGCGGGCATGAACCTTGACGTGTGGAACGATCTGTCCCCCGCGCATCAGGCGATCATTTCCAACGCAGCCATGGCAACCACGCACACCCAACTGGCACAGACACTGGCCAACAACGGTGCTGCACTGTCCCGCTTGCAGGCGCAGGGCGTGAAGACGCTGCAATTCTCTGACGATGTCTGGGATGCCTTTGGTGCCGCCTCCAAAGAGGTCATGGACGAGAACATGAACGATGAGTTGTTCGCGAAAATCCGCGCCAGCTTTGAAGAATCTCTGGCGTCCTCTTCGCAGTGGCTGGAAAAATCCGATGGTTACTATGTTCAGCAGCGCAACCGCGTTCTGAACGGCTAAGCGCCGGACCAGAAAACAGGGGGTCGCCCGGTGACGGGCGGCCCCTTTGTGACAAGACCATGTGTCAAACGGGGTAAAGACCAGAACCCACCAAAGCTGTGGTTCAAAGGGGGATAGATGGAAGACGACGTTACCTGCGAGGGCTTTTTTCGCGCCGCTGAGGGGGCCGAGTTGAGCTGTCTCGACAAGTTTGAAGCCAGTGGGGCGGTCCAATACTTCCTTGGAAATATCCTTGAAGCCTTTTTCAATTTTTTCTATGCGCTGACCCATCCGAGCCTCTGGCTCGACTGGTCTGACAAGCAGGCCGTGATGCGGTTTGTCTATTATGGCGGTTCTGCTGAGCTGTTCTTTGTGATCCTGATCGCAATCGTCATTTTCACCGTTCTGGGAATGCGGCGTCATGCCCTGATGTGGGCCTATGTGCGCGGGCTGGAACGCTTTGGCAATGGGGTGGGGCGGCTGTTTGCCTGGGCCGGTCTGCTGATGGTGATCCAGCAGATCATGATCGTCTTTATGCAACGCATTTTCACCCGGCCAGACATCTCAATCGGTTTTGGCATTCCGTTACAGTTCGACATTTCTTGGTTTGCCGAAGAACTGAAACTTTTCAACGCAATCGTGGTCTGTCTGTGTGTCAGCTACACTTTCATCCAAGGCGGTCACGTAAGGGTCGATCTGTTTTATGCAGGGGCGAAATTCCGCACCAAAAAGATCATTGATATGCTCGGGGCGTTCCTCTTTATGATGCCCTTTGCGTTGCTGACATGGATGTACGGCTGGTACTTTATGTGGCGCCATCTGATCACGCCCAAACCTTCCGCCTCAGACACCTTTGACCGGCTCTTAAACAAGGCCCGCGCCCTGCGCTGGAACGTGGAGACCATTGGCTTTTCGCCCAACGGGTTTAACGGCTACTTCCTGTTCAAAATCCTGCTTTGTGCCTTCTGCGTTCTTGTCTTTTTACAGGCATTGGCGGTGATCTACCGCTCCTACCTGGAAATGCGCGAAGGGCCTGAAAGCGAAGGAAAATATCTCGACAAGGACACCCTTGGCGAAGGCGAAGAAGCCTATGAGGGGACACACTGATGTTGTTTGGTCTGGACGGGGTCGAAATTGGCCTGATCATTGTTTTCCTTTGCCTGTTTGGCGGGATTTTGTCCGGCTTTCCGGTGGCCTTTGCCATTGGCGGTGCCGGGATCATCAGCTTTGGCATTATTGCTGCGCTGGATTCGGCGGGGTTGCTGATCCATCAGGCGATTGATACGTCTACAGACGCTTACAAGGCTTTGCTGGCACAGGGCATAAATCCCGATAAGATATCGGTCTTCAGGTATACGGCTGAGGAGTTACCGCGCTACTCGGAATCCGTCTTCCCAAAGGGCTGGGAAGTGGCGCTGGACCGGAACGTTTCTTTCATCGTGAACCGCATGAATGAACGCGTGCTTGCGGGCCAATCCATCGAAACGCTGCTGGCGGTGTTGATGTTTGTTCTGATGGGCATCACCCTTGAACGCTCCAAGATTGCGGATGATCTGCTGACCACAATGGCCAAGGTCTTTGGCCCCTTGCCGGGCGGCCTTGCGGTCTCCGT
Source organism: uncultured Sulfitobacter sp. (assembly GCA_937928635.1). Lineage (GTDB taxonomy): Bacteria > Pseudomonadota > Alphaproteobacteria > Rhodobacterales > Rhodobacteraceae > Sulfitobacter. The sequence continues at coordinate 10,681 of CALFWM010000043.1, read as the reverse complement.
GGTGGTTGTGGGGGCGTTTCTGGCGGCCTCTACAGGGATTGTGGGCGCGACTGTTGTAACCATGGGTCTGCTGGCCTTGCCCACGATGCTGCGCAATGGCTATTCGCCTGAAATTGCCACGGGGGTCATTGCGGCCTCCGGCACCCTGGGGCAGATCATTCCGCCCTCCATTGTGATCGTGTTGTTGGGCACGCTGGCGGGCGATCTTTATTCGGCCGCACAAGAGGCCCGTGCGCAGACGGCTGGTTGTACCGATGCGCTGACCTTTCTGGGCGAGCCGGCGGTGGTGTCCGTGGGCACATTGTTTCAGGCCGCCTTGTTGCCGGGGATTATGCTGGCGCTGCTCTATGCGCTTTACGCCTTTGGCTATGCGCTGCTGCACCCGGACCGGGCCCCTGCGGTGCCGATGGGCGGCACCAACGCTGAACCTGTCACCCGCAGTGAAGCCTTTACATGGTTTCTTGGTGCGCCCGCTCTGTTGATTGTCGGCACGATCCTGTTGGGCAATCTGAATGTGGTGGGCAGTCAGAATGCAACCGTCTCCAGCTTTTCCGATATCGGGCAATCCGCCAGCCTGCGCACGAACGTCAGTGATGAATGCAAAGTGTCGATGATTGAGCTGCATGGCCAGTCCGCCTGGGACGCAGCCATTGCCCAGCAAGAGACGATCACCGCCGCTGGGGGTGTGCAGCAGTCCGAACGCCTGAGCGATGAGGAATTTGCCGCCGCCACAGCCGCCAAGGTTGCTGCGGCTGCCCCCATCGGTACGGGTGTTGCGGTCCTGTTGGTGCTGCTTTCACTGATCCTGACCACCGCACGCGGTGTGTCCCCCACAACAGACGCGCGGCCCCTGATCATCGGGGGCATTGGTGTGGCGCTGGCTGTGCTGGCGGACATCGCGCTGATCGGGCCGCTGACCTCTGCGGGGGCGACGGTTATGTTATTGGCGATCCCGTTTGTGTTGATCATGTACGGCGTGGTGCATGGCACTGGGATCTGTGCGCGCAATGAGCTGATCCGCGTGGTCTTTCCGCCGCTGGTGTTGATCGTGGCGGTTCTGGGGTCAATCCTGGGCGGCATCACCAATCCCACACCTGCCGCGGCGCTAGGGGCGGGCGGGGCAATCATGCTGGCGGCCTATCGCAAGCTGAAGGACGAGGACCGCAGCCCCAGGATCGTGATCTGGTCCACACTGGCGATCATTGTCTGCATTCTGGTCGGCATCAACTTTGATCTGCGGATCAATCAGGATGATGTGGGTTTTGAAAGCTGGTTTGCGTTCTTTGTGGCCTATGCTGCGTACCTTTACGCGTTCTTTGGCCTGCTGTTCAGCTGTTATGTGCTTTATACCTCTGGCGTTTTGACCCCTGTGGTGCGCGAAACGGCCAAGGTGACGTCGATGGTGTTTACCATTCTGATCGGTTCGCAACTGCTGAACCTCGTGGTGATCAGCTTTGGCGGGGAGCACTATATCCAGCAGTTCCTCAAGAGCTTTGACAATGAGTGGACGGTCTTCCTGATTGTGATGCTGGTGCTCTTTGTGCTGGGCTTTGTGCTCGACTTCCTTGAAATCATATACATCGTCGTCCCCATCGTGGGGCCGGTGATCTATGGTGGCACGTTTGATCCCAAGTGGGTGACGATCATGATTGCGGTGAACCTGCAGACCTCCTTCCTGACGCCGCCCTTTGGCTTTGCGCTGTTCTATCTGCGCGGGGTGGCGCCGCCTTCGGTTACGACGCGCCACATCTATCGTGGGATTGTGCCTTTCGTGCTGATCCAGGTGTTGGGGCTGGCAATTCTGGGGTACTTCCCGGAGATTGTAACGATTGTGCCGGATCTGATCCCGAACTGATCGGTCGCACGACCCAGACTTTTTGAAAAGTCTGGGTCGTTTCCTTTGAAAGAAACGATGCATTGGTATTCAAGGCAGCGGTCTTGGTCTCGAATTCTTGCGCAGAATTCACGCCGATCTTTTCAAAAAGATCGTGGGCCGCTCAGCGCCGGCTGCGGGCCATATCAGGCAAGGCGATATTCGCCACCTGTTCCGCAATGGGATCTGTGCTGAGCGGGTGTTGATCCGGCTCAAAGCTATCCGGATCTTTCAGCTTTTGCCACTTGCCGCCCAGATAGACTTCCAGACCGGAAAACTTGGCCTTGTAGCCCATTTTCTGACTGCCTGGCACCCAATAGCCAAGATAGACATAGGGCAAGCCCGCCGCGCGGGCGATGTCGATGTGATCCAAAATAATGTAGTTCCCCAGCCCATCGCGCGGGCGATCCGGCGTGTAAAACGAATAGACCATGCTCAGGCCATCGCCCAGCACATCGGTCAGGCACACGCCGATCAAATCGTCGCTCTCGGGGTCAGTGTATTCAATCACGCGGCTGCGGATGGGGGTCTCCTCAATCATCGCCGCAAATTCAAACACATCCATGTCCGCCATACCGCCATCCGCATGGCGGCTGTCGAGGTAACGGCGAAAGAGGGCGTATTGATCTTCTGTGGCCCAGGGCGAGGTGGCCCGACGGCGCAATCCGCCCGCACGTTTCAAAATGCGCTTTTGACTGCGGCTGGGTTCGAAAGATGCAACCTCTATACGGGCGGACAAACAGGCCGCGCAATCCGCACAGGACGGACGGTAGAGCACATTTTGCGAGCGCCTGAACCCTTGCCCTGACAAGCTGTCATTCAACTCAGCGGCATTTTCACCCTGCAGCGCGGTAAACAGCTTTCTTTCCATCCGGCCCTCAAGATAAGGGCAGGGCTGCGGTGCCGTCACATAAAATTGCGGCGTAAGAGGGAGCGTGTGGCGCATGGGAATCCGGCTTTCAACAGCGCAATGATAGCAATGCGCCCCCCCAAAAGCCAAGGGCCCAATGTGGATTTCCTGAGCGTCAGCGTCTTCTGTTGAGCGCTGTTGTATTGAGCGCCATATCCGTCAGCCCCTGACCGCGCGGTGAACTGCCCATAAAGATCATCGAAACGACCTGTATCAGGAAGATGCTGAACGACAGGCTAAATCCTGCTGTGTGCAGCAAAGCCAACGTAAAATCAAAGGGTTGGTCATCCTTGTCGCGAAACTCAATCGCCATCATGCGCATCCCGTAGGTGGCTGATTTGTTGGCCAGCGTGATCACGCGGTACCCAAAGCTCACCAGGAAAACCAAGACCGGAAAAAAGAACAGTCCGATAAAAGCCGTAAACGGGACAATCGCAATACAAAGGATCACAACAAGCACCGTGTCGATGATCCAGGCCAGCAGGCGTTTCAGCGCCACGCCTTCGTACATCTCGGGGTGATCAACAGGGTCGGGCAGGCGGGTCATTGTCATATCTCTCACGGGCAGCACTCATGCGGGACGTGTCGGTGGAACGGGTTAGGCACCCTGTGACCCGCGGTCTTTGCGTTTTGCGCGGGCATCCATAAAGGCGTCAAATTCTGATTTGTCCTTTGCGTCGCGCAGACGGGTCAGGAAACTCTCAAAATTCACCTGCTCTGCCTCAAGTCTTTTAATCATATCAGTGCGATACGCATCAAAGCTCGCGTTGCCGCTGGTCTTTTGAGCCGTGGTGGGCATGAGCGAGTTCACCGCCTCTTCAACGTTTTGCGGCGCGGCAGAGGGTGTACCGGTTGGCGCAAAACCACCGCGCCAGGCAAGGATGATGGCAATGGCCACACCCGCAGGCCAAAAGACGTTCAGCGCGACAATGGTGACGGGAATTGCAAAGGCGGCAAATAAAACGGCTGATAGGATTTGCACCGGGACAGGCATCTGACTTTGTTCTACACGCGCCGTGCGCGTTGAAATGTCTTGGGGATCAGCGGTCATGGTCATGAATTTCACCCTGTTTGAATGTTTTTTGTCAAGGCACTCAGGCACCCCGCATCCGGGGTGCCTGAGCCATAGCTTTAGGAGGGGCGGACAGAAGGTTCATCCGCTGCGTCATCTGTACGCTTGGCGCGTTCTTCCATGAACTGATCAAATTCTGACTTGTCCTTGGCTTCGCGCAAACGTTCCAGAAAGGCCTCAAAATTGTTTTGTTCTTCTTCAAGGCGGCTCAAGGTGTCGGCCTTATAGGCGTCAAACGCGGCGTTGCCTGTGGTGCGATGTGCCCCAAAGGACCGGGTAGAGAATGAACCGTTGTGGCGGGCGCAGGATTTACCAGAAAACATGCGTTTGCTCCAGATCATGTACATCAAAAGGGCGAGGCCCACAGGCCAGAAGAAGATAAAGCCAAGAACCATCGCGGCAATCCATGCGCCTTTGCCCTTGTCGTCAAGCCAGGTCTCACTGCGCACAAACCAGTTGGGCTGGCGGGCATAGCTGTGCTCGGAAGTGATCGTATTCATGTGTTTCAAGCCTTTCGTTGTGTCAGGCCTGTTCCGCGGCCCGGTCCGGTGAAGGCGTCGCTTAATGTGAATGCCTTTCACATCTAACAAAATGGGGATTGGGAGGATTTCCGCAAGGGTTAATGTGAAAGGTTTTTACATTTATTTGGAAATCGCTGTAAAATCAGCAAGTTGCGCATTGGACATTTGCAGCATTTTCGCCGGTGATAGTCCAAAAACATGATGGGGCGTGCCCGCAGCGGCCCAAATCAAGTCAAAATCCATCAATCTTTTGTCAAACCATGCGCGCGGCGGGGTCAGGTGACCCACCGGCGACACACCGCCAATGGCAAAGCCGGTTTGCGCGCGGATCAGGGCCGCGTCCGCCTTGCCCAAAGGTTCGCCCGCAAGGACAGCGGCGCGCGCCACGTCCACCGTGTTGCCCCCCGCCGTGACAAACAACAGCGCATCGCCTGAGGTTTCACCGCCAAAAATGATTGATTTCGCAATCTGGTCGATGTCGCACCCAATAGCCGCCGCCGCATCCGCCGCTGTGCGCGCCAGAGTGGTTTCCACAATGTTCGGGGTTTCCCCCGCGCTTTCCAAACAGGCGCGCACGCGTTTCAGGCTCTTGCTCATGGCGCACTTGTGCCCCAATGCTGGCGGCATGACAACTGCATCGCTTGCCAGCCAGATGAAACAAACCCCGCGCCGCTATCACAGTGGAAGGGCAGAGGATGCCGCCGCTCTGGTGGCCGACTTTGTACCAGAGCTGCGCGGCCTGATCGAAAACACGGCCTCGACCTCACCCTACCTGCTGGGGCTGTTGCAAAAGGAGGTCGCATGGCTGCGCAGCGCGGTGGCAGACCCAGAGCAGGCGGTGCGCGATGTGATTGCCGATGCCGCCCAAAACACCCGTGACACGCTGGGGGCTGATCTGCGCAGAGGCAAGCGGCGCGTTGCCCTGATGACGGCCTTGGGTGATCTGAGCGGGGCGTGGTCGCTGGAACAGGTCACCCGTGCTCTGACGGATTTTGCCGATGCTGCCTGTCAATCCGCCTTGCGCGCGGGGCTGGCGGCACAGATCAAACGCGGCAAATTGCCCGGCATGGGCCCCGATGACCTGAAGGATGCGGGCGGCATGGTGGTGCTGGCCATGGGCAAGATGGGCGCGGATGAGCTGAACTATTCCTCAGACATTGATCTCATTTGCCTCTTTGACGAGACCCGTTTTGAGCGGGACGATTTTCACGAGGCCCGCACCGCCTTTGTGCGCGCCACCCGCAGCATGATTGGGCTGTTGAATGACCTGACGGGTGATGGCTATGTCTTTCGGACCGACCTGCGGCTGCGCCCGGACCCCGCTGTCACGCCTGTGTGCATGGCCATGGCGGCGGCGGAGGCCTATTACGAAAGTTTGGGCCGCACCTGGGAGCGTGCCGCGTATATCAAGGCGCGCCCCTGCGCCGGGGATTTTGCCGCTGGCGATCGGTTTCTTGAGACATTGCGCCCCTTTGTGTGGCGCCGACATCTGGACTTTGCCGCCATTCAGGATGCGCATGACATGCGGTTGGCCATTCGCGCCCACAAGGGCCTTGGCGGGCCCATCACGCTGCCCGGCCACAACATGAAACTGGGGCGTGGTGGTATTCGCGAGATCGAATTTTTCACCCAGACGCGTCAGCTGATCGCCGGCGGGCGCGATGCGGACCTGCGCCTGCGCGGGACCTGCGCGGGGCTTGAGGTGCTGGCGGCCAGGGATTGGATCCCGACAGAGGCTGCCACAACGCTGACAGAGAATTACCGCGCGCACCGGATGATTGAGCACCGCCAGCAGATGGTGCGCGATGCCCAGACCCATACATTGCCCAAACGCGAGAGCGGGTTTGACCGTCTGGCCTGTATGATGGACATGGACACGAAGATGCTGAAGGGTGATCTGCACCAACGTCTAAGCGCGGTGCATGAATTGACCGAAGGGTTTTTTGCGGCCTCCTGCAGGCCCGCTGAGGTGCTCCAAACCCATAGTTTTGACACGGACGTGACTGAGCGGTGGTTAAGTTACCCGGCCATGCGGTCCGAACGGGGCGCGGGTATTTTTGAGGAACTCAAACCGGAAATCCTGGCGCGTCTGGCAACCTCTGCCAAACCGGAGGAGGCCTTGCTGTCCTTTGATGGCTTTCTGGCCGGGCTGCCTGCAGGTGTACAGTTGTTTTCGCTGCTCAAGGCCAATCCGCAGCTGGCGGACCTGCTGATTGATATCGTGACCACCTCGCCCATGCTGGCCGACCATTTGGCGCGCAATGCGGGGGTGTTTGATGCGGTGATTGGCGGTGACTTTTTCTCGGACTGGCCGGGGCAGGCGGCGTTGACGCAGATGTTGGTTGAGGCGTTAGAGAATGAGGCGGATTATGAGGCGCGCCTGGATGGCACGCGGCGTTGGGCGCGGGAGTGGCACTTTCGCATTGGCGTGCATCTGCTGCGCGGGCTGATCGACGTACAGACGGCTGGCGCACAATATGCCGACCTTGCCTGCGCGGTACTGGGTGCACTTTGGCCGGTGGTGATTGATCATTTTGTCACCCGCCACGGGCCGCCACCGGGGCGCGGCGCGGTGATTTTGGGCATGGGCAGTCTGGGTGCCGGGCGGCTGACCGCCACCTCTGATCTGGACATGCTGGTGATTTATGACCCGGACGGGCAGGACAGCTCGGCTGGCAAACGTCCCCTTGCCACGCGGCTTTATTATGCGCGGCTGACCCAAGCGATGATCACCGCAATGACAGCCCCAATGGCGCAGGGCAAATTGTACGAGATCGACATGCGGCTGCGTCCCTCGGGCAATCAGGGGCCGGTTGCCACCTCGATCAACAGCTTTGAAAGCTATCAGCGCGAGGAGGCCTGGGTGTGGGAACATCTGGCCCTGACTCGCGCCATGGCGATTGCGGGTCCGGAGGCCCTGATCGCTGATGTTGAGACCTTGCGCCGGGATGTGCTGGCGGGCGCTCACGCGGACCCAACCAAGGTGCTGGCGGACGTGGTCGAGATGCGCGCGCGCATCGCAGCGGCCAAAGGCTCAGAGGGGATTTGGGATGCCAAGATCGGACGCGGGCGGTTGCAGGACATCGAGTTGTTTGCGCAAACCGGTGCCTTGATCATGGGACAGGCGGCGCGCGATATTCCGACCGGGTTGCTGGCCGCGCAACAGGCCGGGTTGATCAACGCAGACCAGACCGACACACTTACCCAAAGCTATAACACCTGCTGGGCGCTGCAATGCGCCACGCGGTTGCTGTCGGCCAATCCACTCAGCGGCACGGGGCTGGGCGAGGCGGGGGCCGCGTTTTTGTGCAGGTCGCTGGATCACACCAGCCTGCCGGAATTGGAAGCGCATCTGGCGCAGGTTTACGGGACTGCTGGGGATATCATTGACGGCGCACTGAAAAAGGCGGGGATGACATGACAAAGGGCGATGCGAACGACCCCAAAGGGCTGATCTATGAATCCTACCGGATTGAGGGGATCGACACATCGCAGTGTCGTACGATTTTTCTGGATTGGGCGCTTAGCCTGCCGGTGGAGCAGGAGACCGGCACAACCATCCGCGCCTTGCTGGCGCACTATGGCCCGGATGCCCCGGATCATCCCATGACCGCCGTGCTGAACGAAGGATTGGTCAGCATGGCCGCCCCGCGCCGTCGTGGCGGCTGGCGTAGCAGGGCACGCAACTGAGCCATCGCAGACCTTTTGTTTGACGCGCGAAGCGATTAGAGGGGGCGGTATGAATACAGCCCACACCCCCACCGATGACACCGCAACCGGCGATATGCCCGTTGTTCGCCTGCTGCCCAAAGCCAACGCGCGCGCCGTGCGCCACGGATTTCCGTGGGTCTATGCCAATGAAATGGTGCTGGACCGCCGTACCAAGAAACTGGCCCCCGGCACGCTTGCCCTGCTGGAGGACAGCGCGCGCCAGACGATGGGTGTTGTGGCTGTGAACCCGCTCTCGAAGATCGCGGCGCGGATGATTGATCAGAATGTCGAGGCCGTCATTGATCAGGCTTGGTTTGAGCGTCATCTCGCACGGGCATTGGCGTTGCGCAGCCAGCTTTATGATGCGCCGTTTTACCGGCTTGTGCATGCCGAGGCGGATGGTTTGCCCGGTGTGGTGATTGACCGCTTTGGCGACACCTGCGTGGTGCAGCCCAACGCGGCCTGGGCCGAGGCGCTCCTTGAGCCGCTGATCGCGGCTCTCCTCGCGGTGACCGGGGTCACGCATGTGTTGAAAAACGCAGGCGGGCGGACCCGCACATTGGAAGGGCTGGATGACGTATCAGCGGTTCTGGCAGGCAAGACACCGCAAGCGCCCATTCCGGTGCCCATGAACGGTGCCACCTACATGGCGGATCTGACCGGGGGCCAAAAAACCGGGCTGTTTTACGATCAACGCCCCAGCCATGCCTTTGCCGCGAACCTCTCGCGCGGTGCGCGGGTATTGGATGTTTTTGCCCATGTGGGCGGGTTTTCACTGGCGGCATTGGCGGCGGGTGCTGAAAGTGCTTTGGCCGTTGACGGGTCTGCCCCGGCATTGGAACTGGCGCAAGGCGGTGCCGCAGCCTCAGGGTTGCAAGACCGGTTCGCGACGCGGCAGGGCGATGCCTTTGACACCTTGGCCGCCTTGCGCACGGAAGGCGCTGAATACGATGTGGTGATTTGTGACCCGCCTGCCTTTGCGCCTTCGCGCAATGCACTGGAGGCGGGCTTGCGGGCCTATGAGCGCATTGCGCGTCTGGCCGCGCCGCTGGTTGCGCAAAACGGGATCCTGGTCTTGTGCTCCTGTTCGCATGCGGCGGATTTGACGCAGTTTCGCACCGCCTCTGTGCGCGGGATCGGGCGCGCCGGGCACCGCGCGATGTTGCTGCACACGGGCTTTGCCGGGCCTGACCATCCGCAACTGCCCCAACTGGCCGAAAGCGGGTATCTGAAATCGCTGTTCTTCCGCCTGTGAGCGTGCCACGCATTCTGATCGACACCTGCGTCCTTTACCCAACAGTGATGCGCGAGGTTGTACTGGGCGCGGCATCAGAAGGTCTGTTTGAACCGATCTGGTCGGTGCGTATTTTGGAAGAATGGGCGCGGGCCGCGATTAAGCTGGGACCTACAGGTGAGGCACAGGCGCGCAGCGAAATTGCCCTGCTGGGCGCGGCCTGGCCACGGGCCGAACGCCCGGCGGCCCCCGGCGTCGCGCAACGATTATGGTTGCCCGACAAGGATGATGTTCACGTGCTGGCCGTTGCAGTGGATGCCGGTGCAGACATGATCATGACCCTGAATACAAAGGATTTTCCGCGTGGAACCTTGGCCGAAGAAGGGATGAGCCGGGTTGATCCTGACAGCTATCTCGCCAGCCTTTGGCCGCAGCACGACATTGCATTGCGCCGGGTGGCCGGGCGTATTTTGCACACTGCCTGCGATTTATCCGGCAAAGACTGGGAAATGCGCGCCCTGATGAAAAAAGCGCGTTTGCCGCGTTTTGGGAAGCTGCTGACCGGGTCGCCGCGCCTTACGCATCCCACCTGAGCTGCAACTGGCGCAAGGCGGCAATGCGATCACCGGTTTTGGGATGGCTCATTAGCCATGCGGGCGCGGTGCCATGGTTGGATTGGGTCAGGGCCTCCAGCTTTTCGAACAGGGAAATCTGCGGCTCGATCCCGATGCCCGCTTTGGTCAGCAGGGCGGCGGCATAGGCATCAGCCTCATATTCATCCACGCGGCTGAGCCGGGCGGCAAGCAGACTGGTTAACATATTGGCAATCCAGGGGCCAAAGAACGGAATGAACCGGCCCAGCACCATGGCCAGCGCCGTGCGCATCGCGTTTTGGCCGGAAAAGTCGATCATCCGGCGGCGTGAATGGCCGAGTGCGACATGGCCGAGCTCATGGGCGATGACACTGGCAAGCTCTTCGGCTGTAACGATGCCTTGCTTGTAGCGATCAAGGAAACCACGGGTAATAAAGATGCGCCCGTCTGGGGCGGCAAGACCGTTGATCGGTTCAACCTCATAGACGTTTACTTTGATCTTGGGCAGGTCCAGCGCGCTGGCCATTTGCCGTGTCAAATCAAGCAGAACAGGATCAGTCAGCGGCGTGGATTGCGCATCAAGTTGGCGCGAGGTGCGCCAGACTGAAAAACGGTACATCGCAAGCGCGTAAAGAATACCAAGAATGATGGGGGTGAACCGTAACATATCCTAAATATGGGCCTTAGAATGCAGGGCGCAAGATGTCATCGTGAAAGCCTTTCGCGGGCCATTTCTAGTTGTTTGTAATGGGCAGGGACTGTGAGCA
>CALFWM010000042.1 GCA_937928635.1 uncultured Sulfitobacter sp. | reverse complement strand
CCGTGCTGGAAACCCATGTGTCGCTGTTTGACGGCTCCAATTGCGGCATCCGTATGCAAGACCGCCCGGTCTGGTCCGTGCAGCACCACCCGGAGGCATCACCGGGCCCGCAAGACAGCTATTACCTGTTTGAACGCTTTGCCAGCGCGATGGCAGACCGCGCGGCGGCCTCTGAAACGGTCTGACGCGGGGGTGTCTCGTACAGGTTAGTCCTTTGTTAACCTTTATTAACAAGGCGTTAACCAACACAGCGTTAAATATTCCTTACTTGAACGAGTAAGGCTCCAACGCATGAGCAATCTGCGACTGCATCTTTCTGATCCCCAGCTGGCCCTCCCTGCAGAGCGTGGGCAACCCCTTGGTCGCATCCTTGTCAACAGCGGCACCATTGATCAAAGCGATCTGGTTCACGCGCTTGATCTGCAGCGCCGTATTGATGCGCCGCTGGGCGAAATCATGATCGCGGAGGGGCTGATCACACGCGCTGAACTGCTCAATGCGCTGGCGCGCCAACAGGGTGCGCAATTGGTCGATCTTGTGCGCGACCCGCCTGATCTGGATCTGGCCGCCCAACTGCCCTCCAGACTATGCCTGAAATTTGGCGTGGTCCCCTGGGGAATGGTCGGCGGCGCGTTGTTGGTGGCCACCAGCCGCCCCGACAAATTTGAAAAACTGCGCGCCTGCATGGGGCCGGAGGGGGCGCGTATGTTGCCCGTCGCCGCAGACCAGTTGCAAATCCGCGCACAGATTGGTCGACTCTATGGCGTGGAACTGGCGCAAAAGGCGGCCGCCCGCGTGCCTGCGGTCAAAAGCTGCCGCACCTGGCAACATCAGGGGCAAAACCGCTCCCGCTGGACCTTTGCCATCTTGGGGTTGCTTGCCCTTGCCCTGATCACCGCGCCGCTTTGGACCATCACGATTGCCATGCTTTGGGCGTTTGTCACGCTTGTGATGTCAACGGGGCTAAAACTGGCCGCGTTTTGCGCGCAGATGCTGCACACCATCTCCGAACGCCCTGCCCCGCCGCCACCTGCGGGTGCCGCGCCCGTGCGCTTGCCAAAGGTCTCGGTTTTGGTCCCCCTGCTCAAGGAAACGGAGATTGCGGGCGTGCTGATCAAACGGCTGACCCGGCTCACCTACCCCAAGTTCCTTTTGAACATCGTGCTGGTGCTGGAGGAAGAGGACAACCTGACCCGCGAAACCATCGCGCGCACCCAATTGCCGGACTGGATTTCGGTGATTGAGGTTCCCTCAACGGAAGGGCTGACCACCAAACCGCGCGCGCTGAACTATGCCATGGATTTTTGCGAGGGCAGTATCATTGGCGTCTGGGACGCGGAGGATGCGCCCGAGCCAGATCAGATCGAACGGGTTGTCACCCGCTTTCATCATGCACCTGACAATGTCGCCTGTTTGCAAGGGATACTGGATTACTACAACACCCGCACAAACTGGATTTCCCGTTGTTTTACAATTGAATACGCGACGTGGTGGCGCATCCTGCTGCCTGGCATCTCGCGTATGGGCATGGTGATCCCGCTGGGCGGCACCACGCTGTTCTTCCGCCGGGACAAGCTGGAGGAACTGGGCGGTTGGGACGCGCATAACGTGACGGAGGATGCCGATCTTGGCGTGCGTCTGGCGCGCCACGGCTATGTGACCGAACTGCTGCCCACCGTCACCTATGAGGAAGCCAATTGCCGTGCATGGCCCTGGGTTCGGCAACGCTCGCGCTGGCTCAAGGGGTTCTTGATCACATGGTGCGTGCACATGCGTGCGCCCCGCCAACTGCTCAGGGATCTGGGCTGGAAACGGTTTTTGGGCGTGCAAACCCTGCTGCTTGCCACGTTTTCGCAATTTGCCAGCGCGCCATTGCTGTGGTCATTCTGGCTGGCTCTGCTGGGGTTCAGCCACCCGGTTGCGGCAACCCTCGGCAGCACCGTGATGTGGGCCATGGTGGTGGTGTTCATCCTGTCGGAAGTGATCAATCTGACCATCGCCGCCTGCGCGGTGGCACAAAGATCGCACCGGCATTTGCTGGGATGGGTGTTCAGCACACCGTTCTATTTTCCAATGGGGGCGCTGGCGGCCTATAAGGGCCTGTATGAATGCCTGCGCCAGCCGTTCTTTTGGGACAAAACCCAACACGGCGTGACAGCCGCCCCTCAAAAAGCAACCACCGCCGCGCCCAAAGCAATTGTAAAATTCGCGCCCCAGCCTGAAAAGCCGCACAATGCTATTGCCGTTTTTCGCCGTCACGGCACCCTGTGGCAAAAGGCGCGCAGGACCGGTTCATCCCTCGCGATCAAAGCGGATGGCTCAGTGCAGGATGCGCCGCGTCATGTGGCGGAGTAGGCAATCATCCAATCTGCACATGGGTCATCCAATGTCGCCTGATGCGCGCCTACCCTTCTGCCTCGCGCCGGGCCGCCTCTTGCTTTAGCCGTGTCACAAAAGCCAGCGAAATATGCGAACGCAGGGCCGCCGCAGCCCCCTTCTCATCACGCGCGGCAATCTTCTCGACAATAGCGCGATGCTCGGCCTGCGCAATCTCGCCCCGCCCCGCAGCGGCCAGCGATGTTGTCGCCATCAACGCCATGGAGCGATAGACAAGGTCCAGTTGCTGCACCAGATATCGGTTGTGCGAACTGAGGTGAATTTGCTTGTGAAACCGTCGGTTGGCCCGCGCCAGTGCCCCCGGATCCTGCACCAACGCATCATCTGCATCAACCATTTCGCCCAGCACGCGCACCTCTTCGGCGGTGGCATGGCGCGCGGCCAGTTGCGCGGCCAATCCCTCCAGCTCACCGCGCACGGCATATAGTTCTGAGGTCTGATTGTGATCCAGCGAGGCCACAATCAGGCTACGCCCGTCACGCGCCAGCAAGGATTGCGTTTCAAGCCGCTGCAAGGCCTCGCGCACCGGCGTGCGGGACACGCCAAACCGCTCCGCCAGATCACTCTCCACCAGCCGATCCCCGGGGCGGAAGGTCCCCACATCAATCGCCTCAAGGATCATCGCATAGGCGTCTTTTGGGTTGGACTTTGGTCTGTTCATCGCGCGTTTTCCCAGGATTTGAGCCACCTTAGCCCGTCCCCCGTATTGCGCAAGGTTGCGCTTTGGCGCGCCGCCCCCTACCACCTCCTCATGCCACGCGATGATTTCTCCCATGTCCGGGCTTGGGTCTTTGATCTGGACAATACGCTATACCCGCCCTCTGCGGCGCTCTTTGACCTGATCGAGGTGCGCATGACCGCCTGGGTCATGCAGGCCCTTGGCGTGGACCGCGCAGAGGCTGATCACCTGCGGGTGCACTATTGGCGCACCCATGGCACCACGCTTGCCGGGCTGATGCGGGAACACCAGATTGATCCGGGGCCTTATCTGGAGGATGTGCACAACATCTCGATGGACAGTTTAACGCCGGACCCTGATCTTGCAGCCCGCATCCGCGCTCTGCCCGGTCGGCGCATTGTCTATACCAATGGCTGCGCGCCCTATGCCGAACGTGTGTTGGCCGCACGTGGGTTGGACGGGCTGTTTGATGCGGTTTACGGCGTGGAGCACGCCAGCTATCACCCCAAACCCGACCGCGCTGCCTTTGACACCGTATTTGCCAAAGATGGGCTGACGCCTGCATCCGCAGCGATGTTTGAGGATGATCCGCGCAATCTCATTGCCCCGCACGATATGGGAATGCGCACTGTTCTGGTGGCCCCGGCGCGACAGGATGCCGCGCATATTCACCACCATACGGACGATTTGACGGGTTTCCTCGGGCGTTTGACAGCTTAGATTAAATTTATGAAATTTGACTGCGATATCCTGATTTCCGGTGGCGGCATTGCGGGTATGACCGCTGCGGCAGCTTTTGGCAGTGCGGGCTTTGATGTGGTCTGCGTCGATCCGGCCCCGCCGATCACGGATGACCAGACCACCGGCGCTGACATGCGTTCGACCGCCATGCTGCAACCCGCGCGCGGCGTGTTGGAACGTGCGGGCGTTTGGGCGGGCCTCGCCGCACATGCAGCCCCTTTGCAGATCATGCAGATTGTCGATGCGGGGGGACAGGACGGCGAGCCGCGCGTCAGCTGCGCCTTTGACGCCGCCGAAATATCCGATCAGCCCTTTGGCTGGAATTTCCCCAACTGGCTGCTGCGCAAGGCATTGGTGGCGCGGCTGGATGCGCTGGACAACGTTGATTTTCGCCCCGGCACGGGCACGACATTGCTGTTCACCCGCACCGCCGCCGCCCGCGTGGGGCTAAGTGATGGTAGTCGCATCACCTGTAAAATGGTGATCGCCGCAGATGGGCGCAACAGCCCCATGCGCGAGGCGGCCGGCATTGCGGTCACCACCCGGCGCTACGGGCAAAAGGCGCTGGCCTTTGCTGTGACCCACCCGGTGCCCCATGACAATGTGTCCACCGAAATCCACCGCAGCGGCGGCCCCTTTACGCTGGTCCCCCTGCCCGACCGCGACGGCACGCCGTGTTCGGCGGTGGTCTGGATGGACGATGGCCCGCGGACACAGGCCCGTACCACCTCTGAAACAGCAGAATTTGAGGCAGAGATGTCAGCGCGCTCCTGCCACCTCTTTGGACCGCTGAAACTCGCCTCTGAGCGTGCGGTATGGCCGATCATCAGCCAACACGCGGCCCGCCTGAACGGCGAACGTCTGGCGCTGATTGCGGAGGCCGCCCATGTGCTGCCGCCCATCGGCGCGCAGGGGTTAAACATGTCCCTCACCGATCTGGCCAGCCTGCTGGATCTTGCGGAACAAGACCGCGACACGCTGGGGGATGCGGCCATGCTGGAACGTTATCACGCGGCGCGGCACAATGATATCATGCTGCGCGTGCATGGGATTGACCTGCTCAACCGCGCCTCTCAGGCCAAAAGTCAAACCGCCAAAGACGCCCGTGCGGCGGGCCTGCGCGCCCTTTACGGCATGGGGCCAGTGCGCAAGATGCTGATGCAGATGGGTCTTGGCATGAAAACGCAGAAAGTGGATGACCCCGCCCCCTTGAGCGAGGCTGCAACGTAAGGCGGGCCTTGGCCCGCCCACCGCTCTAAAGAACCTCGTCCAAAACGCTCGCCAAACGGCCCAGGGTCGCATCAACGTCGTATAGTTTATCCAACCCAAACAACCCCAGACGGAAGGTACTAAACCCCTCCGGCTCCCCGACCTGCAGCGGCACGCCAGCGGCGATCTGCATACCTTTGGCGGCAAAGGCCTTGCCGTTTTGAACCTCTGGCCGATCCGTGTAGCTGACAACCACACCCGGTGCCCCAAAGCCCTGTGCTGCGACCGAGGCCACCCCTTTGGACGCCAGCAATGACCGCACCCCGTCGCCCAATTTCCACTGTGCGTCTTTCAACCGGTCAAAACCATATTCCTTGGTCTCTAGCATGGTGTCGCGGAACGCGCGCAAGGCATCCGTCGGCATGGTGGCGTGATAGGCGTGCCCCCCGTCCTCATAAGCCTTCATGATGCTGCGCCATTTGCCCAGATCAACGGCATAGCTGTCTGATTGTGTCTCTGCCAGGCGCGCCTCGGCGGCGGCGGACATCATCACCAGACCTGCACAAGGGGAGGCGGACCAGCCTTTCTGCGGGGCAGAGATCAAGACATCCACGCCCAACGCTTTCATGTCGATCCAGACACAGCCCGACGCAATACAATCCAGCACCATCAGCGCGCCAACCTCCTGTGCCGCTGCGGCCAATGCGGTGATGTAGTCATCTGGCAGGATCATGCCCGCGCTGGTTTCCACGTGGGGGGCAAACACCACTGCTGGCCTTTCCTCGTGAATGGCGCTGACCACATCCTCAATTGGTGCGGGCGCAAAAGGGGCCGGCACATCATTGCCCTGCAAACGCGCCTTCATCACGGTGGCCTTGGCCGTCAAACCGCCGGTCTCAATGATCTGACTCCAGCGATAGGAGAACCAGCCATTGCGCACCACCAGCACATCTTTGTCCCGGGCAAACTGACGCGCGACGGCCTCCATCCCGTAGGTGCCCCCACCGGGGATCACGGCCACCGCATCAGCGGCATAGACCTCTTTCAACAAATCCGAGATGTCGCGCATCACCTGCTGAAAGGCCGCTGACATGTGGTTGAGCGAGCGATCTGTGAATACGACTGAAAATTCGTCCAACCCCTGCGGGTCAACAGTGTCTAGCATTGCCATGATGTCATCCTCCTCTGCGCGCTCTTGATAAAAAGCTCTACCCGGATTGGCAAAGTCTATCTGGGTATACAATCGTCTGGTTTCGCGCGGTTCATGTTTCCGATCGGATCAGTTCCGCCCTGATCCACGCCCATTCCGGCACATGGCGCGCGATCTGGCGCGCGCGCCATCTGCGTCTGAGCCTTGGGAACATTTCGCACTTCGCCTGTCGCGCGCGAACTGCCCCGATCAGATCATCCGGCGCGAACCCATCCCAAACACCTGCAACGGCATAAAGGTTGTGCAGGCACACCGGACAGACATCATCCCGCAGCATCCGCTCAAGCGTATCCACGTCAAAAGGCAAATCCGCTAGCCGCTGGGTGAGCTGCGGTGCAATTGCCCCCACTTCCGTGTCCAAAAACAGATCAGACAAAATAATCCAGGCCTGCTCTTCCTCAGATCTCTGCCCCGTCACAGCGGGCCCGCCAGACGTTCTTCACTCAACAGCACATTCGCCTCCACCTCCCCCGCGCCGGGCAGTGTCATGATCCGGCGGCGCAGCACCCGCTCAAAATCCGGCAAGTCCCGCGCCACCACGCGCAGGCGGTAATCATAGAGCCCCAGCACATGTTCCACCCTCTGCACCTCAGGAATCGCAACCACCGCGCGCTCAAAATCATCCAGACTGACGCGCCCCTTGGTGGCCAGTTTGACCCCAAGGAACACCGTCACGCCAAACCCCAGCTTTTCCGCATTGAGCCGCAGCCGCCGCCCCTTCAGCACGCCTGCCTGCTCCAGCCGCTTGATGCGCCGCCAGGTTGCGGGTTGGGACAGGCCAAACTGACGCCCCAGCGAGGACGCAGTTTGCGAGGCATCCCTGGCCAGGGCGCGAACCAGCTGGCGGTCAATATCATCCAGGTCAATCACAGCGGCAGCGCCTCTTGTGACTTGATCCGCGCCACATGCATCAACGCCTCAATGTCCGCGATATGGGGCAGCGTCAGGATCTGATCACGGTAAACCTGCTGATAATGCGCCATGTCGCGCGCAATGATCGACAGGCGCACATCGACCCGGCCCAGGAATGTCTGGATTTCAATCACCTCCGGCACCTTGCGCGCTGCGGCCTGAAAGGCATCAAATGCATTGCCTTGCGTCTTATCCAGCGTGATGCGCAAGGAGACCTCAACGCCATAGCCCAACGCCAGCCAATCAACCACCGCGCCGACCCCGCGCAGCACGTCTTCGTCCTCCATCTTGGCAATGCGCCGCGCGGCCTTGCCAGCCGTCATCCCGCAGCGCTCCGCCAACTCACCCGGGCTTAGGCTCGGCTCCGCCTGCCAATAGCGCAACAAACGGCGATCCGTATCATCAAGCATGATTTTCCCATTTTTATTGCTTCGGGCGCATTATCACCTTCACCCTTCCAAATAAACTCATAATCCATCACTGGCCTCACAGACAGATTTCCTTATAAAACGCAGCAGATGCAAACCCCGAAAGGAAAAATACCATGCGCGTATATTATGACCGCGATTGTGATGTGAACCTGATCAAGGACGCCAAAGTGGCGATCCTCGGCTATGGTTCCCAGGGCCACGCCCATGCCTTGAACCTGCGCGACTCCGGCGCAAAAAATGTCGTCGTCGCCCTGCGCGAAGGCTCCGCCTCTATCGCCAAGGCTGAGGACGAAGGCCTGAAAACCATGGGCATCGCAGAAGCCGCTGCTTGGGCCGACGTCATCATGTTCACCATGCCCGATGAACTACAGGCCGAAACCTACAAGAAATACGTCCACGACAACATCCGTGAGGGTGCTGCCATCGCATTTGCCCACGGCTTGAACGTACACTTTGGCCTGATTGAGCCCAAAGCAGGCGTTGACGTGATCATGATGGCCCCCAAAGGCCCCGGCCACACCGTGCGCGGTGAATACACCAAAGGCGGCGGCGTGCCCTGCCTTGTGGCCGTAGACAATGACGCCTCCGGCAAGGCGCTGGAAATCGGCCTGTCCTACTGCTCCGCCATCGGTGGCGGACGCTCCGGCATTATTGAGACCAACTTCCGCGAGGAATGCGAAACCGATCTGTTTGGGGAGCAGGCCGTGCTCTGCGGTGGCTTGGTGGAACTGATCCGCATGGGTTTTGAAACACTGGTTGAAGCAGGCTATGCGCCCGAGATGGCCTATTTTGAGTGCCTGCACGAAGTGAAACTGATCGTGGACCTGATCTATGAAGGCGGCATCGCCAACATGAACTACTCGATCTCCAACACGGCGGAATACGGGGAATATGTCTCCGGGCCCCGCGTGCTGCCCTATGACGAAACCAAAGCCAAGATGAAAGCGATCCTGACCGATATCCAGACCGGCAAGTTTGTGCGTGACTTCATGGCGGAAAATCAGGTTGGCCAGCCGTTCTTCAAAGGCACACGCCGCATGAACGACGCGCATCAGATCGAGGAAGTGGGCGAGAAATTGCGTGCCATGATGCCTTGGATTTCTGACGGTAAAATGGTCGACAAAGCCAAGAACTAAGCGCTCATGAGCCAGTCAACAGCAAAGCCCGGATACCTTGGTGCCCGGGCTTTTTATATCCGTCTTTTTACGCCGGAGCATGCCCGGGGTCGCTTTCGCCATTGACCCTGTTGCCAATCAGGACAATCTGCACGCCATGGATCCGCGCGCTGACATATCTCCCCTTTCCCACGTTCAGATCCGCGATGCTCAGCCTGCGGATAAAGGCACACTCCGCGCGTTGTCGGATGACACCCACCGCGTTCACCGCGCGCGCCTGCCGCATAAGTTCACCCCGGACAATGGCTATCAGCACTGGCTGATCCAGCGTGCATTGTCACAGGAATCACCTCCCAATACCGGCCTTAACGCGATGGCGCGGGTCGCCCATGAGGGGGGTAAAACCCTGGGGTACATCCTGTTGGTGTGGGACAGGCCACCCAAGGCCGAGGACAAAGTGCAGGCCGCGATTGCAGACATCGCTGTGGTGCCCGAAGCGCGCCGGTGTGGCATTGCCCGCGCACTGCTCAGCGACGCAGATACCCAACGCGCACTGAACAATTGGCACAGCCTTGCTGCCGATGTCTGGGTTGACAATATCCCGTCCCATCGCCTGTTTGATGCTGCGGGTTTTGTGACGGAACGCACGGAATACACCTTGGGCTCCCCGCCCCCCTTGCACGAGGCCCCAACCGAGCCCCAAGGCATAAATGTATCGTGGTGGATCATCCCGGCCTGCCTTGTACTGGGCCTGATCATTGGTCTGCTCTTATGAATACCCCTGAAATCACATGGAAAAGCTGGCTGATGGTCGCCACGCTTGGCTTTGTCTGGGGGGGTACGTTTCTGGTGACGGAAATCGCGCTGGACGGCATGACACCCTTTTGGCTTGCCGCGGCGCGCATCGGGTTTGCAACGCTTGTGATGACAGCGATTTGGGCCGCGCGCGGCTTTGCCCTGTTCGAAGCCCCGCCCCCCGGCGCGACCAAAGTATCGGTCGTGTTCATTGGCGCAGTCAGCACTGCGGTGCCGTTTTGCCTGCTGGCATGGGGGCAGCAATATGTGACCTCCGGCTTTGCAGGCGTCTCCATGGCCTCTGTGGCGTTGATGGTGCTGCCGCTTGCGCATTTCTTTGTCCCCGGCGAACGGTTGACCCTGCGCCGGGTGATCGGGTTTTGCATCGGCTTTGTCGGGGTGGTCATCCTGATTGGCGGGCAGGCCTTTGAAAGCACGGGCACCAATCTGGAAACCGCCGGGCGCATTGCCTGCGTCGCAGCGGCGGCCTGTTATTCCGTCAGCTCCGTTGTGATGCGCCGCCTGCCGCCGGTTGACCCGATTGGCCTGGCCACTGTGCTGCTGATCATTGCTGCCGTGATGACCCTGCCACTGGCCTTTGTGATGGAGGGATGGCCCGCGATGCCAAGCGCAAAAATCCTGCTGGTGCTGGCATTTCTGGGCCTGATCCCCACCGCTGCAGCCAATCTTCTGCGGGTGTTGGTGGTGCGCAGCGCAGGGCCGGTGTTTATGTCGTTGGTGAACTATCAGGTCCCGGTCTGGTCGGTGGTGCTAGGCGCGCTGATCCTGTCAGAGCCCCTGCCACCCTCCCTGATCTGGGCGATGGGGCTGATCCTGATCGGCGTGGCTCTCAGCCAATGGGGTGCCTTAATGCGATTGTTTAGGCGCGCACCGTAGATGATTGATTTTCAATAAATATCTAGACCTGAACCGATTGCTCAACAGCTGCCACAACGGAATCAACGGCACGCTCCATCAGCGCGGCATCTTCATGCTCCGCCATGACGCGCACCAAAGGTTCTGTTCCAGATTTGCGGATCAACAAACGCCCGCCGCCCGACAGCGCCTGTTCTGCATCCGCAATCGCACCTTTAACCAGATCCGTCTCCAACGGGGTCTGACCCGCTTCAAAACGCACGTTCTTGAGAAGCTGTGGCACCGGGTCGAACTGGTGTAGCAGCTCAGAGGCCTTTTGCCCGCTGTCCAGCATCGCCGCCAGAAACTGCATACCCGCCATCAGACCGTCACCCGTGGTGGCGTGATCGGTCATCACGATGTGGCCAGATTGCTCCCCGCCAAGGTTGAACCCCCCCTCACGCATGCGCTCCACCACGTAACGGTCGCCCACGCCGGTGCGTTCCAACCGCACGCTCTGCCCTTCAAGAAACCGCTCCAGCCCCAGATTGCTCATCACAGTTGCGACCAAGGCTCCGCCTTTCAGCCGCCCGTCAGCCGCCCACTGCGATGCCATCAGCGCCATAAACTGGTCGCCGTCGCCTACCTGGCCTTTTTCATCAATCAGGATCACGCGGTCCGCATCCCCATCCAGACAAATCCCCACATCGGCGCCATGCGCCACCACCGCTTCTGCGGCGAGGTTCGGCTGGGTGGAGCCACAGCCCTCGTTGATGTTATGCCCGTTTGGCCCCACGCCCACGGGAATCACGGTCGCGCCCAACTCCCACAGGACCATGGGGGCCACGTGATAGGCCGCCCCATTTGCGCAATCTATCACAACTTTCAGACCATTCAGACGCATCTGACGCGGGAAAGAGGATTTCACCCGCTCAATATAGCGATAGCGGCTGTCATCAATGCGTTTGGCGCGGCCAATTTCGTTTGCTTCGGTCGGCTCAACACCCTGGGCCACCAGCGCCTCGATCTCACCCTCGACCTGATCGGACAATTTGAACCCGTCGGGGCCAAAGAATTTGATGCCGTTGTCATGGGCCGGATTGTGGCTTGCCGAAATCATCACACCCAGATCCGCGCGCATTGAGCGGGTCAGCAGGCCCACCGCGGGCGTCGGCACCGGCCCCAACAACAGCACATTCATACCCGTCGAGGTCAGCCCGGCTGTCAGCGCGTTTTCAAACATATAGCCCGACAGGCGCGTGTCCTTGCCAATCACCACCCGGTGAACGCCCTTGGCATCGCGGCGAAAATACCGCCCGACCGCCGCACCAATGCGCAGGGCCATGTCCGCCGTCATGGGATGAATGTTTGCCGTGCCGCGCACGCCATCGGTGCCAAATAGCTTTGTCATATCGTCTTTCCTGTCATGGCGGCCTGCCAGAGGGCAATCGCCTGCACCGTTTGAGCCACATCATGCACACGCAGCACCTGAATGCCATGATGGAGTGCCGACAAGGCCACCCCAATTGAGCCCGGCGCGCGGGTTTGGGCATCTGGTGCATTGCCGATGCGCCCGATGAACCCCTTGCGCGAGGCCCCCAACATCAGGGGCACCCCCAACCCGTGAAACAAGCTGAGCCGCGACAACAGGGCCAGATTATGCTCCAGCGTCTTGCCAAACCCGATGCCGGGGTCCGCAATGATATCGCTTGGTGATATTTCACAGGCGTTCAGCATTCTGACCTGTTCTTCCAGAAAATCGTACACATCCAGCAGCACATCGTCATAACGTGGATTGTCCTGCATGGTGGTCGGATCGCTCAGGGCATGCATCACGCAGACTGGCAGGTATTCAGCCGAACAATAGCCTGCCAAGGCGGGATCATAGGTAAAGCCAGACACATCATTCACAATGCTTGCACCCGCTGCATGCGCGTGGGATGCCACCTCAAGTTTGCGGGTATCAATGGAGATCGGGATGGTAACACCGGCCGCCCGCAACCCCTTGATCACGGGCACGACGCGGTTGATTTCCGCGTCGATCTCAACCGTTTTGGCACCGGGCCGGGTGGATTCGCCGCCCACGTCCAGTATGGTCGCACCAGCGGCCACCATGGCCACGCCGTTTGCCACAGCGGTTTCCGCCACTTCGTTTTTGCCACCATCGGAAAAACTGTCCGGCGTGGCATTCAGAATGCCCATGATCTGCGGCACCGTCATCTCCAGTTCGCGCTGCTTGAACCGGGGAAAGGTCAGCACACTTTTCACTTCGGGCGGCAGATCGCGGGCCGGAATGACCTCTGGCGGGCGCTCACGGCGCAGCACCTCAACATGGGTGAAACATGTCCAGCCGCCTGCCAGAGCAAGGGCCTCCTCAGGGCGATTGGGGCCCATCTGCGTCAGCGGGCGAAAATAGTCTTTACCGCTCATAATGCGGCCTGATCCGCCGGGATGGCGCGCAGTGGCACGTCTGAATGTGTTGGCAAAGTGGCCCCAATCACCAACATGTCCTGCGCCTCACAGGTTCGGGCAAACCACGCGGCCAAGGCCACCGCATCATTGGGCTGGGCGGAGGGGGTATCAACCGCATCCAGCACGATCTTTGACGGGGCCCAAACGCTGGTCTGGCCGTTTTTCATGGCCCAATCCAGCTCCGTCCGGGTGGCCACCACCACGCAGCGCCCGTCGCGCGCGGCCAGGGTCCAGGCGTTTTGCTCGATCGCAAGCAGATCAACGCGCCGCTGCGCCATGGGGTGGCCGACCTGCGGAGCGGGCACATCTGCGGCCCCCACACAAAGGATCAGCGGACGGCCCAACCCTTCCAGCTGATCCAGCCACCCTTTGAGATACGGGGAGGCAATGGCCTCATTGCCCAGATAGACAATCTCCGGCTGCGGCGCGTTTTCCTGTTCGACCTCGCTCATTGGCGTGGTCTCGCGCGCACGCACGATTTCCACGCCCAGGGCCCCCGGTCCGCGATCCAGTTTTTCGATCCGCACAAAGGCCCGCACGGCCTGAGGTTCAAGCAAAATCCGCTCTGCGACCCGTTCTGCGAGGGTTTCCAGCAGCGCCAGCCGTTCCACAGCCAGTGCGGCGGCAATGGCTTCTGTCACACGGTCATAACTCAGGATCCGATCCACATCGTCATCAATCGGCCCGGTGAGCGGCTGCACCTCAACCACCACATTGAAACTGATCCGCTGGGTCACGCCCCGTTCGGCCTGAAAGGCACCAATCTCGACCTCAACGATGTGATCGCGCAGCGAAATACGGTCAAGTGGCGCGCCGGTGGTCATGGCGTCCGCTCGTTCTGACGGATGCGCAAAGGCGAGGCGAACATCATCTGACATCTTGTGGCTCATTTGTGGCGTCTGGCGGCGCGCCCCACCGGGCGCGCCTGACGCTCCTTAGCAGTCACACAAGACGCATTCCAGCGCTTCGGTTGGTTTTGGATTACCGTTGGCGGTAGAACAAATGCACGCCAATCCTTGTGGTGCGTTTGTAGACACGGCTCCAGCGCGGGCGGACAGCGGTTGTGTGGTAGTGCGTCGCGCCGTTGGTCACGGCGGGTGCGCGCTGATCCATCATCGCACGCGCCACTTTGCCAACCCGCACAAAGGCACCCGGCTCACGGATTACTTCGGCATAACCATCACAGGTGTAGGTAAACTGGCATCTGTATTTCTTGCCGGTGCCCTGATGGATCACCCCACAATAAGAGCCGGGAAAACGACTGCTTTTGACCCGGTTCTGAATCACCTCTGCCACGGCAAATTGACCTTTGACCGTTTCGCCACGCGCCTCGAAGTAAAGCGCTTCGGCCAGACAACGCCATTGCGCTGATCCCGTCGCCTTGGGCTGGGCGTCAACCCATTTGCGGGTGAATTGAACCTTGCTTTTTGGGGCTTTGGGTGCCGCCACCAAGGTCTTCAGACGCGACTTGCCTGCCCCCGAAAGGCCAAAGGCCTCGATGCGTGCAAGTTCTTGTGCTTTGAATGAATTTGCGCTGGCCGTACTTGGAAAAGTAGCTTGCGTTCCCAGAGCAACCACAAAAAATGCTGTTTGAAACCAACGCATAACATGTCCCCCCAGACTAATTTGGTTTAGAATCGGTTACCCAAAAGGCGTTGCTGCGTAAAGCTCTGCGCGGATTTTTCCACAGCGCTCTACACATGCCCGCAATCCCTTGGGGACGCCGGTGGGGGGGCTACTCAATCTGGTGGGCGATGGCGAGCTGGGCGGCGGCCAATCTTGCAACCGGAACGCGAAATGGGGAGCAGGAAACGTAGTCAAAGCCCACATCTCGGCAAAATGCGATTGATTCGGGGTCGCCGCCATGCTCTCCGCAGATCGACAATGTAACCTCAGGTTGTGCTGCGCGCCCCCGTTGCGCACCCAGTTTCAGCAACTCTCCAACACCCTCTTTGTCGAGCATGTGAAAGGGGTCCTCGGGGTAGACACCCTGTTGCACATAGTTTGACATAAAGCGCCCCGCGTCATCGCGCGAGAGACCATAGGTCATCTGGGTCAGATCATTGGTGCCAAAGCTGAGAAAGGCACAATTGGGTGCAAATTCGCCCGCCCGCAGTGCCCCGCGTGGGGTTTCGACCATCACGCCAAGGCGAAAATCAAAATCGGCATCCTGTTCCGAACGCACCGCAGCCGCGACCGCGTCGATGGACGCCTTGACCATTTCAACCTCGCGCCGTGCTGTGACCAGCGGGATCATCACCTCGGGCACCACAGTTGCGCCGGCGCGGCTAACTTCGAGCGTGGCTTCAAAAATCGCACGGGCCTGCATTTCGTAAATTTCCGGCACGGTAATGCCCAGGCGCACACCGCGCATGCCCAGCATGGGGTTGTACTCGCTTAACCCTTCGATGCGGCGCGTCACATCTGACAGCGGCAATCCCAGCGCATCGGCCAGTTCACGCTGGCCAACCTTGGTGGTGGGCAAAAACTCGTGCAGGGGCGGGTCAAACAGACGAATACACACCGGCTTGCCCTCCATGATCTTAAAAAGCTGGGTGAAGTCATCGCGCTGCATCGGCAGCAGGCGTTCCAGCACGGCACGCCGGTCCTCACCGGTTTCAGCAAAGATCATTTCACGCATCACCGTCAGGCGGCCCGGTTCAAAAAACATATGTTCGGTACGGCACAACCCGATGCCATGCGCGTTAAAGTTGCGTGCGGTCTGCGCATCAGCAGGCGTATCGGCATTTGCCCGCACATCAATGTCCGCCGCGTCTTCGGCCCAGTCCATCAGACTGGTAAAGGTATCATCAAGCGCGGCCTCACGCATTTTTGCCGCACCGGCCAAAATCTGGCCAGAGGTGCCATCAACGGTGATTTCATCACCCGCAACAAATACCCGGCCATCGGGTGCGGTCAGTTGCATTTTCTTGAGATTAAAGTTCAGGTTCGACACCCCCACAACGCAGGGCAGGCCCAGCCCCCGGCCAATCACCGCCGCATGGCTGGTGATGCCACCCCGTTCCGTCAACACGCCATGGGCGGCGTGCATGCCGCGAATATCCTCCGGCGAGGTTTCGCGCCGCACCAGAATGCAGGGTTCGCCGCGCGCCGCGCCGGCCTGCGCATCTGTGGCGGAAAACACGATCCGCCCTGTGGCCGCACCGGGGCTGGCGGCAATGCCCTGCCCGATCACGTCCCGCGTGGCGCTTACGTCAATTTGTCGGTGCAACAGTTCTGACAAGGTGCGCGGCGGAATGCGCATCAACGCCTCCTGGCGCGTGATGATCTTGTCATTGGCAAGCGCCACCGCAACGCGCACCGCCGCCTGAGAGGAGCGCGCCACACGCACCCCATCCAGAATGTGCAACCGCTCATCCTGTATCACAAATTCAACCTGCATTTCCTCGCGCAGCCGGTGACGCATGAGCCGCGCATGGGTTTGCAACTCGGCAAAAAGGTCCGGCAGGTGTTCCTCCAGCGACGGACCACGCGGGTCTTTGGTCAGATACTCTGCATCTGCATCCCCGGCGAGCGCATCGCGCCCCTGGGATTGGGGCAGGTAGCGTCCGGTGATCTGTGGCAGACCGGTATCGGAATCCACCAGCTGCAACACGCCAGAACCCGAGTGCCCCTTGCCCACGCCAAAGGCCATTTCCTGCACCACCAACCCCAGACCGGCATCCGCAGGCGCGCCTTTGGCCTGCCGCAACAGGCGCGCGGATGTGCCATCCCAGGCCCGCGCCATGGAGCCCAGAACGCCGCCCAGTTGCACGGCGGGGTCTTGGGGAAATGCTTCCTCCATCTCCGCTTCATAAGCATGCAGCGAACTTTCAAGGGCTGCGCGCCCTTCGCCCTCAATGTGATCAAACATATCCGGGTCAAGCCGCGCAACCTGCACCGCGTAGCCTTGTACAAAGCGTGTATAAAGGGCTGTTGCAGGCCCCTCACCCATCGCCGCGCAAAAGCCATCAAGGCGCGCGTCATTCAAACCGATGTTCAACACCGCGCCGGGGCCTCCCCAATCGGGGTCCTGCGAGGAGGGACGCACACACAGCAGCACGGCACTGTCAAACTGATCCACCACCGCGCGGATGTCAGGCAGATTGCCCGCCGCAATCGCCTGTACCGCCTCAAAGGACAGCGCCACCGTGCGCGGCACGGGCAGATCAAGCCGCACCAGACGTTGGAGACATTTCGCGCGCCCCCCATGGGTGTCGCCCGCGATGGGGGCACTCTGTGTGACCAGCGTTGTATGTGGATTATTCTGCACCGCAGCACCTTTTGGTTTCAGGTGCAGCATAGGCTGATAAACCCTTCTGGCAAGGGTGCTGTTGGGTCAGGGTCCGGAATGGTTAACGGGGGGCATCATCTGCCTGTGCGTGCAGAAATCTATGGCACAGCCGCAGGTACGGGTTCATGCATTGAGGCGCGACAGGCAAGTGAGGCCCGTTGAACCTGCGGTGGCCCGTCGGGCCACCGCCATTTTTGCCCTAGCCTTCAATCTTGGTCAGGTCCGCAACAGAGATACAAATCTGCCTGATCCGGCTGAGCAGGTTCAAACGATTGCGCCGCACGGTGCCATTGTCCGAATTCACCTGCACCGCCTCAAAAAACGCATCAATCGGCCCGCGCAGGGTGGCCATAGCGGCCATGGCGGTGGTGAAATCCTGTGTTTGCATGGCGGGCGTGATCTGGGCCTCTGCGGTATCGAGTGCTGCGAACAGCGCGCGTTCTTCGTCCGTTTCCGCGTATTTCACATCCGCGCCGTAGGAATATTCAACGCCATCTGCCTCCTCGGCTTGAGTGAGGATGTTGTTGGCACGTTTGAAGCCCTGGATCAGGTTTTCGCCGTCGTCTGTGGAGAGGGTCTCGGAGAGGGCTTTGGCGCGTTTGACAAGGAGGGTGAGGTCGTCGTTGCCCTCCATCGCGATGCAGGCGTCGATGATGTCGTGACGGACGCCTTGGTCCTTTAGGTAGACTTTGAGGCGGTCGTGGAGGAAGGAAACCACCTCATGTCTGGGCATTGGAATGTCAGTCGTGACCGTCACGTTTGCAAGCGCCTCATCCATCGGGTTTTGAACTTCGGAAATCTTCAAATCGGTCTCATCTTCAAAGCGTTTTTGGGCAGCTTCTTCTCGCATGTTGTATAAATCCCCGATACTTTCAGTGATGCGAGCTTCTGAACTCCATAAAGTTCTTTCGATGGCTAAGTTTATGTCGTTTTCAACCAGAGTCCGAATGACGCCTAAGGCCGCCCTCCGCAGCGCAAAGGGGTCTTTGCTGCCGGTTGGTTTTTCGTCAATCGCCCAGAAGCCTGTCAGCTTGTCGATCTTTTCTGCCAGCGCCACGGCGACAGAGACCGGGGCTGTGGGCACGTCGTCAGACGGGCCCAAGGGGGCGTAGTGCTCTTTGGCCGCATGCGCGACCGCATCGCTGTGGCCCGCGGCGCGCGCGTAGTAGCTGCCCATCAGGCCTTGCAAGTCAGGGAATTCATAGACCATTTCGGAGCTCAGGTCCGCCTTGGCCAGACGCGCGGCTGTCTCGGCCTCATCCGGGTCGGCCCCTACCATCGGGGCCAACTCGCGGGCCAGCACCGCCATACGCTCGATCAGCTCGGCCTGCGTGCCCAGCTTGTTGTGAAAGGTCACGTTTTCAAGCGCTTGCACCCATGTGTTCATGTCCGATTTGGCCACCCGCAGGTCATTCTCCCAAAAGAACTTCGCATCCGCCAAACGGGCGCTGAGCACCTTTTCGTTGCCTGCCAAAATTGTCGCGCCATTGTCCGCCGTGGTGCGGTTGGCCACGGTGATGAATTTCTCGATCCGGCCTGTCTTGGGGTTTTTCACGGAAAAGAACTTTTGATGCTCGCGCATGGAGGTCTGCAACACCTCTGGGGGAAGGTCCAGAAAGTCATCCGCGATCGTGCCCATCAGCGTGACGGGGTATTCGACCAGACCTGAGACTTCGGCCAGAAGCGCCTGATCTTCCACAACTTCCAACCCCTGGGCAAAGGCCAGATTGGTGGCGTCATTCCAGATGGTCTCCGCGCGATCCGCCGGGTTCAGCACAACAAAGGCTTTGGAAAGCTTGGCGGCGTAATCCTCAAACCCAGTTACGGTAATCGCGTCGGGGGCCAGAAAACGGTGGCCAAAGGTAGTGTTGCCCGCCGTAATGCCATCGACGTTCAGTGGGACAACCTCGGCCCCCTCCTCCGTCGTGATCAGGGCCAGGATGGCATGCAGCGGGCGCACCCATTTCAGCGCCCCTGCCCCCCAGCGCATGCTTTTGGGCCAGGGGAAATTGCGAATGGTCTGTTCCAGCACCTCCGCCACGATGTCCGCCGCAGGGCGACCGGGTTTTTCGATTTTGGCAAACAGAATGGAGCCTTTTGGCGTTTCGCGTTCTTCCAATTGGTCGCGGGTCAAACCTGTGCCGCGCAGAAACCCCTCGATGGCTTTTTCCGGTGCATCCGCTTTGGGGCCTTTACGTTCTTCGGTCACCGCAGGGCTGGCCGCCAGCATGCCCTCCAGCGCAAGGGTGAGGCGGCGCGGGGTCGAAAATGCCGCCGCATGGGCATAGGTCAGCCCCGCCTCCACCAGACCATTGGTCACCAGCTTTTGCAGATCCTCCGCTGCGCGGCGTTGCATTCGGGCGGGGATTTCTTCGGAAAAGAGTTCAATCAGCAGGTCGGGCACGGGATCACCTATCGGGTCAATCTGTTTGCGCTTGGATAGTCCTGTGGGCCAGCGGGGTCCAGCGCTTGTTGCACGGGAAAGGACGGGGGCGGGCAAAACCAACGCCAGATTGAGGGCCAGCCCCCAAACGAAACCTACATTGGGGGCCAGCCCCCAAACAAAGCGTACATTGGGGGCCAGCCCCCAAACCCCCGGGAAGAGTTAAGGCCAGAAAGAGGGAGGCCAGGTCAGTTGGTTGGAAGCGGTGGGCATTCCTCACCCACAATCGTGCCGTCATAAGCCTTTTCGCCGCAATCATTCAGTTCATGCCAGATATACCCGCGCCCGTCCTGCGTGATGGCCACAATGCGGTCCACGCCGTAGCGCACGTTTTTCTGACCCAGAAACGGCAGGGCGGTGCCCGCCTCAAGTTCTGCGCCCAAGGCGGCGGCGTCAAAACAGTCAAACCAGTCGGGGGCGTTGCGCGGGGTTTGATCGTCGAGCAACACATAGGTTTCTGTGAGCAAGGCAAGAGAAAGGTCAGTTTCAAAGCAGGCGCGGAACCGGATCGGAGAACTTTCCGCATCAATGCCACGAAAGGCGTCAGTGGGGATGGGTTCAGGTTGCTCCGACGTCAGGGAAACCAATTGCACCTCTTGCGTTTCCACCTGTTCGTAATAGCCGTAAACCTGCAAATAATAGAGGCCGGCCCCGGCCACTAAAGCGATCACCATGATCAGTATCCCTACGATTTTGCCGCTCACGCCGCGTCCTCTGACCAGCCGCCCGCGCGGGTTTGCACAAAGGCATCGGCGCAGATTTTAGCCAAAGCGCGCACGCGGCCAATGTAGGCCTGGCGTTCGGTCACAGAGATCACGCCGCGCGCGTCCAGCAGGTTGAACATATGGGAGGCCTTGATACACTGGTCATAGGCCGGGTGGGCCATGATAATGCGTTTGCCGGTCTTGGGGTCGTCAAAAGGTTGATCCAGGATGGCTTTGCAATGGGCTTCGGCCTCTTCAAACTGGCGCAGCAGCACGTCGGTGTTGGCGGTATCGAAATTCCAGCGCGCAAATTCTTCTTCGGTCTGTTTAAACACATCCGCATAGGTCAGCGGGATCAACGCGTCAGGATCGTTGAACGGCATGTCCATCACATGGTCCACGCCCAGCACATACATCGCCAGACGCTCCAAGCCATAGGTCAGCTCGCCGCTGACAGGGTGGCAGTCATGTCCGCCCACCTGCTGAAAATAGGTGAACTGGCTGACTTCCATACCGTCGCACCAGACTTCCCAGCCCAGACCCCAGGCACCCAGCGTGGGCGATTCCCAGTCGTCTTCGACAAAACGAATGTCATGAAGATCCATGTTGATCCCGATCGCCTCAAGCGAACCAAGATACAGCGCCTGCAAATCCGGGGGGCTGGGTTTGATCAGCACCTGGTACTGATAATAGTGCTGCAAGCGGTTGGGGTTTTCTCCATAGCGCCCATCGGTGGGGCGGCGCGAGGGCTGCACATAGGCGGCCGCCCAGGGTTGCGTGCCCAAAGAGCGTAGCGTGGTGGCGGGGTGAAAGGTTCCTGCGCCCACCTCCATGTCATAGGGCTGCAACACGGCGCAGCCTTTGGCAGCCCAATAGTTTTGCAGCGCAAGAATGATCGCCTGAAATGACTTTGGCGTCTGAGGTGTTTTGGATGTGCTATCTGGCATGGGCCAACCCTTTGCGTTTCGCTGCCTTTCCTACGGGGGCAACCGGGCGGGGTCAATTGCAGCATTTTGACGCAAAACCTTGTGTAAAGCCGCCAAAGCCCATGGCATTCCCAGCGGTTTCCTGCTTATTTGCGTCAAATTTGGAATCCTCAGAGCAGCGAACCCCATGACCCGTATTTTTCCGGTACTTTTTGCCGCAGTTTTGTTCACGTTCAGCGCCCTGTCAGCGCAGGCGCAATCAGACGATGACGTGGTCTGGGTGCAAATTGAGGCACAACCATCGCTGGCCGAGGCCACAGACCGTGCCCGTGCTTTTAGTACGTTGCTGCAGGATGTTTCAGGGTTTTCGCTAGGCGGCGGCTGGTATGGCATTGCGGTTGGCCCCTATCGGCGGGCGGATGCAGAAACCGTTTTGCGCCAATACCGGCGTGAAGGGTTGGTGCCGCGCGATAGTTTCATCCAGCTGTCCAGCAGTTTTCGCCAGCAATTCTGGCCCGTCGGGGCCAATGTGCTGAACCGTGGCGTGATCAACCTGCCCGACGATGTGGCCCCCGCAGAAGAAACCGCACCAGAGGAAACAGAAGCGCCACAGGTTGCCGAGATCGTCACACCAGAGCCCGCCGATGAAACCCCGGCAGAGGCGCGCCGCTCAGAGCGGGCGCTGACGGGACAGGAACGCAAAGACCTGCAAATCGCGTTGAAATGGGCCGGGTTTTATACCGCGGCCATTGATGGGTCATTCGGGCGCGGCACACGGGCGTCTATGGCCGCCTGGCAAGAGGCCAATAATTTTGAACAGACCGGCATTCTGACCACCCGTCAGCGCACCGTGCTGTTTCAACAATATAATGCCGTGCTGGACAATCTTGGCCTGAAAGTTGTGCGCGACACCAAAGCAGGCATCGAGCTTCTGATGCCCACGGCAGAGGTGGCTTTTGACACCTATGAAGCGCCCTTTGCGCAGTACAACAGCACCGGTGACATCGGCGCGCGGGTTTTGCTGATCTCACAAGCCGGGGATCAGGATACGCTGTTTGGTCTCTATGACATTATGCAAACGCTAGAAATTGTGCCCCCCGAGGGGCCGCGCAGCCGCAAGAGTAACGGGTTTGAGCTGATCGGGCAAAACGCCAGGATCGTCAGTGAAACCAGCGTGGTGCTGCAAAATGGAGAGATCAAAGGATTTACCCTGATCTGGCCTGCGGGTGATGAAGAGCGTCGCACCCGCGTTATTGCCGAAATGCGCCAAAGTCTGGTGCGCCTGCCCGGTGTGCTTGATCCCGCAGAGGGCAGCAGCGAGGATCAGGCGATTGATCTGGTGGCGGGCTTGCAAATCCGGCAACCCAAAATCTCACGCTCCGGTTTTTTCATTGATGCAGGCGGCAGTGTGGCCACGACATCAGAGGCGGTGCAGTCTTGCGGACGTGTAACCATTGATGGTGACACAGAGGCGCAGGTGATCAGCGACAACCAGTCGTCTGGTGTGGCCATCCTAAAGCCGCAAAGTGCGCTGGCGCCGCGTGCGGTCGCGAAATTCAGCGTTGGCGCGCCGCGTTTACAATCGGAGATTTCCGTGGCGGGCTATTCGTTTGAAGGGGTGCTGAGTGCGGCCACCCTGACCTTTGGCACGCTGGCCGACCTTAAGGGGTTGCGCGGTGAACCTGAGCTAAAGCGCCTCGCGCTCAACGCGCAGGCCGGGGATGCAGGCGGGCCGGTGTTTGATGCCAGTGGCAATGTGCTGGGCATGCTGATGCCCCAGCCCACAGGAGGGCAGCAATTGCCGCAGGACGTCAGCTTTGCCGTTGAAAGTGCCGTGATTGCCGAAGCTGCCTCTGAAGCGGGCCTCAGCCTTACCGCCGCGGACAGCGGGGCGCAGATAACGCCGCGCGATCTCACACTTGCCGCGCAAGGCATGACCGTGCTGGTCAGCTGCTGGGAGTAGCTGCGGACGCGGGTCCGGAATTTTCGAAAATTCCGGACCGTTTTCTTTGAAGAAAACGGGCGCTATCCAGCGACCTGCGGTGTGAGGTAAATCAGCGTTGGCCCTGTCGCCTCAAAAGCGGCACGCACCGCCGATTGCATGTCATCCAGCGTTTTCGGGGCCACCGCCCCTGCGCCAAAGGCGTGGGCCAGTTTCACAAAATCGGGGTTGCGCGCGATCACTGCATTGGGCGCAATCTGCGCGCTGACCATACTGGCCTCAATCGCGCCCAGCTTGCCATTGTCCCACAGGATGATCGGGATCGGCAGCGCAAGCTCCACAGCCACACCCAGTTCCTGCATGGTGTAGTGGAAGCCATAATCCCCCGCGATGGCCATGGTGGGGTGACCGGGGCGACCGATCTGCCCACCAATGGCGGCTGGCAGCGCGTACCCCAACGTGCCAAAGCCATTGGGGTGATGCCAGTGGCCGGGTTGATCCATGTCCCATATCTCTTTTGAGGCATAGGCGAATTGAGTCATGTCTGAGTAGATCATTGTCCCTTGCGGTAAACAGGCCTTGAGCGCGTCCGCTACCGCGGGGATGGGCGCGTACTCAGCCTCAACTTCAGCGCGCCATTTGGCACGCGCGGCGGTCACTTCTTCGACTGTCCAGTCGGTCGTTTGCACTTTCTGTGGCAGCGTCCGGTGCAGGCTTTCGATCAGTTCCGTTGCATCGGCCAAAACTGCGCTCTGCCCGTCAACTGGGTCTGACAGAACTTCGGGGTCTATATCGACACGCACCAACTTAGCTGTGTGACCAAGCGTGGAGCGCCACGTGTCAACTTCGGCCAATTCGGTGCCTATGGCGATCACCAGATCCGCAGACCCAATCACACCGGCACTGCCAGAGCGGGCAAGGTATGATCCGAAATTGAGCGGATAATCCTCGGGCACAGTGCCCCGGCCCGCGTAACTGGTAAAGGTTGCGGCATTGCAGCGTTTGAGGACCTCGACCAGCTTGCCTGACCACGGCAGGCCACCCTGACGATCCGCTGCACGCGCAGCCCCGCCGCCGATTATGAACAGCGGCCGCTTGGCCTCGATAAGGTTCAGGGCCAGCTCATCTGTCAATGCGCCATCCGATACAGCAAGGCTGGGGCGAGAGCTGTTGGGTTTTGAAGGGGCTGACGGTGCCTCCGCCTCAAGCGCACTGATTGGCACTTGAATGTGTTTGGGCCGCGCGCGCGCCGACAAGAATTCACCAAAGGCACGATCTATCAGCGTATAGGTCGCTTGAGGGGTACGCGCTTCCTCCGACCAGTCACAAACGCAAGCTGCTGCGGCGCGCTGGTCCAGCATCTGGTGCAACTGCCCTCGGGTTGCCGCCACTCCATCCAGACAGCTTGAAATCACAAGCATCGGCACAGAATCGGAATAGGCCTGCCCCATCGGCGTCATGATATTGCACAGCCCCGGCCCCGTGATCACATAGGCCACGCCCGGCTTGCCTGTCGCGCGGGCATAACCATCGGCCATGAACCCGGCCCCCTGTTCGTGACGCGCCAGCACGTGGGAAATCCCGGCCTCCTCAATACCGCGATACATCTCTTGGTTGTGCACGCCGGGGATGCCAAAGATTACATCCACGCCACGGTCTTTCAGCATGTGGGAAATCTGCGCACCAAGGGGTCTTATTGTCATCAGGCTCTCCAAAAGCTCACGGTCAGGATGACGTAGACCGCCATCAGTTCCAACCGCCCGATCAGCATCGCGGCGGTCAATATCCATTTGGCGGTGTCATTGAGGCTGCCGTAGTTGCCTGCGGGGCCGATGATCTCACCCAAACCGGGGCCAATATTGGCAAGCGCAGCCGCAGCCCCCGAAACAGAGGTAACGAGATCAAGCCCAGTGAGGCTGAGCGCGACTGCGACCAACCCCAGCGTCACCACAAAGAACATGAAAAACGACATCACAGAGTTCAGCACGTCCGGCCCGATGGGGCGGCCATCATAGCGCGGCGTGAAAATGCCATGGGGCGAGCGGATGCGGCCCAGCTGCGCGCGGATCGAGGCGATCAGAAGCTGATAGCGAAAGATCTTGATCGAACAGGCCGTGGACCCCGCACAACCGCCGATCAACCCGATGAAAAAGAACATCGCGATCAAAAAGCCACCCCATTGCATGTAATCCGCAGAGGCATAACCGGTGCCCGAAATGATCGACGTGATGTTGAACAGGGATTGGCGAAAAGCGTTTTCCCAGGCCCCCGGCAGGATCTGTTGTAGCGTGAATGTTGTCACCACAATCAGCACCGTAATGATGGCCAGAAATCCCCGCACCTGTTTGTCTTTGTGCAGGGCGGTCACATTGCCATTGATCAACTGCACGTAGCGCACAAACGGCAGCGCGGCGGAGATCATAAAGAAGGTCGCGATGTATTCAGTCGGGCCGGAAAAGGTGGCAAAGGAGGCATCGTAGTTGGCAAACCCCCCGGTGGAAATTGTGGTCAGCGCATGCACGGTGGCGTCAAAAGTGTCCATCCCCGCAGCCAGATAGCTCATCACACAGGCCAGTGTCAGCCAGATGTAAATGACCGAAATCTGGGTGGCAATCTGCCCTGCGCGGGGCAGGATTTTACCAAAGGTATCAAACCCTTCGGAGCGGAAAATCTGCATGCCGCCTACCTTGAGCTCGGGCAAAAAAACCATGGCAACAACGATGATGCCAATCCCGCCCAGCCATTGCAGAATGCCGCGCCACATCAACAGACCTTTGGGCATATCCTCAAGCCCAGAAAACACGGTCGCACCCGTGGTGGTCATGCCCGACATTGCCTCAAAAAATGCATCCGTGAAGCTGGAGTCGGTCTGACCCAGCATAAAGGGCAACGCGCCAAAGAGCGGCAGCATCAGCCAGACGCCGGTGGTCAGCAAAAAGGTCTGTTGGATCGTTAGACCCTCGCGGACCCCATTGGCGCAGGCAAGGGCAATGATGCCCCCCGTCAGGGTTGTAATCAGACCGGCCTCAAGGAAAACCCGCCAATGGCCCCGCGCCTCGGCAATGTCCACAAGCATGGGCAGGATCATGAAAAGACCCAGAACGCCCACCAACAGGCCAACAACATATCCCACGGGGCGCATGTCTAACATGGCCAAAGCGTTGGCGCGCGCACGCGGTGGTGTCAAGCGCTACTGCGGGTCTCTGCGGCGCACGGTGGGTTGGCTGTTGCTGCATTTCAAAAAGGTAAGGCGGGCCTTGGCCCGCCCTCACCCGTTGATGCAATACCCTAGTTCCAGAACACATCCCGGAACACGTGACGCACGATGTCTTCGCGCCTGAGCCCAAGCACGGCCAGCTCTGCGTCTGTCTTTGCGTTCAGCTGCTCGACCAATGTCAGGCGGCGCTGCGCGGTGGAATTCACAATCATCGCGCGCATCAGGCTGTCGAAAAAGCCTGAGATGCCTTTGCAAACGGCTGCGGCGGAGGATGTGAACGAGAACCCTGCGCGGGCAGGTGCGGAATATGTTGAATAAGTCATGTCGCGTCCAGTGTTTGAGGGGCTACGTCCCTTTCCCGCTAGATAGGCCCGTCGCCGTGAAAACAGAACTGCCAAGTTTGCATACCCGGATCGCAGGAAATGCAAGGCTGGCTGGTTTGCACATGACCAAATCAAGCCCATAAGCACTGAAAAGGGGGCCAGTGCAGATGCAGCGGCCCCCTTTCCGTTACCAGAATGAAACTGTTTTAGTTCAGCGCCTTGTCCGTGATCGCATGGGTCCAGGCACCTTCCGGTGCCTTGGAAATCACGGGATCAGAACCACCGGACAGTAATGACTGTACTGTGCGCTCATAATCCGCCTCGACCAGCGCGCCGTTTGAACCGGCTGTCAGCTTGGCGATTTCACCCATCATGCGGCGCTGGTGCTTTTCGGTTTGTGCCCCGGAGGCATCGTTTTCCAGCACAATATCCGCCGCCTCATCCGAATTCGCCTCGGCATATTTCCAGCCCTTCATGGACGCGCGCACAAAACGCACCATTTTGTCCTCAAACGCGGGATCGGCAAGTTTGTCTTCCAGCACATAAAGCCCGTCTTCCAACGTGGCGACGCCTTCATCTTCGTATTTGAAAGTCACCAGATCATCCGGTGTCAGACCCGCGTCAATCACTTGCCAATACTCATTATAGGTCATTGTGGACACGCAGGCCGCCTGCTTTTGCAGCAATGGATCAACGTTAAACCCTTGCTTGAGCACCTCAACACCATCCGCGCCCCCTTCCGTGGGCAGGCCCAACTGTGACATCCAGCTCAGGAACGGGAATTCGTTGCCAAAGAACCAGACACCCAGGGTCTTGCCTTTGAAATCATTGGTGGACGCAATCCCGGCATCCTTGCGGCAGGTCAGCATCATACCGGATGATTTGAAGGGCTGCGCGATGTTCACCATCCCCAGCCCCTTTTCCCGTGCGGCCAGTGCGGCGGGCATCCACTCCACGGTCACATCTGCACCCCCACCGGCAAGCACCTGTGTAGGCGCAATGTCAGGTCCACCGGGTTTGATGGTGACGTTCAGGCCCTCTTCCTCGTAGAACCCTTTGTCGAGCGCAACGTAATAGCCTGCAAACTGCGCCTGCGTGACCCATTTCAGCTGCAAGGTCACATCATCGGCCGCATGTGCTGCCATGCCCCAGATGCCCATCGCGGCCCCCGCCGCCAGTTTGGTAAATGTTTTCATTGGTCGTCTCCCTTGTTGTTTTTGAGGTAGTATAGGTTAATTTCGCTGGCTTGGATGCCAGAATGTGACTGTTTTTTCCGCCCATGCCATCACGCCATAAAAGGCGGAGCCGGCAAGCGCTGCCACGACAATCTCGGCCCAGACCAGATCAAGCGCAAGCTGCCCGACGGATGTTGAGATGCGAAACCCCATGCCCTTGACCGGAGAGCCGAAAAATTCAGCAACGATCGCGCCAATCAGCGCCAATGTCGTGCCAATCTTGAGCCCGTTAAACACAAACGGCATTGCTGCGGGCAAGCGGAGTTTGATCAGGCTGTCCCAGTAGCCAGCACCATAGGTGCACATCAGGTCCCGCTGCATCGCATCGCTTGCCTGCAATCCCTGCACCGTGTTCACCAGCATCGGAAAGAACACCATGACCACCACAACCGCCGCCTTGGACTGCCAGTCAAAGCCGAACCACATGACCAGAATGGGCGCCATGCCGATGACCGGCAAAGCGGCAACAAAGTTGCCGACCGGCAGCAGACCGCGCTGCAAAAACGGATAACGGTCAATGGCGATGGCGATCAAAAACGCGGCCCCACAGCCCATCACATAGCCTGACAAAGCGCCCTTAATTACCGTCTGCACAAAGTCGATCCAGAGGATGTCGAGCGAGGTGACAAAGCGCGCGGCGATAACGGAGGGGGCTGGAAGGAGGACTTCCGAAATCTCAAAACCATCCACTGCGGTTTCCCACAGCAACAAGATTGTAACCCCAAAGATCACCGGTGACAGAAAGCGCGCAACCCGCGGCACGCCATGCGTCAACCAACTGTTCAACATCCAGCCGACAACCCAAATGGCAAGCAAAAGTGCGATTGTACCGTTTACAAAACCCACGCCAATCAACGCGGCCAGCGAAACTGCAACAAACTTGAGGTTGTTCAAAAACCAAAAGGTGTCTTCATATCGCATTGCTATCACGCCATCCCCATGCGTTTCAGCGTGATCCGCTGCACCATGCCAATGATCCCAACCAGCGCGGCAGCCAGCGCGGCGGCCATGATCAGCGCTGACCAAATCTGAATGGTCTGCCCATAATAACTCCCCGCCAGCAACCGCGCACCCAGACCCGCCACCGCCCCCGTGGGCAGCTCCCCCACAATGGCCCCCACAAGCGAGGCCGCCATGGCGATCTTCAGCGAGGTAAAGAAATACGGCATCGACGCGGGCAGCCGCAATTTCCAGAACGTCTGCGCAGCGGACGCATGCCACGTACGCATCTGATCCAGCTGCATCTGATCAGGACTGCGCAGCCCCTTGACCATCCCCACGACCACCGGAAAAAACGAAAGGTACATTGAAATCATCGCCTTGGGCAGCAGACCTGAAATCCCCACGGCATTCAGCACCACAATGATCATCGGCGCAATAGCGAGGATCGGAATGGTCTGACTGGCAATCACCCAGGGCATAACCGACATGTCCATGGTGCGGTTGAACACAATCCCGATGGCCAGCAACACCCCGAGGCCCGTGCCCAGCACAAACCCCAGAAACGTCGCCGAAAGCGTCACCCAGGAATGATAAATCAGCGACCGCTTGGAGGTGATTTTCTTCTCCACCGTCGTCTTCCACAGCTCCTGCCCCACCTGATGCGGCGCGGGCAGCTTGGGCTTTTCCTGAGACCATGTATCGGCGACCAATGTGGCCGCCGTATGCTCAACCCCCGAACGTGTGGCTTTGTCATAGGCCCAGGGCGCATTTAACCAGATCGCGGCACCATACCAGGCCACCAGCAAAAACCCGACAACGGTCAACACAGGCAAAACAGATCTGCTCAAGCGCTGTTCCCCCATTTCACCCTTCCACCTAAACTCATCCGCCCTTTCGGCATGAAACTGGCCTCACACATCCAGATGCCCCGCCCGCAGCCCTTCGCGCACCCGGTGCGCCACGTCGAGGAACTCCGGCGTGTCACGAATGTCCAAGGGTCGCTCCTTTGGCAACGGACTGTCGATCACATCTGTAATCCGCCCTGGACGCGGCGACATGACCACGATTTTGGTCGACAGATAGACCGCCTCGGGGATGGAATGGGTGACAAAGGCAATCGTCTTGCCCGTACGGTCCCACAGTTGCAGCAATTGCTCGTTGAGATGGTCGCGCACAATCTCATCCAGCGCCCCAAAAGGCTCATCCATCAGGAGAATATCCGCATCGAAAGAAAGCGCGCGCGCAATGGAGGCGCGCTGCTGCATGCCGCCTGAGAGTTGCCACGGAAATTTCTTTTCAAACCCGGCCAGCTCCACGAGGTCAAGCACGCGTTTGACGCGCTCCGCCTGCTCCGCTTTGGGGATGCCCATGATCTCCAATGGCAACCGGATATTACCGCCAATCGTGCGCCACGGATAAAGCCCAGCGGCCTGAAACACATATCCATAAGCCCGCGCCATCCGCGCCTCTTCCGGGGACACGCCATTGACGGTGACTGTGCCACCTGTGGGCTGCTCAAGGTCCGCCATGACGCGCAGAAAGGTGGTTTTTCCACAGCCTGAGGGGCCGATGAAGGAGACGAAATCTCCGGCGTTGATGTCGAGCGAGACGTCCTTGAGGGCGTGCACAGGGCCGTCGTTGGTTTGGAAGGTGAGGTCCAGATGGTTGGCCAAAATGACTGTCGAGCCCGTCATGCGTCTGCACCTTCCTGTGGCAAAACGGTCCATGTCAGAAAGGCAACCGCCATAGAGACAAGAACGACAATCATAATCTCGCGCAAACCTGGCAGCGGCGACGCTTCCCCAAATCCTCCTGAAAAGTCATGCAAGAATTGGCCAACTGCATATGCGCCGATACCTGCCGCA
This sequence comes from uncultured Sulfitobacter sp., assembly GCA_937928635.1. GTDB lineage: Bacteria > Pseudomonadota > Alphaproteobacteria > Rhodobacterales > Rhodobacteraceae > Sulfitobacter. Next base: position 5,904 of record CALFWM010000042.1, on the reverse strand, counting down.
GGCCCCATTGCAAGAACTGCCCGAAGCCGTGTGGCAACGCCCAGCTTTTCCAGAACCAGCCAAAGCAGCACCCAAACCATGACCACAGGCAGCAGGGCCAGAAGTCCAAAGATAAATGCTGTGCCCAATATAATCAGAGGTGCCAAGGCCAAGCTCTCGGTATCCTCAGTCGTCATAAATTGTGGGACAAAGGTGATGCAACTCAGCACAATCATTGACAGGCAAAAGGAGACAATCAACCTCACAAGAGCGACCCTTCCATACAGTGCAATCCAACTTTCAAACGCTCAAATCCCCGCCGGAATATTCAACGGATCGCGCTTGATCATCTTCGGTGAGGTCAACGCCTTCCACTTGCTCAGCGCGACATTGGCGCTCGGGAACGCAGGGCGCGGAATGAACTTGCCGCGTCCCGGATTGGGCTGCGAGTTCTGACCCCAGGCCCAGATCACCTCTCCCCGGTTCAAAGTATAGCGCGACTGCGCCTTGACCTCGAAGCCCTCAAACACGTTGTAATCCAGAATGGAGTGATGGTTCGCAGGCGAAATTGTCTTGGTGATCTTGGGATCCCACACCACGATATCCGCATCCGCCCCCTCAACAATCGCCCCCTTGCGCGGGTAGATGTTCAGGATTTTGGCCACATTGGTGCTGGTCGCGGCAACAAACTCATTTGGCGTCAAACGACCCGTCTCCACCCCTTCGGTCCAAAGCACCGCAAGGCGTTCCTCCAACCCATTGGACCCATTCGGAATAATCCGAAAATCATCGCGGCCCGCGCGCTTTTGGTCCGTGTTGAAGGCCGCGTGGTCGGTGGCAACCACCTGCAAGGACCCCGCCTGCAGGCCCGCCCAAAGTGAATCCTGATGATCTTTGGAGCGGAACGGCGGCGACATGACGCGACGCGCGGCGTGGTCCCAATCCTTGTTGAAATACTCAGACTCGTCCAGCGTCAGGAACTGGATCAGCGGCTCACCGTAGACCCGCATGCCCTTTTGGCGCGCACGGCGAATGGCCTCATGGGTCTGTTCACAGGAGACATGCACGATATAGAGCGGCACCCCCGCCGTATCCGCAATCGTGATCGCCCGGTTCGCCGCTTCACCCTCCAGCTCTGGTGGGCGGGAATAGGCGTGGCCCTCCGGCCCGGTGATGCCCTGATCAAAATACTTCTGCTGAAGCTCCGCCACCAGATCGCCATTTTCCGCATGCACCATGGGCAACGCGCCCAACTCCGCACAGCGTTTGAAGGAGGCGAACATCTCATCGTCTTCAATCATCAAGGCCCCTTTATAGGCCATGAAATGCTTGAAGGAATTGACACCCATCTCAACAGCGTCCTTCATCTCATTGAAAACATTCTCATCCCAGCCTGTGATCGCCATGTGATAGCCCACGTCCGAGCAGATCTGCGGCGCGCTTTTGCGGTGCCATTCGTTGATCGCATTCTTGATGGAGCCATCCGCACCGGGCAGACAGAAATCCACCACCATGGTGGTGCCCCCTGCGGCGGCGGCCCATGTGCCCGTCTCAAAGGTCTCGGCGGCGGTGGTGCCCATGAAAGGCATCTCAAGATGCGTGTGCGGATCAATCCCGCCAGGGATCACATAAGCGCCTTCCGCGTCGATATATTCATCGCCTGACAGGTCTTCGCCGATGCGTTTGATGATCTCACCCTCAATCAGCACATCCGCTTTCCAGGTCCGGTCTGCTGTGCACACCATGCCACCTTTGATTACCTTGCTCATCATCGCTCTCCCATATTCATCTTTTCAATTGACCTCTGGGGTCCGAGGCAACACCCCGCACATCAGACCGATCCAAAACACCCCAATGCTGGCCCATGCACACCTATGTCCAACGGCCCAAAATCGCTCTCGACACAGAGTGAAAAATATCCGGCACTTGGCAAATACACCACGCGGTATGTGCCATCCCCTTTTGAGACAGACCAACAGCGCTGGGTGATACCACCGGAAAAATTCATGGTGATCTCACGCGGGGCGCGCCGGGTTTGCACAAAGGCATCCGCCGTGCGCCGCTCAATGCGGTCTGTGCTGAGCAGCGCCTGAGCAACTTCTGCATCCAGCAATGCATCAATCCGCTCTGCGATCGAAAGATCCGGCACAATCATGCGCGACCCCGGAATTTTTGAAAATTCCGGTCCGATTTTTTTGAAAAAATCGGCCCATACCTCACCCGACAACCTCTGCCGTTTCCACCACCGCATGCATCAGCACATCCGCCCCTGCCATGGCCCAATCCTTGGAAATCTCTTCCGCCTCATTATGGCTCAGCCCGTCCACACACGGGCACATCACCATCGCGGTGGGGGCCACACGATTGATCCAGCAGGCGTCATGCCCAGCGCCGGAAATCAGGTCCATATGCGAATATCCAAGCCGTTCCGCCGCTGCGCGAACCGCGCCCACACAGCCCTCATCAAAGGTCACCGGATCAAACCCGCCGACCTTTTCAAACTCAATGCCCAACCCCATTTCATCCGCAACCCTCTGACCCTCAACGCGCAAACGCGCTTCCATATCCTCAATCACGCTCAGATCGGGCGAGCGGAAATCAACCGTAAACACCACCTTGCCCGGGATCACATTACGGGAGTTGGGAAACACATCAATATGACCCGCCGCGCCCACCGCATGGGGTTTGTGGGACCATGCGATCTGATCCACTTTCTCCAATATCCGCGCCATCCCAAGGCCTGCATTCTTGCGCATGGGCATCGGCGTAGAGCCTGTATGGCTGTCCTTACCCGTCACCGTCACCTGCGTCCAGGACAGCCCCTGCCCATGTGTGACAACGCCAATATCCTTGCCCTCGGCCTCCAGGATCGGCCCCTGTTCAATGTGCAATTCAAAAAACGCATGCATCTTGCGCGCGCCCACTTCTTCCGCACCGCGCCAGCCAATCCGCGTAAGCTCATCCCCAAATTTTTTGCCCTCCGCGTCAACACGCTCATAGGCCCAATCCTGTGTGTGAATCCCCGCAAACACACCTGAGGACAGCATTGCGGGCGCATAGCGTGTGCCTTCTTCATTGGTAAAGTTTGTCACCACAATCGGGTGTTTGGTTTTGATGCCAAGATCGTTCAGCGTGCGGATGATCTCCAGTCCCCCCAGCACCCCCAACACGCCGTCATATTTGCCACCCGTGGGTTGCGTATCCAGATGCGACCCCACATAGACAGGCAGCGCATCGGGGTCTTCCCCAGCCCGGTGGGCAAACATATTGCCCATCTGATCCAGCCCCATGGTGCAGCCCGCATCCTCACACCATTTCTGAAACAATGCCCGCCCTTCGCCATCTTCATCCGTCAGGGTCTGTCGATTGTTCCCGCCCGCCACACCGGGGCCGATCCGGGCTATCTCCATCAGGCTATTCCACAACCGATCCGGGTTGATCTTCAGGTTCTCTCCGGGTGCTGGCATGGCGGGTCCTTTTGATCTGGCGCAACGTGCTGGCAAGGTGAAATTTTACCATTTGGTAAATACACGATTGCCAATGGGCGGCACGCTGTCAAGAACTGCTTTCATCTTGACCCCACCCCGGTCTAGGGTTGCTGTATTTCGTCCCACAATCCAGCGGAGAAACACATTTGCCCGATGGCAACCCAAAGAAACCAAGCCGCATCCAGACGCGCAACCGCAGCGTCATCTTGGATGCTGCGTTAGAGGTCTTTTCGCGTCATGGTTATCGCGGTGCGACCCTGGATCAAATCGCAACGGAGGCAGGGCTCAGCAAACCCAATATTCTGTATTACTTTGAGGGCAAGGAAGACATCCATGTCACGCTGCTGAGCAAACTGATGGAAACCTGGCTTGACCCTTTGGTGGCGCTGCAATCAGACGGCGACCCGGCCGAAGAAATCCTGGGCTACGTACAACGCAAGCTGGATATGGCGCGCGACCTGCCCCGCGAAAGTCGCCTGTTTGCAGGTGAGATTCTGCAAGGTGCGCCGCGTATGGGCCCCCATCTGGAAACAGACCTGCGCCCGCTTTTTGACGAAAAATGTGCGTTGATCCAAGGCTGGGTTGATACGGGCCGCCTGCCCCCGCTTGACCCGCAACATTTGATTTTTTCGATCTGGTCAGCAACACAGCACTACGCGGATTTTGACGCCCAGGTCAAAGTGTTGTTGGGTCAGGGCAGCGACCCGCATAAACGCGCCTCCGCCCATCTGCGCAGCATGTTTGGCAATATGTTGCGCATCTGAGACCTTCTTGGAGCGCCTGAACTCAAGAAAAAACGTGGGAAAGCACCGCAAGAAAGGTCTGCCTCAGCGCCGGCTTTGCCTACCAGACCCGTGCGCACTAACACTGTAGCCCTTTGTTAACCGTTCTGTGAAACGCATGTGCTGCATTAACCTCTTGTTCAGCAATCCATGGCTTACTGCCTTTGGTGGCGGGCTCCTTTTTAGAAATGATCGGAGTAGAAAATGAGTTCCATTCTCCTGAGCAATCCGTTTGTGACGCCTGCCCCGCCTGCGCAATCCCCAAGTGCTGAGCCGCAGACGGCACTGGCCATCACCCCCAGCCAAGGTGCCACGGGCGCAGGCGGCAGCAGTGACGCCAGCTCTTTTTCCGGTAACGGCAGCGGTTTCGGCGGGCGTGACGGCGCACAGGCCATCATCACGCGCGTGCGCAATTCAACGTCACAGGAGCGACCGTTTGAGGCTACACCTCTCTCCGTAGTCACTGCCCAGACGCAAAACACAGATGCAACCCGCGAAAGCGCGAACCCCTTTGGCACCAACCTGCCAAACGTGGACATGCCTGACCCCTTGCCGACCTCACCGTTTCTGAAACGCGCCTAAGGTCTGACGCATCACTGCCGGGGCGGGTTCACTCCGCCGCCTTGGCGGATGGGTTGTTGGGATGTGTTGTCCAATTGGCATACTCTGGCTGGACAACCACGCCTGTGCGCGGATCCATTGTGCCGGGGGCCATTGCCTCCATCGTGATGCAATCTTCGACCGGGCAGACATTGACGCAGAGGTTACAGGCCACACATTCCGCGTCGATGACCGTAAAGATGCGGTCTTCTGACATGGCAATCGCCTGATGCGAGGTATCTTCGCAGGCGGCAAAGCAACGCCCGCAAGAAATACAGGTGTCCTGGTCGATCTTGGCCTTGGCGACGTAGTTCAGGTTCAGATACTGCCAGTCGGTCACATTTGGCACCGCCGCCCCGCAGAAATCATCAACGCTGGTGTGGCCCTTGCTGTCCATCCAGTCAGACAGGCCGCTGATCATTTCCTGCACGATTTTGAAACCATAGGTCATCGCCGCCGTGCAGACCTGCACATTGCCACAGCCCAGCGTGATGAACTCTGCCGCGTCCCGCCACGTGGTGACACCGCCGATCCCGGAGATGGGCAAGCCCGCCGTCTCTCCATCCCGCGCAATTTCAGACACCATGGACATGGCGATGGGTTTGACCGCCGGGCCGCAATAGCCGCCATGCGACCCTTTGCCGTCAATGCTAGGTTCCGGCGACATGGTGTCGAGGTCAACGGAGGTGATCGAGTTGATCGTGTTGATCAGGCTGACCGCATCCGCCCCGCCCCGTTTCGCGGCAGCCGAAGGTTTGCGAATGTCGGTGATGTTGGGGGTCAGTTTCACGATCACGGGTTTTGAGTAATACTGCTTGCACCAGCGCGTGACCATTTCGATATATTCGGGCACCTGCCCGACCGCCGCGCCCATGCCGCGCTCTGACATGCCGTGCGGGCAGCCAAAGTTCAGCTCAATCCCATCCGCGCCGGTATCTTCGACCAAGGGCAGGATGGCTTTCCACGCGCCCTCTTCACAGGGCACCATGATGGAGACGATGACGGCGCGGTCGGGGTAGTCCGCCTTGACCCGCTTGATTTCCTCAAGGTTGGTG
>CALFWM010000041.1 GCA_937928635.1 uncultured Sulfitobacter sp. | reverse complement strand
ATCATTGCCAGCGCTTCGTCCAGATCGTGCGTTTTCTCATCCACATAACGGGTACGCAGACGGAAATCGGCGCGGGTCTCGTCGCATTCCACGGCCAAACAACAGGCACCCGCCATCACCGCGGCCAGTGGCTGCGCGCCGCCCATTCCACCAAGGCCGCCAGTCAAAATCCAGCGGCCCTTGAGGTTTCCGTCATAGTGCTGGCGACCTGCTTCCATGAAGGTCTCGTATGTGCCCTGCACGATGCCTTGCGTGCCGATGTAGATCCACGACCCGGCTGTCATCTGGCCGTACATCGCAAGGCCCTTCTTATCCAGCTCGTTGAAGTGATCCCAGTTCGCCCAATGTGGCACGAGGTTAGAGTTCGCGATCAACACGCGCGGTGCGTCCTTGTGGGTGTTGAACACGCCCACGGGTTTGCCTGATTGCACCAGCAGGGTTTGTGTGTCGTCCAGATCCTTGAGGGCGGCCACGATGGCGTCAAAATCCTCCCATGTGCGCGCGGCACGGCCAATCCCGCCGTACACGACCAGCTCGTGCGGGTTCTCGGCCACGTCCGGGTGCAGGTTGTTCATCAGCATGCGCATGGGTGCCTCGGTCAGCCAGCTTTTTGCCGTGATCTCGGAACCCGTGGGGGGATAGATGTCGCGCAGATTGTGACGGGTGTTGGTCATGATGTGCCTCTAAAGGTTGGGGCCTGAATGGCCGAAGTGGTGAGGATTTCGCAGATTTGCGGGTGCCGCTTTTCCGTTTTTGCTACACCGAAAGCGCATGGCGCGGCTGCGTCCTGCCCACTGGCCGACTGTGCCAATCCGTATCGGCCAAGGTGGAACCTGTGTCTTTGCGTTTCCTCATGATGTCCTCCGCGCCTGTCCGGCAGACCCAGATCGACGGGGCTGTTGCCTTGGGTTACAGAAACCGGGTTCATTCCACCTGTCCTTTGACAAAGGCGGGCAGGTCCACGGATGCGGCCAGCGCACCGCTTTCCACCAGATCCGCAGCCGTCTCGATTGGCGGTGCCATGTAGCGGTCTTCGGCAATGGTGGGCACCTGCGCGCGCAAGGTTGCCATGGCGGCCTGCAACGGCGCGCTGGTCTGCAAGGGCGCGCGGAACTCGATGCCTTGCGCGCCGCACATGGCCTCGACCCCAAGGATCACATTCAGGTTCGCGTTCATCCGCAACAGGCGACGCGCGGCGTGGGCCGCCATGCTCACGTGGTCCTCCTGATTGGCCGACGTGGGCGTGCTGTCAGTGGTGCAAGGGTTTGCCAAATGCTTGTTCTCGCTCATCAGCGCGGCGGTGGTCACCTCTGCGATCATCAAGCCAGAGTTGAGGCCGGGATCAGGCGTCAGGAAGGGTGGCAGATCAAAGCTGAGCGTCGGGTCCACCATCAACGCCACGCGGCGCTGTGCGATGGCACCCAGTTCTGAAATCGCAACTGCAATTTGATCAGCGGCAAAGCCAACGGGTTCTGCGTGGAAGTTCCCGCCGGATACGATCAGGTCACCCTCCACCAGCACCAGCGGGTTGTCAGTGACGGCGTTTGCCTCAATTTCCAGCGTGCGACCCGCAAAGTGTAGCAGGTCCATCGCGGCACCCGTCACCTGTGGCTGGCACCGAATGCAATAGGGGTCTTGCACGCGGGTATCACCTTCCTGATGGCTTTCGCGGATCTCGGACCCCTCCATCAGCGCACGTTGGGCGCGTGCCACGGCGATCTGTCCCGCATGGCCGCGCAGGGTGTGGATGGCGTCCTGCAAGGGCGCGGTAGAGCCCATGATGGCATCGGTGGACAGCGCACAGGTCAGCACGCAGGTCGCGGCATTGCGCCAAGCCCCCCATAGGCCTACCAAAGCACAGGCAGTCGAAAACTGCGTGCCGTTGATCAGGGCAAGACCTTCTTTTGCGCCCAGCACGATAGGTGTTATCCTTGCCTTGGCCAGCGCCTCTCCGGCTGGCATGCGTGCGCCATCATAGAGGGCCTCACCTTCGCCAATCATCGCGGCGGCCATATGGGCGAGGGGGGCCAGATCGCCGGATGCCCCGACCGAGCCTTGGCTGGGGATCACAGGGGTGACACCGCGCGCGAGCATGTTCTGAATGATCTCAACGGTGGTCATGGCCACGCCAGAGGCACCACGCCCAAGAGACAATAGCTTGAGCACCATCATCAATCGCGTCGTGGGTTCGTCCAATGGCGCGCCCACACCGCAGCAATGGGACAGGATCAGGTTGCGTTGCAGGGTTGCCACGTCCTTGGCTGCGATCTTGACGCTGGCGAGTTTGCCAAAGCCCGTGTTGACGCCGTAGACCGCCGCCTCGCCATTGGCCGCCTTTGTGACCAACGCTTGCGCTGCCGAAATGCCCGCGTGCGAAGATGGGTCAAGAACGACCGCGTGGCCATTGCTCCAGATGTCTTGAAGCTGCGCGAGTGTCGCTGCACCCGGCGTCAGTGTGAGTGTCATAGTGACCCCCTAAAGATGCGTTTGTGAAGCGGGTTGAAACCGATGTGGTAAGCAAGCTCAGACGGGTGAGCGACATCCCAGATGCACAGATCAGCCCGCGCGCCTTCTGTGATGCGCCCGCGGTCATTGATCCCTAAGGCTGCCGATGCGTGAGCTGTCATGCCAAGCAACGCCTCAAGCGGGGTCATCCGAAACAGGGTGCAGGCCATGTTCATGGCAAGCAGGGGCGAGGCGAGCGGAGATGAGCCGGGATTGCAATCTGTGGCCAGCGCCATCGGCACACCATGGGTGCGGAAGGACTGGACCCGCGGCGCTTGCGTTTCGTGGAGTGTATAAAACGCCCCGGGCAGCAGAACAGCGACCGTGCCCGACTTTGCCAATGCCTGCGCATCCGCGTCATTGGCATATTCCACATGGTCCGCACTCAGCGCGCCATATTTTGCCGCCAGCTGGGTGCCGCCGATATTCGACAACTGCTCGGCATGCAGTTTGACGGGTAGTCCCAACTCAACCGCCACATCAAAGACGCGGGCAATTTGCGCCGTGTCAAAGGCAATGCCCTCGCAAAATCCGTCCACGGCATCAACCAGTCCTTCGGTATGCGCGGCCCGCAAGGTTGGAATGCAAACGTTGTCGATGTAGGTGTCAGGTTGGCCCTTATATTCAGGCGGCACCGCATGGGCACCCAGAAAACTTGTGCGCACCTCGACAGGGCGAACCTGTGCGATCTGGCGGGCCACGCGGAGCATTTTCAACTCGGTTTCCCGGTCCAGCCCATAGCCTGATTTGATCTCGATGAGGGTCATGCCCTCCGAGATAAGCGCATCCACGCGGGGCAGTGCATCCGCCAAAAGCGCATCTTCGGACGCGGCGCGGGTCGCGGTGACGGTAGACACGATCCCGCCGCCTGCACGGGCGACCTCTTCATAGCTGACACCGTTCAGGCGCTGTTCGAACTCCGCCGCCCGGTTGCCGCCAAAAACGATATGTGTGTGACAGTCGATCAAGGCCGGTGTGACAAGCCGCCCACCTAAGTCATGTGCTTCCGCGTCCTTGTGGAGCTCTGGAATTTCAGCCGCTGGTCCAACCCAGGTGATTTTATCACCGTCAAGCGCAATCGCGCCCCTTTTGATCAGTCCATAGGTCTGATTGTCTTGGAGCGTTGCGATTAGGGCGTTTGTCAGGAGCATGGTCGACTCACTTGCAAATATGCGTGCTTAATGTTTTTATGTGCGTACATAATAGTCCTGTCAAGCGGAGTAAGCCATGCAGATGATTTGGGCCGAGACTGCCTTGTTGCCGACCGGCTGGGCGAACGAAGTCTGTATCGAAGTCGATGGACAAGGCCAGATCAGCAACGTGCAGAGCGAGGCGCCCGCGCCCGCTCAGGCCATGCGCGTTCCGATGCTGCTTCCTGCGCCCGTGAACGTGCATAGCCATGCGTTCCAACGCGCGATGGCCGGCCTGACAGAGCGGCGCGGCCCTGATCCAAGCGACAGTTTCTGGACATGGCGGCAACTGATGTTCCGGTTTTTGGACCGCCTCAGCCCTGGGCATATCGAGGCGATCACGGCGTTTGTGCAGATGGAAATACTTGAAGCAGGCTATGGTGCGTCGGTTGAGTTCCATTACCTGCATCATCAGCCCGGTGGCATTGCTTATGACGATATCGCTGAGACATCCGCGCGTGTCGTCGCGGCATCGGATCAGACTGGCATGGGGCTGTGCCTGCTGCCCGTGCACTATCAGTTTGGCGGATGTGATCAACGCGGGTTGAGTGCGGGGCAATTCCGGTTCGGCAACAGGTTTGAGCAGTTTCAAACGCTTCATGATGCGGCACAGGATCACATCAAACATGCATCCGTTGACAGCGCCATCGGTGTCGCCCCGCATTCGCTGCGCGCGGTCGGGGTCAACGATCTGAAACGGTACAGCGCAGTATTTCCAACCGGACCCATTCACATGCACCTCGCTGAACAACGTGCAGAGGTTGCGGAAGTAGAAGAGCACTGGGGCGCACGGCCTGTGACCTGGGCGCTCGACAATATGGAACTGGATGCGCGGTGGTGCCTGATCCACTGCACCCAAATGACGCCGGAGGAGACCGTTGCGCTGGCCCGTTCTGGCGTCGTTGCCGGTCTGTGTCCGATTACGGAAAGCAGCCTGGGGGACGGCATTTTTGCCGCGGTACGTTGGGTGGACAATGGTGGGGCATTTGCCATCGGGTCAGACAGCAACATCCGAATTTCGCTGAGTGAGGAGCTGCGCACGCTGGACTACTCGCAGCGCCTGCGCGACGGCACGCGGGCAGCATTGGCGTCGCCGGATAAATCGACCGGACGGCGCATGTTTGACAGCATGTTGCAAGGCGGTGCACAAGCCTCTGGCCGAAAGACCGGGCGCATTGAGGCAGGCTGCTGGGCGGATATGCTGGCGCTGGATACAGGTTCTGAGCACATGTGTGGCAGAGAAGGTGACACGGCGTTGGACGCATGGATTTTTGCAGGCGACGACCGTTTGGTGACAGATGTCTGGTCAGCAGGTCGCCACATGGTACAGAGCGGCCAACATGTGCAGCGCGGGCCTATCGTGGCGGCCTACAAGCGTACCATTGACGCATTGAGAGACGCCTTGTGAACACACCCACCTTTCGAAACTGGCAGAGCGTGCAGGACGAAGTCTTGCGCCGCATTCATGCCCGCGAATGGCCGCCCGGTGAACTGATCCCGAATGAAGCCGATCTGGCAATCGAGTTTGGCTGCGCCCGGTCCACCGTGAACCGAGCTTTGCGGTCTTTGGCTGATAGTGGCTTGCTGGACCGAAGACGCAAGGCCGGTACGCGGGTCGCGGCGCAACCGATTGCCAAGGCAACGATAGACATCGCTGTCATCCGCAATGAGGTCGAGGAACACGGGGCGACCTACGGCTATCAACTGATCTCACGCAGCGTCGCCATACCGCCCGCCCCTGTCAGCGGTACAATGAAGACCAAGGCCCAAGACAAGCTGCTGCATGTGCGTGCGCTGCACCTTGCTGATGATACGGCCTATGCCGTTGAAGACAGATGGATCAATACGGCTGTTGTCCCCGCCGCAGTGGCTGAACCATTCGATAGGCTGAGCGCCAACGAATGGCTGATGCAACACGCGCCCTACACCCATGGGGATATCGCGTTTTCAGCGGTGCAGGCAGACCAACAGGACGCAGACGTGCTGGGCGTCCCGCCACTGAGTGCCTTGTTCGCCATTGACAGGGTGACTTGGGACACTGATGCGTCCGTCACAAAAGTCAGGCTGCTGTTTGCGCCGGGCTACAAACTGCGCACGCAACTCTAGGCGATCGGCGTTTCTAGAAGCAGAGGCATTGGGGAGCGTTTTAATAACGGGATCGAGTTTTTCCCGACCTTCGGCGGCTAGACCCTGTCACGCCGCATTGGCCATGAGATATTGAAGATCGGGGATGATGAAGGCCTGTAGGAAAACGCAGGTCTGATCGGTAGCGAAGGGCCAAAGGACAACATCCTTAAAATCTGTCCCCCGCTGATGATTGAGGCGGAAGATGCGGAGATGATCATCGCCGTTTTGGATCAAGTCCTTGGCGAATGCGGCTGACCCACCGGCCCGGACCCTGTCGTGGCACCCACGCTATGGGTCAGCACATCAAGGATGGCGCTGAATTCAGGGCTGCATTCCCGCAGGCTTGACCAGATCAGGGAGATCTCTGTTTTCGCCTCTGGCGTGGCAATCGGTATCGTCACAAGGGGCTTACCATCATAACTCAGATCACCGGGCGGGCGGGAATAGCTGATGCCGACGCTCACACCATTTGCAGCAAGGGATCGCATCATCTCCAAGGCGCTTGAGCGCAGGGGCCAGATACCACGGCGCGATGTCTGCAAAACAGCCCAAGACCCATGTCTGCGCCGCATCCTGATCCTGCTCCAGCTCTGTAGCAAGCGTCAGCAGAACCCGCGCCTTTGTAATGAAACGGTGTCCGAAGGGTGTAATTTCAATTGCCGATCCTTTGCCTCGCAGAAAAATCGTCCCTTTGAGCTGCTGTTCGACCCGCGTTATCGCGACCGAAAGCGAGGGCTGCGAGACATTTAACTGTTCAGCAGCATTGGTCAGACTGCCCGTGTCAGCGACGCCGACAATGTACTCATACTGGCGAATGGCCAAGTATAGCATGAAGCTATTTATAATATCGTCAAATATTATTAGAAGTTAAATCTGCCAGCGCGTATGCCTTCCCAAACACGGAGGATCATCACATGCACCCACTTCTCACCCAAGACCACATCGACACTTTTCAGCGTGATGGCGTTGTCCTGATCAAAGGGCTGTTTGCCGATCATATCGAGACACTCCGAGCCGGCATCGAACGCAATATGGATGAACCCGGCCCCTATGCGGCCGAGAACCTCAAAGAAGGTGAGGGGGGACGGTTCTTTGATGACTATTGCAACTGGACCCGCATTTCCGAATTCGAGGATGTGATCCGCAATTCAGACGCGGGCGAAGTGGCCGCAGATCTGATGCAATCAAAGCGTGTGCAGGTGTTCCACGATCATGTGTTGGTGAAGGAGCCGGGAACATCCAAGCCAACGCCGTGGCATCAAGACGGCCCTTACTACTTCGTCGAAGGGATGCAGAATGTCAGTTTCTGGTCGCCAATGGATTCGGTCAAGGGTGCCAGTCTGCGCTGTGTGGCGGGCAGTCACGCCTGGGAAAAGCCGGTGCTACCGACCCGCTGGTTGGCGGAGACCAGCTTTTATCCGAACGAGGACGAGTACATGGCAGTCCCGGACCCGGATGCCGAAGACATGGAAATCCGCGAATGGGAGATGGAGCCGGGCGACGCGGTGGCGTTTAACTATGGCACATTGCACGGTGCGCGCGGGAATACGACCGACACCCGGCGCCGTGCGTTTTCACTGCGCCTTGTTGGCGATGATGCGCGCTATGTGGAACGCCCCGGCCCGACATCGCCGCCGTTTCCGGGTCATGACATGACACCGGGACAGGTGCTGCGCGAAGATTGGTTTCCCGTGATATTTCAGCGCTGAGCACAGCCAATGGATCAGGCGCTGGCCTTCTGCGGCGGTGCCGCTGATTTCTACAAACCTTGCGGTGCAGTCTTTGGACAATGTCCAGGCTTTATTTATTCAGCGATGTCTTCCGCCCAAAGTTCGGGCTTTTCCTCGATGAATCGCTGCATTAGGGCAATGCAATCTGGATCGTCCGCGAGGATCACTTCGACCCCATTAGACCGCAGAAACTCTTCGTTTCCGCCAAAATTCGTGTTCTTCCCGGTCACGGCACGCGGAATGCCGATCTGACCAATCTCCCCCTTGCTCAGCGGGGAGCAGCCAAGGCTATAAGGTTCTTGTCGATGTTCGCCATTGTCACGGTTTGCAGGATCACCACCAGCGGCAGCGTCAGCGTCATGTATCCCACGAGCGTACTAAAATTGGTGTTCAGCATGGTGTAGGGGCCAAGGCCGATGTAACCCAGCCTCGCATTGACCACGCCACTTTCGGACAGGATCACAAACCACGAGAACGTGCACACCAAATAGCTGGTGAAGAACGGAATGATCAGCAGGAAAATCGCCTATCTGCGGGTGCTTTCAGAAGCACGAAACGCCAGCGTAAAGGCAGCCGGAAAGGCTATGCACATCGCGCAGACCGTTGAAACCGAAGCAATGAAAATCGTGTACCAGTAGCTGTCCCAGAAGAATCCGCGCGTCAACATCCGTGATCAGTTCACGAACTCAAATGCTTCGGTCATGCGGTAGTTTTTCACAAGGAAGAACGACATCGCGGCCATGAAAAGAACGGGCCCGACAAAGAAGATCAGCTGCCAGAAAATGATCTGTAGATGCCAGGTCAGCGCATATAGATTTGGGCGGCTTTTGGAGCTACGATCAGGATTCATAACCAAAACATGACCACCGCTGCCAAGGCACATGCTGACAAGAAGACTTTTGGGCATCTGTCATAGCGGGTTGCGATCCTCCGCCAGTCCTTGAGGCGGGCAAAGCTGTTTTCGATTTTGTGG
>CALFWM010000040.1 GCA_937928635.1 uncultured Sulfitobacter sp. | reverse complement strand
ACAAGACCAGGCGACTGAATGGCTATGGACTTACAACAATGAGCGACCCAACATGGGCATCGGCGGCATCACACCCGCTATGAAACTGAAAACAGCCGCGTGAATTCTACGGCTGCACCCCCTTAAAAATGGGGGGATTACCCTGTTGCGGATCGTCCCCGCCGGATTTCAGCACATATTCATCGGGAAAATTGATGATCCATTTCGGCTCCCCCACCAGCATTTCATTGCGCACCACCGCCGCGCAGACAATACGTTTGCCATTGTGGCCCGGCGGCACCAAGGCGGTATAGCTGTCCTGCATCCCGGCCTCGATCAGCACCTGATCCAGCGCCGCCCCGGCCCAAAGTTCCTGCAAGCCAATGACATCTGCCGCAAGGCGCTGAAACGTCCATGAGGTAAAGCCGACCTTACGGTCATAAACCTCTGTGTCCCACCCATCTGTGTCGCCGTAAATCGCCTGCCCCGGCACCTGAAGGTTCAGCAGGTTAAAACTTGCAAATGAAATGTCACGCGCCGCCATATAATCATCCCCCTTGGTTTCAATGGGACGACGCTATCATTGGTTGCGCGCATGGGCGTCACTCATTTGGGTGATAAAACGCAAAAGGGCCGCAGCAGATGCTGCGACCCTTTTTCAAAATGTCTGTGATTTCCGCGAAGATTGGGTGTTTCGGCTTGATCTCGGATCATTTGTTCGCTGCTTCGCCCTGCGGGCAAACGCGAAAAATGATGATTGATGAGACCAGACGCCGTAACCCCTTAGTTCTTCGCGTAGAATTCCACCACTAGGTTTGGTTCCATCATCACCGGATAAGGCACATCACCCAAGGACGGGGTGCGCACGAAAGTTGCGGTCATTTTGGAGTGGTCAACTTCCATGTAATCCGGCACGTCGCGTTCCGGCAGCTGTGTGGCCTCCAGCAGAGCAACCATTTGCTTGGACCGATCCCGCACCTCAATCACGTCACCCTCTTTCACACGGTAGGAGGGGATGTTGACCTTGCGGCCGTTCACTTTGACATGGCCGTGGTTCACGAACTGACGGGCGGCGAAAACAGTCGCCACGAACTTGGCACGGTACACAACCGCGTCCAGACGGCGCTCCAGCAGGCCGATCAGGTTTTCACCGGTATCGCCTTTGACACGTTCGGCCTCACCATAGATGCGGCGGAATTGCTTTTCGGTAAGGTCGCCGTAGTAACCTTTGAGCTTCTGCTTGGCGCGCAGCTGGATACCAAAGTCAGAGATCTTGCCCTTGCGGCGCTGACCGTGCTGGCCGGGGCCATATTCGCGACGGTTGACCGGCGACTTTGGGCGGCCCCAGATGTTTTCGCCCATGCGGCGATCGAGTTTGTGCTTGGCAGACGTGCGTTTGGTCACGGCTGTTCTCCTTTATGTGGCCCGGATGGGCGGTAAAGGGCGTTGTCCTCTGGGCGAACCCCGACAGGCATCCCCTTGCGGGGGCCACCAACACCAACGATTGCGCGCTTATACGGGGGGATTTGGGGGAGTCAATGGATGTCTGGCCTGCGCGCAGAACTTTACACCGCCGCGTAGCCGGACAACCGACCAGTCTTAAGGGTGACAGCCCAGATTATGCGTTGCGGACCGCGCTCATTGGAAGTGTGAGTGTTATGCGCGTCCCGCGGCTCTCTTTGGAGCAAATATCAAATGCGATGTCCTCTGCCGCACATTCTTCGGCTACGATGGACAGGCCAAAACCGCTCCCCGCTGACATGTCCCCTTTTTGACCGCGCCCAAAGACCGCACCCTGATCCCGTTCGGCAATCCCAACACCGTTGTCCCAGACCTGAATGATGACCTTGCCGGAGCATAGGCGATTTGCGACCAGAATCTTGCTCGCCTGCGCATGCTCAATTGCGTTGCCAACAAGGTTTGAGACGATGCGCATCAACCGCACCGGGTCTGAGGCAATTGTGCATTCCCGGATCCTCAGCCGAAATATGATATCCTCCGCCGCCGCGCGCTCGTCAAAGAGTTCAGCGACGTTGTTCAGAACGATGGAAACAGGAAACCACTCCATCGCTGTTGTCTTGTTCCCATTGTTATCCGGCGCACCTTTGGTCAGTTCCTGTTGGGCCAGACTTTCCAGATAATCGAGCGCGAAATACATTCGTTCCGTTGTTGCCTCATTGGCGTGACCGATCTGACCGACAACACGGCGCAAGGATGTCAGCGGTGCCTGAATGTCATGGCTGACCGATGCCAGACGATTTAAGCGGTCCTCTGACAGCTTGTTTGCATTGGCAAAGTCGGCCTGTGATTTGCGCAGCGCCTTTTCGGTCTTGAGACGCCGTTGCGACTCGACCAGCTCTGCCCTGAGCGCGGTGTCGCGTTCGGTTCGCAGTGCCAGCATGCGCAAAACGATGGCGCTGGCAAAGGCGAAACACTCCAGCAAAATGGACGCGTGACCAACATCAAGTGTTCGATCAAGGTTCCAATGTCCCGGCTGGATATGCGCGATTGTTGCGTAGGCGAACGAAATGGTCACACCAATTGCGCCAAGCAAGTAAGGCGTCGCACCCGTCATTCCCCGATACACCATTGAGAGGCCGGTAAAGAGCTGGACCAGCGTCCCAACAGGCACAAACGCATATGCAAGCGTCATCATTGCCGGTATTTGGACATAGGCTTGGGAAAATACAGCCAATACCGCCGCAACCGCGATATATCCCAAAAGCACCTTGTCCCAGATTGGATATGACTTTCTGGTGCCAAACAAAACACGGGCAAAAGCCAGACCAAACACAGGCATCAACAACATGAAACCCAAATTCGCCGCATCGTTCAAATGCGGGGAATTCGGCCAGAGGTATTGAAAGGTATACCCGTCAGCCTGATGCACAAATAACGCCCCCGCCGCGATATAAGCACAGAAACTCAGGCTCAGCGGCCATCCCACAATTGGCATGAACAGCAAGGTGAGGACGAACATTGCGGCCAACCCACCATTAAAGAGCGCGTCAATCGTGAATTCTTGCAGGTGGCTTGCGGCAACGCCGTCGATGGTTCCAACGGCCGGGGGCAAATAGGTGGTCGAGGTTGAACGATATGCAATGTAGATATCAACAACCTCACCTTGCGCGATGTCGATATCGGTTTGGAGAAAGCGACTGTTAATGGGACGATCGGCAAAGACACTTTGCCCCGTATGCTGGATCAATACTTCCGGGCGAAGCCCACGGCGCACTGCATAAACCGTCAGGTCTTGCATATATTACCGGCGCACGTCGATCCGCCAAATGCCATCCGACCCGGTTTCATTGCGCAGTTTGGCCCATAGGCAATGCCGTGCCGGGCCGCGTTCAAAATCTGCAAAAGGGGTGGTGATCGGGGCAAAGTCAAGCGCGCCCGCCGTGACATCCGAAAGCTCCATGCCGTGGCTGTTATCCTGCGCGTGCAAAAAGTGGCGCACAAGGAGTTGATAATAGGTGTCGGCAGAGGACAGTTGAATGGCCGTCGGCTCAGCCTGCGCTTGGGCACACAGCAAACAGGTTACGGCACAGATGGCCGCAATCAATCTCCTCAACATGATGTGCAAGCCTCGTTTCATTGGCACATTCCTTTCCGACAGCATGCAATGTGCGCGTAGATGTGCCTATGGGGGCTATTCCCTATTTTGAAAGGAGAGACCTCAAAGCTGTTTAATTTCTTCAAGCAGACCTTCGCGCAAGGAATAGGCCATCAATTCGGCAACAGACCCCACGTTGAGCTTGGGCATCAGACTGCCGCGATGCTTTTCAACCGTTCTGGCGTTGATATTCAACTTATCCGCAATCTCAGCGTTGCTTTTGCCCATTGTCAAAAGGGCCAGCACCTCGCGCTCGCGCACCGTAAGGTCTGGCGGGTTTGCCGCATCTGAAAGCAAAGTCGTCACCGCCTCTGCAACATAATTCCCGCCCTTCAGCACCGTTTTGATTGCAAAAGAAATCTCAGCGCTGTCGCAGGATTTAAGCACAATACCATCAACCCCAGCCTGCAACCAATCAGACATAAACCCAACAGAGGTAAAACCGGTGAGCAACAGCACCTTTGTGTCTTTGCTCCACCGGCGGGTTTCTGCAAAAACCTCGATCCCGCGCGCCAGAGGCATCGCCGCATCCAGGATGATGATATCGGGCTTGTGTTTGCGCACCGCCGTGATGGCGGCCAATCCGTCAGCGGCCTCTGCTACAACAACCAGATTTCCAAGGTCCTCCAGAAGTTGCCGCGTCCCGTCACGAAACACCTGATGGTCATCCGCGATAACCGCCGTTCTATGTCCTTGCTTGCCGATAATATCGACGCCCCCGTCCCCCTAACTCGCACATAGACTGTGCAAAAAACGGTGCTGGAGCAAGCAAATTTTAGGGCAGCCTGAACCTCCTCGACACCGTCAAAATGGGTATTTTCCCCCATTTCTTGCGCCACATCCCATGGTCTAACCTCAGCGCGTAAAGGCATAAAAACACATCCGTCACACACAGATTTTGCACCGTTAACAGATTTTACCAGACGAGATTGGATTTCAAAATGGCACTTGCAGCTCTTGAAGCATTTAACACGGTGGTCGGCGTGGCCTCGCTCGTTCTTGGGGCTGTCGGTCTGGCCCAGCCCGATCCGGAACAGGAAGAAGAAGATACGCTGACGGTGCAAATCACATCGCTGAACAACGCGATGAGGGCGCTTGAGAACGACAATCGGAAGATCCTCACCCGGCTTGACGCATTGACCGAGCGTGATCTGGCCACCGCCCTGGTGGAGGTGAATGTGGCCCGGGACAATCTGGCAGAATACCGGCGGACCGAAAATCCTGATGACACTTTGATCCGCCAGATCATGCGGGATTCACAGGTTGGGCTTGAACAGGTGATGGCACAATTTGTCTCCATTCCTGCTGTCATTGATGACGAAGTCGCGGCCACCATGGCGCAGGCGATCACCTATGCCGTGGCTGTACGGTTTGAGGCGATTGAACTTTTCGATGACCGTGCCATTGGCGTACGGGCATTTCGCGAAACGCTACAGGAGGCAGCAACCGCGCTGGAGGCCATCAACACCAGCATGCTGAACTGGGTCGACATGCGCGAGTTAACGTTTCGAACCGACCTTTCAGCTGTTCAGGCGGTGACAACCTGGCGGGTGGTCGATATCGGGCCCGACCTCAGAGAGGGCGGTTTGGCATCGCGGTACCCCGGACTTGCAGACCGGTTTGAAGCGCTTGCCGTCACGCGGGTCTTTGGCAGAGATTCAATTGAGCTTGAGGTGCGGCGGTATTTCGAAGCACGAGATGGCGGAATCATCGATCCACGCTTTGACTTCGGGTATTACGACAGACTGACAAACAACGCGATGGTGTCAGTGATGAACGCCCTTCCCAGTCAGCGCGGTACAGTTGTGTACGACGTCGTGGATGAGAACGGGGCGGTCATTCCGGAGGCACGTCAGGCATTTACCGAAGAAGGGATAGGTCTTTTCGGTGTCAACATAGCAGTCCTTGCCCGTGTCGGTACGGTTGTTGAAACCTATCGGACCGATCAAAGAGCGGAGCTGGCCGCAAGCGGGTTGACTGATGCGGCTGAGACCTTCCGCGGGCTGGCCGATGGCGTGGACCGTGCTGACCAACAGGGCTTGTCAAGCGAGCTTGTCGGCTCTGCGGGCAACGATCTGCTCAGCGGGCTGGACGGCAATGACCTGTTGCGGGGCCTTGCAGACGACGACGTCTTGCGCGGCGACTCAGGCAACGACACGTTGCAGGGCGGTGAAGGTGCAGATGTATTGTTGGGGGATGTGGGCAATGACCAACTGGAAGGGGATGCAGGCAACGACTCTGTTTTGGGTGGACTTGGCTTTGACACGCTCAGCGGCGGAACCGGGAATGACACGTTGAATGGCGGGGCCAATACAGATCGGGTCAACGGTGGCGATGGCGATGACCGTTTGCTTGGCGAAGCAGGCTTTGACAACATCTACGGCGACGGCGGCAATGACACCCTGATTGGCGGCACCGAAGCGGATCGTCTGTTTGGTGGGACCGGCGATGACCAGCTGTTTGGTGGTGCAAACTTTAGCCTCAGCGCGGATCGTCTGTTTGGGGAGGCGGGCAATGATACATTGTTGGGGTCAGGCGGGCTGGACCGGCTCTTTGGTGGCGCGGGCGATGACCTTGCCACCGGCGGCACGGGCCGGGATGGGCTATTTGGCGAGGCCGGAAATGACACGCTCAACGGCAACGAAGGGGATGATCGTTTCTTTGGCGGATCTGGCAATGATGCGCTGAACGGCGGCACGGGCAATGACACGCTTAATGGCGGTTCGGGTTTTGACCGGCTGAACAGCGGTGAAGGCGATGATCTGATCTTTGGCCGTTTCAACGCGGATTTCTTTGTTTTCGAGGATGGACATGGCAATGACACCATTGCCGATTTCACTCCGCTGAACCGGTTTGAAAACATCAACCTCAGCGATGTCAGCACGATCAATACGCTGGCGGACCTGAACCTTGGCAGTGCGACGGGTGGGGCGGCCACACAGGTGGGTCGAAACGTGGTGATTGATACCGGTCCCGGAAGTTCAATCACATTGAACAATGTCCTTTTGAGCAACCTGAATGCGGATGATTTTGTGTTTTAGGGCAAGGTGCAAATAACTTGAGATGCGCCATATCACTTCACCTGTTGAACCTGAAAGTTTCTGGCAGGGTTGAGTGATCCAAGGTTCGCATGTCTGCTTTGGCGTGGCGTTGGGTAAGTCCTCAAGACTCAGGTCAGGTGATCACGCCTTCCCATCCCTGCACAAACCTCATGCCGATGACAGCTCACAATATGATCGTTCACCAACCCGCAGGCCTCCATCCAGGCATAAACGATGGTAGGCCCGCAAAACTTGAACCCTGCCTTTTTGAGGTCCTTTGACACCTGCTCACTCAGCGGTGTCTTGGGCGGCACGTCTGCCTGCGTGGCAAACCGTGGCTGCAACGGCACCCCGTCTACATAACGCCACATGAACTGATCAAACCCGCCTTGCGCCTCGACCTCTAGCCACGCGCGCGCGTTGTTGATCGTGGCCTCGATCTTGCCCCGATGGCGGATGATCCCCTCATCCTGCAGCAGACGGGCAACGTCATCCTCGCCCCATTCGGCAATCACATGCGGGTCGAATCCCTCAAAAGCCGCCCGAAAGTTATCTCGCTTTTTCAGGATTGTGATCCAGCTGAGGCCAGCCTGAAATCCATCAAGGATCAGTTTTTCCCACAACGCGCGGCTGTTATATTCGGGCACACCCCATTCTGTATCGTGATACGCCACGTATATCGGCTCCAGCCCAGCCCATCCACATCGCTCCATACTGCGCCCCGATCCATAAACTGCAAAGCCACTACAAATGGCAGCAAATTGAGATTTTAACAGGCGCTTATCACTTTTCTGAGCATGGTCCCAGCATGAACAACGAAAGTGAGCGACGTGGCCAGACATCATCACAAACGATTCGTCGATATCGCGCCGGGCGATGATAACCCGTTGAACCATGCAATCCGCACGCGGGATAAATCCATGCTGGAAACAGTGCGCGACGCAATAACCCACAAACAGACGTTGCTGGCCTATCAGCCAATTGTGCTGGCCCATGACAGCAATATCATTGCCTTCCATGAGGGTTTGATCCGCGTTCTGGATGAAACAGGCCGCATTATTCCGGCGGCGGACTTTATGCATGTCATTGAGGAAACCGATCTGGGGCGCCAAATTGACGTATTGGCCCTGCGCGCGGGTCTATTGACCTTGCAGCGCAACCCAAATCTGCGCCTGTCTATCAACATGTCTGCCCGCTCTATCGGGTACAAGGCCTGGAATCAAACCATGCAGCGCTTCTTGCGCAAGGACAAAACTCTGGGCGAACGTTTGATTCTCGAAATCACGGAAAGTTCCGCCATGCAGGCCCCCGAGGTTGTGATTGATTTTATGGCCGATTTGCAAATGCAGGGGGTTTGTTTTGCCTTGGATGACTTTGGCGCAGGACATACGGCGATCCGTTATTTCAAGGATTTCTTTTTTGACGTTCTGAAAATTGACGGTCAATTCATTCGCGGCATTGCCCATGACCCGGACAATCGCGCGTTGACTGCCGCCCTTGTCTCTATTGCAAACCATTTTGACATGATGACCGTTGCAGAGTGTATCGAAAACGCGGCAGATGCGGCTGTGCTGAGCGAATTGGGTGTTGATTGTCTGCAAGGGTACTATTTTGCGGCCCCCACAACGCGCCCCAGTTGGATGCCAGGTGGCATCGACCGCGCAGCAGGGTAGAGCGCGCGGCGCCGCCAATAGGTGTCATCCAAGCTATGCACTGAATGCAATGTGCCACGGCGCGCATCAAGTTGCCGCGTTGCAGCAAATACGCTATACGCCCCTCAGAAGGCGGGAGGAGCTGCTGACAACTTCAGGCATCTCATGGAGAAACTCTCGCCATATTAGGTAGAGGAAACACCACATGACTAACGTCGTTATTGCATCCGCCGCCCGAACTGCCGTCGGCAGCTTTGGAGGCTCTTTCGCCAACACACCCGCCCACGATCTGGGTGCTGCCGTTCTGAAAGAAATTATCGCCCGCGCTGGCGTGGACGCCGCAGAGGTTTCCGAAACCATTCTGGGTCAGGTGCTGACCGCCGCCCAGGGCCAGAACCCTGCCCGTCAGGCACACATCAATGCAGGCTACGCTCAAGAAGCCGCTGCATGGTCGATCAATCAGGTTTGTGGTTCCGGCCTGCGCGCCGTCGCACTTGGTGCCCAGCACATCCAACTGGGCGACGCAGATATCGTTGCCGCCGGTGGTCAGGAAAACATGACCATGTCTCCCCACGCCCAAGCCATGCGTGCAGGTCAGAAAATGGGCGACATGAAACTGATCGACACCATGATCAAAGACGGCCTTTGGGATGCCTTCAACGGCTACCACATGGGCCAGACCGCTGAAAACGTTGCCGAAAAATGGCAGATCAGCCGTGATGCACAGGACGAATTCGCAGTAGGGTCTCAGAACAAAGCCGAAGCTGCGCAAAAGGCTGGCAAGTTCGAAGACGAAATCGTCAGCTACACTGTTCCCAACCGCAAAGGCGACATCATCGTCAGCGCAGACGAATATATCCGCTACGGTGCCAACATCGAAGCCATACAGAAAATGCGCCCGGCCTTCACCAAAGATGGCTCTGTCACCGCCGCCAACGCCTCTGGCCTGAATGACGGCGCTGCCGGTGCCTTGCTGATGTCTGCCGAAAACGCCGAAAAGCGCGGGATTGAGCCACTGGCGCGCATCGCGTCCTACGCCACCGCCGGTCTTGACCCATCCATCATGGGCGTCGGCCCGATCTATGCCTCCCGCAAGGCACTCGAAAAAGCTGGGTGGAAAGCCGAAGATCTGGACCTGGTTGAAGCCAACGAAGCCTTTGCCGCACAGGCCTGTGCCGTGAACAAAGACATGGGCTGGGATCCGGCCATCGTCAACGTCAACGGCGGCGCGATTGCCATTGGTCACCCCATTGGTGCCTCTGGCGCGCGTATCCTCAACACCCTGTTGTTTGAGATGAAGCGCCGCGACGCCAAGAAAGGTCTCGCCACACTCTGCATTGGTGGCGGCATGGGTGTTGCCATGTGTCTTGAACGCCCTTGAACCAAGCGGTGCGCCGTAAAGGCGCACCCTACCCTCCTACCGTAGGGCGCGCATTTATTGCGCGCCTCACCACCTTTCCCAATTTCTCCACGTAATATTGTTGCGCATCTTTTGCGTTGCACGTAATAAACGTTCAACTAAAACCCACAGAAGGATTCTCCCATGTCCCGTGTCGCACTTGTCACCGGAGGCAGCCGCGGAATCGGTGCCGCCATTTCCAAAGAACTCAAAGACGCCGGTTATTCCGTCGCCGCTACATATGCAGGCAACGACGAGGCCGCCGCCGCCTTCACGTCGGAGACCGGCATCAAAACCTACAAATGGAATGTCGCGGATTATGACAGCTCCAAAGACGGCATCGCGCAGGTTGAGGCCGACCTTGGCCCCATCGAAGTGGTCGTTGCCAACGCTGGCATCACCCGCGACGCGCCATTCCACAAAATGACGCCGGATCAATGGAATCAGGTGATCGACACCAACCTGACCGGTGTGTTCAACACCGTGCACCCGATCTGGCCCGGCATGCGTGAACGCAAGTTTGGGCGCATCGTCGTGATCTCCTCCATCAACGGTCAAAAGGGCCAGTTCGCGCAAGTGAACTACGCGGCGACCAAGGCGGGTGATCTGGGCATTGTGAAATCACTGGCGCAAGAGGGCGCACGCGCCAACATCACGGCCAACGCCATTTGCCCCGGCTACATCGGCACCGATATGGTCATGGCCGTCCCTGAAAAAGTGCGCGAAAGCATCATTGCCCAGATCCCGGCGGGCCGTTTGGGTGAGCCTGAGGAAATCGCACGCGCGGTGAAATTTCTGGTGGCGGATGACGCGGGCTTTATCAACGGTTCCACCATCTCAGCCAACGGCGCACAGTTCTTCGTCTGACGCGATACTGCGCGAAGAGGCCTCGCCAGAAGTCCGATGAGCGTCAGGAAAATAGGGCCGGATCATCTGATCCGGCCCTATTTGTCTCAAAACATCGTTCGCTCAGCGGTTTGAGCGGTGAAACAACCAGTTCCACGCGTCTTTCATGGCCTGCGCGCGCTCTGCATGGGCGTCGTTCATCGCATTGCGGGCGGCGGGGTTTGTTGTGGCTTCAAGCATCTGGCTTCCTTTCCGGCTGGCATCAAATCATCTTGTCTGAACCTAATATGGAGCGTGCAGCTAAATCGTACAAACGAGACTTTCCAATGCTTCAGTTAAGCTGTACTTAACTGAATATGCCAGATCGTCTGCCCCCTTTAACCGCTTTACGCGCCTTTGACGCCGCCGCGCGCCATATGTCCTTTGCCCAGGCCGCTGCGGAGCTAAACGTCACACCCGCCGCCCTCAGCTTTCAGATCAAATCACTTGAGGAGCACCTGGGCACCCCGTTGTTTCGCCGCCTGAACCGCGCGGTTGAACTGACCCAGGCCGGGCGCGCGCTGGCTCCGGAGGCGCAAGCCGCCTTTGAAACGCTCAGCGCGGGGTGGCGCGCAGCACAGCGCACGCAAAATCATCAATCCCTGATTGTCACCGCCGGTCCGGCCTTTACCGCCAAATGGCTGGCACCGCGTCTTTATGATTTTGCACAGGCCCACCCGGAAATTGAGCTGCGGTTTTCCGCAGCCCTCAGGATCATGGATTTTAACCGGGACAACATTGATGTCGCGATCCGCTTTGGCGCAGGTGCCGACCCGGGGCTGTATTCACTGCCCTTGGCAAACGAATGGCTGGTCCCTGCCATGTTGCCTGAAATGGCCAAGACCATGCGCACCCCCGCAGACCTGGCAAACGCCACGCTGATCATTGACCAATCCATCGAATTTCTAAAACCACGGGCCAATTGGCAGGCATGGTTTGACGCAATGGGCACAGACGTGAGGCCAGCACCGGGGCCCAGTTTTAGTCAGGCCGATCACGCCATTGATGCGGCCCTTGCAGGGCTCGGCGTTGTACTGGCCCGCAGATCATTGATCATCAAGGATCTGGCAGAGGGACGTCTTGTGGCCCCCTTCCCCTATGCGTTGCCGGTCAACGGGCGTTTTCGCTTTCTCTGTCACAAGGGCGCTGAACAGCGACCACAAATTGACGCCTTCAAAAATTGGATGTTGCAGAAAATCCAAAAAACCGCGCATATCGCCACGGAAATGAACATGTTGGAGCCCTCTGCCCCATGACCCGTGCAAAGGCGACACTGATCGGATTTGCAGCCGTGCTGTTGTGGGCTTTGCTGGCGCTTTTTACGGTCGGCTCTGCCCCAACGCCCCCTTTTTTGCTCAACACGCTCTGTTTTGCAATTGGTGGCACATTGGGCCTGATCTGGGCCGCTGTTACCGGTGCCCTGCCCGCATTACGAAAGGTTCCGCTCAAGGTCTACGCCTTTGGCACACTGGGGCTTTTTGGCTATCACGCCTTGTATTTCTCTGCACTGCGGCTGGCTCCGGCTGCTGAGGCAGGTTTGATCGCATATCTCTGGCCTCTCTTGATTGTGCTGTTTTCGGGCCTGTTGCCGGGAGAACGTCTGCGCCCGGGGCATCTGCTCGGGGCCTGTCTGGGTCTTGCGGGCGCATCGCTTATCATCAGCGGTGGTGGGCTGAGCCTGTCACAAGAACACCTGCCGGGCTACATGCTGGCCCTGCTTTGCGCGCTCACATGGTCCGGCTATTCCGTGCTGTCCCGACGGGTTGGTGATGCCCCTACGGCGACAGTCGCCATATTTTGCATAGCAACCGCCGTGCTTTCCCTCCCGCTTCACATGATGTTTGAAGAACCACTACTTCCACAAACCACGATCGGATGGCTGTCGATTGCCGGCCTTGGGTTAGGCCCGGTGGGGCTTGCGTTTTACGTCTGGGACATCGGGGTCAAACAAGGTGACATTCAGCTTTTGGGCACCAGTTCCTATGCGGCACCTTTGTTATCAACACTTGTTTTGGTGGGGGTGGGCGTCGCCGCACCCAGTATGACATTGTTTTGGGCCGCCATACTCGTCACTGGCGGCGCAGCAATTGCAGCGCGCGCCAGCCTCTCAAAAAATCGCTAGCTCGATAAGCGCGTGATTTCCTCTTTCAGGCGCAGTTTCTGTTTTTTCATCGTCGCAACTTCCAGATCATCAACTCCGGGTGAGCGTTGAGCAGTCTCGACCGCCTTACTCATCTCGCTGTGTTTCCGCTTCAGAGTCTCCAGATGTGCAGTAAGAGCCATGTAATCCTCCTTGATGATATGTAGGGTTTTAGTGGAGCATATCTGCCCCTCCAAGTCACGCCGCCCTGCAGCGATACCATTTAGATTGTTACTAAAACCTTAAAATTCAAGCGCTGCCCCATCTTGTAGGACAGCAGAAATTTGCGCCGTGTAGTCTTTTTCGTGATCCGTTTGGTGCCTGTCCCCGACATGCATGACCAAAGGCGTGTGCAAACAAAACGCCCCTCGCCCATTTTTGCGCGCCCGCACAATCACCCGTTCTGCGCGCTGCCCTACTCGGGGCGCGATTGGCAAAACCTCAACCGAACCAAGGCTTTGTGGCAGGGCCCTCAACAGATCCGGCAACCGTTCTGCACGGTGAATGAAATGCGCCACGCCTTTTGGCTTTAACCGTTTGGCCGCTGTCACCACCCAATCCGCCAGGGGCGTTTCTTCGCCATGGGCGGCCTCTCGCGCAGGGTCTTCGGACCGGCGCGATGCCCGGCGGTCATAAAAGGGAGGATTTGCCAAAACGTGATCAAATTGTCGCTCACGCAGGTGCAGCGGCAGGGCAGTGATATCCGCCTCAACCACCTCAAATGCGGCACCACCGTTGCGCGCGGCCAATGCCGCATAGGCGCGCTGGCGCTCCACCCCCGTCAGTGTCAGCTCCGACACGCGCGCGCCCAGACACAGGGCAGCCGTGCCCACACCGCAGCCCAGCTCAAGCACGCTTTGACCCGCCTTGGCCCTGACCGTCGCTGCCAACAACACCGGGTCAACCCCCGCGCGATACCCCTTGCGCGGTTGCCACAAAAGCAGTCGTCCGCCCAAAAATGCATCCTGCGTCAAATCGTCCTGCGCAAACAGGCTCACATGCCCAACGGAATGTCGTTATCCAGCAGGATTTTCACGGCTTCTGCGTGATTGTCCGGATGCACCATCAACCTGCGGGGAAAAAGGCCGATCCCCCCTTCAAGCACGCTCATATTTACGTCCTGCTCGAAGCAGGCTATATCCTCGCCTTGTAGGAGCGCGCTGGCGAAGGCGATGATTGTCATGTCTGTGCTGCGTAAAAGTTCCTGCATATCAGCGATCTAGGGCCATTGCCGCCCCTTTGTCGAGCCTGAGGTGGGGTTATGTTAACGAAAAACGATACCGAGGCGAAGCCGCACGACCGAATGGCGGCCTATTTGAGCGCTGATCTCGACGCTGTGGGCGCATTGATTGCACAACGTATGGCCTCGGAACACGCGCCGCGTATCCCCGAGGTCACCGCCCATTTGGTGGGTGCGGGTGGCAAACGGCTGCGCCCCATGCTGACCCTCGCTGCGGCACGCCTGTGTGGCTATGATGGCCCCTATCACGTGCACTTGGCCGCCACGGTAGAGTTCATTCACACCGCGACACTGCTGCACGACGATGTGGTTGATGAAAGCGAACAGCGGCGCGGGCGCCCCACGGCAAACCTGTTGTGGGACAATCAATCATCGGTGTTGGTGGGCGATTATCTCTTTGCGCGGTCGTTTCAATTGATGACGGAGCCCGGTTCCATGCGGGTGATGAAAATCCTGTCAAATGCTGCGGCGACGATTGCGGAGGGTGAAGTCTTGCAACTGACCGCCGCGCGTAATCTGGCCACGGATGCCGGTGTTTATCTACAGGTCGTGCGTGGCAAAACCGCTGCACTGTTCTCTGCGGCCACGGAGGTTGGCGGCGTGATTGCCGACGCGCCGGAGGATCATGTGCAGGCGCTGTTCGACTACGGTGATGCCTTGGGAATCGCCTTTCAGATCGTCGATGACCTGCTCGATTATCGCGGCGATACGGGGGCAACAGGCAAGAACATCGGTGATGATTTCCGCGAGCGCAAGCTGACGTTGCCGGTGATCAAGGCGGTGGCTTTGGCAGATGCCGAAGAACGCGCGTTCTGGGCGCGCACGATTGAGCAGGGCAAGCAGGAAGACGGCGATTTGGAGCATGCGCTGGCGTTGATGGCCAAGCATGGGACGCTGGAAGCGACGGAGACGGATGCGCGGGACTGGGCGGCGAAGGCGGTTAAGGCGCTTGATCCGCTGCCGGATCATGAGGTGAAGGATATGCTCAGCGATCTGGCGGAGTATGTGGTGAGCCGGATCAGTTAACGATGCCTGCGGTCGTGCAAGGCACTACCCACCAATCTGGATGTTGAGCCGTGATCTGATGCGCCGCCTCTTCTGCATCCGCGCGACTTTCATAGATGCCAAAACAGGTGCTGCCAGACCCCGACATGCGGGCCAGCCGGGCACCTTTGAGTGACGTAAGAACCTGCCCGATCATAGCGACATTTTCGATGGCCGGGCCCATCAGATCATTGCGCTGCCGCGCCAACCACGCCACGAAGGGATCAAGGGTCCGCCAGCCAGAGACATCCTCCATCGGCGGATTCTGCTTTCTTGCCAACCGCTGAAACGTCGCCACAGTCGGGGAAGGCACGCCGGGGTTAGCCAGCACAAGATGTAATTGAGGGACCGGCCAGACGCGGGCAAGCTGCTCCCCGACGCCTTGCATATGTTGTGGCCCTGCCGCCATGCAGACAGGCACATCCGCACCCAGAGAGAGCGCGGCGTCCAGCCCAATACCTTCGCTAACCTTATCCCCAAAGAGGTTGCGCAAAAAGGCGGCCGCATCTGCTGACCCACCGCCCAACCCAGCGCCATGTGGCAGGTTCTTTTCAAGTGTGATGGTGCCTGTCCACTGCGCCAGCTCCGCTGCACGACAGACCAGATTTGACCGGTCCGTCGGCACGCCAGACGCAAAGGGCCCTGTCACGTCAATCGCCAACGCAGGCCCCGGATCAAGCCACAGCCGATCCCCCACATCTCCAAAAACCACAAGGGAATCAAGCAGATGATAGCCATCCGCCCGTTGTCCGGTGACGTGCAAGGTCAGATTGATTTTGGCAGGCGCAAAGGCCTCCCTAGCCATCCTCGGCAACCTTCAAAGGGTCAGCGCCTTCTTCCTCAAGCACCTTGTCCAGACCAACTTCCAGCTTGCGGCGGATGCGGTCGGGGTCTGCCTCGCTGTCGGTCTCTTCGGGGTCGATGAATGAAAGCGCACGGCTCCACTGGAATTCTGCCTCGCGCGCGCGCCCCACGGCCCAATATACATCGCCCAGATGGTCATTGACCACCGGGTCAACCGGCAACAGTTCTACCGCCTTCTCCATCTCTGGAACGGCTTCTTCATATCGCCCAAGGCGATAATAGACCCAGCCCAGCGAATCCACGATATAGCCACTGTCGGGGCTGGCCTTGACCGCACGTTCGATCATGTCCAGCGCTTCTTCCAGGTTGCGCTGTTCTTCAACCAACGAATACCCCAGATAATTCAGCACCTGCGGCTGTTCCGGGTTCAGCGCAAGAGCGGCGCGAAAGTCAGCTTCGGCGCTGTCCATATCGTCGTTGCGCTCATGAGCGATGCCACGGGAATAATTCAGCACCCAGCGGGTTGGATTACCCTCTACCACAAGGTCCAACGCGCGATCATAGGCTTTGATCGCGGCTGAAAAGTCCTCTTGCCCACGCAGCACATCCCCCAGCGTGGAATGCACACCAGGCAGGTCACCATGGGTGGTGGCAAGTTTTTCCAACACTGCAATTGCTTCTTCGGGGCGCCCCGCGCGGCGCAACGCCCCGGACCGACCCAACTCAGCGGCGTGATAAACCGGGTTTTCGGCTGTGACAGCACCATATTCCTCAATCGCGAGGTCATATTGCCCTAACCCTTCCAGCAAGGAGGCGCTGAGCAGCAGCGAATCCATGTGATCCTCCCGCAGATAGCGCGCAACGCGTGAATAGAGCAGTACAAAGTAGTCACCGGCGTTTTCACTGCGCAGCACAATCGCAAAGGTAAAAAACACCTCTGCGATGCCATCGCGCGCGTCTTTGACATAGGCATATTCGCCTACCTCGCCTGTCGCGTATTTGGCGATCAGCCCATCAAGTTCCGGATCCGTGCCATCGGCAAAACTGGTGGTCAGCAATGTGGTCGCATCCTCAAACCGGCCCATTGCGGCAAGAATTTCGGCATGCGCAATGGTGCCACGCCGGGTCTGCCCCGCCGCACCGGCACCGCCGGACCCAAAAATCGCCTCTGCCCCTTCAAAATCGCCAATGCTCGCCAGAGCAAGCGCCTTGTGATACAAAACAAAGCCCTGAATGCCGGGTTCTTTGCTCAGTCGATCAAAGTCGGCCATCGCACCGGGTGTATCCCCCGCGCCCAGCCGCGCCCAGGCGCGCATCATATTATCGACGTATTGGTTGATCCCGTTGCTTGCCACGGGCCGTTTGACAAGCTCTGCAAAGTTGCCCTCTTGCGCCAGACCGGCTGTGATCACCAGATGCGCGATCTGGCTGCGCTGGCCCTGGCTTTCCAATTGGCGGGCCAGCGGCACGGCATTGTCAACTTTGCCCAACGACAAATTGGCCAATGCCGCGGCTTCCATAAGTTCGACATTTTGGGAATCGCGTGCCAAGGCTTGGGTGTAATAGCGCGCAGCCTCACGGTAATCGCTGTTCACGGCGGCGCTGCGCCCTGCCAAATAAGCACCTGACGCGGATTGGGCCAGAACAGGCGCGACGGTGGCAGCGCTCATAAAAAGCGCCGCAGCTGTGCTCAGAACAATTTTGTACATTTTTCACCTGCCTCACATGCGTTTACACAAAGCTAGCAGACTGAGGCCCTCATGCAATGGTACAGCATCTCTCACACGGACCCGTTACAATTTGAGCGCGTTGTTTGACCCTCGCGACATTCAGCAAGATTTGTGGGCAGGCCAGCGGGCAGACTATGGGCGTTACGAACGAGGACCACAGCCATGTCATCCCCTTACGCCCGACGCATTATGCGCGTTTTGACCTATATCCACGACCATCCGGCCGAGGATCTTTCGCTGGACAGGCTTGCGGATATCGCGGCCATGTCGCGGTTTCACTGGCATCGGGTGTTTCTGGCCATGACGGGGGAAACCTGTGCACAGGCGGTGCGTCGCCTGCGCATGTTTCGCGCGGCCCGTTGGCTGGAGTGCACCGATTGGCCCATCCCACAGATTGCGGCAAAGGTGGGGTATCCCAACATCACCAGCTTTTCGCGCACCTTTGGGGATGAGATGGGCTGTTCCCCGGTATCGTTTCGCAAAAATCCGGTTTTCAAAACAAAAACCGATCAGAAACCGAAAGGAACCCACAACATGTTTGATATTGAACTTAAGGAAACCGGCGGCCTGCGTCTGGCTGCATTGGCGCACAAAGGGGCCTACACCGCTGTTGGCGCGTGTTTTGAACAGCTGGCTGATATGGCCCAAAAGGGGGAGTATTGGCCCCATGTGTCTGGCATGGCAGGTGTCCATTACGATGATCCCACCGTGGTTGCGGAAAAGGATTTGCGCTGCCATGCTGGTTTGATCCTGACCAAAGGTGCACCCCTGTTGCACGGCACCCAAGAAGTGCATTTGCCCCACGGCCCCCATGCGGTGCTGCGCTACAAAGGCTCCTACGAGGAAATAAAAGTCGCTTACGATCACCTCTTTGGGCAGTGGTTGCCCGGCTCGGGGAAGGACCCGGCAGATGCCCCTTGTTTTGAAGTCTACCTGAACAATCCAGCTGACACTGCCCCGGCGGATCTATTGACAGAAATCTACCTGCCATTGGCGGCCTAAGCCCCAAAAAGCAAAAAGGCGGGGTGCTGCCCCGCCTTTCTTTGTATTCCGCCTGCCCGCCCTAACGGGCAATGGCACAGGGGCCTTACATGTTTGGATAGTTTGGCCCGTCGCCGCCCTGCGGCGTGGTCCAGACGATGTTTTGGCTGGGGTCCTTGATGTCACATGTCTTGCAATGCACGCAGTTTTGAAAGTTGATCTGAAAACGCGGTGCTTTGCCGTCTTCCTCGATGAACTCATACACACCTGCGGGGCAGTAGCGCGCCGAGGGGCCTGCATATTGCGCAAGGTTCACGTTGACCGGCACATCCTTGTCTTTCAACGTCAGGTGCGCGGGCTGCGATTCCTCGTGGTTGGTAAAGCTGAACGCCACATTGGTCAGCCGGTCAAAGCTGAGCGTGCCATCGGGCTTTGGATACTCGATGACCTTGTGATTGCTGGCCTTTTCCGTGGCGTCCGCGTCTGACTTCCCATGGCCCATGGTGCCAAACAGCGAAAAGCCAAAGGTGTTGCACCACATGTCAAACCCGCCCAGCGCCAGTGACGCGGTCAGGCCCCACTTGGACCAGATCGGTTTGACGTTGCGCACTTTCTTGAGGTCCGCGCCAATGGCACCGTCGCGCACCTCGGTCTCGTAATCGCTCAGCTCATCCCCGGCACGCTCTGCCTTGATGGCGCGCATCGCGGCCTCTGCTGCGGCTTTGCCCGACAACATTGCATTGTGGTTGCCTTTGATGCGCGGCACGTTGACCATGCCGACAGAACAGCCCAACAGGGCAACGCCCGGCGCAACCATCTTTGGCATCGACTGATAGCCGCCTTCGGTGATTGCGCGCGCGCCGTAAGCCACACGTTTACCGCCCTTCAGCAGCTCTGCGACCATCGGGTGATGTTTGAAACGCTGGAATTCCATGTAGGGGAAAATATGTGGGTTCTTGTAGCCAAGGTGCACCACAAAGCCGACATAAACCTGATTGTTCTCAAGATGATAGATAAATGATCCACCGCCCGCATTACTGCCAAGTGGCCAGCCTGCGGTATGGGTGACAGACCCCTCTTTGTGCTTTGCGGGGTCAATCTCCCAAATCTCTTTCATGCCAAGGCCGAATTTCTGCGGCTCTTTCCCGGCGGCCAGATCGTATTTGTCGATCACCTGTTTTGACAGGCTGCCGCGCACGCCCTCGGACAGAAACACATATTTGCCATGCAGTTCCATCCCCGGCTCGGTGTTTTCGCCGTAGCTGCCATCCGCCTCCAGACCAAAGACACCGGCGACCACACCTTTGACTTCGCCCTTGTCGCCATAGACCAGCTCTGAACAGGCCATACCGGGGAAAATCTCAACACCCAGTTCTTCGGCCTGTTCGGCCATCCAGCGGCATACGTTGCCCATGGAAACGATGTAATTGCCGTGGTTGTGCATCAGGGGCGGCATCGGGAAATTAGGGATACGCAGCGCACCGGCCTCCCCCAGCATGTAGAATTTGTCGTCCCGAACAGGCGTGTTCAGCGGCGCGCCCTTTGCCTTCCAATCCGGGATCAGCGCATCCAGCCCACAGGGGTCAAGCACCGCACCGGAGAGAATATGCGCGCCAACCTCTGACCCTTTTTCCAGCACAACCACATTGCACTCCGGGTCCAATTGCTTAAGCCGGATCGCCGCAGACAGGCCCGCAGGCCCCGCCCCAACGATCACTACATCATATTCCATCGCTTCGCGTTCGATCTCAGCCATGCTGGCACTCCCTCAGGGCAGGTAAACAAGTTGATTGTGGCTAAACCAGCGGCGTTGCCTTTGCAATGAAAACGGGGGTAAATTCCCTGCGACGGGTTATTGCGGGGCAGAGCGCGCATAAAGCGCGATCACCTTTGCCACCGGGTCTCCATGAACCACGGACGGGTGGTAGAGCGCCTCAATCAATCTGCGATCATAGTCACGCGGCTTGTCGGTGGCCTCATTGTCATAGGTAAACACCTCAGATCCTTTGGCGTCTGCCACCAAACCGAGAACTTGGGTAAATTCCTCGTAGATGCAGGAGGCCTGCGTGACAGGATCAAGCTCGGAAGAAATGAAAATACGACCCAAAGCGATGCTCTCATTGTCCGAGCGTATGTCGAAAAAGCAATATTCAGGCCCGCGAAAGTACTGACGCTCCAGCGACTGTGAACCGTTACCATATCCAGAGGCCACCATCAGATGCGCCGCATACGGCACCTGCATCATGAAGACCACCAGATTGCCTTTGCCGACAAAGTCCCGTTCTGCCGCAATGGTAAGGGTGACCTCCCCAAGGCCGTTCTCTTGGCGTTTTGGTCTGTAGCTAGTGCCACGGTAGAAACGCTCGCCCAGTTCAATTCCGGT
Source organism: uncultured Sulfitobacter sp. (assembly GCA_937928635.1). Classification (GTDB taxonomy): domain Bacteria; phylum Pseudomonadota; class Alphaproteobacteria; order Rhodobacterales; family Rhodobacteraceae; genus Sulfitobacter. The sequence goes on along the minus strand of CALFWM010000040.1, from coordinate 134,669 downwards.
AAGATCGAGATATTCTGCTGGCTCAATGCCAAGACCCGTCGCGGAATTCATGAACGCAATGGTTTCCTCGATGGCTGCACGTTTCACCTTTCGGTCGTGCACAATCAGGAACGAGGGCGTGTGGCTCCACTTGCGGACGGTTCCCTGCCTAGCATCAATGATCTGGATTGCGTCATCTATATCGTCGGCATGCACCGGCCAAGGCAGGCAAAGACTGCAAAAAACGACAAGAAAAATGATCGCAGGTATTCTAAAAATCCCAAACCCCAGCAGAATAACCAAGAGCTTCAGCCTCACCAAAAGGGTGAAAACCGTCAAGGTGGAATGGCTTCCAACCCAAAAAAGGTGAAGAAGTTCAACGCACGTTCGCGTAAATCCCCAGCACCTTGTCGACCGCATCACCATAGGCCACTTGCGTACTGTAAAGCGCGCTCAGCAGACGCATGTCATACTCCCGTGGTTTTTCATCCGGCAGATTGTCATAGGTAAAATAGCTGGAATCATGCGCATCCTGCATCAACCCCATGCTTTGGGTCATTTCCTCGTAAATACACGCCGCCTGCGCGGCCATATCCTGTTCGGGCGAAATCACGATGCGGCCAAATTGAATGCTCTTGGCATCTGACATCACATTAAAAAAGCAGTGGTGCGGAGAGCTGTGATAGTTGCGTTCCAACCCCTGCGAGCTGCGCCCAAAGCCGGACAACACCATCAGGTGAGAGGCATAATGCGGGGCGACCATAAAAATAAACATGCTACCCGCAACCGCAATTTCCTGCTGCGCCTCAATCGAAAATCTGGTTTCAAAGTGCCCGCCGTCGCCACGGGTCGGTTCATATTGTGTTCCTGAATAAAACCGATCATCCAGCCCTGCCTGTGTCAGGTCCACATAGGCCGGATCCTCAATCGCAAGGCCCGTGGCGGATCGGATGAACGCGATGGTTTCAGAAATCGCAGGCCGGTTCACCGGGCGGTCATGCACGACCACGAAACGCGGCGCATGGCTCCATTTCTTGATTGTCCCGTTCTTGGCATTCAGAATAACCCGCGCATCGCGCAGATCATCCTCTGCCTGTGCCATGCTCAGGCCCAGCCCAAGAAACGCACATATCCCAACGGTCATCGACAGCTTACGCATCCACAATCTCCGATAGAAATTTGCGCTAAAAGCTGCCGATTTGCGGGCAAAGTCAAATCACGCTTGACCACAAAACGTCACGAATCGTGAGCATCCTTGTCAACATCTCCCTCATTCGCCGGGCTGTCCCCCATCAAATACCGCGGTCCGGGCCCCTTTTCGGCGGCCCGGTCCCCGGGGTTGTAAAGCGCGCAGGTCTCAAGGCTCAAACAGCCACAGCCGATGCAGCCATCCAGATTGTTACGAAGCCTGTTCAAGGTCTCAATGCGTGCATCCAGCGCCGCGCGAAACCCTCTGGAAATCTTGGCCCAATCCCCCTTTGTTGGGGTGCGTCCACCTGGCAATCGGTCCAGCTCTGCCTTGATCTGCGGCAGGGTAAAGCCGAACTGCTGGGCGATCATGACAAAGCTCAAGCGCCGCATATCGGCCCGTTCAAACCGCCGTTGCCCGCCATCATTGCGCCAGGGTTTGATCAGCCCCTGCGCCTCATAATAGCGAATGGCCGATATCGCCAACCCCGTACGTTTGGCCAATGCACCAATGGTCAGACCCTCATTCTGCATGCTGTACAACCTCTCAAGAAATACCTTGACCTAAAGTGAAGTTTAGCAATTACACTCCTCAAACGTCAACCCCATCTGAAAGGACAAAACATGCCAGCCCTGTTTGAACACGCCAACATCACCGTCTCTGATCCTGCCGCCACTGCCGCCTGGATGGGCCGTATCTTTGACTGGCAGCTGCGGTGGGAAGGCGACGCCATTGCGGGTGGTCACACAAAACATGTGGGCACCGCCACGCACTACGTCGCCCTTTACACCCCGGGCACCGCGATTGAGGACAAAGCGGACAGCTATCACGCCACCGGTGGCCTCAACCATCTTGCCGTGGTTGTGGATGATCTGGATGCAACGGAGGCACGCGTCAAAGCGGAAGGCTTCAAAACCGGCAATCACGGCGACTATGAACCGGGCCGCCGGTTCTACTTTCATGACGCGGACGATATCGAATTCGAAGTTGTACAATACGATTAACCAACCGTGATTCTCTGATGGGTCAAGGATGTGCGCCAGCACACCCGGCTTGCCGGGGTTATCCTTGAGGCACCAGAGAATCGCACCCACCCTTGCTGCGGTGACTTGAGGATCACACTGATCCCTCAAACACCTCTCAGCACCTGGGACACCCCTGACACAGAACACAGGTTGCGCGTTATGGACTCACCTCTGCCACAGATACCAAGAATGTAATGCGCGCCAGCGCCCCTTTTTCCATCACCCCGTCGTGCCAATTGCGCAACCCCTCGCCGATCCGCGCCCGCTCTCCCCTTGCAATCAACCCCCGCATTAGGTCAGGTACATAACAACCTATTTTGAAACAGCTGCCGCGGGAAATACTCCCGTCGTGGCCCTCCCTCACGCGGACGATGCGCCAATGGAAAAGATCCCCATGACCCGGTCGGGTCACACTGCCCTTGAGACTGAACTCAAACACCTCAAGACCACCGAACGCCCTGCGATCATCAAGGCGATTGCCGAGGCGCGCGAACATGGTGACCTGTCCGAAAACGCGGAATACCACTCCGCCAAGGAAAAACAGTCCTTTATCGAAGGCCGCATTAAGGAACTTGAAGGCGTGATCTCGCTGGCCGATGTCATCGACCCTGCCAAACTGTCCGGTGCCATCAAATTTGGCGCCCGGGTCACCTTGGTGGATGAGGACACGGATGAAGAAAAGACCTATCAGATCGTAGGCGAATATGAGGCCAAGATCGAGGATGGACTTCTCAACATCAAATCTCCCATCGCCCGCGCCCTGATTGGCAAAGACGAAGGTGACTCCGTTGAGGTCCGCACACCCGGGGGTGAGAAATCCTATGAAGTTCTCAAAATCGTCTATGCATGATCCCGCCGCATCTGGGCCGCGCAGATGAGCGACGCTAACACCCAAACCCCTCCTGAAGAACAGCGGGTGGCCGACCCGCGCACCACCACCGGTGCCGGTCGCCCCACCTCTTTGGGCATTTACGACAAACCCAAACCGGGGGGTGTCACAAGCATTGAAATCGTCGCGGTTGCCCTCTCCGCCGTATGGCTTGTGGGGGTCGCTCTGTTTTTCATCATAACCCCGGCACGCCCCCCCGCAGCGGAAGGCGAAGGTGGTTTGCGGTTCATGACCACGATGCTCGCAGTCTTCATGCCTGTGGCCATGATCTGGGTCGCGGCCACTGCGGCGCGCGCCAGCCGCGTGATGCGCGAGGAAAGCCAACGCCTCCAAGCCGCCATTGATGCCATCCGCCACGCCTACATCGCACAGGCACAGGGCGGCAACATCCGCTCAGAACCCTCCGTTGCCCGCAAACTTGATGAAATCGCCGCCGCCGCACGCAAAACCGAAACCACCCTGGCAACCTTTCAGTCACGCCGCGATGAAAACCGCCGCCCCGTCCAGCAACCGGCTGCCACCGCCACAGATGATCAGCCCGCCCTTGCTTTGGGCACCCAGGCCATTGATATCGCACCGCTTTTGTCGACCGAGGATTTCATCCGCGCCCTGAACTTCCCCGAAACGGCGGAGGACGAGGTTGGCTTTGCTGCCCTGCGCCGCGCACTCAAAGACCGCTCTGCCAGTCAGTTGATCCAAGCCGCTCAAGACGTGCTGACCCTGCTGAGCCAGGACGGCATCTATATGGATGATCTGCGCCCCGACCGCGCCCGCCCCGAGGTCTGGCGTCAGTTCTCCCAAGGCGCACGGGGCCGCCACATCGCCGCATTGGGCGGCATCCGCGATCGCTCATCGCTGGCGCTGACCAATGCGCGCATGAAACAAGACCCGATCTTTCGCGACGCGGCCCACCATTTTTTGCGCCGCTTTGACAAAAGTTTCGCAGAATTTGAAAAAGCCGCCTCTGACGGAGAAATTTCCGCCCTTGCGGACACCCGCACCGCCCGTGCCTTTATGCTCCTGGGCCGTTGCGCGGGCACGTTTGACTAGGTGAGCCCGCTTGTGCCGCCATCGCCACGGGCTCATATGTGCACGAGACCCGCTGTTGGAGCAACGCGCAGCCCTCTGCCGGACAAATCCCAAACTGGCACCACCATATGCGCGCGGCGGGCCGCACCATGCCCTGCATCGGAAAACAACATTTTCGCGGCCCGCAAGATGACAATGGATTTACCGTAGAAATCGACCCCCTGCACATCAACAACGCTCAGGGCTGGGTGCACGGCCAGCTGCGCGCGCGTGATGATCTGTTTTATGCCTCGGGTTTTGCCACCCACATCGGCCCCGGCGATGTCAGCTATTCGCGGTATAATCAAAAGGTCTGCACAGCGACAGAGGACTGGCTGAAAAAACACGGCGAAAAACGCGACAACACCGCCTTTGGTCTCTACGTGTCGTTTCTGCGCCCGCATCATGGCGGCCCTGCACGCAACCGGGGAATTGGAAAACACCTATGTGATCTTCACATCTGATCAAGGCGCATCCCTTGGCGACCGTGGCTTTTGACCAAAATGGTGATGTACGAAGATTCCGCCGCCGCACACACGGTCTGATCGCGTCTCACTGATCGACATTGCCCGGACGGTGCTGGACCTCGCGCGCATCAGCCCGCCTGGACTGACGGGCATGTTCATGCTGCGCTACAAACAGTGGAAACTTGTTGCCTATCCAGGGCACGCCTACCCGCTTTTCGATCTGCATGCGGACCCCGAAGAGACCCAAAACCTTGTAGATGACCCGGCCCGTGCCGATCAACTGGCAAATATGACAGCGCGGCTCAACAGCATTATTGACCCTGTGGCAATCAATGCCCTTGCCCTGTCGGATCAGGTGTAAAACTACGATCCCCCCTGTCAGCTCCTGACCCTCCTCTTTCTGGCCAGAATATTCCCCCCCGGAGGGCTAAAATCTCTTTTGGCACAGCCGCTAAATTCCAAAACTCCCGTAGGGAATGTAGCGCACCATATCGCCAGGCACGATGTTTCGCGCGGGTTCTTCCAGCTCTAGCAACCCTTCGGCCCAGCTCAGCCCGCTGATCCGGCCTGACCCCTCAGAGGCAAAAACCTCCGCTTTGCCCTCCCTGATCCGCGCGCGCAGATATTCCCGCCGCCCCGCCTTTTTAGCCTTGCTGAAACCAGCCGGGACCTCAAACCCCTGCGGCGCGCACCAGCCTGCACCAGCCAGCAGCGACATCGCCGGGCGCGCAAAAATCAAAGTACAGACCATGGCCGCAACCGGATTGCCGGGCAGGCCAAAGACAGGCACGCCATCCCACAGGCCCAGCGCCAATGGACGCCCCGGCTTGATCGCAATGCGCCACAGCGTCATCACCCCGGCCTCTGATAACAAGGCCGAGACGTGATCTTCATCCCCTGCGGAGGCACCACCGCTGGTCAGGATCACATCCACATCCTGCGCTGCCTTGTCCAACCTGCCCCGCAAGATTGCCCGGTCATCCGCAGAACGCCCCAAATCAACAGGCACATGTCCAAACTGCGCAACCAGTGACAACAGCATGGGGCGGTTTGCATCAAATATCTGCCCTTCTGCGGCGCTGGCCCCCGCCTCCACCAGTTCATCCCCGGTGGACAACACGCCAACTTTCAGCGGCGCGAAAACGGGCACATGCCCCGCGCCCGTTGCCGCCAGCAACGCCAGATGGGGTGCGGACACGCATGTGCCAGCGCTGCAAATGACCTGCCCCGCCGTGACGTCTTCCCCCGCTTTGCGCGTGTTGGCCCCGGCTTTGATCGGACCGTTGAAATGCACCTTTCCCTCTGCAAGATGCACATCTTCTTGCAAGATAACTGTATCGACACCCGCAGGCAGGGCCGCCCCCGTGAGGACACGCAGGGCTTGCCCAGCAGGCAAGGCGCCCGGTGCATCCCCTGCCGCCGCGCGCCCCTGCGCCAAGGGCAGCGCATGCGCACCCGCGCCACGCCCCCCCGCAAACCCGTAGCCGTCAACAGCCGTGTTGGGCAAAGGCGGGTTGGCGCGCCTGGCCTTTACATCTGCCGCGCAAATCCGCCCCAAGGCATCGCGCAAGGGCACATCGTGCACGGACACAACCGGGGTCAACCGCTGCTCCAGCAAGGCCAAAGCCTCCGCCACCGGGGTCCAATGCACCACCGCTGGCAAGGCAAAACAATCATTCTTCAGCGGAGGTGCCAGACTGCCCATGACGGTTGCCTCATGACCAAGGCCAAAGATCCAGCCCTCTTCCGGCGCTGCCACATCCAGAATGCCCTGCAACGTTTCCGGGGCAAGCGCTGCGATTTGTCGCGCAACCTCTGCCACTTGCCAGGCATCTTTGATCATGCCCTCTGGTGGCCCGCCCCGCACAGTGAGCGAGGGCCAAACTTCAACAAAGGCAATAGGGGCCTCCAGCGGCTGAAACGGCCAGACCGCCACATCATGTTTTTGCCGCAGCCGCGCCAAAACCGGCAGGCCCATAAAAACCTGAGAGCCCACCGCACCGGCACCTGCCATTTGCCAGCAGGTAAAGGCCCCCTTGGCCTGCTCCTCCGCTTTGCGCCGCTCTGGAAAGGGGTTGGCATAGCTGTCTTTGCGCCGTGGCAAACCCTCGATATCGCGGGCCAGCCCATTAGCCCAAAACGGCCCCTGCCCCGCACCCAACGTCCGGTTGACCTCGCCAGCCAGATCAAACCGGTTGTTTGTCGCGGCACTGTCCTCAATCCGCGCCGCGAACCATTCCCACAGCACCAGCGGATCAGTTTGCCCCGTCAAAGCCTCGCAAAACCCGCGTGGATAGCCAAAGGGAAAATCAAACCCGACCAAGACACGCCGCCCGGCGGCGCGCTCCACTTCGAAAAGATCGCTCAGCCAAGCTTCTGCCACCTGACGGTTGCGCAGGTACACAGGTGCATCAGCCACCCCGCCCCTGTTGACCCCGGCCCAAATTGCATCTTTGACGGGCGTTGGCCCCCGGTCCGCCCCACCGGACCAATCCACCATGACAATCGTGTCAAAACGCGTCACAGACCAACCTCAGCCAGAATGAAATCTGCAATCGCCACGGTGTCATTCAGATCAAAAACCGGGCGGTCCAGCGTCAGCGGCACATCACTGGCCACCGCGCGGATTGTGGGATCATCGGGCGCAATCAAGGGGTTGCCCGTTTCGGCCCGGTGCGCTTCTACCTTGGGGTGGTCATCGCGTTTGTACCCCTCAATCAACACCAGATCGACGGGCGACAGACGGGCCAGCAGCTCTGCCAATGTCGACTCTTCGGCCTCCCGCAGTTCCTGCATCAACGCCACGCGATTGCGCGAGCTGAGCAACACCTCGGAGGCACCGGCAACGCGGTGACGATGGCTGTCTTTGCCCGGGTGATCCACATCAAAGGTGTGATGCGCATGTTTGACCGTCGAGACCGTGATGCCGCGCTGGGTGATCTGCGTCACCAGCCGCTCCATCAAACCGGTCTTGCCCGCGTTTTTCCAGCCCACCACGCCAAAAACTCTCACAACATTGCCTCCGCATGGATCAGATCATCCGGCGTGTTGACGTTGAAAAACGCGGCTTCCTGCGGGAACAAGGCCTCGCGCCCGCCGTGTTGATCAGACCAAAACACCACCTTGCGCAGCCCCCCTGCAAGCGCGCCGCGCAGGTCATCGCGCAGAGCCACGGGCCACAGGCCAAAGGTTGGGTGCCGCGCGCTGCCTCGTTTGGGATGGGGCGTGGCAGCCAAGACCAGCGGATGGGTCATACCCGCACCCTTCTGCACCAAATGCGCCACCAAATCGCGGGGGAAAAACGGGGTGTCAGCGGCGGCAGTTGCGATGGTGTCTGCTCCCCGCTCTGCCGCCCAATCCAGCCCCGCCAGAACACCGGCCAAGGGGCCCGCAAACCCGTCGATACTGTCGGGCAAAACCGGCATATTCAGATGGGCAAACCGCGCGGCATCGCCGTTGGCATTTAGGGCAACATCTGCGACTTGCGGCGCAAAACGGTCCATCACGTGAGACAACAACGTCCCTGACCCCAGCGGCAAAAGGCCCTTGTCACCCCCGCCCATGCGCGTGGCTTGCCCGCCCGCAAGGATCACACCCAACGGGCGCGTCATCACGCGGCCCCCTTGCGACCGGATTTGCGTGGCTCTGCGGCAACCGCAGAAGGATCGGCATCGCGGATCAGGCGGTCCTCCCCGCTGAGGCACACAAAACGTTGCCCGCGCATGCGCCCGATCAGGGTTAACCCGACCTCCTGCGCGATCTCGACACCCCAGGCGGTAAAGCCGGAACGTGAGACCAGCACCGGGATGCCCATCATCGCGGTCTTGATCACCATCTCGGACGTCAGCCGCCCAGTGGTATAAAGGATCTTGTCATCGGCGGGCGCGCGTTCTGACATCATCCAGCCTGCGATCTTGTCAACGGCATTGTGACGGCCCACATCCTCCATATAAACCAATGGCTTATCATGGTGACACAAGACAGTGCCGTGGATTGCACCTGCATCCAGATATAGACTGGGGGTGCGGTTGATCTTGGCGCTGAGCGCATAGAGCCAAGAAGACCGCACGGGTGTCTGGGGCAATGTCACGCCCTCTAACCCCTCCATCATGTCACCAAAGACGGTGCCCACGGCACAGCCGCTCGTGCGCGTCTTGCGGCGCATCTTGTCTTCGTAATCCGTTTCGCGCGCGGTGCGCACCACAATCGTTTCAAGCTCTTCGTCATAATTCACGCGGGTGATTTCATCCCCCTCAACCAGCATGCCCTGATTGCGCAAAAACCCCAGCGCAAGGTAGGCGGGGTAATCGCCAATGGTCATTGCAGTGACAATTTCCTGCGCGTTGAGGAATATCGTCAGCGGGCGCTCTTCGACCACATTAATCGTGGTCTCATCGCCATTGTGATCCATTCCGCCCACAGCACGGGTCAGCCGCGCCGCGCCCGGGTCAGGTGCAATCAAATAGTCACTGGAATCCTGTGCGCGGGCCAATTGTATCCCCTGTTCATTCGGCTTAAGCCTGAGAGGCAATCTAGAGACAACCCATGGCCATCACCACACCGAAATCCGCATTTTTCAAAGGGGCACTGGATGGCGCACCGTTTATTCTGGTGATTGTGCCCTTTGCCACGCTGTTTGGCCTGCTCGCGACGGAGGCCGGCCTGAGCGTGTTTGAAACACTGACCTTTTCCGTGGTGGTGATTGCCGGGGCCGCACAGTTTACCGCCCTGCAACTGATGCAGGAAAACGCACCAACCGTGATCGTGTTGGCCTCCGCCCTTGCGGTGAACCTGCGCATGGCGATGTATTCGGCCTCCCTGACCCCTTGGATTGGGGGCGCGCCGCTGTGGCAGCGTGCATTGGCCGCCTATCTGACGGTTGATCAATCTTATGTCGTGTCCGTCTCGCAGTTTGAACGCGCCCCTGAGATGACCGTCCCCCAGCGCATGGGCTATTTCTTTGGCGCGGTCTTTTCGGTGGCCCCCTTGTGGTATCTCTTTACCTTTCTGGGGGCCTTGCTGGGCACCAGCGTGCCGGACAGCTGGGCCTTGGATTTTGCGATTCCCATCACCTTTCTGGCGATGATCGCCCCGATGTTTCGCACCTTTGCCCATGTGGTGGCGGCCTTTGTCGCCATCATCGTATCCATCGCCTGTGTCACGGTGCCCTATTCGCTGGGCCTGATCATCGCGGGCATCTGTGGCATGATGGCCGGGGCGCGAACCGAGGTTTGGCTGAACACCCGCAAGGTACAGCCATGAGCGGCACCATAGACCTGTGGATCATCATTCTGGGGCTGGGGATCGGCAGTTTTGGGCTGCGTTTCATGTTTACGGGGCTGGTGGGCACACGGCCCATGCCGGACTGGGTGCTGCGCCATCTGCGCTACACGGCTGTGGCAATCCTGCCTGCGCTGGTCGCCCCACAGGTGATCTGGCCTGCCGCCACGGATGGGCAAACGGACCCGGCCCGGCTGGCAGCGGCGGCAGTGACCATAACAGTGGGGTTGATCACCAAAAACGTGCTGGCGGCAATTTTTGCCGGTGCCAGTACGCTTTATGGCTTGCTCTACCTACTGTAGCGCGGCCTGCTCGGCGGCGCGCACGCCGTCAATGATATCGCCCTCATCATTCTCAAAATGCCTGGTGGTTTTCACACCGGGCAATTGGGCAACCTGCTCCATGAAATTGCTGGGATAAAAGGTGCGTTTGATGTTCTCAAACCCATCGACCTGCGTAAGAATACCCGTGGTGGCATTGGCGCAAAAGGCGGCGGACACCGCGCCATTGTTCAGCACCAGTTGCAGCGCCTGTTCGGCCTGCGCGTCGGTGACAGGAATTTCCTGACTGACCACATGGAAGGTGCTGCGCGCATGGGCGGATTTGTAGCTTTGCTCCAGCCCCGGTGTAACGCCAAAGATCACGTCGCCCCGCTCCACCACTCTGGCGTGACGGAATGACCCTGCGGGGTCAAAGATCACGGTTTGTGATCCGGTGACCTTCAGGGCGGTGTGCCCCCCGCTGCCAGTGCGGTTGTTGACCATCGTGTAAACGGTCAGCGACTTTGGACCGGCTTCGCGAAAGGCGGTCGAGGCCACAAGTTCGGGCGGCGATTCGGGTGTGTGGTCATTCGCACAGGCTGCCAGAAGCCCTGTCGCAACCAGCGCAATCAATAAACGTTTCAACAACAGGCCCCCCGCCAGAAACTTCGCGCCTTAGCGAAAGAAAATAGCCATGCCCACCAGGATAAGCAGGATAACGATGACGGATTTGGTGACAAAGGACATAAACCCCGCATAGGTCTTTTCCTGTACCTCGATGTTCATGCTGCCATGTTCGTGTTCGGCCATGTTGTAGGGTCCTTTGTAGGTGTCTGAGAAACTTGGCTGTTCTAATGGCAGATCAACGTCACGGGGTCAAAGGGGGTCTCTATCCAAGTGTAACGGATTTTTCTGAGGCTCATCGTGTTTTCGATTGCACCTGAAACATCACACATCACTTAACGCGTTGAATCCATTGAGTTCAGGCAGTATTGAGGGATGCAGGTCTATCTAAAACTATTTTCCCTTCGAATCCGCCTCAAGTTCCTCCACCAATCGAAAACCAATCCGATTGGGCGCGGCATTCTCAATCTGTTTGGGGAAGGCGCGCAGCATCACGTTCAGCTGGCTGACATGCTGCACCAATTGCGTTTTGCCGCCTGCGGGATCAGAGCCATAAAACGTCAGGATATCAGGGTCAAAATACCCCATACCTTCGATCCGCAACACGCCCGCATCCGCCCCGGTAAATCCAATCGCAGCCTCATGGTTGCTGTCGAGGCCCTCTTCGAACTTTTTCAAATAGAGCACCACCCGCTCATAGGCCCATTGCGCCGGGGATTTCTGCGACGGAGGGGTTTTTGACACCGCCTCGCCGGTTTCTTCACTGCGGTTGATGCTGCCGTCAGGGTTGCATTTTACATCGTACCGGCAAGGCAAAACTTCGGCCTCTGCGGCCTCGGCGGATGTGTTGATTTGATCGTCCACGCGTCACTCCTTGCGCTGGTACACAAAGGCCCCATCACTGTCGCGCAAGTCGCGCGTGGCAAGGCCCGTCTGATAAAGGTGACTCAAATGCGCAACCGCTTCAACCAGCGCGAGGCCATATTCGCCCTCTCCTATCGATCTTTTGAACAGGGGCGCAAAACACTCGGTGGCTGACTTGGGCGTTTCGATGTGCTCCAACAGGCGGCGCAGCGCACCGTGGTGGTTTTCAATCAGCTGCTCCATACGCTTGGGCAGACCGGTAAAGGGCAGTTTATGCCCGCCCAACACGAGATGATCCGGACGTGCCAAAGGGGCCAGACGCTCGCAGGCCTCCAGCCACTCACCAATCGGGTCGGCCATCGGCTCGGTCGCATAGACCCCGACATTTGGGCTGATCGACGACAGGATCTGATCCCCGGCAATCACCAGATTATCGTCCCTGCTCCAAAAGGTTGCATGTTCGGGCGCGTGGCCATTGCCGATATGCACATCCCAGGTGCGCCCGCCCATTTTGATCGTGTCATCCTGCTTGATCCGCGTATAACCCAGCGGCATCGGGGCCACGACGTCGGCAAAGTTAAAGGGCCGGTCGGTTTCGCGCTTCTTCAGCAGATCACAGTCCATGCCAGACTGGCGATAAAAACGGACCGTTTCGGCGGGCAGCAGTGTTTGTTCGTCCAAGGTCAGCATCCGCGCCGTCAGCCACGCAGTACGGGTGGTGATCAGCTCCGCTTCGTGTTCCGTTTGAAACCAGCCTGCCAGCCCCACGTGATCCGGGTGATGATGGGTGACCACAACCCGTCTGACTGGCTTGCCACCCAAGGGGCCCGCCATCGCATCGCTCCAGATAGCCTTGGATTTCTTGGAGGCAAAGCCGGTGTCCACCACTGTCCAATGATCGCCCTCATCCAGCGCGTAGATGTTCACGTGGTCCAGTTTCATCGGCAACGGCAGACGCAGCCACAATACGCCGGGGGCAACCTCTATGGCCTCAGTCCCGTCAGACACGGGCGGTGTTTCCCAAGGATAGCGCAGCCCGGCGGGGGCCTTATCTGCCATCAGGCAACCAGCTCATCAAGACTAAAGGCATAAAGCGCGTCCTGCCCTGCCTGCGCATGGGCCAACAGACCGACATGCTCCGGCAACAGGCGCTGCATGTAGAACCGCGCAAGTTTTTCGCGCGCACCGCCCTTATCTGCCATTGCGGCCTTAAGGTGCAGATGCCCGCCCAGAACACGGGCAAAAGCGCGCAGATAGGGCACAGCCCCGGCAAACCGGTCGTTCATCACCTCTTGTGACACCAGCCAATCGGTCGTCTCGCGCAGGCTTTCCCCCGCTTGCCAGACTGCGTCTGCCATCTGCGGAAAATCCTCGCGGGCGGCCTCAGCGGCGGCCTCAATCTCATCCAACAGGCGGTTGGCAGCCTCGCCTCCATCCATCATTTTGCGCGCAACAAGGTCCATGGCCTGAATACCATTGGTGCCCTCATAGATCGCCGTCACGCGCACATCGCGGCTGTACTGTGCGGCACCCGTTTCCTCAATGAACCCCATGCCGCCATGCACCTGCACGCCCATTTCGGCCACGGCCATGCCAGTGTCGGTGCCAAAGGCCTTGGCGATGGGTGTCAAGAACGCTGCACGCGCTTTCCACTCGGCCTCACCCGTGGCCGTGCCCATATCAATCGCGTGGGCACAGCTCAGGGCAATCGCCCTTGCTGCAAATGTATCTGCCTTCATCGCGATCAGCATGCGGCGCACATCCGCATGTTCAACAATGGTGCCGGAACCATCCACGCGCCCCTGTTTACGTTCCAGCGCGTAGGCAAGTGCATGCTGATAGGCCCCCTCGGCAGCCCCAATGCCCTGCCCGCCTACACCAAGGCGCGCGTTGTTCATCATTGTAAACATCGCCGCCATGCCGCCCTGTTCCGGCCCAACCAGCCAGCCCGTGGCATTGTCGTATTGCATCACGGCGGTGGGGGAGCCATGCAGCCCCATCTTGTGCTCAAGTGAGACCACATTGACCCCATTGCGCGCGCCCGGCGTGCCGTCCGCATTGGGCAGGAATTTTGGCACCAAAAACAGGCTGATCCCTTTGGTCCCTGCGGGTGCGCCGGGCAAACGGGCCAGCACCAGATGGCAAACGTTCTCGGCAAAATCAGCATCACCCCAGGAAATGTAGATCTTTTGCCCCGAGACCGCGTAGGTGCCGTCGCCATTGTCCTCCGCCTTGGAACTCAGCGCGCCCACGTCTGACCCGGCCTGTGGCTCGGTCAGGTTCATCGTACCGGTCCATTCGCCGCTGATCAGCTTTGGCAAATACAAGTCCTTGATCGCGTCCGAGGCATGATGCTCCAGCGCCTCAATCTGTCCCTGGCTCATCAACGGTGCCAGTTGCAGTGCCAAACACGCGCCCGCCATCATCTCGTTCACCGCCGAGGTCAGGGTCATCGGCAGGCCCAAGCCGCCATATTCAGGATCGGCAGACATGCCGACCCATCCGCCCTCCGCAATCGCCCTGAAGCCCTCGTCATACCCGGGCGAGGTCCGCACAACCCCATTTTCCAGCCGGGCGGGGTGCAAATCGCCATTGCGCTGCAAGGGGGCGATCACCTCGTCACACATCTTGCCAGCCTCACCCAGAATGGCACGGGTCACATCATCGCTGGCCTCGCCAAATCGTTCCGTCGCGCGCAGTGCCTCAAAATCGACAACATGGTCAAACAGAAAGGCATACTCATCTACGGCGGCGCGATACGGCATCGGACATCTCCTGATTGGGCGCGCGCTTGCGCTTGGCAAACGGCGCGTGGCCCTGCTAAAGGCATCTCATTTGTTTCAGCATGAAACGACACCACGCAGCCTGCAACCCAAAACGCGGCGTCACGAGGGCACTGATGCAACCAACGACCCAAATCCTGCCCCCTGACCCTGACGGTCTGCGCGCGACCGCTGGCCTGTTGCGCGAGGGGGCTTTGGTCGCCTTTCCCACCGAAACAGTCTATGGTTTAGGGGCAGATGCGCGCAACAACAATGCGGTGGCTGGCATTTTTGCGGCCAAGGACAGACCGCAGTTCAACCCGTTGATTGTGCATCTGGCTGACGCGGATCTGGCACAGGAATATGTCGAATGGAACGATCATGCCGCCCTGCTTGCCGCTGCGTTTTGGCCGGGCCCGCTCTCTCTTGTCCTGCCTTTGCAGGCTAACCATGGGCTATCCACCCTGGTGACGGCGGGCCTTGAGACTGTGGCGTTGCGCGTGCCTGCACAGCCTACAGCGCGCGCTTTGCTTGGTGCATTTGCTGGCCCCGTTGCTGCCCCCTCGGCAAACCCCTCCGGGCGCATCAGCCCTACGACGGCAGCCCATGTGAGCGCGGGCCTGAACGGTCGCATCGCGGCAATTCTCGATGATGGCGCTTGCGATGTGGGTCTGGAAAGCACCATTATCGGGCTGACAGACGCAACACCGACGTTGCTCCGCGCGGGTGGTCTGCCAGGCGAAGCGATTGAGGCCGCATTGGGCCATCCACTGGCCCTGCCCAAAGGTGATACCATCACCGCCCCCGGTCAGATGACCTCACATTACGCCCCGCACGCCGCTGTGCGCCTGAATGTCACCACTCCGCTTGCAGCGGATCTTTACCTTGGTTTTGGCAAAATGACATGCACTCTTAACCTATCTCCCACGGGCAATCTGCGCGAAGCGGCGGCAAACCTGTTTGATCACCTGCACCAACTTGATGCACAAAACCGCCCCATTGCGGTGGCCCCGATCCCGAACCATGGCCTGGGGCGCGCCATAAATGACCGCCTGCATCGCGCAGCGGCCCCGCGATAACGTTCAGACCCACCCGTTTCACCATTCTAATAGACTCGACCCGGCGCTCTGCCGCCTTGTCCCATCAGACGTGTGGGACTGTCCGTAAGGCGGGCCTAGGCTCGCCCGGCGGCAGCAGAAAGTCCCAAAGGATCAATGCCAATGGAATCAAGCGCCGCCGTCCACTTCTTGGCATCCTGCAATCCATAGACCAGCCTGGTTTCCGCCGCACAGGTCAGCCAGCCATTCTGCGCAATCTCGCCCTCAAGCTGCCCCGGCCCCCACCCGGCGTAGCCCAGCATCATCAACGCCTGTGCAGGTCCGCGTCCGCCTGCAATGTCTTCCAGAACATCCAGCGTGGCGGTCAGCGCAAAACCGGGCGCGATCCTTAGCGTTTCGATGACCGAGACGTATTCATCAGAATGCAACACAAATCCACGGCCGGTTTCGACCGGCCCGCCAATGTGCACACCCAGCGCACTCTGGCTTTCGTTTTCGCCTTCCACAAGATGATCCAGCACATCTGACAATTTCAAATCAGGCGCGGGCTTGTTGATCATCAGGCCCATCGCTCCTTTGTCAGAATGCGCTGTGATATAGATCACCGAATGATCAAACCGTGGATCTCCCATACCGGGCATCGCCACCAACAACTGCCCCGTCAGATCCAGGGCGCTTTGCGTATCCATCTGTGGGTCACCGTGTTCGCGCATGGTGACAGCATGCCCCGCCCCCAAGGCGCTGACAAGCAGGTCGTTGCAAGATGTGCGAAACATGGATGATACAATCGTGACTTGGCATATAACGGTTGAACGCCCATTTTAGGCTCATGATCAAAAGAATCCTGTCTACATTTGCCCTATTGGCGACAACAGCTGCCCCGTTGGTCGCACAATCCACGCTTGGCACCCCGGCCACCGGCGAAATCCTGCCGGGATGGCTGCGCAGCGATGGCACGCGCATGGCAGCAGTCAAAATCACACTGGCCCCCGGATGGAAGACCTATTGGCGCTCGCCCGGCGATGCGGGCATCCCGCCCCGGTTTGACTGGTCCCGCTCCAAAAATCTGCGCGGGGATGTGGCGGTAACCTGGCCAACGCCAAGCATCTACAAAACCAATGGCATGCGCACGATCGGGTATTCGGAACATCTGATCCTGCCGATCACGCTGGCCCCCCGCAAGTCAGGCAGTCCTGTGACATTGCGCGCCAAAATGGACATCGGGGTGTGCAAGGACATATGTGTGCCTTACCAGTTGGACCTTGACGCGACACTTGACAATATGTCGAGCAGTCCAACCCCTGCGATTGCTGCCGCCCTTGCTGCACGCCCCTTTGCCGCAGCAGAGGCTGGCGTGTCATCAGCGACCTGCGCCTTGCGCCCAATTGAAGATGGGATGCAAATCGAAACGAAAGTGACCCTCCCCCCAACCGGTGGCAAAGAGGTTGTGGTGATCGAACCTGGCCAACCCGGCGTCTGGATGAGTGAAACACAGACCAAACGCAGCGGCAATGTGTTGACGGCTGTGGGCGATCTGATCCCGCCGGACGATAGCCCGCTGGTCATCGACCGCTCCAACATCGTGATCACTGTTTTGGGCAAAAAACAGGCGGTTGAGATCAAGGGCTGCACACCGAGCTAAGTCTCTGACCCCTGCACCGTAAGGGGGGCCTTGGCCCACCTTTTGCCAATCGCATAACAGCCACCGGCGCGTGAAACGCCAACGTCAGGCCGCTGACCTGCGCCGCCGCACCAAGAACCCAAATGCACCGATGATATACCCGACAACCGCCACCACGGCTGCGCCAACAACAAAAACAAAGAGCGCGGCAGTCATTGCGGAAAATCCTGCAAGGGCGGGAAACGCCTCAGCCAGTTGCGGATGCAACTCGCCCCGCCAGATGGCCCAGCCCAACGTCACAGCACACCAGCCCAGAACACCGGCCCAAAGGGTGATCATGCCCCAGCGCAGCAGGCCAACCGGCGCGCACAAACCACGGCGCGTGGCACCGATTTGGCGTGCCACATCATGCTGGGCGGCCACCAGCGCGGGCACCACCAGCAACACCAAGATCATGCCAAAACCCAACCCATAGACCAGGGTAATCACCGTCGGCTTCAGAAACTGCGCCTGCTGGCTTTGTTCATACAACAGCGGTGCCATCCCCAAAACGGTGGTCATTGTGGTCAGCATCACCGGGCGCAGCCGATCCGCGGCGCCGTCAATGATGGAGGGGATCAACCCGCGCGTTTCGGCATATTCATCAATTGTGGTGATCAGCACGATGGAGTCGTTGATGATGATCCCCGTCATCCCCAAAAGCCCGACCACCGTAAACATGCTCAGCGGCACGTCCCAGACGTTGTGCCCATAAATCGTGCCCACCAGTCCAAAGGGGATGATCGCCATCACCACCACGGGCCGTGTCCAACTGCCAAACACCCAGGCCAGCACCAGAAAAATCCCTGACAGGCACAGGATCAGCCCGGTCAGCGCGTCCTGAAGAAACTCATTTTCCTGCTCGCTCAGCCCCGCCAGGCGGAACTCCACCTGTTTTTCCGAAGCGATACGCGGCAGGATATCCTGCGCCAAGGCCTCGCCAATCGCGGTGGCACGTGCCGGATCATCCTCGGAAATATCGCCTGTCACCGAAATCAGCCGAATGCCATTCTCCCGCCGCACGGTCGAAAACCCGGTCCGCCGTTCCACACTGACAATATCGGCCAGCGGCACATAACGCCCTTCAGGGGTGCGCATCTGCGTGCGGTCCAGAAAATCGGCTGTCAGCTCCCCCTTGGGCAGCTCCACCCGGATCGCGGCAGAGCGCGGCCCATCGGGATAGGTCGCCGCCTCAATCCCGCCCAACCGATTGCGCAAGCTGCGCCCCAGCACATCAATGGTAAAGCCCAAGGCCTGCCCCTGTGCCGTCAGATCAAGGATCAGCTCTTCCTTGTCATAGGCCAGATTGTCCTGCACGGCGCTGACTTCTGGATATTGTCGCAAAGCATCCTGCAACGCCTCTGAGGCGGCCTTGAGCGTGTCCGTATCTGCCCCGTAAAACTGCACATCGAGCGCATCGCCGCCGGGCCCAGAGCGCCAGCCGCGAAAGCTGACTGTTTCCGCCAGCGGGTGGTTCACCACCATATCCTGCAACTCACCGACGAAGGCAAAGCTGGAATAGGGCCGCAGATCTGCGTCGATCAATTCAATCGAAATGCCGCCCAAAAGGTCTGCATCTTTGGTATCCGCCCCGGCCAGCCCGCGCCCGGTGGTGCCACCCACCTGCGCCATCACGTAATCGAGCGGATTGGTGCCATAGCGTGCCTCGTACTCTTTACCCAACGCCTCGGTCGCGCGCTGCATCTCGCGCATCATCTCAATCGTGTCTTCCCGCGTTGCGCCCTCCGCCATGGCAAAATTGCCGGTCACAGAGCCCCGCTCGGGCGCATTAAAGAAGCGCCATTGCACATCACCCCGAATGAACAACACCGCCTGAGAGGCCAGCACCAGCAGAACGGCCGCCAGCACCACATAACGCGCGGCAATCACCCCGGCCATGAACGGGCGAAACAGCTTTTCGCGCAAGAAAACAAAACCTCGGTTCACCACGCGGCTGGGCACATCATACCAATGTTCCTTGGCCTGCGCCTTCATCGCGTGGGCCATGTGGTTGGGCAGGATCAGGAAACACTCGATCAGCGAGGCGATCAGCACCGCGATCACCGTAAAGGGAATATCTGCGATCAAATCGCCAAACCGCCCGCCCACAACCACCAGTCCGAAAAAGGCAATAATCGTGGTCAGCGTGGCGGCAAAAACCGGCATCGCCATGCGGCGCGCGGCGTTTTCTGCCGCCTGCATCGGGCTTTCGCCCATGCGAAACCGGTGATCAGCGTGTTCGCCCACCACGATGGCATCATCCACGACAATACCCAGCGTGATGATCAACCCAAACAGCGAAATCATGTTGATCGTCAGGCCACCCAGATACATCAGCGCAATTGCCGCGCCCATCGCCACAGGTATGCCCGCCGCCACCCAGAACGCGGTGCGCGCATTCAGGAACAAAAACAGCAAACACACCACCAGCCCCAGACCCATCAGGCCATTGTCGATCAACAGGTTGATGCGTGATGTGATGCTGGCGGCGCGCGTGCGGATCAGTTCAACCGTGACACCGCCGGGCAGGCTGGCCTGTAGTTCTGCCGCGACCTCTTCGACAGAGGCCTGAATGCTGATCGCGTCGCCCCCATTGGAGCGATCCACCCGTACCGACATGGCCGGGTGCTCCCCCACAAAAAAGCTGCGGTTTCGGTCAACGCCTTCTTCGGTAATGCGGGCCACATCACCAATGGTCAGGGTTGATCCATCCGGGTTTGAACGCAGCACAATGCCCGCAATCTGCGTGACAGAGCGTTTGGCCGTGCCCGTGCGCACCCGTGCATTTGCCCCCGTCACATCACCGGCTGGGTCTGCATCAACCTCTGCTGCAATCGCGGCGGCGATATCTGCCATGGAAACGTCAAAGGCAATCAGTTTGGCCGAGGGCACCTCAATCAGCGTTTGCGGGGCTGCGACGCCCCGAATGGTGGTGCGCGTGACGCCCGCAGCAAACAGGCGGGTGACAAATTCATCGGCAAAACGGCCCAGCTGTGCAGGTGCGATGGGCCCGGTGATCACCACATCGGTGACCCGGTCTCGCCACGCGCCGCGCCGCACATTTGGCTCGTCCGCTTCCTCCGGCAGGCTGGTGACGGCGTCCACCGCCGTTTGCACATCATTGGCAGCACGCGCCATGTCCCAGCCGGGTTCAAACTCCAGCCGAACCGTGCCATTGCCCTCCCGCGAGGTACTGTCAGAGCTTTCAACACCTTCCACGGCAAGCAAAACAGGTTCAAGCACCTGCACAATCGCCTCGTCCACGTCTTCAGCCCCGGCACCGGACCAAGAGGTTGTCACGGTGACATTATCGACAATCACGTCCGGGAAAAACTGTGCACGCATGTTGGGCGCGGCGGACAGGCCCGCGATCAGCAAGACCACCAACAACAGATTGGCTGCCGTCCTATGCCGGGTGAAATAGCTGAGCAAACCACCCGCGGCACTGGAAACGGTGCGGGCCATGCCTAGCCGCCCATCCGGCCTTCGATGCGCGCCACCATTTTGGCAGGCACCTGAGGCTCAGCAAGACGGGCAAGCACGCGCTGTTTTGCTTCGGCGGGCATACGTTTATTGCCCTCAACAAAGGCCATCAGCTTGGCCCGGCGCTCTTCGGAAAGTTCCAGCATTTCCAGCTCTTTAGAGGCTTGCGGCGCGTCTTTGCGCAGCGGTTTCACAGCAATCCCTTCCCCCAACAGGGGGGAGCGCGCCTCGACAACTTCGCGCCCTATAATGGGGCCGCGCACCAGCACATCGTCGCCCTGCCTGCGCAACACGGTGACTTCCTCGCTTTGCAGGCGGTCCCCCTCGGCCAGCACCAACACGCGGTTGCGCGCATCCACCGCCGCAGAGGGCAGACGCACAACGCCCTCTAACATCGGTTCCTGAACCCGCACCGTGACAAAATCATCAGGCTTAAACCCGGCAGTATCGCTAAGCGCGGCAAAGACCAGCCGCCCGGTCGCCCCCTCGCCAGCAACCGCAGAGGTTCGGCTGATGCGCCCCTTGGCCACCATATCCATCCCGGCCACATCAAGCTCCGCAGTGACATCCGCCTTGATCAACCCACCATTTTCATTCAGCAATCGTGCATATTGTGCGGTCGAAATGCGAAAAGCGATTTCCAGATCCGCAGGATCAATCAGGTCCGCCAGACGTTCATTGGCTGACACCAACCGGCCCACCACCACGTTGGTCTCTGACAAGGTGCCGTCAAAGGGCGCGCGCAGGGTCATATCTGTGAGCCGCCGCTGCGCCTCGGCCTGCGCAATTTCGGCACGGGCTAGGCGTGTGGTGGCCAGATCAACACGCGCCTCGGCCTGTGCAACGGCCTGACGGCGTGTCAGCACCGCCTGACGGGCGGCAGAGGCGGCAAGTTCGGCGGTTTCAACAGCCGTGGCAGTGCCCACGCCCCGTTGCGCCAGATCGCGCTGGCGCTCCAGCGCTCGCTCGCGCAACTCGGCCTGTTCGGCGGCGGCGGCACGTTCATCCCGGGCCAGTTCCAGCCCCCGGGCCGCATCACGCCCCTCGGCCTGGGCATCAGCCACGTCGCTTGCGGCACGGTCCAGCGCCGCTTGGGTGTCAACGGGGTCAAGGCGCACCAGCACCTGCCCGGCCTCAACCCGGCCCCCTTCCTGAAACGCATCGGCCAGCTCAATCACACGTCCGCCCCCGGCGGCGCGCAGTTCCAGCAAACGGCGGCTTTTGACCTCGCCAAAGGTCTCCAGAACCGGGCGAATATCCTCCGCCACGGCCCGGCGCACGTTGACCGCAAAAACACGTTCACGCGCGGGCGGCGTTTTGGTCTCTTCCGCCCAGCTGTCGCGCAAGGCACCCCCGACCGTTGAGACAGCAATCATCAGCAGGCCCAGCGTAACGCTGGCCAGAAACAACCCAATCATGCACTGACGCAAAAACCGCATTCAGACGTCCCATTCAAAGCATTGTGCAAACCGTTGCAACGCAAGCATAACCTAATCCTGCGGCAAAAAATACCAAGTCACAAACCTGATACGTGAAACAAAGTAATTTCCGTCGCAGATGGTTCGCTTTTTGGGGCCAGATGTTGCTTCGCTCTCAGGCGGGCCGTCTTGATGCGCATCATACCCCGCTTCCAGCTCACTTTTCACGAACCCGCCAAAGTTCGGTAGGTCGAAACGCGCCCGCCCCGTCCCCGGCAGCGGTTTGATGTCTGTCAGAACATGCGGGTTTCAAAAAACGACACCGAATAGCGTTCGCGCCCAGAGGTATTGATCACCCGGTGCGGCGGTGACAGCAGTGTTCAACGCCACTTAGTCGCAACGCCCCACCAAGACACCAAAGCGCGCGACAATCTCGTTGATCACCAACACCGGCGCCGATCCGAGACTGCCCATAAAACGTGCCTCACTTACGCTTTAGATGCTCATCCAGACGTGGCATAATCTCGACAAAATTGCAGGGCCTGTGGCGATAATCGAGCTGTTTGAGCAGGATTTCATCCCAGGCATCCTTGCATGCGCCCGGAGAGCCCGGCAACGCAAACAAATAGGTGCCCAACGCGACCCCGCCAGTTGCACGGCTTTGCACGGCTGAGGTGCCGATCTTGTTCATCGACACAATGGTGAAAATGGTGCCGAATGCGTCAATTTCCTTTTCGTAGACATCGCGGTGCGCCTCAACCGTGACGTCACGGCCGGTCAACCCGGTGCCTCCGGCGCTGATCACCACGTCGATGTCTGCATCCGCACACCAGTTGCGCAATAGTGCAGCGATATCAGCCCGTTCATCGCGGATGATCTGACGGGCGGCAACCGCGTGGCCTGCCGCTTCAATCCGCCCCACGAGCACATCGCCGGAACGGTCCTGCGTCAGATCACGGGTGTCCGACACGGTCAGCACCGCGATGCGTACGGGAATAAAATCAATGGTTTCGTCAATTGTGCTCATGCGCGCTCCAAAACTGCCAAACGGCCCGCGAGGGCCAGAAATATCGCACTGGTGATCCAGCCCAACACCCGACCACTGCGCACCATGCGCCGGCCCAGACCACCGGCAAAAACGCCAACGCCCCCGTTGATAAAAAACCCGCCAAGGGCCAATACCGCGCCAAAGATTAAGAATTGCCCCAGCACCGACCCGGCAGCAGGGTCCACAAACTGCGGAATAAAGGCGAGGACAAAGAGGATTACCTTTGGGTTGGTCAGATTGACCATCAAACCGGCAAAAAATGCATGGTGTGCGCTCATCGCTGCCGCGTCTCCCTGTGCTGCGGCCTTGCGCCGCAAGGCTTGCCACGCCAGATAGAGCAGATAGGTCACGCCAACCCAACGGATCACATCAAAGGCCCATGGCACGGTTGCAATCACCGCCCCCAGGCCAAGGGCGGCCAACGTGGCATGTACAAAGGACCCCACCGAAATACCTGCGCTTGCCGCCACCGCCACACGCGGGCCAGAGCGCACCCCTTGACCAAGGCAAAACATCATATCCGCCCCCGGCGTGAGGTTCAGCGCCAAGGCAGCCGGGATAAACGCAGCAAGCGTGAGCGGATCAACCATCGCGCACCTTGGCCTTGAGGCTGAGCAAATCCGCCCAGGCCTCGCGTTTGAACTCGGGGCTGCGCAGCAGATAGGCGGGGTGGAACATGGGCAGGGCGGGCAATCCGGCGGCCTCGGTCCACTGCCCGCGCAACCGGGTGATCCCTCGCTTGCCCAGCAGGGCCTGACAGGACCAATTGCCAACCACCACCAGCACCTCGGGTTTGGCCAGCGCGATGTGGCGCAGCAGAAACGGGCGCATCATGGCGATCTCATCCGGCTTTGGGTCGCGGTTTTGCGGCGGACGCCAGGGCAGCACATTGGTGATGTAGACGGGAGCATCGGCGCGGGTGCGGCCCATGTCGATGGTGCTCAGCATCTTGTCGAGCAATTGCCCCGCACGGCCCACGAATGGTCTCCCCTCGCGGTCCTCATCACGCCCCGGGGCCTCTCCCACCAGCATCACGCGCGCACCGGGTATGCCATCACAAAACACCATATTACGCGCGCCTTTCTTGAGCTCGCAATGCTCAAAGCGTGCCATGGCACCCCGCAAGGCATCCAGAGTATCAGCGCCTGCCGCTGCACGTTCCGCCTCCGCCACTGCATCGACCTTGACCGGGGCCACAATACCCGCAACCACCGGGGTCGCGACCTTCTTTGGCTTTTCCACAGCAGCGGGCACGTCATAGCGGTTAACCGGTGTGTCCTGCACCGCGTCAAGCGCGCCCAGTTCCACCTGCCATTCCAGCAACGCTTTTGCGTGATGATATTCTGCCGATTCCATGCCCCCAATCTAGCGGGACGAGTGGTGAAGCTAAATCCCCTGCACGCAAACTGCGCAAATCACCTGGCAAGAATGCACATTCCTCCAGCAAACAGACAAAATGACGCTTATCATCCTCCTCTTTCTGCTATGCTCGGTACTTGCGACATGTCTCCCATGGTCTTGGGTACGATATCTCATCTTACTCTATAGTCTGGGCGTTATTCTCTTTTGGGTCTTACTGCCTCCGGTCCACTTCATGGACCAAAGCATATTCCATGACGTCATCGTGGCGACATTGGGTGCCCTGAGTATTATATCTGGGCTACCTTTTTTCGGGCGCCTATGTTGGGCGATACATCGCAAAACATGTGATTTTTCCGTGCACAACGAAATTGATGCTGTCGTCGGGTTTGTCATTGGCCTTGTTCTGGCATTTCTGACATTCTTGCTGCTTTCGGTTATAATGGCGGGTACTTCGATGCTCCTCGCTCACTGTGGGGCTGTCGCAATCGCCATATTCGTCTGGCCCCTTCGACACCCCGCCCTGCGTGGCTTGGCCATCGGTCTTGTAGCCCTGATTTCCTATAGCCTGTATTATCCTAGGATTGTCCACGCTGCTGCCCTCATGCATGCCCCATCGGTCTACACAATCTCATCTTCGGGCCTGTCAAACTCTGCGAACCTGACGTTTCTGAGCATGCCTAAATTCCCCCATCCCAAACTGCACTTTGAGCAGAATGGCGCACGCGTAACGCTCGGCTGGTCTTACCGACGCCACACATTCCTGCCGCTGCGCCATTGAAGCACCCCACCCCCGCGCCTATAACACGCGAAACGAACCAAAGGCGCGCCACATGTCCTTTCCTCACCGTCATCTGCTTGGCATTGAGCCGCTACACCCCTCCGAAATCACCACGGTGCTTGATCTGGCGGACAGTTACGCGGATATGAACCGCCGTTCAGACAAACATTCTGACGTGCTCAAAGGTCTCACCCAGATCAACATGTTCTTTGAAAATTCGACCCGCACGCAGGCCAGTTTTGAAATTGCGGGCAAACGGCTGGGCGCGGACGTGATGAACATGGCGATGCAGGCAAGTTCGATCAAAAAGGGGGAGACGCTGATTGATACGGCGATGACGCTGAACGCGATGCACCCTGATTTGCTGGTGGTGCGGCATCCGCAGTCCGGCGCGGTGGATTTGCTGGCGCAAAAGGTGAACTGTGCGGTGCTGAACGCAGGCGACGGGCGTCACGAACACCCCACACAGGCGCTTCTGGATGCCCTTACCATTCGACGTGCCAAGGGTCGGCTGCACCGCTTAAGCATCGCAATTTGCGGTGATATTGCGCATTCCCGCGTGGCACGCTCCAACATCATGTTGCTGGGCAAAATGGAAAACCGCATCCGCCTGATTGGCCCGCCCACCCTTATGCCTGCCCAAATTGATGAATTTGGCGTTGAGGTCTTTGACAACATGGCAGAAGGGTTAAAGGACGTGGATGTTGTGATGATGCTGCGCCTGCAAAAGGAGCGGATGGACGGTGGGTTTATTCCGTCAGAGCGTGAATATTACCATCGCTTCGGGCTGGACGCGGCCAAACTGGCCCACGCAAAAGACGACGCGATTGTGATGCACCCCGGCCCGATGAACCGCGGGGTCGAAATTGACGGCACTTTGGCCGATGACATCCACCGCAGCGTTATTCAGGATCAGGTGGAAATGGGCGTGGCCGTGCGCATGGCGGCGATGGATCTGCTGGCGCAAAACCTGCGCGCCAGCACACCGGAGCTGGTCTGATGAGCATAGAAAATGACCATTGGAAAGGGCTGCTTGACCATGACGAAAAGATCATTTGGCAAGGCGCGCCAGCGCCGGGTGTCAAACTGGAATGGTCAAGTCCGTTCCTTCCGGTCTTTTTCCTGTTCTGGACAGGGTTTTCGGTTTTTTGGATGGTTATGGCCTCCGCTGCCCCCGGGCCTTTCTGGATGTTTGGCCTGTTCTTTTTTGGAATCGGACTCTACAACCTCGTGGGTGTTCACTTTTGGAAAGCACACCAGCGGCGCAACACCTTTTACACCCTGACCTCCCGGCGCGCGTTTATCGGGCATGTCAAACGCGGCAAGCGTATATTGGACAGCCATCCTATTTACGCCAATGTACCGCTCCAGATCGAAGAGGGCGCGTTTACCGACATCTGGTTCGCCAGTCAGCAGCACAAAGGGTCCGAAGGGCAGCATTTCGTCAGCAAGATTGGATTTGAGCGATTGGAGAATGGGCGAGAAGTCTATGCCAAGCTCAGAGAAATCCAGCACAACGCCCCCCAAGCCCCTGAAATACAAAATCCCACGCAAAGGGGCCAAGGGGTCTACGACATGACCCAAACCTCCCGGTATCGTTCAGATGACTTTTCCTCTTCGGACGACTGATAAGAACGCATTTCGCTGGATGTGGGCCTTTGGCAGGCTTTGACACCGCACCAAATCATACCACATCTTTTCAGGACAAGGCCCCTTGGTGGGTCGCGCACCGATAGAGGCAAATCCTTTTATGGCTTTTGAAATCCAGCGCAGCGAGCACAACCTGATCCGCGTTTTTGCCGTCAACCGCCCTGCGCATAATCTGCGTGCAGCGCTGGCGGAGCAGGACAAGACCGATTTGATTGCTGAGTTGCTGGGGCAGGACGTCCCCAAAGACGGCGCAGAGCTGTTCCCGGTTGCCGATCTCGCAGGGATTGGCCTGTCGGGTTATCTGGAGCAAGGCTACGCCGTATCCCCAGACCAGCTTGAGGACGCAAAGGCGCGGCTGGATGCGCTGGAGGGCTATGTACTCTTGCTGTTTTCTTCCGCTTTCAAGGGGCGTGACGTGACTTTGGAGCCGGGGGCAAACCTGACCCTGATCGGCACCTTTGGTGAAGAACAGCCAGACATGACCCCCACCGCCCTGCAAAGCGAGGCCGCGGAAATGCAGCCTACGTCAGACCTACCGCCCTCCACCCCCCCGCCCAAACGCGGCAGCGGTGCTGCCATCGCGTTGGCGCTGATCGCGGTTGCGGGACTGGCCCTGTGGCTGGCCCTGCGCTAGAGAGGGTCCATGGAAGAACCCAAAGATCCTAAAATGTCCGGCCGCATCGCCATGATTGCGCTCCTGGTTGCCTTTGGCATTGTGGGGCTGATGGTCTGGATCGCCTAGGATGGACGTCGCGCCAGATGGCCTGATCTGGGGTCCCAAACGCGCTGTGTTTGTGCGCCGCACCTTGGTGCTTGGGGCGCTCACATTCCTGTTTTTCCTGATCCCAAGCGTGATGATCGCCCGCAGCGGGGACCTGTTTCCTTTGAGCAATGTGCTGATGCCGCTGGTCTTGACGCTGATCCTTGCCATGGACGATTTCAACCGCTGGCGGCAGGTGCGCAGTGAACGATGGGAAATCACCGAAGGTAAGTTAATCCACGATGGTGTGGACGGGCGCGCGATGATCCCACTGTCAGAAATCGCCGCTGTGAAGCAGCGCTTTGGCACGGCGGTGGTGATCCGCCTTTATTCCGGCCAGCGCATCATGATGCGGTATTTGGCCGACCCTGCGCGCATTGCACAACAGCTGAACCGCGCCATTGCACCGGACCGCGCGTAAAACCCCTTGGTCCCGCGCCCGATTTGGGGCAAGACACCGCTGGCCTGATCAGGAATTTGCCCCATGACGCTCTATTTCACCAATGCCCTGCTGATTGACCCCGAAGAGGGCAGCACAACGCACGGCACGCTGACCGTTGCCGGGGGCAAAATCTCCGCCGTCGCGCCAGACCTTGCCCCACCGCCCAAAGGCGCCAGGGTGATCGACTGCAATGGCAAATACCTCGCCCCCGGCATTGTTGATCTGGGCGTCAAGGTCTGTGAACCGGGGGAGCGCCACAAGGAAAGCTATCGTTCTGCCGGGTTGGCCGCTGCTGCGGGGGGTGTGACCACCATGGTCACCCGGCCCGATACAACACCCGCCATCGACAGCCCCGAAACGCTGGAATTTGTCACACGCCGCGCCAATGAGGCCGCACCGGTGAACGTGGTCCCCATGGCCGCCCTGACCAAAGAGCGCGCGGGCCGCGAGATGACCGAAATTGGCTTTCTGATGGATGCAGGCGCCGCCGCCTTTACCGATTGTGACCGCGTGATCACCGACACCAAGGTGTTTTCGCGCGCCTTGACCTATGCCCGCTCACTTGGTGCGCTGGTCATTGCCCATCCGCAGGAACCGATCCTGAGCGCGGGCGCTGCCGTGAGCTCAGGCAAATTTGCCTCCCTGCGCGGGTTGCCCGCCGTCTCGCCTATGGCCGAACGCATGGGGCTGGATCGCGATATCGCATTGATCGAAATGACCGGTGCGCGCTATCACGCGGATCAGATCACCACCGCCCGCGCCTTGCCCGCACTGGAACGCGCCAAGGCCAACGGGCTGGACATCACGGCAGGGGTTGGCATTCACCATCTGACACTCAACGCGCTGGACGTGGCGGATTACCGGACGTTCTTCAAACTCAAACCCCCGTTGCGGGACGAAGATGACCGTCTGGCCGTGGCAGAGGCCGTGGCAAGCGGGCTGATCGACATCATCAGTTCCATGCACACGCCACAGGATGAAGAAAGCAAACGCCTGCCCTTTGAAGAAGCCGCCTCTGGTGCCATTGGTCT
The DNA here is from genome assembly GCA_937928635.1 of uncultured Sulfitobacter sp. Classification (GTDB taxonomy): domain Bacteria; phylum Pseudomonadota; class Alphaproteobacteria; order Rhodobacterales; family Rhodobacteraceae; genus Sulfitobacter. The sequence goes on along the minus strand of CALFWM010000040.1, from coordinate 105,572 downwards.
GGAGACCCTGCTGCCTGCCGCCATGCGGCTGGTGCATGCGGGATTGATGGACATCGCCACCCTGTGGCGCGCGTTGTCGTTGAACCCGGCCAAACGTCTGGGCCTGCCGGGGGGGCTTCTGGCCGCGGGTGCCCCTGCCGATCTGGTGATTTTCGACGCAAATGCGCCTTTTGTGATGGATCGTGCAACACTCAAGTCCAAATCGTTAAACACGCCTTTTGACGGCATGCGAATGCAGGGTAAGGTCCGCGCGACATATGTCGCCGGAAATTGTGTGTACGAGGCCCCCTGATGCCAGTAATTGAAAGTTCCATCGCCGTGCTGATCCTTTGGGGTCTGGTCGGATATCTGCTGGGCTCGATCCCCTCCGGAGTTGTGCTGGCCAAATACATGGGGCTGGGCAATCTGCGCGATATCGGCTCTGGCAACATCGGGGCCACCAATGTGCTGCGCACGGGCAACAAGAAGGCGGCGGCGCTGACGTTGCTGTTTGACGCGGGCAAAGGCGCTGTGGCGGTGCTGCTGGCGCGCGCATTTGCAGGCCCTGATGCGGTGCAACTGGCCGCCCTGATGGCCATGCTGGGCCATTGCTATCCGGTCTGGTTGCAGTTCAAAGGCGGCAAAGGCGTGGCGACGTTTCTGGGGATCATGCTGGCCTATGCCTGGCCCGTTGGGCTGGGGTGCTGTGCGGCCTGGCTCTTTGGGGTGGCGATCTCGCGGCAATCCTCCATGGGTGCGATAACGGCGGCGGCCTTTAGCACCTTTCTGATGGTATTCCTCGGCTTTGGCAGCGCCTTGCTGCTGGGCATCGCCCTGACACTGCTGGTATTTTGGCGCCACCGCGCCAACATCAAACGCATCCGCGCTGGCACAGAACCCAAAATTGGCCAAAAAGAGTGACCCGACCGGGCGATATTGCACACCTCCTACAGGCTCTCCCTTTGGGCACCTCAACCGGCACCGCCCACAACAGGCGATACGTGGCCACCCGGAGCCTGTTCAACGCTGGCAAATCCACCAAGCTGGTGGCAGAGGAACTGGGCGGCACCGATTACATCAGCCTCAACTTTTATGATCTGGCCTCTGGTCCCCGACTGAAACCCTGCGAAATGCCCGCCAGCAAAGTCATCGCCTTTTTACGCAGCTACCAACCGGACCCGATGACATGAGTGACATCAACCTCCCCATGATCCTGATCGCTGCGTTTGTGGCAGCGGGCAGTCCGGGCCCCGCAACACTTGCGATTGCGGGCACCTCTATGGCCTCTGGCCGCGCGGCCGGCTTGGCACTGGCGGCGGGGGTCACAACGGGGTCACTGATGTGGTCCGTCTCTGCGGCCTTTGGCCTTGCGGCGATCATGGCGGCACATGGATGGGTGTTGGAGGTCGTGCGTTACGCCGGGGCTGCCTATCTGTTGTGGCTTGCGTACAAAGCCGCCCGCGCGGCCATCGCGGGCAGTAAACTCACCGCAAAACCCATGCCAAAAACCACCCCCGCGCGCGCCTATGCCAAAGGGTTGGCGCTGCATCTCACAAACCCCAAGGCCATCCTGTTTTTTGGCGCACTTTATGCGGTTGGTATCCCGGCGCACACGCCGCCTTCCAGGCTCATCACGGTGATCCTGTCGGTTGGCGCGCTCAGCTTTGTGATGTTCCACAGCTATGCGCTGATCTTCTCGTCCAGACCGATGGCCGCCGCCTATATCCGCGCCAAACGAGGATTTGAGGCCTTCTTCGCCCTCGCCTTTGGGGCCATCGCGCTCAAGATTTTGCTAACGCGGGTCTAGCCCTCCCCCAACGACATCGGCCAGACAGACTGAACAAAAGGAACTTTGCCCATGCCATTCCCACCGCTCAAAGTTATGTTGGCGTGTTGTCTGATGATCTCCCCGCAGATCGCGCTGGCAGAAACCTTTGCCATTCAACTGGGTAAAACCACGCTGGGCGAATTGCGCTATAGTGCAAACAGCAAGGGCGCGACGCTAACCTCGACCTTGGCGAACACCCCTTTGGGGGTCTTCAACGGCACATATGAGGGGACCTCCCGCCCGGCCAAAGCCGCAGATGGCACGCAAGCCCTACGGTATGTCGGCGTTGGGAAATCCTCCCGCAAAACCCGCAGCGTTGACGTACTCTTTGCAGCAGGTCGCGCCCTTGAGACCATCGTGATACCTGCCAAAGAAGAAACCACGCTATCGGACCCGCAAAAGGTGCGCGGTGCGGTAACGGATCCGGTGCGCGCGATTGGCCTGCTTACCACGGCGATAGGATGCCCTGCCCGCATCAATATCTATGACGGGCGCCGCGTGATCACACTAAGCCCGACCGCCCAAGAACGTCAGGATACCCTTTTGATCTGCGCTCTTTCGTACACCGTGACTGCGGGCCCCGGGCATCTGTCACCGCTGAAAATCGCAAAAGCCAAGATGCAAGTCACCTATTCAACGGCGAACAACGATCAGCAAATCCAGAACATCACGCTAGGCGCGGGCATGTTTAACCTTGTTCTGACCCGCACAAAATAACCGCTTCACTCCAACACGTTGCCCACCGTGAAGGGCTCGCAGATGCCCCAAGCGCCGATAAATACTGTCGCGCATCTGCGCGCCAATCAGATCACGCCACCTGTCGCTTGACTTAAGTGTCAATTCTGATATTTCTGTCATTACAGAAATACCAAGCGAGTCGGAAACATGCACCTCACACCTGCCATGCAGAACTTTATCCTCCACTGGGGGGACATGGGCCAAAAGTGGGGCACCAACCGTTCTGTGGCGCAAATTCATGCACTGTTGCACATTTCGCCGGACCCCCTGAGTGCGGATCAAATCTGCGAATTACTGAACCTTGCCCGCTCCAACGTGTCCAACGGGTTGAAAGAACTGCAATCGCTTGGCCTTGTAAAGTCACAACGCAAGCTGGGTGACCGGCGGGACCATTTCACCTCCATCCGCGATATGTTTGATCTGGTAAACATTGTCATCGAATCCCGTCGGGAACGGGAATACACCCCAACCCTGGCCGCGCTGCATGAGGTTCGCAAAGAGGCCCAGAATGACGCAACCCCCCCTGCCGTTCAGGCGCGCATCAATGACACGCTCAACACCATGCAGATGTTTGACGATTGGTACGCTGACGTCTCGCGCCTGCCCCGCTCTGTCCAACTCGCCGTGATCAAGCTGGGGGGCCGCATCGCGCGTTTCCTGCCCAAAGGCAAATCCCGCGACGACACCTGACCTTTTTATTTGATCCGGGATTTCCCTCATGACAGAAATAACTGTAAAAATCAGATGGCCCCAACTGATCCTCGCGCTCCTGCTTGGTCCGGGTCTGGCCAGCACTGTGCTGCTGATGGCCAGCATAGTCATTCCACCTGCAGCCCTGATTGCCGCGCTCTTTATCTACGGCAGCCTTGCCCTTGGATACGTCAGCTATCTGATATTGTACGGACCACTCATGATCATTGCCCAGAAATTCGGCTTTGATCACCCCATCTTCCACGCCCTCCTCGGCCTGTGCGCCGTCTGGATGATCCCGCCTGCACATGCAGCGGGCATCCCCTACATCGCGGGGCCGGACATGGTGGAACTCGGCCAGTGGTTCGGCCCTGCGTGGTGTGCGGCTGCCGCGGCCACCTATACCTTCCTATGCCGGGAATTTTCGCCCGATCCGGAGGCCGCATGATAAACGCTCCCTTGCCCCCCTTCCGCTGGCCCCGCTTTCTGGTCGCCTTTATCGCCGCCCCCCTGCTGGTCACCCTACTGACATTCTGGCTGATTGTGCCGCTTTGCGCCCTGATACTGGGCGGCCCCCTTTACCTGATCGCGGGCCTGCCGCTGGCCGCTTGGTTCCTGCGCCGCCGCACCCCCGGCTGGGTTGAAATCATCCTGCTGGCGCTGGCCTGCCAACTGCTGCAAGTCCCGATCTTCTGTGTCGCTGCATGGTACTTCGACGACTGGAACACACTGGACGCATTGCCTGCCTTCCTCTTCTTCGGTGCCATTTTCGCTGTGCTTTGGACCGCCACCTTTCTGGTCATCTACCTGCTGCTGGCCCGCGCCGAACCGCCTGCCCCCAACAAGGAGCCCCAAGATGTGCACCCCTGAACGCCCGCCAAAGAACATCCCCTGGCATGACCTGACCCCGCTCAGCTGGTTGGACATCATCCGCGAACTCACTTTGCCCCTACCGTGGCTGCTGCTGTCCTGGGTGCTTTATGCCTCGGCCCTTTGGCCATTAGGAGCAATCGGCAGCTTCATGTTCTTCCTCTGCGCGCTGCGCCTGAACCATGAGGCGATCCATAGCAACCTTGCCCTGCCACGTCGCGCGGACAGCCTCGTTATGCACGTTCTCTCTGCCCTGATGCTCGGCTCTAATCATGCGGAAAGCTGGTGCCACCTGCGCCATCACAAATTCGCCATGGGGCCGGAGGATCACGAGGGCAAATGTGGCCATATGACCGCGTGGGAGGTTTTGCGCTATGGGCCGCGCTTTCCCGTTGATATCAATCTGACCGCATGGCGCAGGGGCAGTGCTCGCACCCGCAAGCTGATCCGCCGGGATTGGCTGTGCTGTGCGGGGTTCATGGGCCTGGCCATCGTGCTAGCGCATCCTTTTTTGCTGCTGCACGTGGCGGCGATGATCTGCGCACAATGCCTTGCCGCGTTCTTTGCGGTCTGGGTCACCCATCAGGGGCTATCCGACAGCGCAGTTGCCGCGCGCAGCCAACGCGGCCCCCTCGCCGCTGCCGCCTACCTGATGTTCTATCACCGTGAACACCACCTGTTTCCCAAAGTGCCGGTCAGCCGTCTGCCCCAATTGGCCGCCCGGCTTGACCACGACGCACCGGGATATGCGGCCAGCCGCGCGCCAGTAATCGGCTGGCTTGAACCCCGCAACAGGAAGGCCTGATGTCACATCTGCACGCCACCGAGCGCGTTATCCCTGACGCCCAGACCTCTGCGACCCTTGGCCATATCCGTTGGGAGCCGGTTAAGTCCCTTTGGACACTCGCCCATATGGCCCTGGGTCTTGCAGGCATCGCACTTTTTCCGCAGTGGGATGCGGCGTTGCTGTTTGCACTGCTGTGCGGCGTGACCATCTGTGCAGGGCATTCCGTGGGGATGCACCGTTTGCTGATCCACCGCAGTTTTGAGACCCCCCGCTGGCTGGAATACCTGCTTGTCTGGTTGGGCACCCTTGTGGGCATGGCGGGTCCCTTTGGCATGATCCGCGCCCATGACATGCGCGACTGGCATCAACGCCAAACCATCTGCCCACCTCATCCCAGCCATGGCGCAGGGTTCTGGCGGGACATGTGGTGGCAAATGCACTGCCATTTTCCACTGACCCATCCGCCCCGTTTTGCGATTGAACCGCGCATCGCGCAATCCCGCTTTTATCGTTTTTTGGACGCCACTTGGATGGCACAACAACTGCCCCTCGCCATCCTGCTTTTTGCGCTTGGCGGTTGGGCCTATGTGCTCTGGGGAGTGTGTTTGCGCATCTGGGTGTCGCTGACGGGGCATTGGCTGATCGGGCATTATGCACACCACAGGGGACATCAGGGCTGGCGCGTGGCTGGCCTGCCTGTGCAGGGGTATAATCTGCCGTGGCTGGGGCTGATCACCTTTGGCGAAAACTGGCACAGCAATCACCATGCCTTTCCCCATTCTACACAACTGGGTGTTGAACAAGGTCAAAGCGATCCGGGCTATTGGCTGATCCGCAGCCTTGCTTTGCTGGGCCTTGCCCGCAACATCCGCCTGCCCCAATCCGAGCCCCCGCGTGCGGGCCTGATGCGGACGTGATAATTTCAAACCAGCGCCTCATTCCAGCCGGATTTCACCCGCAGATTGCAAACCAATCAGGCAGGATGAGACGCAAACCCCATGAAAAAAATCGGCTCCGCATTTGAAAATTTCGCATTCAAGGCGTTCGACTTCAGCGGGCGCGCGACCCTGCTGGAATATTGGCTGCTGTTGCCGCTGATCTGGGCACTGATCATCTTTCTGGCCTATGGCGATGCGGTTGAGTTTTGGCACATGCTGCTGCGCCGCGAAGTGCCCCCGCTCAACCCACTATACTGGGACAGTATCGTCGTATTTTTCCTGACCATCATCCCGCGCCTGTCGCTGACCGTGCGACGCCTGCATGACAGTGGCAAAAGCGGAAAATGGGCGAAACTGCCGTTTCTGACAATCGGTTTTGGCATCTACCTGGTCGTTGGTCTGGCCTTTGCACTGGCCGCAATGAACGACACGGCACAAGGGCTGGGTATGATGGTGTTGGTAGCAAGCCTCTTTGGCTCGGGATTGGACCTGAGCGCTGAGGACCTCTGGAACGGTCTTTTCCTTGCCGCAACCGCGATCAATGCGGTTGGTTTTGACGTGATCTTTCAGGCGATCAGTAGCATGTTGCCAGACACCGGAAACGTGTCCGGCGCGGCTTTGGCCGAAGGGGCCTCCCGCGATCCGACCCTTGTCCTGATGGTCCTCATCCACATCGGCCTGCCGTTCATCACGTTTTTCTTGCATGTTTTCTTTATGATTTCGCCCACAAAACCAGATCACGAGATCGGATCTGCCACCCCCATGACTGGCGCCAGCCTGCGCCGCAAAGGCGAGGTTTCTGACAATCCTTTTGCCGGTTACAAATACCTTTACGCGAAATCACCCGAGCAGGAAGCCGCACATAAGGAAGCTGCCAAAGCGGAAATCAAATCACTCTACCAACAACGCGTTTTGGGCCAACAGTAAACCAATTAGAGCGACATGCGGGTAACGTGCGGCACGGCAGATCGCCCAACCGTTGAAACTGAACGTTTCGGGCAAGGTTGGATGAGGCTGGTTCCTACAGTGCTGCATCGAGCCAAGGGTCAGTAGCTATACTCGCTGTAGACCCGGCTCAGATCGCCAGCCCATTTGCCGTGGTAGTCCTCCAGCAGTTCATCCGCGGGCACCCGGCCCGTTTCAACGCTTTCTTTCAGGGCGTTCAGGAAATGCGTTTCATCTGGCACCAGACCACCAGCGCCCGGTTTGGCCCGCGCCTTGAGACCCGCCTCTGACAAGGCGACAGTTTCACGCGCAATGTCATGCATGTTGATACCGGTGACCTGCGCCTGCAACCCATCCACTGACGCAGCGGTGCGCAGGGCATCATGCTGCGCGGGCGTCCAGTCTTTGACCAAATCCCAGGCCCCGTCCAAAGCGTCCTGATCATACATCAGGCCAACCCAGAACGCGGGCAAGGCACACAGCCGCCGCCACGGTCCGCCATCGGCCCCGCGCATCTCAATGAATTTCTTCATCCGCGCCTCGGGAAAGGCGGTTGTCAGGTGATCGGCCCAGTCAGACAGGGTTGGCGTCTCCCCCGGCAGGGCGGGCAATTTGCCGTTCATGAAATCACGAAACGACATGCCCAGCGCATTGATGTACTGCCCGTCGCGGTAGACAAAATACATCGGCACATCAAGCGCATATTCGACCCAGGCTTCAAACCCAAAACCCTCGTCAAAGACAAACGGCAACGTGCCCGTGCGCGATGCATCAAGTTCACGCCAAACCTTTGAGCGCAGTGATTTATATCCGTTCACCTTGCCTTCAAAAAACGGCGAATTTGCAAACAGGGCGGTCGCCACAGGCTGCAAGGCAAGGGCCACGCGCATCTTTTGCACCATGTCGGCCTCTGACCCGAAATCAAGGTTCACCTGTACGGTACAGGTGCGGCGCATCATCACCCGACCCATGCTGCCAACCCGGCCCATGTAGTCGTTCATCAAAGCGTAACGCCCCTTTGGCATCAGATCCATCTGCGCATGGGTCCAGTCAGGGGCGGCCCCCAGACCAATGAAACCGGCCCCGATTTTATCGGCCACTTCCTGCACTTCGCGCAGGTGCACATTCACCTCATCGCAGGTTTCATGGATCGTCTCCAACGGTGCGCCGGACAGTTCCAGTTGCCCCCCAGGTTCAAGCGAAATATTCGCGCCATCCTTTTCCAGGCCGATGATCTTGCCCTGCTCCTCAACCGGTGCCCAGCCATGGCGGTCGCGCATTCCCTCCAGCATCACCCGGATTGACCGCTCCCCTTCATAGGGCAGCGGCAGCAGGCTGTCTTTGCAATAGCCAAACTTCTCGTGCTCGGTGCCAATGCGCCAGTCTTCTTTGGGTTTGCACCCATCCGCGAGGTATTGCGCCAACTGGTCCTGATGTTCGATCGGGCCGCCGCCGGATTGTGGAATAGACATAAGAGTAGGCTCCGTTTGAACGTCTGAGAACGCCTTGGATGCGGCGAAATGGCGGGGGTGTCAATGCAACGTGACGCCAACCGGCGCGCGCGCGGGCTTTTGCCAGATCACAACCGCTTGATGCGGATCGCCCTGCATCTCCTGCAACATGCGCTCTGTTTTCAACCCCGGAAGGGCCGCAAAGGCATCAAACAACGCATCAGACCCTTCGGCATTAACCGGGATCAACAGGGCCGGTTGGCCAAGCTGTTCCAGCCGCCAATGGGCCGGAAAAAGTGCGCGATCAAGGCTCAGGCGATCCAATTCGCGCAGGGCCACCGTGCCGCCGGTCCATGGGCCAAAATACGTCACCTGCCCCTCCACCACCTTCACAGCGCCGGCACCGCCATCCGTCCCGCGAAACCGTCCGCGTTGAATGCCCATCCAGGTCAGGATGCTCCCCCCCAGCAACAGTGCATACCCCGGCACCGCCAGCAAAAACCCTGGCCCCAGCACCAGCCACACCCCGATGAGGACAAGTCCGATGCCCACCAAGAGCTCCCGCCACCGCCACAACAGAGCGCGCGCCTCAGGTCGAAGAAATCCGCTCATCGCCCTTTTCACCCTTCCAATAAACTCAATCCAATGCCCACGACCGGATGTATCCCTCTCATGTAACCACGCGCCGGGAAACAATAACAGGGTCACGCAACATCGCCAGTTTATACGACCCCGCAGCCTTAAACCCGATCCGTTCATAGCTGCGCACGGCATATTCTGAGGCTGCGAACAGGATCGCGCGGTTAATCCCGGTCTCGCGCGCCACCTCCAGATGCCGGGCAACAACGGCACCGCCATATCCCTGTCCGCGTGCGGCTTGGGGCACGTAGACACCACCGATTTGCACCGTATCAAACGCCCTTGCGTTAAAATTTGTCATCGCCACGGGTTTCCCCCCGACAAGGCCCAGGCGCGCATCCCGCGCGTTCACGTAGGCTGCCGCGGCTTTCATACCTTCACTTGCGCCCGCCAATTCGGTTTCTGTCAGAAATCCCACAAACCAGTCGCTCAACCACGCGACGTCCGCAGGATCCGGGGCACGCAGGGTCATGGCCACGTCTGGAAGGCGCAGATGTGCTAGCTCAAGTTCAAACAGCGGCAAGTCCCGGCGCAGGATAAAATCCGCCCCCTCAAGGCCCAAAGCAGCCTCCAGAGCGGCAACCTGCTCAGGGTCACCACCCAAACCGGCCACCGCGCGCCCGGTAAAGGCCTCGGCCACCGCCTCAAAAAACGCCTCCGGCTGTCCCGGTGCCTGACACATGACGTGACCCGCATTTGTGATACCTGCAACCGCCACGATCTCTGCCCCCTCTTCGTGCAGCATGAACCGCGTGCCGTGTCGGTGCTCACGCTCTTGCGTGCCCTGCGCTGCCAGATTGCCGCGCATGAACATGGAGGTCCCGGCATGACGCGACAGAAACGCTTCTAGCGCGGCCCCATCATCCGGCCCCGCCTCACGCAGCATCCCAATCTCCCAAAGCCTGTTGCCACAGGGTCAGTGCCGCCACTGCCGCTGTGTCTGCACGCAAAATGCGCGGGCCAAGGCTCACGGCCTGTGCTGCCTCAAGCCCGCCAAGCCGCTTGCGCTCCGCTGGAGAAAATCCCCCCTCCGGCCCGATCAGAATCGCGGCTGGTGCGGCGAGGACAGCTGGCAAGCTGGAGGAGCCCCCCGCAAGCGCTTCATCACAAAACATAATCCCACGGCCTACATCCCAATGATCCAGCAGCGCGCCAAACTTTATCGCCTCGGCCACGTGCGGCACAAAGGTCCCGCCACATTGCTCTGCGGCCTCAATCGCATGGGCTTGCAAACGGTCCCGCTGTATCCGTCCGGCATTGGTGAATTCTGTCATCACCGGTACAATCCGCCGCGCCCCCATTTCTGCGGCCTTCTCGACGATAAAATCCGTGCGCGCCTTTTTGATCGGGGCAAACATCAACCACAGATCGGGCGGCATCTGCACTGGACGGGTCTGCACCCGGCACGTCAAAATCCCTACCCGTTTCCCGGCCTCCACCACTTCGGCCTGCCATTCGCCGTCTTGCCCGTTAAACAGCGATACCTTGGTGCCTACGCCCTTGCGCATGACGCCAAACAGGTAGTGCGCCTGTTCCCGCGACAAAGTCACCGATTGCCCCGCCCCAAGGCTGTGCTCTACATACAGTCTGACATTTCCACTCATGAGTCCCGATATATGCAAGACCAACCGCCCCTGCCAGATGGAACCGTTGCGGACGCCACATCGGACAATTGGGTGGACCGCTTTGCGCCCCCTGCAACGCGGCCCTACCTGCGCCTGTCCCGTGCGGACCGCCCGATTGGCACATGGCTGCTGCTGATCCCCTGCTGGTGGGGTCTGGCGCTGGCCATCCTTTATGATCAAAGCCCGCGTTGGGAGGATTTGTGGATTTTCATCGGCTGCGGCCTGGGGGCCTGGCTGATGCGGGGCGCGGGCTGTACATGGAATGACATCACCGACCGCGACTTTGACGCGCAGGTGGAACGCACGCGCTCCCGGCCCATCCCCTCAGGTCAAGTCACCACCAAACAGGCCGCCGTCTGGATGGTCATCCAAGCCCTACTGGCCGCCTGCATTCTTTTCACCTTCAACTGGTCCGCGATTTCGCTCGGTGTTCTGTCGCTGGTGCTGGTGACAATCTACCCTTTTGCCAAACGCTTCACATGGTGGCCGCAGGTGTTTTTGGGGCTCGCGTTCAACTGGGGCGCGCTGTTGGTCTGGACCGCCCATACCGGGTCACTGGGCGCACCTGCGGTGGTGCTTTATCTGGCGGGCATCGCATGGACGCTGTTTTATGACACCATCTATGCCCACCAAGACACCGAAGACGACGCCCTGATCGGGGTCAAATCCACCGCTCGGCTGTTTGGCACCAACACGGCCCATTGGCTGCGCCGGTTTTTGATGGCCACAGTGGGGCTGATGGGCATTGCTGTGATTTATGCCGCCTTGCCCAATGCCTCGGTCCTGGCGATGGTGCTGGCCTTGGGCGGCCCTTGGATGATGGGCTGGCACATGGCCTGGCAGTTAAGAGGCCTGGACATCAACAATCCGGCCAAATGCCTGCAATTGTTTCGCGCAAACCGCGATACGGGCATGATCCCGCTGCTCTTTTTCGCTGCTGCCCTGCTCGCGTGATTGCACGCAGGGCCCGCCCGGCGTATCAACAGACCTAAGCCGCAACTGAGATCCATGAAACCCATGCGCCTATCTGCACTTTTGACTGTGACCCTGACCTTTGCCGCTGCGGCTGTGGTCTCTTTGGTCGCTGCAAATTTTTCGGTCAAACTGATTGAGGAAACATCTGAGATTGGCGTGCGCGACGCGCTTGATGATCAAGGCATGACATGGGCCGAGGTTCAGGCGGATGGCCTGCAGGTGACCCTTGCGGGTATCGCCCCTACCGAGGCTGTGCGATTTCATGCCATCACCACCGCCGGTTCGGTGGTCGATGCGGCGCGGGTCATTGATGAAATGGAGGTCGAGGCACAGGCCGCCGTGGCCCCTCCCCGGTTTTCCGCAGAAATGCTGCGCAACGAAAGCGGGATCAGCGTCAGCGGATTGATCCCGGCCTCCACGGACCGCGAAGCCATCATCGCAAGTTTCAATGCCATGTCGGATCAAGGCGAATTATCTGACCTGCTGCAAACCGCAGATTATCCCACACCGGATAATTGGCAGGTTGCGATGGATTTTGCGGTGGATGCCATGGCCATGTTGCCACGCTCAAAGATTTCCGTTGCCGCTGGCGAGGTGGCGATCACAGCGATTGCCGACAGCGCCAATGCCAAGCAGAAAATGGAGGCCACCCTGCGCCGCGACGCGCCGCGTGACCTGCGCCTTTCGCTCGACATCTCTGCCCCACGCCCGGTGATCACGCCCTTTACCCTGCGCTTTGAAAAAGACGCAGAGGGCGCACGTTTTGATGCCTGTTCAGCAGATTCGTTGCGGGCCCGTGCGGAAATCCTGACAGCTGCGGCCAACGCCGGCAGCACCGGCACCGCACGGTGTACTGTTGGCATGGGTGTGCCCAGCCCAAACTGGTCAACGGCGGTGGTGCAGGCCATCACAGCCCTGGATCGGTTTGAAGGCGGTTCTGTCAGCTTTGCAGATGCTGACATCACCCTCGTCGCCGCAGAAGGCACGGATCAGGCTCTGTTTGACCGCGTTGTGGGCGAGCTTGAAAGTGCCCTGCCAGAAGTCTTTGCCCTCAACGCACAGCTGCCCAAAGTGGCGGACCCGAGCGCAGGCCCCCCGGAATTTACCGCGACGCTTAGCCCAGAAGGGCAGGTTCAATTGCGCGGCCGCATGGAAAGCGCAGGCGCGCGCGAATTGGCAGACAGCTACGCCAAGGCGCGGTTTGGCTCCGCCAAGGTCTATACCGCCACCCGCGTTGCGGAGGGTTTGCCCGCAGACTGGTCGCCACGCATCCTGACCGGACTTGAGGCGCTTTCGGCACTCAGCAACGGCGCGCTGACGGTGACCCCTGATACCATATCCTTGACCGGGAACACCGGAAACGCAGATGCCAGCACGGAAATTGCGACACTTCTGGCTGGCAAACTTGGGGAAGGGTCCGTCTATGACATCGACGTCACCTATCAGAAAAAGCTGGATCCGGTGTTGGGCATTCCAACCCCTGACGAATGCGAAGTCGAAATTCGCGACGTGCTAAAGGTGAGCAAAATCACCTTTGAACCAAGCTCTGCCACGATTGACGCGGCCACCCTGGGCACAATGGACGATATCGCCGCGATCCTGAAACGCTGCGGCGCGCTGCCCTTGGAGATTCAGGGCCACACCGACAGTCAGGGCCGGGAATCCATGAACCTGGAACTTTCCCAGTCGCGTGCAGAATCAGTGCTGAACGAGCTGCGCGCCCGCCGCGTATTGACCGGCTCTTTTGCTGCCAGGGGGTATGGCGAAAGCAGCCCGATCGCGGACAATCAGACCGAAGCGGGCCGCGAAGCCAACCGGCGCATCGAATTCCGTCTGATCCGCCCCGATACGGTTGCCCAGCCCGAGGAAACAACACTGGAAAGTGTCGCGCAAACCGGCGATACACAGGACGATATCGACGCAAACACAGGCACCACCGATGAGTAGAACTGAATTTGTCCTTGCGACAGCAATCATTCTCTTTGTCGCTTTCTGTCTGGGGTGGTTTGCCAATTGGCTGCTGCACCGCTTTACCCGTGTTGCGGCAGGTGATGTCGAACAACTCGACAAAATGAGCCAGGAATTGCATGAGGCGGAGGAAACCCGTGATCAGGCCATTACCTATCTGCAACAGCGTGAGGCGGAGCTGACCAACCAGCTGTCCCAGACCGAAGCGGAATTGCGCGCGGCCATGGACGGTCTGCGCGATGCCCGGCACGAAACCGAAGAACTGCGCGCCCATTACGAGCGCTCCTCCGAGTAAATCTACTGATCACTGCGCCAAGTAGAAAATGCCTATAGCGGCAGTGAACGACCCGCGCGCTGCCGCTCAGGGCGTCTCCCACTGGCCCAACGCATCCTCATCGGCCTCTTTGGACGCAACCCACGTTGCCCCTTTGGCGGTGATCTCCCGTTTCCAGAACGGCGCGCGCGATTTCAGATAGTCCATCAGAAAATCTGCCGCTGCAAAGGCATCTTTGCGATGCGGCGCGGCGGTGGCCACCATCATGATCATCTCACCGGGTTTCAGCGCCCCAAAACGGTGAATAACCAGCACATCACCCAATGAAAAACGCTCCTTTGCCGTCTCCGCCATCTCACGCAACGCCAGTTCGGTCATGCCGGGGTAATGCTCAATTTCCATCACCTGCAACGGATCACCCGGCAGATCACGCACCACACCGGTAAAGGTCACAATTGCACCCATGTCGCTGTGTCCCTGCGCAAACGCCTGGGTTTCTGCCCCCAGATCAAAAGGCGCATCCTGCACCAAAACACGCATGGGCTAGCCCCCCGTCATCGGCGGAAAAAACGCAACTTCCTGCACGCCGGCCAGAGGCGTGTCAAAATCGCTTAGCACCTGATCAACCGCAACCCGCAGCGCGCTCAGGTCAGAAAAAGCAAGAGTATAGCGTTCTTCCTTGGCCTGCAATTCTGCGACCAGATCCCTGACCGTTTCTGCGCTGGTGTCGACCACCTCGCGCGGCACCCCGATCCGCTCCCGTACCCAGGCAAAATAAAGCACCTGCATTACCGTGTCTCCCGCAAATGTGGCAACGCCTTCATCAGATAATCAATCCCTGTAATCGCTGTGAGCGCGGCTGCCAACCACAGCAGCCACAACCCGGCCGTGCCTGCCCAGTTCATGCCCGCCAGCTTCCACCACAGGCCCAGCACGTCTTCCTCGCGGCCATCAAGAATGGACAGGATCATCTCTTCATCCATGCCAAAAACCGACATGCCAAGATAATGCTCAAACACGCCCTGCGAGAAAAGCACGGCAATTGCAATCATCTGGCAGGTTGTCTTCCACTTGGCCAGCGCTGTGACCTTGAGCGTGCCTGCCACATCCCCAAGGTATTCGCGCAACCCGGATACAAAAACCTCACGAAACAAAATCACCGTTGCGGGCAACACCAACCAGGGCGACCAGCTTGAAAACCCGATGATCACCATCAGGGCAATCACCACCATCGCCTTGTCTGCAATCGGGTCCAGCATCGCCCCCAGTTTCGTCTCCTGTTTCCAGGCCCGTGCCAGATACCCATCAAACCAGTCGGTAACCGCTGCGGACACAAACAGGATCAACGCAAACCAATCCGCATAAGGCCGCGTAAAATACAAAAACATCACTGCAACACCGGGCGCTGCAATCAGACGGGCAAGTGTCAGGATATTGGGTAAATTCCACTTCATAGCGGCACACTATACCGCCCGAACCAGAGGGGAAAGCGCCAACAGAGCTGCTCTTTCTGGCAAAAATATTCCTGGGGAGTTTGAGGGGCAAAGCCCCTCATCAAAAAACAAAATCCTGTGCGGGCTTGCCCGCCCCTGTGCCTCATCCACGTTCGTGAAAGAACGCATAGATGGTTTCTGCCAGCGCATCAGAAACCCCCTCTACCGCCTTGAGATCACTTAGGTTTGCGCGCCCAACGGCCTTGGCCGACCCAAAATGCGCCAACAACGCGCGTTTGCGTCCGGCCCCGACGCCGGGCACATCATCCAGCGGTGTCGCACCAACGGCCTTGGCCCGTTTGGCCCGGTGCGTGCCAATGGCAAAACGATGCGCCTCATCGCGTAGCCGCTGCACAAAATACAAAACCGGATCATTGTGGCGCAGCGCCATCGGGCGTTTGCCCACACGGTGAAACTCTTCCTTGCCCGCATCCCGGTCCACCCCTTTGGCAACCCCGACCATCGGAATGTCCTGCACGCCGTGCGCGCGCATGATCTCTGCAACTGCACTGACCTGCCCGGCCCCGCCGTCAATCAACAGCAACTCGGGCCACATACCACGGCTGCGGTCCGGGTCTTCCTTCAGCAATCGCT
Source organism: uncultured Sulfitobacter sp. (assembly GCA_937928635.1). Lineage (GTDB taxonomy): Bacteria > Pseudomonadota > Alphaproteobacteria > Rhodobacterales > Rhodobacteraceae > Sulfitobacter. The sequence continues at coordinate 89,778 of CALFWM010000040.1, read as the reverse complement.
TGAACCGCCGGTGCAACACCTCTTTCATCATGCCAAAGTCATCACCGGGGGTCAGCTCCTCCCCCTTGATATTGAACTTGCGATACTGGTTTTTCATCATCCCGTCGGGGCCCGCGACAATCATCCCGCCCACCGCATTTGTGCCTTGGATATGCGAGTTGTCATACACCTCGATCCGTGCGGGCGGAGCGGGCAAATCAAATGCCTCGGCCAGTTCTTTCAGCAGACGGGTTTGCGTTGCGGTCTCCGCCATCTTACGCGCCAGACTTTCGCGCGCGTTGCGCAGGGCCCCATCAACCAGTTCGGCCTTTTCGCCCCGCTTGGGTACAATCAACTCGACCTTGCGGCCTAATTTGCCGGTCAAGGCCTCGGCCATCAGGTCGGGGTTTTCGATCTCATTTGACAGGATCAACTGCCGGGGCGGTTCGCGGGTGTCATAAAACTGGCCGATGAAGGCTTCCAGCACTTCCGCTGCGTCCACATCCGCCCCAACGCGCGGGTAATAATCACGGTTACCCCAGTTTTGGTTGGCCCGAATGAAAAATACCTGCACGCAGGCCTGCCCGTTTTCAAGATGCAGGGCAATCACATCGGCCTCAGTGACGTTTTGCGGGTTAATCCCTTGGGCGGTCTGCACCTGTGTCAGGGCCTTGATCCGGTCGCGCAGGGCTGCGGCGCGTTCAAATTCCATCTCTTCGGAAGCCGCATTCATCTCAGCTGCCAGACGGGCCTGAATGTCGGTGGACTTGCCTGACAAAAACCGCTCCGCGTCCTTGACGGTTTGCTGGTATTCCTGCGGCGTCACCTTGCCCACGCAGGGCGCTGAGCAGCGTTTGATCTGATGCTGCAAGCAGGGCCGCGTGCGGCTTTCAAACATCGTGTTAGAACAATCACGCAGCAAAAAAACCCGCTGCAATTGATTAAGCGTGCGGTTTACCGCCCCGGCACTGGCAAAGGGCCCGTAATACGCCCCTTTTTCCTTTTTCGCGCCGCGGTGTTTTTTGATCTGCGGGTAGTCATGGGCCGATGTCACCAGAATATTTGGAAAGCTCTTGTCGTCGCGCAGCAACACGTTGAACTTGGGTTTCAACTGCTTGATCAGGTTCTGTTCCAGCAGCAGCGCTTCGGTTTCTGTCTTGGTGGTCAGAAACATCATGCTGGCGGTATTGGCGATCATCCGGGCAATGCGCGCGGTATGGCCTGTGGGTCTTGCATAGGAACTCACCCGCGCGCGCAGGTTGCGCGCTTTGCCCACATATAGCACACGACTTTCATGATCTAGCATCCGGTAAACGCCAGGAGAGGAGTCAATGGTCTTTAGGTATTTTTGTATAACCTCGTGACCCTTTGGCGGTGTGTCTTTTTCGCGTGACATAGCTGGTGATTCTCTGCCTGTGCTGCCCTAGGCAGCGGGTTTAGTTCAATACTTAACATGTCCACCAAACCTGTGGATAACTCTGCTGATAAGTTCTGAGCAGTCAGAAATTATTGTTGTATTTCGCCTTCTTCTCTCAACTGCTTAATTTTTAGGCACGTGCATAAGTCACTGTAATTATTCTATATTTTTATAAATTAGCCGCAAGATATTGAAAAGAAACAGCTTTTTGAAACAGTTTGGCCATCTTTATGAACGCGGTGCACAACTAACGTAGGGACAACTTCACATTACCCTCCCTGCACGTCTGGTGTCTGCCAGGACAGGTGCTGTCCTCCGTCCACACAAAGCAACTGACCGGTCACACCCGGCGAATCAATAAAGTAGCCAAGCGCCCCGGTGATGTCCTCAAGATTCGACCCACGTTGCAGCACAGTATGGGCCCGTTGGGCGGCAAAATGCGCCTCTGGCTGGTCGGCTGCAATGAGGGTGGGACCGGGGCCGATACCATTCACCCGGATTGCAGGCGCCAAAGCGCGGGATGCTGTTTGTGTCAGCGCCCATAGACCCATTTTGGCCAATGTATAGGTCATGAACTCCGGCGTCAGTTTGCGCACACGCTGGTCGATCATATTCACGATCAACCCGCTGGCCACCGGCTCTCCGCGCACGTCGTATTCGGGGGCCAGACCCTGTGCGGCCATGCTTTGGGTCAGCACAAAGGGCGCACGCAGGTTGCTGTCCATATGCCGGTCCCAGCTCGCACGTGTCGCACTTTCAATGCTGTCATACTCAAACACAGAGGCATTGTTGACCAAGCAACGCACAGGCCCCTCCAGCGCGTCAGCCGCGCGGGGCAGCAAGGCTGCCATCTCATCCTCTTGCAGCAGATCGGCTTGCAGGGCCACGGCGTTTTGCCCCATCGCCTTGATCTCATCCACAAGGCTCTTGGCGGCTGCATCAGAGCTTGCGTAATGCACCGCAACGTCATAGCCACGCCCGGCCAGATAGAGCGCCATCGCGCGCCCCAGTCGCGCACCCGCCCCCGTGACCAATGCAATGCTCATACTGCGTTGCTCCCTAGGTCAGAACGACAATCAGATAGATCCCGTAGAGAACCACCAACATGGTCCCCCAGATACGGGTGATGTCCCGGCCCATAAATACAAACGGGATCAGCATCAGGGATGCGCCCAGCATCACCCAAAGGTCAAACTGCAAAAACGCCTGATCGACCGGGATTGGTCCAACCAGTCCAGCCACACCGATGATCCCCAACAGATTGAACATGTTGGAACCGATCACATTGCCCAAAGCCACATCCGCCTGCCGGCGCAGGGCGGCCATCACGGTGGTTGCAAGTTCAGGCAAGGACGTACCAATGGCCACAACAGTCAGGCCAATCACCGTATCACTGACCCCCCAACTGCGCGCGATGACCGTTGCGTTCTGCACCAGCAGTTCTGCGCCCAAAGGCAGGCCAACCATGCCCAGCACCAGAAATGCCACAATATGCCAGCCCGGCATATCCGGGTCCGCGCCCTCTGGCTCATCCTCTTCTGACGGGGCATCCTTGCCCAGGATGCGGTGGCTTTTGACTTCCCGAAACTGATCCGCAAGAACAAAGGCAAGTGCCGCCAGCAAGGTAACAGCCGCGATCCAGTCAAACACGCCACGAAACGCCAGCCCGATAAAAAGCAGTGAGGCGATGATCATGAAAATGTAGGTTTTTCGGGTCTGACATTCGGATGTGTGCATCGTGGCCAGCAAGGCGGGCACGCCCAAAACCAGCAGAATGTTCGCCGTGTTTGATCCAACCACATTCCCCATCGCAATGCCGGGCACATCATCCAATACGGCAGAAATCGCGATCAGCAGTTCAGGCGCTGATGTGCCAAAGGCCACAATTGTGAGACTGACAATCAACGCAGGCACACCTAGGCGCAGGGACAGGTTGACCGCACCGCGCACCACGGCTTCGCCCGCCAGAAGCAGGACAATCAGCCCCAGGATCAAAAAGCCCCACGCGGACAAGATCATGATTTAGCACCGCAGCCGCAGGCCCCTTTGCCAATACGATAGCGCCCGCATTTGCCGCATTTTGTTTGTTTAAGGCGCTTGGAGCCAAGCCAGTGCATTTTGCCAAACCAGGCAAGCATCCCCATAAAGACGAGGAACAGGACAACGATCTTGGCGATCAAATGCCAAACCGCGCATAGGCTGCGCGCTCCTCGATACTGTGGGTGGCCTCTTGGACCAACTGCATGCCAAAGCGCGACAAAAGGCCCTTTTTGACACCGTAGCGTTTAAGCTGCACCTTGTCCCCAAACCGATCTTTCAGCATCGGCTTGAGATGCCCAATACCGTCTATCAGACCCAGTTCGATTGCCCGGCGGGCCAGCCAGAATTCGCCAGTAAAAATGTCAATATCCTCGGGCAATTTGGCCCCGCGGCGGTCTTTGACGTGGTCAATGAAATTGGTGTGGATGTCTTCCAGCAGGACCTTTAGCCGCGCCACATCCTCTTCCTTTTCGGGGCGGAACGGGTCCAGTGTGCTTTTGGATTTGCCTGCCGTATAAACCCGCCGCTCAATCCCGTAATTCTTGATCAGCTCATGCGCCCCAAAGGACGCAGAGATCACACCAATTGACCCGACAACGGAGCTTGGGTCCGCATAAATCTCATCCGCCGCTGCCGCCAGCCAATAGCCGCCAGAGGCCGCAACGTCCTCTACAAAGGCGAGGACAGGCACGTCTTTTTCTTCCGCCAGCCGACGGATGCGCGCGCCTATCAAGGAGGATTGCACCGGGCTGCCCCCGGGCGAGTTGATCTCCAGCGCGACGGCCACAGGCTTGCCCTTGGCAAACGCCTTTTCAATCACGGGTGCCAAAGTCGCATCATTCAATGCCGAACGCCCCTGTGTACCGATCACGCCCGACAGGCGAATAACGGCAACAGTTGCATCCGATTTAAGGAAGGGCAGCCAACGTTTCATGTCACTCCATGTAGAGCGCGTGCGCCCGTCAAACAAGACGCGTTACTTACGGATGCGCCAACCGGTGCGGAAAATCCACCAGATCACTGTCAAACAGCCTCCGGTAAACAGCAATATAGCAATCAGGCTGGTCACGATTGGGACATCGGCGGTGTCAAAAAATGCCCAGCGAAAGCCGGAAATCAGGTATACAACCGGATTGAACATCGAAATGGTCTGCCAGATCGGTGGCAGCATGGAGATGGAATAAAACGACCCTCCCAGAAAAACCAAAGGGGTGACCACCAGCAAAGGCACAATTTGCAACTGCTCAAAATTGCCGGCCCAGATTCCAAGGATAAACCCCATCAGCGAAAAGCTGATCGTGGTCAGCACTAGAAACACCACCATCGCAAAGGGATGCGCGATGGTGATATCAACAAAGAAAAACGACGTCAGCAGGATGATCACGCCAATGATCAGTGATTTGGTCGCCGCCGCCCCCACATACCCGATGACAATTTCGATAAAGCTAATCGGGGCTGCCAGCAGCTCAAAGAACGTGCCGATGAATTTTGGGAAATAGATGCCAAAAGACGCGTTGGAAATCGCTTGGGTGATCACCGTCAACATGATCAGCCCTGGCACGATGAACGCGCCGTAGCTGACACCCTCCACCTCATCAATGCGGCTGCCAATAGCTGCACCAAAGACCACGAAGTAGAGCGAGGTGGACAGCACAGGGGCCAGAAAGCTCTGCGAAATGGTGCGGAAAAACCGAGCCATTTCAAAGATATAAATTGATCTGATGGCGGTCAGGTTCATGATACGTCCTCCTGCACCAGCGTGACAAAGATATCCTCAAGGCTCGACTGGCGTGTCACCACATCGCGCAGCACCAACCCCTCTTGGGATACCTTGGACAGCAGCGCGGTGATGCCGGTGCGTTCGCTGTTGGTGTCATAGCTGTAGATCAGCGCGCTGCCGTCTGCCGACAGGCTCAGCGCGTCAGAACGCAGCCCTGCCGGAATGTCGCTGATCGGCGCGGTCAGCTGAACCTCCAACTGCTTTTGGCCCATGCGCTGCATCAGGGTGGCTTTTTCCTCCACCAGCATCAGCTCACCACTGGCGATCACGCCCACCCGGTCGGCAATCGCCTCCGCCTCTTCGATGTAGTGGGTGGTTAAAATGATTGTCACGCCATCCGCCTTCAGGCCTGCAACGACCTCCCACATGCTCTTGCGCAATTCCACGTCAACACCCGCTGTGGGTTCATCCAGAAACAACACACGCGGGTCATGGGCCAGCGCCTTGGCAATCAGCACGCGACGTTTCATGCCGCCGGACAGTTCACGTATCTGGGCATCCTTTTTATCCCACAACGAAAGCTGGCGCAGCACCTTTTCAATTACCGCATCATCGCGCCGCGCTCCAAACAGCCCGCGCGAGAACCGCACCGTATTGATCACCTTCTCAAAGGGTTCAAGGTTGATTTCCTGGGGCACCAATCCGATCATCGACCGCGCGGCGCGATAATCGGTGACAATGTCATGCCCGCCCACGCTGATACTGCCTGCACTGGGCGTTGTGATCCCGCAAATTGTTGAAATCAAGGTGGTTTTCCCAGCTCCATTGGGGCCAAGCAAGGCCAGGATTTCTCCCGCTTTGATATCCAGCGTGACACCTTTCAGCGCCTCAAACCCATCCTGATAGGATTTCTTTAGATCACGGATAGAGACGATGTTGGACATGCTGTGCCTTTGGTTGCTTCCGGGTGGGCCGTGCTGGTCACGCGGGCCCAAACACACCCAATCCCCATGGCGGGCGGGTTGCGACCGCTGGGCTGATCACAATTAGCTTTTGGAACGGCCAAACCAGCCCTTTTTTGCCGGCGCGGCGGTCTCTTCTTCTGCCGTGCCCTCCAGCGTGGACTGGAAATTGTCAAAAAACTGATCCGCCATTTTCTTGGCAAATCCATCAATGATCCGGCTGCCCAATTGCGCGAGCTTGCCGCCCACCTTGGCCTCCACATCATAGCTTAGCTGCGTGCCGCCATCCTGCTCACTCAGGCGCACCTCTGCCCCGCCTTTGGCAAAACCAGCGGCCCCGCCTTTGCCCGCGCCATCAATCTTGAGCGACACGTTTTCAACCAGATCGCTCAGCGTGACCTGCCCTTTGAACGTCGCTTTGACGGGGCCCACCTTTTGTACCACGGTCGCCTCAAACCCGTCTTCGACGGATCCAGTGACCTCTTGCGCGCCGGGCACGCATTTTTGCAGCATGTCAGGGTCAAGCAGGGCGGCATAAACCTCTGCAACGGGTGCGTCGATCTGGCGGGTGTCTGACATTTGCATGGCGTGATCCTTTTGTCCGGGCGCATAGGATAACAGGTTCGCCAACCACGCCAAGTCGTAAAGCGGCCAATCCTCCCGGCATGCAAGGCAAGGGTCGCAAACCAGCTAGACAGGTCGCACAACCCTGATAGGTCAATGGGATGACATCACTCCCCCAAAACCGCGCGGGCCTTGCGATCCTGTTCATCTTGATCGGCATGCTGGCAATTTCGTTCAATGACATGTTTATCAAGCAATTGGCAGGCGGCTATCCGTTGCACGAAATCGTCTTTGCCCGCTCCGCTTTGGGCATTCTGATCAGCCTGCTACTGGTGAAATGGGAGGGTGGGTTTCACCTGTTGAAAACTGATCAACTGGGGCTGCACGTGCTGCGCGGCATCATGATTGTGGTCTCCAACATGGCATTCTTTGTGGCCCTTGCCGCGCTGCCCCTGGCAGAGGCAACCGCATTGTTCTTTGTGGCGCCCCTGTTCATCACGCTGCTGTCGATCCCTTTGTTGGGTGAAAAGGTTGGGGTGCTGCGGCTGAGCGCGGTTGCCGTCGGGTTTGTCGGCGTAATCATCATGCAGCGCCCTTGGGTCAACGCGGACGCCCTTGGTGCCTCGCGGGTCGTGCTGATGCTGCCGATCATCGCCGCCATCACCTATGCACTGAACCAGTTGATGACCCGCAAGCTGGGGGTCAAGGCCAAGGCCTCCGTTCTGTCGGTCTATATTCAGGCAATGTTCATCGTGGTCTCGGTGGGGTTTTACGCAGGTGCGGGGGATGGGCGGTTTGTGGGTCCGGAGGCCAGCGCCTCCATGCAGTTCCTGTTGCGCGCGTGGATCTGGCCACAGCCGGACGACGTTTGGGTCTTCGTCGCGCTTGGCGTCAATTCGGCACTGATCGGCTATTGCCTGTCGCAGGCGTATCGCCTGGGGGATGCCGCCACGGTGGCCCCGTTTGAATACAGCCTGCTGCCGATGGCCGTATTCTGGGGTTTTGTGATCTTTGGCGAGGTCCCCGCGTGGGAGGTCTGGCTGGGCATCGCGCTGATCCTATCGGCCGGATTGTTCGTGTTTTTACGCGAACGTGCCAAGGCCAAATCCATCACACGCGGCCACGGTGTACGGCGTTAATCACTGACTTTAACCACCACTTTACCCGTGGCCTTGCGGGTGCGCAAAAGGTCCAGCGCCTCATTCGCCTGATCCAGCGGCAGCACATGGCTGACATGGGGTTTCAGCTTGCCTTGGGCATACCACGTGAACAATTGGGTAAAACTGTCGGTCAGCACCTTGGGATTCACACGGGCATAGCCCCCCCAATAAAACCCAAGCACGTGCAGGTTCTTGACCAACAGGATGTTGGCCGGGATTTGCGGCACCTCGCCACTGGCAAACCCCAAAGGCAGCAGTCGCGCCTCCGGGTTACAGGCCCGCATCGCCGCCTTGAATTGGTCGCCACCCACCGGGTCATAAACCACATCGGCCCCGCCCAGGGCCTTGACCACCTCGCGGATGTCGTCACTTTCGGAATTGACCAGATGATCCGCGCCCGCCGCCTTGCACACGGCCAGTTTATCCACGCCGCGCGCACAGGCGATCACCTCCGCACCCATCAGCTTGCCCAGTTCAACCGCCGTCAGCCCAACGCCGCCAGATGCCCCCAGCACCAACAGCCGCTCACCCGGTTGCAGGCGCGCCTTGTAATCCAGCCCCACATGGCTGGTGCCATAGGCGATCAGAAAGGCCGCGGCATCCACGGCATCCATCTGATCCGGGATCGGCACACAGACCTCCGCGCGCACGGCGGCATATTCCGACAACCCGTCAAAGCCGGTAAAGGCCGCGATCCGCTGACCCTCTTTCAGATGGGTCACACCCTCACCAACCCCTACAATTGTGCCGGCCAGTTCCATCCCCAGCGTAAAGGGCAAGGGCGGTTTTTCCTGATAGGTGCCTTTGATGATCAGCAAATCGCCAAAGTTCAGCCCGCAGGTTTCGATTTTCACCAGAACCTGCCCCGCCGTGGGCACAGGCATCTCAAGATCTTGCATCGACAGGGGTTGATCGTAGGCAGTGACTTGCATGGCGCGCATGGGCTGGGATCCTTTCTGAGTGAGAGCCCAAGCTTGCTCAGAGCCATGCCGATTTTGCAAGGGCCACTGTCTAGGGAGTAGTGTCTCAGGACCTTGCATTGCCAATGCTGCCGGTTGCCTTGGCAAAGGTGACATCCACCCGCAGCCCCGGCGCATTGTCCTGCAAGACCAGATCGGCCCGGTGCAATTTCGCAACCCCATCCACAAGGCTTAGCCCCAGGCCATTGCCCGGCGTATGGCGGCTGCGATCCAGCCGATACAGCCGTTGCAACACCTTGTCGCGCTGATCTTCGGGGATACCGGGGCCATCGTCACGCACGCTCAAACACATATCGTCGCCGCTTTGTGACAGCACCACCTGCACCTCATGGCCCGGCCCGGTGTGGCGCAGCGCGTTTTCGATGAGGTTTGACAGCATTTGACCAAGCAACGCCCTGTCCCCCTCAACCAAGCAGGCCGCATCGGGCAATTCCGCGCGCAAACCCTGCCCTGCCTCTGCGGCGACGGGGTCAAACACTTCTACAATGGTTTCGGCAAGCGCCCTCAGATCAACTGTTTCAAAGCGTGCCCGCGCACTACCACCCTCGACCTGCGCCAATTGCAGTAACGCCTGAAAGGTGGCACCAATCCCATCCACTTCCACCCGCACGTGCTGCAATTTGGCGGATTGCGCAGAACCTTCGGGCAGATCACGCGCCAGATCCTCCAGATGCACACCCACCCGCTGGATCGGGGTTTTCAGGTCGTGGGCAATGTCTGACGACACCTGTTTGAGCGCGGCAACAGAGGTTTCCTGCGCCCCTGCCATCTGGTTGAGCTTACCGCCAATGCGGCGCAGATCATCGGCCCATCGCGGCCCGAACTGTACCCGTGCGCCCAGATTGCCGCTCGTCATGTCATCCAGCGCGCGGCTCACCACCTCCACATGCCGCTTGGACCGGCGCGCCAGGATCAACCCGCCCGACAGCGCAATCAGCACCGTCGGCAGCAGGCTGATCAACAGGATGTTGATGAACAAATCGCGCAGGGCCAACAGCTCTGCTCGGCTGCGCGCGATGGTCAGCAACCCACCATGCAGCGCATCTGTCAGGGCCAGGTAACTGCCGTCCAGTTCCGCCTGCCCACCGGCGAGCGAGACGATGTGAAACCCCTCATCATCCCGCGCAATGGTCGCATTGCCAAAAATCTGCCCGCCGGGCGTGAGATAGCTCAGGATCACCCGGTTGGGATTGGTGGCACGCGACTCCGCCTTGACCAGCAGTGCCAGCGCGCGCGCTGTGGGGGCGGCACGAAAACCTGCCAGATCCTGACGCAAATCCGCGCGGATGGCATTTTCAAACGAATTCTTGGTGACTTGATAACTGGCGGCAAGGCTCAGCAGGCTGACCGCTGAAAACAGCAACACCAGCAACAACGCCAGACGCAGCGGCATGGAGCGCCAAAATCCGGCCAGACGCGTCCTCATTCGGTGATCCGATACCCGGCACCGCGCACCGTTTGGACCAGATCACGCGCAAAGGGTTTATCAACCTTGGCGCGCAGGCGGCTGACGTGGGTTTCAACCACATTGGTTTGCGGATCAAAGCTGAGATCCCAGACACCCTCCAGCAACATCGTACGGGTCTGCACCCGGCCCTTGCGGCGCAGCAAATGCTCCAACAGTGCAAATTCGCGTGGCAACAGGTCAATCTCTACGCCACCCCGGGTGACCGCGCGGGTGACAAGGTTCATCTCCAGATCACCCGCTTTCAAAACGGTTTCCGCCTCCAGTGATTGCGGGCGACGTGCAAGGGCGGCAACGCGGGCCGACAATTCGCCAAACGCAAAGGGTTTGACCAGATAATCATCGGCCCCGGCGTTCAGGCCCGCAATCCGATCCTCCACATCCCCCATCGCCGTCAGCAGCAAAACAGCGGTGCGGTTGCCCGCGCCGCGCAGGGTCTTGACCAGCGACAGACCATCCAGTTCGGGCAACATGCGATCCACGATCAACACGTCATAAGCGCCGGTTGTGGCCTCGATCAATCCGCTGCGCCCATTGGCCAGTAGGTCCACCACGTGTCCCTCCTCGCGCAGACCGCGCGCGATGTAGTTTCCGGTGGTGGCGTCATCCTCAACGACAAGCAGTTTCATATTTTTGCTCTCATGGTCAGGCCCTTGATACGCCCAATATGGGTGCCCCGCAGCACCTGAGGGCAATTCTTACAAAATTGTATAACGCCGGGAACACCGCTGTATCCTACCTGCCCCATTTAGGGTGGGACGAACCAAGCTGCGAGGAGATGCATATGACGTTCTTTTTGACAAAAACCACCAGTGTACTGGCCCTGACAGGGGCCTTGATGGCCACATCCGCCCTGACGCTGGCCCCAAATCCGGCCCATGCGGTGCCGCCCGGCGGGTATGGTGATCTGGTTGAGGCGGTCTCCCCCGCCGTGGTGTTTATTGAGGTCGAAGGCAAAACGGATCAGGTCCGCAACGGCCTGCCCGGTAATTTGCCCGATGAACTGCGCCGTCGTTTTGAAGACATGATACCCGATCAACGCAGCGCCCCGCGCGCAGGTTTGGGATCAGGGTTCATCATTTCCGAGGCGGGCCAGATCGTCACCAACGCCCATGTGGTGGACGGCGCCGAAAAGGTAAAGGTCAAGCTGTCGGATGGTCGCAAGTTTGAGGCCGAGGTTCTGGGCAGCGACCCGATGACTGACATTGCCCTGCTCAAGATCAAGGCGGATGCGAACCTGCCAACCGTGTCCTTTGGCCCCTCTGACCTCCTGCGGGTCGGGGATGAAGTTGTCGCCGTGGGCAACCCCTTTGGCTTGGGCGGCACAGTGACATCCGGCATCATCTCGGCCTTGTCCCGCAACATCAACGCCGGCACCTTTGACGATTTCATCCAGACGGATGCGGCAATCAACCAGGGCAACTCCGGCGGGCCGCTCTTTAACAACGCTGGTGAGGTGATTGGCGTAAACACCGCAATCATCTCTCCGGGCGGCGGTTCTGTCGGGATCGGCTTTGCCGTGCCCTCGGATCTGGTGCAGACGGTTGTCGCGGATTTGGCCGACGATGGAAAAATCGCGCGCGGCTGGCTGGGTGTGAACATCCGCCCGATGAGCGAAGAGATCGCTGATGTGCTGGGCTATGACAGCCCGCGCGGCGCTGTGGTTGAGGCCGTGAGTGCCGACAGCCCCGCCGCCACCGCCGGGCTGCGCAAAGGCGATATCATCCTGTCCTTTGGCGATACCGAAATCAACGAATTGCGTGACCTGACCCGCGCTGTAGCCACCACGGAGCCACTGGCTGAATCAGAGCTGGTCGTGTTGCGTAAAGGCAAAAAACAGACACTTGCCGTCACGGTGGGCATCCTCAGTCCCCAGGAAGCCTGACCTGTCTCCAACGTCCCTTCGACGTTGGCACTGGTCCCGCAGGGTTGCGCCTGCGGGGCCTTTTTCATTTGGCACAGGCAAGTGTCTTGGTAAGCTCGTGCACATCCTGACCTGAAAGCTGCCTTATGCCCGCGCCTCCTCCGCCTCCCTTGCCCGGCACCATCGCCCACAACAAAGCCGTTGCAGATAACCTGCCCCTCGCCGATCAAAAAGCGTTTGAGGACGCCCGCCGGGGGTGGATCGCGGCACTGCCCGCAGGTGGCGTTGCGCGCGCAGATGGTGGTCTGGCGTGGGATAACGTATGGTTCGACTTTCTGAACGCTCCTTGCCCGGACACCGTGAACCCCTCGCTCTGGCGTCATGGACAGCTGAATGCCATCAACGGGCTGTTTGAGGTCTGCAACGGTGTGTGGCAGGCGCGCGCCTGTGATTATGCCAACATCACCCTAATCCGGGGCAAAACCGGATGGATCATCGTTGACCCGCTGATGACCCGCGAAACCTCTACTGCGGTTCTGACGATGATCAACGACACGCTTGGCGCCCGGCCGGTCAGCGCGGTGATTGTGACCCATTGCCACCCTGATCATTTTGGCGGCATCCGTGGTGTGGTGGGCGATGACCCTGCTGGTTATCCCCCGATTTACGCGCCCAAGGACTTTATGGCCTACGCCGCCTCTGAGGGCGTGCTGGGCGGCAATGCAATGGCGCGCCGCGCGATCTATCAATTTGGCATCGGCCTGCCGTTTGGGCCCGAGGGGCTGGTGGATGGCGGCATTGGCAAGACGCCGGGGCGCGGCACACGTGGCTTTGCGCCGCCCTCTGAGTACATCAATGAAACCGGCGAAACGCGGGTGATCGACGGTGTGCGGTTTGAATTTCAGATGGCATCGGGCACGGAGGCCCCGGCAGAGTTTACCTTTTACCTGCCGGATCATCATCTGCTGTGCATGGCGGAGGTTTGCACGCAAAACATGCACAACCTGCTGCCCCCGCGCGGCGCGGAGGTGCGCGATGCGCGACTCTGGGCGCGTTGCATTGATGAGGCATTGTTGCTGTTTGGCGAACGCACCGACGTGTTGATCAATTCGCACAATTGGCCGGTGTGGGGCGGCGGCGAGGTGCGCCAGTTTCTGGCCGAACAGCGCGATATTTACAAATACACCCATGACCAGACCCTGCGGCTGGCCAATCTGGGCCATGGCCCGGATGAGATCGCCGCCCTGATCCAGGAACCCGACTGGCTGTCAGAGTGTTTTCACGCGCGGGGCTATTACGGGGCGTTGACCTTTAACGCCCGTGCGATTTACCAGCGTTATTTCGGATTTTACGATGGCCGACCGCTCAACCTGGACCCTTTGCCGCCTGCAGACGTCGGCGCGCGTTATGTGGCGGCCATGGGTGGGGTGGACCGGGTGATCGAGCTTGCCCGTATGGCCATGCATCAGGATGACCTGCAATGGGCCGCAACCTTGTTGAACCACGCGGTGTTTGCCGAGGAAGAGAACCCAGAGCTGTACAGCCTGCTGGCACAGGTCTACCAGAACCAGGGCTACCGCGCCGAAAGCGGCATCATGCGCAATGTTTATCTCAAGGGCGCGCAGGAGCTGCAAAACGGGGTGCAGCCGATCCCGGCGGCGGGCGGGCGCAATGCGGACCTTGCGGCAGAACTGGACCCGATTGACTGGTTTGACGCCATGGCCCTGCGCCTGAACCCGGTGCGCGCACGCGGCGTGACATTGGCCTTGCGCTTTATCGTGGATGGCACACCGGTGCGCACCAGCGTGGCACGTCAGGTCGCGTTTTGTCGCAAGGGGGCAGATGCGGCCCTCGGCCCGGTAGACGCTGAAATCACCCTGACCCGATCCCAGATGGAGGCGCTTGCCACTGGCACGCTGACCTTGGCACAGGCGATGGCCGCGGGGGTTCAGATCAATGGCCCGGAAGAGATTGTGCAAACATGGCTTGATCTGCATGACCGATTTGACCTGTGGTTCAATCTGGTGACGCCTTAGGATCAGGGCCCTACAGCGCCCGACCTTTAACGCCTGACCAACCCATTAAGCCAAGCACAGCCTGTCGGGTCGGGTGCCCGCACACCCCGACGGGCCGCGTCCAGCTTCATCTCGCGCAGGCGGCTGCGGGTTTCGGACCCTTCTGGCAGATACAAACGTTCATGCCCCCACAGCGATGGGCCATCAAAGGTCTCATGCGCCTGCCATCTGTCAGGATCAATCACCATGCCGCCCCAGCCGTATTCCACAAAGAACCCGGACGGTGAATTGGCGTAAAACGACGTGATCTGATCATTGGTATGCCGCCCCAGCGTATAGGCGATCATATCTTCACCTTGCAGCGCGATGTCATAGCCCTGCCCCAGATCATCCAGTGCGCAGACCTCAACCATGAAATGATGCAACCCGCGCGTGCCACTGCCCACCATGGCAAAGCTGTGATGCCGTCCGTTAAGGTGGAAAAAAAATAATTTATACGGCGTGACCCCGTAGTCTGACACCTTGAAGCCCAGCAAATCGCGGTAAAACGGCAGCAACACGTCCACATCCTCCACGTGCAACACCGCATGGCCCATGCCAAGCGATCCGGTGTTGAAGCCGCTGATCGAGCGGCCCGGTTGAAACGGGTCACTGGCCAGCACGGGATCACAAAACACCTCAATCCGGTTGCCCCCAGGGTCGTGAAAGGAAATCAGGCGCGCCACATGGCGTTGATCTGCCAGCGCGGTGGTTTCATCCCTAACCTTCACGCCCGCGTTCTCCAGCCGACTTGCCAGAGCATCCAGATCAGCCGCGCTGGCGACCTCCCAACCCATAAAGGCAAGGCCTTCGTCCCCGTCGCCCGTGACGATCAGGCGTTGCTTGCGGTCATCCATGCGAAAGGCGCGCGTGGCCCCGCCCGCATCAACCTTTTGCATCCCCAAAAGACCAGAAGCAAAATCGCACCACTCCTGCGTGCGGCGCGATTGAATGCCGATATACCCAAGCGCACTCAGGGTCATAGGCGCGGCCCTTTCATTGTGATGTCGCCATCATGCCTGCCCGCGCCCCGTTTGCCAAATCAGGCGGCAAGGTACGCATCCCGGATTTCAGGATGGCTGTTGAGTTCTGCAAGGGTGCCATTGTAAACTTGCACACCACTTTCGATAATCACCACCAAATCCGCCACGGCCTGAGCGAAATGCAGGTTCTGTTCTGACAGCAACACGGTCAGCCCCTCGGATTTAAGCTGCTGAATGACCCTGGCCATCTGTTCCACGATCACCGGGGCGACCCCTTCGCTGGGTTCATCAAGCAGGACAAAGGACGGGTTGCCCATCAGCGTGCGCGCGATGGTCAGCATCTGCTGCTCGCCCCCCGACAGCGCCTTGCCGCGGTTGTTGCGCCGCTCTGCGAGATTGGGAAAAAGGTCAAAGAGCATGTCCTCGGACCATGTCACCGCGCCCTCACGCGGGGGCTGTTTGCCCACCAGCAGGTTTTCCGCCACGGTCAGATCGGTAAAGATACGGCGTTCTTCGGGGACATATCCCAGACCCAGTTTTGCAACCTTGTGGGGCTGTGACCCCGCGATTGACCGGCCCTGAAAGGTGATGCTGCCCGTGGTCGGGCGCACCAGTTGCATGATGGATTTCAGCGTTGTCGTCTTGCCCGCGCCGTTGCGGCCCAGCAGGGCGACCACGTTGCTCTTGGGCACGGACAGGGAGAGGTCGCGCAGCACATGGGCCTTGCCGTAAAAGCTGTTGATACGTTCGACCTCAAGCATGGGTGTCCTCCTCGGCAAAGAGTGTACCGCCGCCCAAATACACCTCTTGCACCAGCGGGTTGTTGCGGATTTCGCCCGCGTCCCCCTCAGCGATCAGCGCGCCCCGGTTCAGCACCATGATGCGATGCGCGTGGGCAAAAACCACATCCATGTCGTGTTCGGTGAAAAGCACGCTGACCTGCTGGTCCTCGACAATATCAGCGGTCAATTGCATCAGCGCCACACGTTCCTTGGGCGCCATGCCCGCAGTGGGTTCATCCATCAGCAGCAGCGCCGGGTCATGGGCCAGCGCGATGGCCAGCTCCATGCGTTTGAGATCGCCGTAGGCCAGCACGGCGCAGTGGCGTTCAGCCTGTTCGGCCATGCCGACTTTTTCCAAAAGGGCAATCGCCTCCGCATGGTACATTTTATGCGCGCGCGGCGCGTAGCGGAAGATGTCCTTGTGGTGAGACAGCAGCGCCATCTGCACATTTTCCACCACGGTCATGGAACTATAGGTCGCGGTGATCTGAAAGGTCCGCCCCACCCCCTTGCGCCAGATCTGGCGGGGTTTGAGGCCGGTGATCTGTTCGCCCATCAGGTACACGTCACCTGCCGTCGGGGGGAGTTGACCCATCAGCATGTTGAAACAAGTGCTTTTGCCCGCGCCATTGGGGCCAATCAGGGCCAGCAACTCCCCCTTTTGTAATTGGAAAGATACATCATCAACGGCAACCAAACCGCCAAAGGATTTAGTCAGGCCCTTGGTTTCAAGAACAACACTCATGCGCCTTCTCCCTCAGAAACGCCCCTGAGGCGGCGCACAAATTTGCGCAAAGACCCGACAATGCCATTGGGGGCCAGGATCACCACACCAATGATCAGCAGACCCATCACAAGGCGCCAGTATTCGAAACGGGTCAGGGTTTCTTCGATACCTTTGAAGAACCCCGCGCCAACAACACCGCCCGCCAGTGTTTTCACACCACCTAGAAACACCACGATCAGCGCATCAAAACTGCGCGCGATTTCGAGTTCGTTGGGAAAGACGCTGCCTTTGGAGAACACAAACAGCGCACCGGCAAGGCCACCCATCAACCCGGCAAACCCAAAGGCGAGTAATTGCACCTTGTGGGTGTCAATGCCCATCGTCTCCGCCTGTCGCTTGCTGTCACGTGCTGCGCGCAAGGCGTAGCCAAAGGGTGAATGCGCGATGTGGCGCAGCACCAGAATGCCGCCAATGGCAAAGAGCATGGTGAAGTAGAAATAAACGGTCGTTTCGTTGAGCCAATCGGAGGGCCAGATGTTCACAAGGCCATCATCGCCACCCGTCACATCCCCCCACTGAAACACAAGACTCCAGAGCAGTTGGGCAAAGGCGAGCGTGAGCATGGCGAAGTAAACGCCCGTCAGACGCAAGCACACCCAGCCAATGGCAAGGGCAGCAAGGCCAGCCCCAATCGGGGCCAGCATAAAGGCGATTTCCATGGACGAATTCAGATGCGTCACAAGCAGCGCCGCAACATAGGCCCCACCGCCATAATACGCGGCATGGCCAAAACTGACCAAACCGCCGAGACCCAGCAGAAAATGCAGGCTGGCCGCGAAAAGGCAGAAGATCATCACATCAGTGGCGAGCACCTGTGAGAAGGAAGAGCCGTAAAGCGGCAGAAACGCAAGCGCAGCGATGCCCAACGCAATGATCAGGCGCGCACGGGATGAGGCGGGTTTGATCGGGTCCTCCGGCTCACCCACCTGACCGTGTTCGCCTGCAACCTCCTCGCGGCCAAACAACCCGTAGGGTCGGATCATCAGCACCACGATCATCACGATGAACATCAACACCAGCGTGGATTGCGGCAGATAGGTCACGCCAAAGACGTTGAGCACGGAGATGATGATTGCGGCGAGGTAGGCACCGGGCAGCGAGCCCATGCCGCCGATGACCACCACCACAAAAACAGGCGCAAGAATGTTAAAATCCATCAGAAGATCCGCGCCCCCTTTGGGCAGTTGCAGCGCGCCGCCAAGACCCGCCAGCGCAGAACCCAGCGCAAAAACGCCGGTAAAGAGCCACACCTGATTGACGCCCAGCGCGCCGACCATTTCGCGGTCTTGCGTAGCGGCACGCACCAGCACACCAAGGCGGGTTTGGGTGATCAGATACCACAGGCCAAGCGCAACGAAGGGGGTTATGACCAAGAGGACGATGTCGTATTTCGGGATCGGCTCGCCCATGATGCGGAACACACCCCGCAAGCCCGGCGCGCGGGGGCCAAGCAGGTCTTCGGGGCCCCAGATAATGAGGGTAAGGTCTTGAATGACGAGAATGACGCCAAAGGTGGCGACCAGCTGAAACAGCTCCGGCGCGCGATACACAGGGCGCAGCACCAGCATTTCGATCAGCACGCCAATGATGCCCACGGCGACGCCCGCAAGGATGATCGAGCCCCAAAAGCCAACACCCCCGGGCAGTACCTGCATCAGCGAATAGCCGATATAGGCCCCCAGCATATAAAGGGAGCCATGGGCGAAGTTCACAATCCGCGTGACGCCAAAGATCAGGGACAGCCCGCAGGCGACCAGAAACAGCGAACTTGCATTCGCAAGGCCGGTCAGGATTTGAGCGACAAAGAATTCCATGCGGCGTCAGGTCCGATCAGATAGGGATGTGTTAAGGTCAGGCCCCCAAGCGCATTGTCGGGGGCCTGTAGGTTTATTCTGCCGGACGCAAGGCTTTGACCTCTTCCGGTGTCGGCAGATAATCCCCCCCGTTTTTGTAGGCCCAGTCCACCATCACGCCGCCGCCATCACGCAGGGCCGTGGTGCCGACGTAAGCACCCATGGTGGATTGATTGTCTGCCTCGCGGAAGACGATCGGCCCGACGGGTGTGTCTACGTTGAGACCTTCAAACGCCATACGGATGGCTTCAGTTTCCGTGGATCCCGCTTTGGTCAGGGCTGCCGCGATGGTTTGAGCCGTCATGTAGCCAACCATGGACCCCAAACGCGGATAGTCATCATAGCGCGCCTGATAGGCGGCCACGAAATCTCCACCGGGGCCGTCTTTGAGGTCATACCAAGGGTAGCCTGTCACGGTCCAACCCTCGGGCGCCTCGTCGCCCAGGGGGTCGATGTATTCCGGCTCACCCGAGAGCAGGCCAAAGACCTTGCGGCCCTCAAACAGCCCACGGTCGCCACCTTCGCGCACGAACTTGGCGAGGTCGGGGCCAAAGGTCACGTTGTAGATCGCATCCGGTTTGGCACGCTCCAACGCTTGTACTTCGGCACCGGCGTCGATTTTGAACACGGCGGGCCATTGCTCGGCCACGAACTCCGCATCGGGTTTCAGTTTCAGCAAGGCGGCCTTGAACGCGGCAACCGCGTCTTTGCCGTAGGCATAGTTCGGCGCGATGGTGGCAAATGTGTTTGCACCGCTTTCGGCGGCGGCTTCTGCCAGCATAGAGGCCTGCATATGTGTCGAAGAGCGCAGGCGGAACGTATATTTGTTGCCTGCCGCCCAGACGAGGCTATCCGCAAGAGGTTCGGACGCCAGATAGACATAGCCCTTTTCCCCCGCAAAGGAGGAAATCGCGAGACCCACGTTGGACAGGATTGAGCCAGTCAGCATCACGGTGCCTTCGCGCGACATCAACTCCTCAGCGATTTTAATCGCCTCACCCGGTTCACCTTGGTCATCACGGAAGATGAATTCCAACGGTTTGCCCAACACCCCCCCGGCGGCGTTGATTTCCTCAAGTGCAAGTTCAATGCCCTGTTTGTAGGGGCCGGCAAAGGCGGCGAGGCGTTTGTAATGGTTGATCTCACCCACCTTGATGGTGTCCTGCGCAAAACCAGCCATCGGCAGCATGCCCAGCGCGGCCGTCACGGCCAACCCTCTTAAAAATGTGCTTCTCTTCATTTTAATCTCCCTCTTTTTCTGTTGGTCCGACTGTTTTCAGTCGTGATTGATAAAACTTGGTGCCTCCACCTCTTGCAAAACCTCTGTCGCCTCTTCGGCAAGCAGATCGCGGATGCGCTTGCGATAGACAGTTGGAGCCTTGTCAATGGCCACCCGGATCGGGCGGCGGCGTTGGGGTTGCTGCTCGGATTGATGCACAGCCTCCAAAATCGCCTTGTCCTCGGCAAAGGCGATCTTGAACATGCCGTCCAACTGGGCAGAGGCATCTTCATCCCCCAGCGAGGTGTTGCGCAGGTGCATCCAGTGATCAATTGTGTAATCCGCATTGACCGGCGTGACAAAATGCAGCGCAAAGATGCGCACGCCTTGGTCGCGGTCTTCCTCAGCGCAATTGGCGGCCACGACGATACTGCCAAAATCAATGACCGCCGTGGAGGGCAGATGCAGATGGTAGTAGTGCCAACGGTCCACATTGCCGGAAAACCCGCCAAATTTCTGAAAGAACCCGACCGGGGCCGCATCCCTGATCCAGCGCCAGGCGGATATCACATCACCGGCGGTCGAGACATGCACAGGCACGTTTTCACTGGCCGCAGAGCCGAGGGTTGTGGGGTGCACAAAGCTGACGTGGGCCGGATCAACCAGATTTTCGGCCACGTTCAGGTAGTGCGCCTCAATATGCAGCGCCTCCCCGTGATGCGCATGCCAGCCCACATCGCTGAATTCTGGCATGTCAAAGATCATCGCGGTGTCTGCCAGATCGGGATCCCCCATCCAAATCCAGACAATGCCGTGCCATTCCTCCACCGGAAAACGCTCCACATAGGCGCTGGCGGGGGTGTTTTCCTGTCCCGGCACGCGCACGCAGCGCCCGTCGCCATCAAACGTCATGCCGTGATAACCGCATTGAATGGTGTCACCGATGCGCTTGCCTTTGGACAAGGGCAGTAAACGGTGGGGGCAGCGATCCTCAAGCGCCTTGACCACGCCCTGCAAGGTGCGAAACATCACCAACCGCTGACCTGTGATCTCCAACGCCCGCAAGTCCTCGCCAAAATCTCGCGACCACCCTGCGACGTACCAGGCATTTTTGACAAAGCCGGACACAGATCCCCCTTGATCTTTGCTTGGACCAATTGAGGCTGAGAAGTCAGGGGCTGTCAATTGATTTAATCATTTGTATGCAAATGAATTTACATTCAATCGAAAATGGCGGCTGATGACGACACCAACAGCGTCTCAATTCAGAAAAACACTTGACCCACATTGCAAATACTCTTCGTATACAAATGAATTCTAGTGGCCCCACCGGAGGAAAACCAATGACAAAACTGGTTATCAAGAACATAGGTCAAATCCTCTCGGGCAAGCTGGAAGAACCCATTTTTGATGGCGATTGCATGATTGCCATTGATGGCAAGATCACGGCTTGGGGCGCTGAAAAGGACATGGATTGCGAGGGTGCAACCACCTGTGTGGACGCCCATGGCGTGACGCTGGCACCGGGTTTGATTGACAGCCACATCCACCCTGTTGTGGGGGATTACACCCCGCGCCAACAGCAGTTACACTGGATCGACAGCACGCTGCACGGTGGCGTCACCACGCTGATTTCCGCCGGAGAGGTCCACATGCCGGGGCGCCCCAAAGATGTGGTGGGGTTGAAAGCGATGGCGATTGCCTCGCAGCGCTGGTACGAGAACTTTCGCCCCTCCGGCGTCAAGGTGCATGCAGGGGCCCCGGTCATTGAACACGGGATGGTCGAGGAGGATTTCAAAGACCTCGCAGACGCCGGTATTAAGCTGTTGGGTGAGGTTGGCCTTGGCACCGTGAAAGACGGCAAAACCGCCCAGCAAATGGTGGGATGGGCACGTAAGTACGGTATTCAAAGCACAATCCATACAGGCGGGCCGTCAATCCCCGGTTCAGGATTGATCGACGCGGATATGGTGATGGAGACCGGCACGGATGTGATTGGCCACATCAATGGCGGGCACTCTGCCCTACCCGATGATCAGATCATTTGCCTGTGCGAAAGCTGCAAAGCGGCGTTTGAGATTGTGCACAACGGGAACGAACGCGCGGCTGTGCTGGCACTGAACACCGCGCGCGAGTTGGGCAAGCTGGATCAGGTTATTCTTGGCACCGATGGGCCGGCAGGGTCGGGCGTGCAGCCCTTGGGGATCTTGCGGATGATTGCCATGTTGTCCGCTTTTGGGAATGTCCCGGCAGAGCTGGCGTTTTGCTTTGGCACGGGCAACACGGCGCGCCAGCGCGATCTGGATACGGGACTTATTGAGATCGGCAAATGCGCGGATTTTGTGCTTCTGGATCAGGCGCAACATGCGCCGGGCAAAACCATGCTGGACTCTGTGCGTCTGGGCAATCTGCCAGGCGTCGGCATGACCATCATTGACGGTGAGGTCCGCACTGAGCGATCACGCAACACGCCCCCTGCACAAAGACTGCCGGAGCGATTGGCCTGAGGCGAAAGTCAAATAGCCTGATACATCACATATCATAAAACACGTTGAAATCCCTGATTTGGTCCCTTCGGTTACGCCCGGATTTTTAGAAAAATCCGGGGCGATTTCTTCAAAGAAATCGCCTGCTTCAGGAAATCTTGCGCAAGAGGTTGTTCAGGCTGCGTCGCTCACTCGCCGTGAGCGGCGACAGCGTTTCTTCGGTGATCGTCTGACCCGTCTGCTGCAACGCGTCGATCAACGCCACACCCTTGTCCGTCAGCGAAATGACCGACCGGCGCTTGTCTGTCTCATCCGGGCGCGAATTGACCAAACCTTTTGCCTTAAGCCGATCCACCACGCCCTTGACCGTCGCCACATCCATCGCACAAGAGCGCCCCAAATGGTTTTGCGAGGCCTCACCCATTTCAGATAGCTTGATCAGGGTGCTAAACTGCGTGGGTGTCAGATTGTCCACTGCATGTTTCTGAAAGATGGCCGCGTGCCGCTGACTGGCCAGCCGCAACAAAAAACCAACCTGCTTTTCAAGCTCATAGTCGCGCGCGGCGACGTCAGGAGAAGACGTATTCATGCGTTAGGATACCGCCAGCATTAAAAATGGGTACAACTGATCAGGTGCACCCTGAAATCCCTGCGCCCTAGCGCAACCCGTCTTTGCCTTCCGCCTCCGCATGGGTCAACCCGCCCACCCGTGGCAGGGGCCGACCGCTATCGGTCACGGCCACGGCAACCATGATCTCACCCGCGCGCGGGGCATCGTTCAGGCGCACTTCAATCCCGTCAAAATGGGAGCGTACGTAAGCGGCATCCTTATGCCCCAGCGGCACATCCAGCACCTGCCCGGGGCTCCCCATCTTTTTGGACGAGGCCACCAGCGCAGCCCCTTTTTCAACGGCGGCCCGCAGCGGCGCGCCCAGTTTCGGATGCAGGATCGCGGCGGCATGCTCCAGCTCGCCATTTTCGCCCACCATCGCAGATTTACCATAGCTTTCTGCCTGCGCGGGTGTGATGCCCAGCGCCTCCACACATTTGTCCCCCAACAGCGCGCCCAGCTCTGCCCCGATATCCATCAGTGCGGTCAAATCTTCCTGGTAGACACCAGCGAACGGGTTTTCGATCACGGCAACAGCCACCGCCTTGCGCGTGGGGGGCGCAATCTCACGGCCAATCTCGCGGTGGGTTTCCTCGACGTTTACAGCGATTTTTCTGATTTTCGCGCTCATCTCAATCCATCCTCTCCGATAATATCTGCAACATCCAGCCCCCCGGCCCGGTTGTGGATGCGCGCGCCCGTGCTCATCACCAGCGCAAAGACCAGTTCATTGGCGCGCGGCGTGTCATTGGCTCCGACCTCCATCGAGTCAAAGTGGCTGCGCACGTATGAGGCATTGATATGGGTGATCGGAATATCCAGACGCCCGCCCACGCCCGTCACCTTTTTGGTAGAAGGCACAATCGCATTGCAATTGTCGAGCAGCTGGCGCATCGCGTAGCCCCCCGGGGCATGCCAGAGCGCCCCGTGCTCCAGCTCTCCGACCTCGCCAATCAGCGCGCCTTTGCCATAGCCTTCAATCTGGTCCCGCCCACCCAACATCTCAATCAGCTTGCCCGCCATGCTAAGACCCAGCGGTTTGAGGTCTTCCATAAAGTGTTGAATTTCAGGTTCATACCGCCCGGCAAATGGGTTTTCGATCACCGCCAAGGCCGCCGCGCGGCGCAGGGAGGTTTCGGGCACAGGGCCCCCTTCATGAAAGATCTCTTCGCTGGATGTCAGCATCTTTCGCAATTTCAGATCAGGCATGTTCGGGTGTCCTTTGGGCAAGTGATATCCGCGAGGAAGGCGTGGTGGCGCTGTGGCCCTGCAAAAACAGGGCCGCGCCGAAAATCAGATTGTGTTGAACGTAGCTTTGCGCGCGCTGCTGCCCCGCTGCAAGGGCGCGTTTGACCTCCTCCGCTGGCAAGGCCGCGCAATCCACAACCACCGGCAAGGCCCCCAAATCACTATCATCCCTCAGATCAGAGGCGTGACGCCGGATGACCGCGGGGTGCTTTGGCAGATCAACGGCGTTTGCGATCAATGTGGCGGCCACATCCGCGCTAGCGGCATCGCGCGCCAGCACGCTCACACTGTCGGCAACCCCCATGCTGTGACTGCGGCCATGACGGCCAGACGTAGCAATACCGCGAACAGGGTCATCATAAGCCACCTCAATGCGCCCCAAATTAGAACCGTCATGCCCCACCATTGCCATCGCAAATGACGTGCCCGGTGTCAGGTGCAGCGCGATATCACCACCGTTGTTCACATAGGCCCGCGACAGGTCAACACGCTGCATTGCGCCCAAGATCTCATCCGCAACGCTGCCTGCCACCGCAGCCATCCGGGTAACAAAAGAACCGCCACAAAGGGGCCGTGCCGCGCGATCCATGCGCCGTGCAACCCGTCCTTGCGGCACTGGCACATCCCCGTTGAGGGGCAGACGCAGTTCCGCCAATTCGCCAACCAGCTCTGCCAACACGCTCTCAAACCGCGCTGTTGCGGCGGCAAAGGCACCCTGGCGGTCGCCATCCGCCCCGATGATCAGGTCAATTGGACCGTGCTGTAGATGCAGCCGCGTTCCACAGGGCAATATCGCCGCAATGGGCCCCATCAGGTGCCCGCGCCCTTTGACCAGCGGTAGTTGGCCTGCGCCATCGGGTCGTGCTCCTGTGGGTTGGGGGCAACCCGGCGTAGGGTCTCTTTGGGCATTTGGTCCACGGGCTGGACTTGCTCCATATGCCCGCCAAGGGTGTCATAATCACTAACCCGCAGCGTAAATTCGATGGGGGCCACCAGGGCGGGCGTAGGCACATAGCCAAACGATCCCGTCGGCATATCAAGCACATCAACCATCACGGTGATGCCGCCCCCGGGCCAGACATAGGCATTTGCCCCGCCGCAGGACACATGGGTCAGCGATTCCTTGACAGAACGGGTCAGGCGCACAGGATTTTCCGTGACCCCCGCACGCAGACTGCCCCCCGCGCCGCCCATGAACAGAACGGAACATATTGAGGGTTCGCAGTTTTCGGCAATCAATTCGGCAGAGGCCTGCAAGGGGGCAGGCATGGCTTTGGGCTGCGGGGTCAACTCGGCATCAAGCTCATAGTAGGCGGCCTGCTCCCCGGTGGTGGACACCATCAGCAGGCGCATGCCTTCTTGCGCAACCTTGGCGTTGAACGGCCCCAGAATGGTGAGCGGGTCGTCAATATCCGTTCCGCCCCATCCCGTGCCCGGCTCCGCCACCTGAAAATAACGACCGGGGGTAGACCGCCTCCCCTTGATCTTGATGCCCGTCGCCGGGACATCCAGCTGCTTGCCGGCTTCATGCTCTGACAGAACGCCAGTGATGTGGTCATCCACAACCACCACGTCATCCGCGTGATCCAGCCATTGTTTGGCGAACATCCCAATCGCGGCAGAGCCACAGCCCACCCGCATCAGTTTTTCCTCAGTCCCGTTGATGATCGGCGCTTTGCCCGCTTCGATTGTGACCTCAATAACGTGCTCCGGCTCCCCGATCTGCACCGTCACAGGTTCACGGTTGCACAACCGCAGCAGGGCGTCACAAGTCACACGGCCCTCTTTTTTGGAGCCCCCGGTCAGATGCTCCACCCCGCCCAATGACAGCATTTTGGAGCCATATTCAGAGGTCATGACATGGCCAACCGGCTCCCCGTCAACACGCACAACATCGCGTTCGTGGCCAATGTGTCGGTCCGTATCGATTTTCACTTTGACGCCGCAGTAGGAAAAGATGCCTTCGGTCACGACCGTGACCATATCAACGCCGTCCACATCCTGACTAACGATAAAGGGCGCGGGTTTATAATCAGGATAGGTAGTGCCGGCACCCACGGCGGTGACAAAAGGGCGTGCGCCCTTTACGATGTCCCCGTCCCAATCATCGGGTGCGTCTTTCATGAACGGCACCAGTTTCTGATCTGTGCGCTCGATAATCGTCAGCGGGTCCAGACGCACCAGCAACCCGTCGTGATTGGCGTAGCGGTCACAGGCACCAATCTTGCCCTCGGCAATGTAGCACATGACCGGACAGGCATCGCATCTGATCTTTTCGGGTTTTGGCGTATCATTCATGCTTGTTTTGCCTTTATGGCGGCACGCACCCGTGCGGGTGTGGCGGGAACCTGTGTGATGCGCACCCCGGTCGCGTCCGCAATGGCGTTCAACAGCGCGGGTGCCGTGGGGATCAAAACGTGTTCGCCCAGCCCCTTGGCGCCGTAAGGCCCATGGGCGTCAGGTTCTTCGATAATGATTGTCTCGATTGGCGGCACGTCCCCGATGGTCGGGATCAGGTAGTCATGCAGGTTTTCGGTGCGCCCGGGGATATATTCTTCCATCAGTGCCATGCCCAGTCCCTGGGCAATGCCACCGTGCACCTGCCCCTCTACCAGCATCGGGTTGATCGCACGACCCACATCATGTGCGGCGACAAATTTGATCGGTTTGACGGTGCCAAGGGCGGTATCGACCTCCACCACCACCAGATGCGCCGCATAGCCAAACTGTGCATAGGGCGCGCCCTGACCGTTGGCATCCAGCGGCTTGGTGGGCGGGTCATAGGTTTCCTCGGCCCGCAGCACAAAGCCGTCTGAATCCGCCACAAGGTTTGACAGATCAAGCTGATGCGCCCCGGCCGCATCTCTGGCGTGGATAACTCCCTGCCCCAATGTCAGCGTCGCGTCTTGCGCCACGTTCATCTTTTCCAAAATCATCGCGCGCAAGGCCTCGCCCGACAGGCGCGCGGCATTGCCTGACACATAGGTCTGGCGCGAAGCCGATGTTTTGCCCGCGTCCGGCGTTACATCCGTATCCGCACCGATGCGGGTGATCGCAGCGACGGGCACGCCAAACGCGGTTGCAAAGATCTGCGAAATGACCGTATTGGCACCCTGCCCGATGTCCATCGCGCCCTGATGCAACACCAAAGTGCCATCGGCCAGCACGCCGGATTTGATGGTTGAGGGGTTGGGCAAGGACGTGTTGCCACAGCCATACCACCCCGCCGCCAACCCAACACCGCGTTTCAAAGTGGCGTTGGCCGCATTGAAGCTGGCCGTCGCGGCACGTTCATCCGCCCATGCCGGGCGCAGCCCTGTGAGGCATTGTTTAATCCCGACGCCCTGCGCAAAGACCTGCCCACAGACCGTTGGAACATCGTTTTCCAACGCATTCAGAATGCGAAATTCCAGCCGATCCATGCCCAGCTTGTCCGCCAGCACATCAAACAGGCTTTCCTGCGCGATGGCGGACTGCGGCACACCAAAGCCGCGAAAGGCCCCCGCAGGTGGATTGTTGGTGTGGATGCCTTTGGATTCAGCGCGGTAGTCAGTGATTTTATAGGGACCAGAGGCATGCACCGGCACCCGGTTGGCCACGGTAGGCCCCCAGCTGGCATAGGCACCTGTGTCAAACTCACCATAAAAATTGAACCCACTCAGATGGCCCTCTTTGGTGGCCCCGACCTTAAGCCGGATGTCGGAGGGATGCCGTTTTGTCGAACTTTGCATGGATTCCGTGCGGGTATAATTCAACCGCACCGGTTTGCCCGTTTTCAGCGCAGCAAGGGCCAGATAGGGCTGCACAGAGATGTCCAGTTTGGCCCCAAAACCGCCGCCCACCGCCGTGGGGATGACACGGATTTTGCTGCGGTCCATGGCAAGGATATCCTCCAGCGCCTCCAAATCCATCACCGGGGCCTGCGTGCAGGCGTGCACCTCAATCTTGCCCTCCACGACCTGGGCAAACCCGGCCTCCGGCTCGATATAGGCGTGTTCAACAAACCCGCTTTGAAAATGCCCTTCCACCACCACATCGGCCGTTTCAAGGGCGTCATCGGCGGCACCGCAGGCCACAAAACCCCCGCACATCACATTGCGCGCGCGCCCCGCGTGCAACTGCGCGGCCTCGGGCTGCTGCGCGGCAGTGATGTCTTGTGCCGGGGGCAAAACGCGCCACGTCACGGGGAAATCCTCAACGCAAAAACCGGCCAGCGCCTCTGGCGTTGCGATCAAGGCGGCGATGGCTTCACCGCGAAAACGGGTCTCGGTCTCGGCAAAAACGGGTTGATCGACAAACTGCGGGATCACCCCAAACAGGTTGCGCCCTGGAATGTCGGCAGCGCTCAGCACGGCCTCAAAACCCGGCGTGCTTGCCACAAAGCCCGTTACATCCCCAAACTCAAACGCTGCGCGCGGATGGGGCGCGCGGATCACAAAAATCTCCAAGGTACCGGGCGGGGCCACATCATCACCAAACAGCTGCGCGCCCGATACTTTCTGTGGCCCATCGACGTGACGCAGTGCTGTGCCCACATCCCCGTCAACATCTTGCGCATCCGGGGCGGTGCCGATCAGCGCATCAATGATCTTGCGATAGCCGGTGCACCGGCACAGCACACCGCCCAGCGCATCCTGCACCTGTTCCACCGACGGTCTTGGCGTTTCGCGCAGCAATGCAACGGCAGAGACCATCATGCCCGGCGTGCAAATCCCACATTGCGCGGCCCCCATATCCTGAAACCGCGTGGCAAGCGCCTGTGTTGTGGGGTCAGAGATATACAACCCGCCAAGGGTTTCGACCTGTCGGTCCGCTACCTGTTGCGCAGGGGTCAGACAGGCACAAACCGGCGCGCTGTCCACCAGCACGGTGCAGGCCCCGCAATCGCCCGCGTTGCAGCCAATCTTGACGTCCCGCGCGCCCAGATCCTCGCGCAACACCTCTGACAGGCGCGCGCCGGGAGCCGGAAAAACCTCAACCGTTTTGCCATCAAGGGTAAAGCGGGTGCTCAGGATCGGGACTTGTTCATTCATCGCTGAGCGCCCTGCGCATCGCGCGTTCACATTGTGCGGCCACCACATCCAGCCGGTAGGCCGCACTGCCGCGCACATCATCAATCGGGGACAGGTCCGCCAGATGTTCAGGCGTTATGTTGATATCAGCAAGCGTCTTGCCCAACACATCCTTTTCAAGCGCAAGGAGCCTGCGCGCAACCGGCGAACAGGCCCCGACCGCAAGACGCGCATGAATGATGGCACCGTCACCGTCCACGGCCAGCACGGCGGCAGACATGGTGATGGAGATCACCAGATAGCGCCGGCTGCCCAGCTTTTCAAAAGCAGACACCGCGCCGCTGGGCGTCGGCGGGATAATGATCGCGGTCAGCATTTCATCTGCTGCGCGATCTGTTTGACGCACACCTTTCAGAAAGTCAGCCAGCGGCAAGGTTCTGGTGCCGCGCGCCGCACTGCGCAATTCCACCTGCGCCTCAAGCGCCAGCAAGGGCGGCACACCATCCGCCGCGGGGGAGGCATTGCACAGATTCCCCGCAAGGGTCGCCGCATTTTGGATTTGCACACTGCCAACTTCGCGCGCGGAGGCCTTGAGACAGTCAAACGCCGCAGGCAGGTCTGCGCGCAAAAGGTCGCTCCAGGTAACAGCCGCCCCGATGCGCGTGCCTTCATTGCTGTGCGCGATCTCTCTGAGGCCAGAAATCGCTGTAACATCAAGGTAATAGGCAGGCTGGCGCCCCTGCTGCTTTGCCGGATAAACATCCGTGCCCCCGGCAATGATCACCCCCCCAGGCTGGCTGAGTAAATCAACCGCAGAGGCAAGGTCTAGGGGGCGGTGATAAGACACGCCGGCTCCTGTCATTTATTGTTTGTGTGCAAATGATATTAAGGCAATGTCTTCCTTGTCAATCTAATCCTGCGAGGCCGCATTATGCACCCTCCATTTCGCTGCTTAGAAAGTCCTCGGCACTTTCCACTTCGACCAGTTGTTTGCCCTTGATCCACCAAAACCGGTTGCTGACGTTGCGCAGAAAACTGCGGTCGTGGCTGACCAGCAGACACCCGGGCTGGTGCGTGACCAGTTCCTGTTCCAATGCCTCTTGGCCTTCAATATCCAGATGATTGGTCGGTTCATCCAGCACATAGAAATTCGGCTGCTTCAGCCGCAGGATCAACATGGCAAGCCGCGCTTTTTGCCCGCCTGACAAGGCCCCGATCTTGGTATCCTGCATCTGAATTTGCACACCTGCCCCGACCAATACCCCGCGCGCCCGCTGATCCCCGATGTCAAAGGCGGAGGCGACGGTTTGCATCGGCGTGCGGCTGTCATCAAGCTGGCTCAGATGCTGATCTGAATACCCCGCCACAACCGACGGCGCGCATTTAACGCCCGGCACGGGCCCGCCCAAAGCCTGCGCGATCATCTTGATCAACAGCGTCTTGCCGGTGCCATTTGTCCCCAGCAACACAACACGATCCCCCGGCGAAATCCATTTTTTGCCGGTTTTGTAGAGGGCCCGCCCATCTGGCGTACTCACTTGCGCATCCTCAAGCGTGATCAGCGCCTTGGCATGGGTGCCTGCATTGCCCAGCCGGATGTCACCTGCACTTTTTTCGCGGTGCGCGGGGGTAGTGGCGGCCTCCAGCTTTGCTGCGCGTTCGGCCAGTTGCTTGGTTTTGGTCAACAGCAGATCAGACCCGGAATTTATGCCGACGTTCTTGAGTTTCGCCGCCTGTTTACGCAATTGCTGCGCCTTGTTCCGCTCATTGGCGAAACGGCGTTCGTCATCCGCGTCCGCCTCATCCAGCGCGAGACGTGCAGCGCTAAAGGACAGCGGAAACACCCGCGACCGTTCGGGGCGCAAAAACAGCGTGCGGTTGGTGGTGGCGTCCAGAAACGCGCGGTCATGCGACGTGATGACAACAGGGGTTTCGCGCGGCAGGGCAGCCAGCCAGTTTTGCAACAGCGCAATCCGGTGCAGATCAAGATGGTTGGTTGGCTCATCCAACAGCAACATGTCCGGCTCCGTGATCCAGACAGCTGCCAACATCGCGGTGCGTTGCCACCCCCCGCTGAGGTCGGACAGCACTCTGTGTTGCAGCTCAAAAGGCACGTGCAGGTCGTTTAACACAACATCCACCCGCCAGCTTTCGTATTCCGCCTGCTCTTGCGGCAAGGCAGATAGTACCCAATCGTACAGTGTGAGGGCCAGCGCATCTTGCGGCACGTTTTGTTCAACATGCCCCACACACAGCCCGCGTGCGCGGGTGATTTCCCCTGTGGTGGGTTCAAACGTACCGGACATGCAGGCCAGCAGGGTTGATTTTCCCCGCCCGTTTGCCGCCACAAGGCCGATGCGGTCGCCCTTGGACAGGGTCAGGGACAGGTCAGAAAACAGCCGATCGCTCAGGGTCACGCCCAGCGCAGTGATATTGATAAGTGTCATGGTTTTCTCAGCACAAAAAGGAGGAGCCGCAATGCGGCAAGAGGCAAACCAAGTAGAATAACAAAAACCTAGGCTCGCCCTGCAAAAACGAATTTACAGGACAGCGTGGGGCCCGTGCTGAAGTCGGTGGACGATACGCATGTTCAGCAAGTGCCCTCCTGTTGTGAAACTGTGCCGGATACCCCAAGACTAGCGCAGGCGGATCGGCATTTCAACTTTGTCAGCGCGGTGCGGCAGCAACCTCGCAAATGGCGCTTTCCAAAATATCAAACATCTGGTCGATCTGATCGCGCGAGATCACCAGTGGCGGCGACATCACACACATGTTGATGATCGGGCGCAGCACCAACCCGCGCGTTTGACAGGCCGCATCAATCCTGGCCCCCAGTTCATAATCGTTGTCCAGCGAGGCATTGCGCGTGGCGTCATAGGAACATTCAATGCACCCCATCAACCCCATGCCGCGCGCATCCTTGACCAGCGGCAGTTCTCCCAATGCCCGCAGACGGGTCTGAAAATGTGGCGTCATGGCGCGCACATGCTCCAGCACTCCGTCGCGTTCAATGATCTGCATGCTGGCCATGCCCGCCGCCGCACTCACCGGATGGCCCGAATAGGTGAACCCGTTGGAGAACGTCGCACCACGCCCGTTTTCCCCCGAGACATCCGCGATCAGCCTGTCCGAGAAGATTGCCGCTCCCATCGGCGCATAGCCAGAGGTTAACCCCTTGGCGCAGGTGATGATATCGGGCTGGATGTCAAAGACGTCCTTTGACGCAAACCAATGGCCCAACCGGCCAAAGGCGGTGACGACTTCATCTGAAATATAAAGCACATCGTGCTTGTGACAGACCTCCAGACAGCGTTTGTGATAGCCCGCCGGGGGCACGATCACCCCGCCAGAGGCCAGCACAGGTTCGGCAATAAAGGCCGCAACATTTTCCGGCCCCAACTCCAGAATTGCGCCTTCCAGATCAGCGATTTTTTCGTCCAGAAACGCCGCGATGCTTTGCCCCGGCGCGCGCACCAGCGGGTTCACATCCGGCAGGAAATGGGACAGATGATCCGCCTTGTCCAGCCACAGCCGATCACGCTCCTTGCCACTGACTGCCGCCGACAGATAGGTGCTGCCGTGATAGGCCTTTTGCCGCGAGATAATCTTTTTCTTGGTCGGCTTGCCCAGCAGATTATTGCGAAAATGTACAAACCGCAGCGCACTGTCCACTGCCGTGGAACCGCCCGTGGTAAAGAACACATGGTTCAGATCGCCCGGCGTGCGTTTGGCAATTTCGCGGGCAAATTCGGTGGCAACCGTGTTGGTGTTGTTGAACGGGGAAAAATAGGCCAGTTGGCGCGCCTGATGTGCCATCGCATCGGCAATTTCGTGGCGGCCATACCCCACCTGCACGCACCACATGCCTGCCGGGCCATCAATCAATTTGTCCCCGGCGTCATTGGTGACATAGATGCCGTCGCTGCCCTCAATAAAGGCACGTTCATTTTGGCCAAGGTCATCCATCCCCTCCCAGGGATGCATGAAATGGTCATTGTCCCAGTTTCTAACGTCTGTGTTATCCACGTCCTGCTCCTTTGCTGGCCCGCGCCGCCAATATTGCGTCGGCTGCGCGCAGACCGCTAAGGTACGCCCCGTGCACGGTAGAATAACTTTCCCGCATTGTCGCCTCCCCTGCAAAGTATATCTTTTCCTCCAGTGGTTCGGCCAGGACACCCCGCGCGGCACAGGCTCCGACTTTGGCGTAACTGTAGGACCCAAAAGTCAGCGGATTGGTGTGCCAAGCCGTTTCATCCGTGCGCCGCACATTCTTAAGAGAGTCCGCACCAAAAGTGGCGCGCAAGGCTTCAAGGCAGAAATCAGTGGCAGTGCCCGGATCTTGCTGTTCCAGCTCCGCCGCGAAGCGGCCTGCGGTAAAGGCGACAGCAAGTGGTGTGCCATAGAACCCGAAAGAGATAGAGCAGAACTGCTCGCCTCCGGGATGATAATCCGCCATCTCTCCTGTGCTGGCGCCTTGCCAGCCGGGGTCAAATTCGATCCCGACCTTGTTGAGCAGCCCGTTGGGCAGGCTTGCGATGGCTTGCATTTTGGCGTTCGGCAAGGGCGGTGTGAACTGAATGGTCTGCGCGGCCAGCACGCCGGTTGAGACCGTCAGGATCACCTGTGCCGCCTGTACCTGACCGTTGGGGGTTGAGACACGCACGCCTGCCCCGGATCTGTCGATTTCTGAAACAGCACAGCCCAGCACCACAGGCACGTCGTCGTGCAAGCGCGCGACAAAGGCACCCAGCCCCCCCTCAACCAGCCAGTCGCCTTCAGCCTCCGCATAGTTGTGGCTGTCGCGGGCAGAGGCGACGTCCGCATCGCCCCCAACCATCATTGGCACCCAGCACGCAGCCGTTTCGCGCCATGGCCCTTTGGGCATCGCGTCAAGGATACTCACTTCCGGCAGCCGCCCGCCCCGTTCATTGATCACATCCCACATTCCATCCCCATATGCGGCATAGGCAGCGCTGTCCGCTGGTGATCTTTCTTGTCCACCAACATGCAGACGGGTCCAGCGATCCCAATCGGTTTTGTGCAGCACGGTGCCATGCTGTTCAGCGATGCGCGCCAAGGGATTGATCATGGCGGAATGCAGCCACGAGCCGCCCCGATCAAAGGGGGTCGCAAAGGTCGTGGTATCTGTCACACAGCGCCCGCCAATGTGGTCAGCAGCTTCCAGCACCAGCACGTCGACACCGGGCGCGC
This sequence comes from uncultured Sulfitobacter sp., assembly GCA_937928635.1. Taxonomy (GTDB): domain Bacteria; phylum Pseudomonadota; class Alphaproteobacteria; order Rhodobacterales; family Rhodobacteraceae; genus Sulfitobacter. The sequence continues at coordinate 55,382 of CALFWM010000040.1, read as the reverse complement.
GCAGGGCCTTGGCCGCGGACAATCCAGCCGCGCCAGCCCCGATGACAATCACATCGGGGTTTTGTGGGATGACGCTCACGGTGCGGCCTCTGTTGCCGTCAGATCAGGATGCTCGATGCCCTCATAAGCCGCAACCTTGATGGGGTCATCCCGGTCAAACTTGCTGCACATGCGGTAGACCTCCAACATCCGGGCCGACAGCATTTCGCGTTTGTAAAAATACATCGCCGCCCCATACCGTGCAGCCCCAGAGCCGGGCTGACCGACAGGTGTGTTGAGCAATACCTTTTGAATATCCTCTTCGGGCAGCTTTGGTTGGATATTCACGGGGCGGCGGACGCACAAAGGGCCGCATTCTCTGCCGCCATCTGATTCTCCTCCGGGGCGTTTTCCTGCGTGTAGACAGGCAGGATTTGGCGCAGATGATCGTGATGGCTGCGCACGCCATATTCCAGATCGGACAGGTAAAACCCTTCAAACGCGTCAGAGGCCATGGCCTCATTTGACCATATGGTCAGCTGGATGTCTTCCTCGACTGTTTCGCGATCAATACGCGCGGCGAGATAGCGTGCCGCGCGCTGCTGGCGGTCCTCGTCCTTTGTCCGGTAAGTCGCGCTGCGCAGCATGGACGTATCAACCGAGAGCGGGAATTCCTGATAAAACAACGTGGTCTCAGGCGTTACCGCGATCACCGAATTGGGGAAAATGCCGTAATACAGCCATTTTTTGTGCAGATGGTCCGGGAGATAGGGTTGCGGCTTTGAGAATTTCTTGTAATTGCGCACCGCCCAGCGGCGCCCTTTGGTGGGGGTAAATTGCCCGTCTGACCGCGAAATGCCCTCCACGTAAGGCTCATCCAGATAAGTGGAGCCGTAAAGGTCCTGCAAGGCCGGGTGGGCCATGGCGACGTGATAGCCCTCATTGTCCACGTCCCGAATGGACTTCCAGTTGACCGGCGAATTCTCGGTCCAGATGCCGTCCGTGGGCACGTGATCTGCCATACGATAGGCGCTGATTTCTTCCTCAAACGGGGCCATCAACTCTGCCACAGAGGGCTGCGGCCCGGGGCGGAACCGCACAAAGACAAAACCCTGCCAGATTTCCATTTCAATCGGGCGCAGGGCAAATTCGTTTTTGTCCATCGCGGGGTAGGACTCGGGCCGCGCAGCCCCCCGCAACGTGCCATCCAGGTTATAGACCCAGCCGTGAAACGGACAAATCAGCGCGTTTGGGCAAGTGCCCTGATCCTCCACCACCAGTCGCGACCCGCGATGACGGCAGATGTTAAAGAACGCACGTACCTCGCCCGCCGGGTTACGCAGGATCAACACGCGCTCATCGCATAGATCAAAGGTCTGGAAACTGCCGATATTGGGCACGTCAGAGACATGACAGGCGATCTGCCAATGGGTCTTAAACAGATGCTCTTTTTCCAGCGCCAGCAAAGCGGGGCTGTGATAGCACCAGCCCGGCAGACCTTTGCGGTCCCACCCGGTCGGGACACTCGTATCTCTCATCTGTTTCTCCGAAGCGTGTCTGGGGCGACAAGGCCCCCGTCATTGACCCGAAATTTGAGCTGAAGGTCAAGTAAACCAGCTTGCGAAGCTGTTGAAGGCGCAAAAGGATCGCGCCAAAGATTTGCGCACGCGAACGGCTGCTTTTCAAAGCACAGTGACAATCGCAGCGCTATTGCTTGACTCAGTTCATGGCCTCAGCTTACCGTTTTTTCTGACCATTAAGACAGTCACACCAAACCGGGGGCGCATGGCCAAAACGCGAACGAACGCCACACCTTGCGCGCATCAGCGACCCTCCGGAAAAACAACAAGAAGATCATCAATTCTCAGGGAGAGGATCACCAACATGAAGAACTTGAATGGGGCCGTGCGCCTGTCGCTTACAACTGCTGTAGGCCTGCTGGCCGCGAACGCCGCACTGGCCGAAGATCGGGTGCTGAAAGTCACCAACTGGGGCGAATACATCGCTGAAGACACGATCGCGAACTTTGAAAAGGAATACGGGATCAAGGTCATTTATGACCCCTACGATTCCGCTGAATCCATTGATGCGAAACTGTTGGCTGGCAATTCGGGGTATGACGTGGTCAGCCATTCGGGCGGCGACACCGCGCGCCTGATCAAGGCCGGCATCATCGAACCGCTCGACATGTCCAAACTGGACAACGTCAAAAACATGGACCCCGCCCTGATGGCGCAGCTGGATAGTGAATGGGACCCGGGCAACAAACACTTCATTCCCTACATGTGGGGCACCCACGGCGTGACCTACAACGAGGAACTGGTGAAAGCGACCTACCCGGATGCGCCCATCGGGTCGATGGATATGGTGTTTGACCCCAAGCACATGGAACAGCTTGCCAAATGCGGCGTGTCCTTCCTCGACAGTCCCGGTGACATCATCCCCATGGCACTGGCCCATCTGGGGCTGGACCCGAACTCCACCAACCGCGAAGACTATGAAAAGGTCGGCGCAATGCTGGCGGAGATCAGGCCGTTTATCAAAACATTCGACAATTACGCCTATCAGCGCATGCCCCAGAAGGAATTCTGCGTGTCCACAACCTGGGGCCCGGATGGCCTGCTGGCGATGTCCGGCGCGGCTGAGGCCAATACTGGGGTTGTGCTCGACTTTTTCCTGCCAGAGGGGCAGGGCGCGGCACAATTGTGGATCGACGGTTGGGTGATCCCCAAGGATGCGGCCAACAAGGAGGATGCGCATCTGTTCCTGAACTACATGATGCGCCCCGAAGTTGGCGCGGCGGACAGCAACTTTACCTGGTACGCCACCGCCAACAAGGCCGCCAAACCGCTGGTTGACGAAGAGGTCACGTCCAGCCCTGCGGCCTTCCCCACCTCTGATCAGGTGGCAAAGATGTACACTACCGCCGTGCTGCCGCCCAAAGTGGAGCGATTGCAGACCCGGACGTGGACAGACTTCAAGGCTGGTAACTGATCACAGCCCCATGACCAATGGCGGTGGTGCCCCCTGCGGGTGCCGCCGCTCTTGCACCAAATTCTCTGCAAACGATTGTGAGGCACGGCTTGAACGGCACACAAACTGTCAGCGACACCCCTTGGCTGGACCAGGATGGCCAAAAACCTTTGGTGCAAATCAAAGGCGTGAGCAAGAAATACGGCGACGTCACCGCGGTTGATAACGTTGATCTGGATATCTATTCCGGCGAATTGTTTTGCCTTTTGGGCGGGTCGGGCTGCGGCAAATCCACCCTTTTGCGCATGCTGGCAGGGTTTGAGACGTTGAACACCGGGCAAATCCTGATCGACGGTGTCGATATGGCTGACGTGCCCGCCTATGAACGCCCCACCAACATGATGTTCCAAAGCTACGCCTTGTTTCCCCACATGAGCGTGGAAAAAAACATCGCCTTTGGCCTGCAACAGGACCGCGTGCCCAAGAATGACATCACCGACCGCGTGCACGACATTCTGAAGCTGGTGGAGCTTGAGAAATTCAAGAAACGCAAACCCCAGCAGCTGTCGGGTGGGCAGCGCCAGCGTGTTGCCCTGGCCCGTGCGCTGGTCAAACAGCCCAAGCTGCTGTTGTTGGATGAACCGCTGGCTGCACTGGACAAAAAACTGCGCAAACAAACGCAGTTTGAGCTGGCCAATATTCAGGAACAGGTTGGCGTGACCTTTATTGTGGTGACCCACGATCAGGAAGAGGCGATGACCCTGTCCTCGCGCATGGCGGTGATGGATGCGGGGCGGTTTCAGCAGATCGGCACGCCAACAGAAATTTACGAATTCCCCACTTCGCGTTTTGTGGCGGATTTCATTGGGTCCGCCAATATTTTCGAGGGCCGCGTGAGTGAGGATGGTGCCGACCATATCACCGTTCAGACCGACGCGGTTGAAATTTTCATCGACCACGGGCAATCCCTCAGTGTCGGCAGCCGCATTTGGGTTGGCCTACGCCCCGAAAAAATCCGCATTATCAAATCTGACGATGCCGCAAGTGGCCTCAATCAGATTTCTGGCAAAGTGGATGACATTGGCTATCTGGGCGAAACCTCGATCTATAAGGTAGAGCTGCCAAACGGACAGATCATCGACATCACCGCCCCCAACCAGAGCCGCCCGATGGACCGCGAACAGCGCATCACATGGGAAGACAAGGTCATGCTCAGCTGGGACCCCTCCAGCGCGATGTTGCTCAGTTCATGAGCGACGCAACCGCACCAGAGCCCCCGGGCGCAAACCGCCCCTTTGCCAAACGCATGATGCGCAAGCTGCAGGACAACTGGCGCTCCGTCATCATTGCGATCCCGTTTTTCTGGCTGCTGTTTTTCTTTCTGGCCCCGTTTTTCATTGTCGCTAAAATCAGCCTTGCGGAACTGGCCATTGCCAGCCCGCCGTTTACCAAAATGGTCGAATGGACCGACAGCGGCATCATGACGATCCGTATTGTTTTTGACAATTTCACCTATATCTTTGAAGATAGCTTGTATTTTGACACCTATGTGAATTCCCTCAAGATATCAGTGACTTCGACCATCATTTGCCTGCTGTTCGGCTACCCGGTTGCCTATGCGATTGTGCGTTCTGGCCCGGTGGCAAAACCGATCCTGCTGTTCCTGATCATCCTGCCCTTCTGGACGTCGTTTTTGCTGCGGGTCTATGCTTGGATGGGCCTGCTGGCGGATCAGGGCACCATCAACAATCTGCTGATTGCGCTGGGCATCATAGATGAACCGATCCGCATGCTTTATACCGAATTCGCGGTCTTTGTCGGGGTGGTATACACCTACATGCCTTTCATGATCCTGCCGCTCTACGCGAACATGGAAAAGCTGGATGGCTCACTGAATGAGGCCGCCGCCGACCTTGGATCACGCCCCACCAACACGTTCTTCAAGGTCACCCTGCCCCTGACCATTCCGGGCATCGTCGCGGGATGTTTGCTGGTGTTCATCCCGGCCACGGGGGAATATGTGATCCCTGATTTGCTGGGTGGGGGCAACGTGAACATGATCGGGCGCGTGCTGTTCAACGAATTTTCGCGCAATTCAGACTGGCCGGTGGCCGCGGCTGTGGCGATTGTGCTGCTGTTCCTGTTGGTGCTGCCCATCATGGTGTTCCAGTACTATCAGGGCAAGGCATCGGAGGCAGATTGATCATGTACGGCAAACGCTCCCGCTTTTTGACCATCATGCTGACGCTGGGCCTGGCGTTCTTTTATATCCCCATGATCATGCTGGTGATCTACTCGTTCAACTATTCCAAGATTGTGCCAGTCTGGGGGGGCTGGTCCCTGCGGTGGTACAACGAATTGTTCCAATCCCAGGAGGTCTGGGAGGCGGTCTCCCTCAGCCTTCAAATCGCCACCCTTAACGCCACATTCGCAACCCTCTTGGGCACGCTGGCCGCACTGGCCATGGTGCGGTTTGGCCGGTTCAAAGGGCGCACATTGTTTGGCGGAATGATTGTGGCCCCGCTGGTGATGCCAGAGGTCATCACCGGCCTGTCGCTGCTGGTGTTCTTTATCTCGCTGAACGAGCTGATCGGCTGGCCCGCGCAGCGCGGTTTTACCACCATCACCATCGCCCATATCACCTTTTCCATGGCCTTTGTGGCGGTCACCATTCAGGCGCGCCTGACCGGCATGGGTCAGGACCTGGAGGAGGCGGCCGCAGACCTGGGTGCAAAACCGTTTAAGGTGCTGACCGCCATCACCCTGCCCCGCCTGACGCCTGCACTGGTATCGGGCTGGTTGCTGGCCTTTACCCTGTCGCTGGACGATCTGGTGATCGCGAGCTTTGTCACCGGGCCCGGGGCCAACACCCTGCCAATCCTGATCTTTTCGCGCATCCGGCTGGGGCTGCGCCCCGACATCAACGCCCTTGCAACAATCATCATTCTGGTGATCGCGGTCTGCGTTGCAATTGCCGCCATCCTGATGCTGCGCCAGCAACGCCGCGATTTGCGCGACCAACAGCTTGCCGCTGGCGAAGGCTAAGGCATGGCGCGGGACCCTCGGTATGATCTGCTCTTTGAGCCCCTGAAGATCGGACCTGTCACTGCCAAGAACCGTTTCTACCAAGTGCCCCATTGCACCGGCATGGGGTATCTGCGCCCCCGCATGCTTGCCGAGATGCGCGGTGTCAAGGCGGCGGGCGGTTGGGGTGTGGTCTGCAGCGAATACAACTCCATCCATCCGTCCTCTGATGACATGAGGCATGCGTCGGCCTCTCTTTGGAATGACAGCGACATTCGCGCCCATCGCCTGATGACGGACAAGGTCCATGCCCACGGCGCGCTTGCCGGGGCGGAGCTGTGGTATGGCGGGTCGCGCAGCGCCAACATGTTGACACGTGAGGTCGCGCTGGAGCTTGATTGCCGGCCCAACGCCGTTGGTCACCCGTTTCAGACCCGCGCGATGGACAAAACCGACATCAAGACCTTTCGACGCTGGCACCGCAAAGCCGCATTACGTGCCCGCGCAGCGGCGTTTGACATCGTTTATGTCTATGCGACCCACGGATATCTGCTGGCGAACTTCCTTGATCCCAAACGCAATACGCGCGGCGATGAATATGGCGGTTCCCTGCAAAACCGAACCCGTCTGGTGCGCGAGTTGATTGAGGAAACCAAGGAAGCTGTGGGCGATCGCTGCGCCGTTGCCGTGCGTTTTGCCGCTGACGCGCAAATTGGCGACGATGGCACACCCATTACGGGCGAACGCCGCGACATGTTTGAAATGCTCGCCCGGATGCCCGACCTTTGGGACATCAACATCGCCAATTATGACGTTGAAATGGGGGCATCGCGCTTTACCAAAGAAGGCGCGCTGGAACCCTACATGGATTTTGTGAAATCCGTGACAGACAAACCCGTAGTCACGGTTGGGCGCTTTACCTCGCCCGACGCGATGGTCAGCCAGATCAAACGCGGGGTCAGCGATTTGATCGGGGCCGCCCGCCCCTCCATTGCGGACCCGTATCTGCCAGCCAAGATCGAGGCTGGCGAACACGACAGCATCCGCGAATGCATCGGCTGCAACATTTGCTATGCCGGTGACACCATCGGCGTGCCGATCCGCTGCACGCAAAACCCCACCATGGGGGAGGAATGGCGCAAAGGCTGGCACCCCGAAACCATGAACCCCAAAGGCAGTGACACAAGCGTGCTGATCGTGGGCGCAGGCCCTGCCGGGCTGGAGGCCGCGCGCGCCCTGGGCAAACGCGGCTACAATGTGATGCTGGCCGAGGCCAGCCGAGAGTTGGGCGGGCGCATCCCGCGTGAGGCCGCGCTTCCGGGCATGAGTGAATACATCCGCGTGCGCGATTACCGCGCGCAACAGATCGCTGAGATGCCCAATGTCGAGGTTTTTCGCGAAAGCCGTCTTACCGCTCAGGATGTCGTCAACGTGGGTGCCGATCACGTGCTGATTGCAACCGGCGCGCGCTGGCGCAAGGATCGTTTTGACGGCGCGCAATATATCAACGTCGCCGCCCCCGGCAGCAACCCCGGCATACTGACGGCTGACGACATCATGGATGGCACGCTGCCCGATGGCCCCACGTTGGTCTACGACGAAGATGGCTATTATCTGGGCGGTGTGATTGCTGAAAAAATCCGCGCTGCGGGCCATGACGTGATCTATGCAACCCCGGCGGATGTTGTCTCCCAATGGGCGGAAAACACGTCAGAACGCTGGCGCGTGCGCAGCCATATGATGCGACTTGGCATTGAAATTGAACTGTCAAAATCTTTGAAAGACTTTGATGGTCATACTGCCCGTCTGGTCTGTGAATATTCCGAAACCCGCAGCGAAAGGCCTGTTCACAATTTGGTGATGGTCACGCAACGCGCGCCCAATGACGCGCTCTATCATGAGCTCAAGTCAACCAATCCACCCTTCTCCGTCACCCGGATCGGGGATTGTGACGCGCCCGCGATCATCGCCGCAGCCGTCTATGCAGGGCACAAGTACGCCCGCGAATTGGATGCGCCGATTGATCCGGATGACCCCCTGCGCCACGACCGTACCGACGTGGGCGACACGCCAGAGGGGGCCTATCTGCGCCAGTGACATCGCACTGCGCCGCGTACCGCAACGCTCAAGAACAAAGTCGCGCTGCCCGTTTTGTCGCCAGTCTGCTACCCCCCCGCAAGACGGCGCATCAAAAACACCTCAGCATCCGGCGGGATTACCTGCGACCAGTCATCGCGAAAAATTACGCCGTCTATGGCCACCGCAACGTCATTCTTGATGGGTCCGGACAACCCGGGATAGCGCTCCGCCAGCTTGCGCAGCATCTCGCGGATGGTTTTGGCCTCAATGGTGACGCTTTGCTGGTTGTCGGCCAAAGGCCGCAAACCGCCCCAAAGCGTCACCTCAACCATTAGCCGTTTGCCTCAGCCTTCAGGGCGGCCAGAATGCGCGGGGGGGATACCGGCACATGGCTCATCCGCACCCCAACCGCGTTTGAGACAGCGTTGGCGATGGCCGCAAGCGGCGGCACGATAGAGGTCTCGCCCACGCCGCGCACCCCGTAGGGGTGGTTTGGGTTGGGGATTTCGAGGATCTGCGTGTCGATCATGGGCAAATCAGAACAGACCGGCACCCGGTAATCGAGGAAACCCGCGTTTTGCAAACGGCCATCTTCGCCATAGATGTATTCCTCGTTCAGCGCCCAGCCGATGCCTTGTGCGGCACCACCCTGATACTGGCCCTCCACGTAGTCGGGATGCACCGCCTTGCCCGCGTCCTGAATAACCGTGTAGCGGATCACGCTGGTCGAACCGGTCTCCGGGTCAACCTCAACATCGCAGATATGCGTGGCAAAAGACACGCCCGCCCCATCGGCAATCAGCTCACTATGGCCCGCAATTGGGCCGCCTGTGTTGCCGGATTCGGCGGCAATTTCTGCCACGGACAGCGGCGAGAGGTTGCCGTATTTGGAGCCTGCAGCCTTGGCGTGGCCGTCCTCCCAATAGACGTCTTCCTCTGGGATGTCCCAGGTGATCGCCGCACGTTTGCGCATAACCTCAATGGCGTTGCGCGCCGCAGATACTGTCGCCATAGAGGACGAAAACGTGCCCCGGCTGCCATCGGTCATGTCGTTGTAGCCCAGCGTGTTGGTATCCCCGATGACCACTTTGATGTCGTCATAGGAAATGCCCAACTCCTCTGCAGCGATCAACGCCATGGAGGCGCGCGAGCCACCCACGTCAATGGTGCCCACAGAGATCGACACAGTGCCATCCATGCCGATGTTCATGTTGGAACTGGTCTGCCCGCCAAAGTTAAACCAGAACCCGCAGGCCATGCCACGCCCCTGATTTGGCCCCAAAGGCGCGCTCATGTGGGCGTGGGTTTTGGCCGCATCCAGCGTTGGCCCAATGCCAATCGGGCCATAGACCGGCCCGTAGGAGGACTTGCTGCCCTCTTGCGCGGCGTTCTTGATGCGGAAATCAACCGCATCCATGCCGATCTTATGGGCCAGCTCATCCACCGCACTTTCCACAGCAAAGGCCGCCATGGGCGCCGAGGGCGCGCGATAGGCGGCCACTTTGGGGCGGTTCACCAGCACCTCAAAACCAACGGTTTTCACGTTCTCAAGGTCATAACAGGCAAAAGACGTCATCGCGCCCAATTCGGCCCACATGCCGGGGTATGGCCCGCCGGTATAGCGCAACGTGGCCAACCCTGCGGTGATTTTACCGTCTTTGGTTGCCCCCAGTTTCACGTCAATTGACGTGGCCGAGGTAGGCCCGGAGGCGCGAAACACTTCTTCGCGTGCCATCACCAGCTTGACCGACCGCCCCGCTTTGCGCGACAGGGCCAGGGCCACTGGTTCGGTCCAGACGTGTGTTTTACCGCCAAATCCACCGCCAATTTCCGAGGACGTCACCCGCAGTTTGGACGCATCCAACCCCAGCAGGTCTGCACAATTCTGACGGAACACAAAATGCCCTTGTGTGCAGACCCAAAGCTCCGCCGTGCCATCCTTGTTGCAGGTCGCCACGCAGGCGTGCGGCTCAATATAGCCCTGATGGGTCTGTTCGGTCTTGTAGGACCGCTCAATGATCACATCTGCCTTGGCAAATCCTGCCTCTACGTCGCCATGGCCAAACTCCGCACGGTTGCAGACGTTGGAGGGGGTCGTTGGCGTCGGCTCCACGCCGCCGGTGAACACGCTGTCATTCAACACGGGCGCATCGGGCAACATGGCGGCATCCACGTCAACCACGTGGGGCAGAACTTCATATTCTACCTTGATCAGCCTTAGCGCATCGCGCGCTGATTTGGCATCAATCGCCGCGACGGCAGCAACGGCATGGCCATCATACATCACCTTGTTGCGGGCCATGCAATTGTCGAGAATGGCATACATCTCCGCATTGCCATTGGTCAGATCGGGGAAATCTGCGGCTGTGACAACGGCCTTTACACCCTTGGCCGCTTCGGCCCTTGAAGTGTCGATGTTCACAATCCGCGCATGGGCGTGGGGGCTGCGCAACACGCGCGCCACCAATTGGCCCGGCACGTTAAAATCCGCGCCATAGCGCGCCTTGCCGGTCACCTTGTCGACCCCATCAGGGCGCAAAGGGCGCGTGCCGACGGAATTCAATTTCTTTTCGTGATATGCTGCGTCAAAACTCATGCTGTCTCTCCCCGCATTTCGGCCGCCGCGTCCTGAACGGCGCGCACGATCTTGTCATAACCGGTACAGCGGCACAGATTGCCCGCCAGCCAGAACCGGATTTCTGTTTCGGTTGGATTGGGGTTTTGATCGAGCAGCGCCTTGGCTGCGATCAAAAAGCCCGGTGTGCAGATGCCGCATTGCAAGGCGGCGTTCTCAATGAACTTTTGCTGCAACGGGTGCAGATCACCGCCCTCGGCCATGCCTTCAATGGTTTCGACCTTCGTGCCCTCAACCTCGGCCCCCAGCACAAGGCAGGAACACACCAGCCGCCCGTCCACCATGGTGCTGCACGCCCCGCAATCGCCGGTGCCACAGCCCTCTTTGGCACCCATCAGGCCCAATCGGTTGCGCAACACGTCCAGAAGGCTTTCATCGGGCTGGCAGATAAAATCCACCTCGTCCCCGTTAATCGTTGTGCTTACTGCAATAGAAGCCATCATTTCTCTCCTGCGCGGTCATATGCGATGCGGGCGGCACGACGGGCCAGCACGCCAGCCACGTCTTTTCTGAACGCCACGGTGCCTCGTTTGTCATCAATCGGGGAGGAGGCGGCGGAACAGGCAGCGGCCAGCGTCGCAAGCGCGGTATCCTCCAGTTTGGTGCCAACCAGCGTTTTTGCCGCGGCCTCTGCCACAACAACCTTTGGGCCCACAGCGCCCAGCGCCACATGGGCCGTTTCAACCGTGCCATCGCTGCCCAGCGTCAGGTTCACCCCAACGCCGACCACGGCGATGTCCATCTCTGTGCGCGGAATAAACCGCAGATAGGCATCCCCTGCCCGCGCCGGGCGTTTGGGCAGCACAATCGCCTCAATCATCTCGCCCTTTTCAAGCGATGTCTTGCCGGGTGCCAACGGGATATCCACAACCGGCACCATGCGTGTGCCCTTGGGCCCCGACACCTTGGCCTGTGCTCCCGCTGCTACCATGGCGGGCACAGAATCTGCCGCAGGGGATGCATTGCACAGGTTCCCTGACACGGTGCAGCGCCCTTGGATCTGGGTGGAACCAATCAGATTAGCCGCTTCAACCACGCCGGGCCAGGCCGCATGCAGCGCCGCATGCTCATTCAGCGCGGCACAAGGCACGCCCGCGCCAATTACAAACCCCTCATCAGTCTCCGCAATATCGCGCATGCCGCTGATAGATTTGATATCGACCACCAGACCGGCCTCAAAATCATCGCCCTTCATACGCACCAAAAGGTCTGTCCCCCCGGCCAGCACAAAGGCTTTGCCCTTCGCCCCCGCCAAAAGGCTGGTCGCCTGATCAATCGTTTCTGGCCGTTCATAGCGCATATGCTGCTTCCTCTTGCGACGTCTTTGGTCCCGAGTGGATCGTGACAAAATCGAATTGCCGAATTTCACCGTTCATCGACGGCAAATATCGAGAGCCAATGGGGTGGAAATTCTCTGCGTTGATCTGACGACCAAACGCGGGGCATTGCAAGGCACAAAGCACCGCTGCAAGGTGGGATTTTGGCCGCGGCGACCATTGACAGTTTGAGCCTGCACGAGGCGTCAGACAGGCGCACATGGTGCAAAAAGAACTTTCGCGCCGCATATGAGCGAAACATCGCAGGCGTAAAAGTGCTGGTGCCACCCGAGCGCCTGCCGGATTACAAACTCCGCGTTGGCTGCGGCCCCCTATCTGCATTTCCGGATGTTGCCATGCCTGACGTCCCCTTTTCGCAGACCACCGATGCGCACGCGTTTCCCAAATGGGTCAACGCCAGTTGAACGTCCCTACATCTGCGTTCTCATGTCCCAGAGTTCCGGGAAAAAGCGATGTTGCGTCACATGCTGTAACCAGCCCACCCCGGCGGACCCGCCGGTGCCCGGTTTGAACCCGATGATTTTGTGCACCGAGGTAAAGTGGCGCCAGCGGTAAAGCGATATCTTTTCGTCCAGCGCGACAAAGGCCTCCCCCAATTGATAAAGCAGATTATCCGCATGGGGCTGTTGATAGACCTCAAGCCAGGCCGCCTGTACCGAGGACTGCGCGGCATACGCCTCTGACCAGTCCCGGTTCAGCGCGGAATTGTCAATTTGGTGCCCCGCGCGCGACAAGGCCATGATCGCCTCATCATACAAGCTGGGCGCATGGAGCGCCTCTTTTATCGCGGGCCAGATATGGGGGACGTTCTTGTGCGCGGTGGCCAGACGTTTGGATTTGTTGCCAAGGATAAATTCCACATGGCGGTACATGAACGACAATTGCCCGGAAGCGGTTGAGAGATGATCGCGAAATTCGTTGAACCCTTCGGTGGTGATGGTGGAGAGAACATCCCACGAATTGGTAATGTAATCAACATATTGCCCGGCGCGCGCCATGATCACAAATGCGTCTGCCAGATTGTCTTGCCGGATCTGTTCGCGCGCGTTGAACAGCTCAAAATGCAACCCGCGAAACAACAACTCCTTCACCTGCCCCATCACAAAAAACGACATTTCATCATAGCCGTCGCTGCGCGGGTGTTGCAGCGACAACAGGATGTCGATGCTTTGATAATCAATATAGGGGTTCGCATTGCCCTCATATTCGACCAGCGGCACGCCACCGGTTTCCCGCGCCGTCTGCGCGCGGCTTTCATCGGTGGTCATGCCCATCGGTCTGGGGTCAAGCGAGGTGTTCACCGCACTTGCATCAATCAGATTGGGGAAAACAGGTTTATAACGCGGCACGGGTCGTCCTGTGAAACGAAAGGGTCAGGGCTTCATCTGGCATCATTCCGTGCAGCTTGCCAAGGGTGGTGCCTTTTGCAGATCACAGCAACTGCTTTCAGGCAAAACCCGGCTGCTCCGAGACATCCTCCTGCATCGGCCCCTCTGCCAGACGATGCCGCAGCACCTCCATCATCTCTTCGCACAGCAAGGCTGCAAAATCATGAAAGGCCCAGATCGGGATGGAGACGGTTTTGGTGCCCTCTGGCCCGGGCAAAATCACCTCGCGGCTGCGCACATATAGGCCCAGACTTGACTCCATGATCAGCCAGCTGGCGCTTTCCCAGACATCCGCGCTCACCAGCGCGCGATTGTCCGGAGAGGCCCCTGCAAGCCCGCGCAGATAGGTCAGGAATTGGCCCTGATACCGCTCTGCGTCCTCAACAAAGGTGGCGGGCGGCGGCACCGGCGTTGGTACAACATTATAATGCCCCATGCCGGGCGCAGCGTAAGGGTGCAGTAAGGCAGCCAACCTGCGGTGGTCATACCGTTGCATCCGGGCCGAAACCGTCTGATCGACAAAGGCATCGCGCCACGTGCTCGACACCAGGGTTTCCATGTTGCCAAACACGCGCTCCAGTTCCGTGCGTTCATGTGGCGCGGCAAATTGCCTGAAGGCGCGGAAGACCCGGCGCAGGTCAATTTCCGGGGTGTTGGGGTTTTCCTCTGGCATGTTGACAATTTCAGTCTCAAGCGCGCGGATCACCTGCGCGATATCCGGCACCCGCCAAGGGTCAATACCGTCCTGCATGAACTGGGTCACGGGACCGGCATGAAAATACTCTGCCAAAAATATGAAATGCTCAAACTGCTGCCGCTCCGGGCTGGGTGCGCCCTGGGTTGTAAAGGTTTCGTGAATGTTGATGTCTGACAGTTTGAAATCGCGGTCAAGATAAGTGATTTGGTTCTCAAATCGTCCCTTATGAAAGGTCATTGTCATGGCTTGCAACAGCTCAGAAACGGCTTGGCCACGGCGGTTTGGGAATTCTTCATGTCTCTGCGCAGGCATGGCCAATTGATCGCGCCGCCATGCATCTGTGACACGGCGCGCGGCAACATCCACCTGATCAGAAGACAGCCACAAGGGCCAGTTGCGCTGCTCGGGCAGAATGGCTGCCGCGCTTTCGCCCATGTCATCCAACATAATTGGAATGACCGTCTCACGACGGCGCCCGTCGGAGATTTGCTTTACGCGCCGCAGCAATGAGGGGTCATCGGGCGAGTCCAGATGTAAAATGGCATGCTCCCAAAGGGTCGGAATGCGGTCCGCCACCCAAAAGGAGGCTTGTTGCGGCCCCATGTGAACAGGCAGCAGCAAACCACCATCGCCCCGCGCGTTAATTGTGCGCACGAATTGTTCGATCGCTTCGCAATATGCGTCATTTGACGACATTTCTGCATCCAGCTCGATCACATAGAGGATGTTGTCATTCATTGGGATATTTTGTTGGGGTCGGGCAATGAGATCGCGACCGAATAGCGGCCCTTCGTATGCCCGTTCGAGCAGGTTGCGGACATGGCTTTCCCCCTCTGGAAATCCGTCAAAATAGACAACCTCAACCCCCATGGGTTTGCTTTGCAACATCTGGTCAAGCCGCTGCACGCTCTCCTCGAAGCCCTTGCCGCGCGCCAGCACGCCACTAGCAAGCACAACGATGGCCGCTTTGCCCTTTGCGCGAGAGAACGCATGCTCAATCGCCTCATCCTCCTTTCGTGACCGCTCAAACAGGATCAAATCCTGTTGCAACACATTGGCCATGTCCGGCAAGCCCGCGTGGGCGCGAATTTTCTCCTCCAGGGCGTCCAGCACTGGCGCCGCGCGCTGGACATCAGAGGGGTGCAGCAAAACGCCAATGTGCAGCGGGCGGCGTGCGTCGGCCTGATCCGCATCTTCAAGGCGAAACTGGCTGTCATCCGGTGCTTTGAGGTCAAGCCAATGCGCGGCCCCCAACCGTGCGGGCGGGCTGCCGGGGGTCAGGGTGCGGGCGCGGTCCGGTTGATCTTGCGGTGTCGCGCGCAGCCAGTTGGCCTCCCCCGCAGGCACCATTGCGCGGCCCCTCCCGGCAGGCCAGATCGGATGCCTGTCGATATCCTTTCCCCCTTCCGACCCGTCCGTATGCGCCCACTCAAGTCGATAAATCGAAATACCGTCACGCACGATCGCAACACGGGTGCCTGCCCGGTTCAGCGCCAGCGCCACCACCGCCCCCGTGGCCACCGGAAAGGTCATCACCTCGTGCCCCGTCATCCCATCAAAAACCGCGACCACGCCCCGCTCTGTCCCGACAATGCCCCAACGCCCGCTGTCCGGTGCCGCAAGGCAGGTGACCGGCGCATTCTCTGTGGCCATGTAACGCTGTTCAATGATCAACGTTTCGATGTCACAGATGGCAACGGTGCCGTCCTCACAGCCAACAAACAGGCGACCGCCCTGCGCGGGGCAAACAAGATTGGTGATGCCGGTGAACAGGTCGGCCTGCGCCGGATCAGTCGCGTAATTTCGCGTTTCATAGCGATAGAGGGCACCAAATCGGGCCACAAACAGATAACGACCATCAGGGCTGTAACACAACCGGCACGCATCAGTGGCTTGCATTGCCCCGATGCTGGCAATCACCTTTCCGGACGCAGGCTCCACCACATAAACCGCACCATCGCCTGCCGAAACCGCAACTTGCCCGCCACGCGGATGTGCTGCAACCGCCCAAAGCGGCATGTCTGGTTTGAGCTGTGTTTGAGCCCAGCTGTCACGCGTGGTGCCGTCCTGCCCCAGCCACCCGTCCGCGCAGGCGCTGATCAACTCAGTGCCGTTTGCGGAGAACGTCAGGCCGTTGATTTCAGCCTGATGACCGTGCATCTGCCGTCTTGAGTAGTCAGTGTGGTCCAGCAAGTGCACCGAGCCATCCCTGCATCCCGCAGCGATCCATTTGCCATCCGGCGAGAAAGCCACCCGGCGCACGGGGTCTTTTCGTTTGTGCACATGGACCGAGTCGCGCAGCAGATCGGCCTTGAGCGACATCAACCGCTCTATCGAAACCCCCTGCGCGCGCCAATCAAGGCAAAGCGCAACCTGTGGCCCGGACGCAGCAAAGGTGCGCGGGGTGAGCCAGCTAGGCGCGCGCAATCGGCCCGGGGCCTCCTCATTGCGGGCGACGGCGCCGGTGCGCTTGCAGGCCGCATGGTAAAGCGCCGCTGCCTCCGGGTGCAGCGCCTCCGGCATCTCCAGACGCCCCAGCACTTTCAGCATCCATAGCGCAAACTGGCGCACCTCTGTGCTGCCCTCAACAATCGTGCGGGTGGCCGATTGCAGCAGATCGCGCAAACGCTCTGACCAGCCATCGGGTTGCGTTACAACCAGCGCTGTTGCCTGTTCTTCAAACACAAAATGCGCGGGCAAGTCCAGGTGATGACGGCGCAATGCCCTTAGATCAGCGGCGTGATCCTTGCGCCCAGCAAAATCTGATTGCAGCTTTGCACGTGCCGCATCCCTAAGGGTTATGCCGGTTTCACCCCGGCTTGACACATGGGGCGACCACCACAGGTCGGCCTCCAGGGCCGGGACACCGCCAACATAACGACGCAACCGGCGCAACGTCGGGCGGTCGAGCCGCGCCGACATCGCAGCCAATTCTGCCAGATGCTGCACCTGATCTGCCTGCACAGATGTGGTCTGTGGCGCAAACCATAGACGCTGCCCC
Organism: uncultured Sulfitobacter sp.; assembly: GCA_937928635.1. Lineage (GTDB taxonomy): Bacteria > Pseudomonadota > Alphaproteobacteria > Rhodobacterales > Rhodobacteraceae > Sulfitobacter. Next base: position 38,269 of record CALFWM010000040.1, on the reverse strand, counting down.
AGTGCAGCCCCACGCACCTGTCGCGCATTTGTGCCCTCCGCCCAATGCACCATTGAAAGGGCACGTGTCAGCATCATGGGCCAGACCGCAGGGCGTGCAGGCGTCAGCGCAACACAGGTCCAGCCGCGCCGCTTCATCGCGGTGGCATAGCGCGCCCAGTCTTTTGTCGGTGCAAGGGGTTCGGTCACTTCTGCGGGCAGCAGACCAAGACCAGAAACGATCAGACAAACCGCGCCCTCGTGTGGCGGATCGTCTTGGGTGCCGGGCCATCCACTGGTCGGTTGCACGTCAATATGGTCCGCGCCCAAAAGGCGCGCCAGCGTGTCCAGCAGGGCCTGAACATCCGTGCGATAGGGGGCCATGGCCGAACTTCTGTCCAGCAGGACACGGACCGACCGGGTAAAACGCCAGCCTTTGCGCATTGGCAACCGCTTGAGCGGGCGCCCGGCAGAAAGGGCGCGGACCACGGCAGGAATGTCCACGCCAATTGGATGCGGCAGCACTTTGAGGGTGGCCCCGATGACACTGCGTGCTCGGGCCTTTGGGAAAAGTGCAGCAGGTGCGGGGCGTTGAAAGGTCTTGGGCTGTAGCGATAGGGGTTGGGCTGTATCATACCACTGTGGCCGGCCATCGCTGTCAGGCGCGGGCAGTTTATAAAACCGGGTGCGCTCTGGCGGGGTGTCATCCGGGGGCGCGTTGAGCTGGTGTTTTGCCCCCGGTGGCCCGTTTACCGTGGCGATTGGCGCGATCTGATCAGCATCACCTGCCCCTGTCTGCCGCGCCGCCTCACTGGCCCCCGCACCGCTCGTGGCCCCGGGGGACCAGGAGGACAGCCCCAAAACCTGCACAAATGCCGCCTGTTGGCTGTCTTTGATGGGGTCACTTTCGCTCACCGCGCGGGTGATCACGTCAAGCCGCCAGAGCCGGTCTCCCGTCATAGCCGCCACCTTGCGGTAAGGGATGAGCCGCATGCCACCTGCATCTGATCAGCCTACCTCGCCTCCGGTTGTTTTGTTCAACAAGAGCGCTTTGACCTGTTCCCAGATCTCGGTTTTGTCCCGCATGTCGGGGGCCTGATCCAGGGCCCGCAATGTATCCAGATATTCGGCGGTACTGGGCGCGCGCACGCCGTCCAATGTGGCCTGCGTGCGAATGTCGTCAACGTCTTCTGCGACCTTGGTGATCAGGGTCTGAAATTCTGGTGAGGGATTTTTGAAATGCACCCCTGCAATACTTTCCAGCGTGACCAACGCCGTGTCAGCACTGTTTTTGCGCGCCTTTGGTTCTGCCAGTTCGAGCGTGATGCAGCGGCGCACAAAGGCGGCGGGCATTTCACGCTCCCCATTGGTGGTCAGCACCATGACAATGCGCCCCTTGCGCGCGCTTTCAACACGCGGACGATCAGCAAGCGGCAAAGGAAAAGACCGCCTGTCGAGCGGTTCCAGCAGGTCATTGGGCAGGTCGGGGTCAGCCTTGTCAATTTCATCCAGCAAAACCACGATGTCATCGCTTTGTGCATCACCCTGCGTCGGGTTTTCTGGCGCACCAAGTTCTGCGCGCAGGGCCTCAATCCCCAAGGGCAGCCCTTCATTTTTGGCAATGCGTTTGAGTTCTTCCGGCGTTGCTCCCCGATCCTTGGCCGTTTCCGGATTAAAGGCCCACCACAACAGACCGGGGCGCAGATATGCCCATGCCGGGCGCAGCGGATCACCCTCTTTGCGGGCCTGCGCATCTGCCAGCCGTTGCAGCGTATCAACCTCGGCAAAAAGATCATCAATCTGCGTGCGCGACGTTACGGTGCGCGATAGATATCCAGCACCAAGCCCCGAAGCGATAGCCTCCGCAAGGGTGGTTTTGCCGCAACCCGGGGGGCCTGACACCAGCAAGGGGCGTCCGGTGGAGAGTGCGAGATCAACCGCCAGCAACACCTCGGGCAGAAACTGATAGCGCACGGGGGTTCCCCGCTCCTGCACACGCGCTATGGCGTGGCTGATGAAGAGCTTTGGCGTGTAGTCCAAGGTCAATCTCCCCTTGATGATAGGTCTAAAAAATCGCGTTCTTGGTCGTGTACCAGGAATGATAATTGATGGCTTCGGTATCCGGGTCCAGCGGCGGCAAAAGACGCGACACCGCGCCGTCAATGTCAGCTGTGTCAAAGTCCTGACCAAGCGGAATAAGAAATAAAACCCCGTCAAACTTGCTGCGCAGCGCCAACAGGTCTTGTGCGAACTCAGGTCTGGCAAAACAGCTTGGCAGCAGACAAACCCACCGTTTCAGCACAAGGGTATCGGCCAGAAGACCTTGATTTCGGCTGCTCAAGGGACTGAGCCCGCCTGCATTCAGCAACCCAAATCTTTGGGACATCTGCGTTGCGATTTCTGCGGCGTCATGCTCATCCGTATCAAAAATGAGGAATTCAAACGCCTCGGGGAACATCCTGTGCGCCGGGAAAAGTTTGACGGTATAATTATCCGCCGCCGCATTTGCCGCCTCCCCATTCAGGGCGATCACGCCCCCCGCCCCGGTGTCCAGCGAGGCCCCGATGGGGCAGTCATCATTAGCGACCCACAGGGAATGCAAGGCAAACAGATTGTTGTGCAGCGCAAGCCGCAGAGTGCTGTCGATCGCCACAAATTGTGAACCGATACTGTCCACAACGGTCGCCATCTGCCTGGGTGCGCGCGCCGCCTGATCCGCAAGCCAGGAGGCAAGATAAACGGCATAACTGCGCTTTTTCAGCGTATCAATATTCCGCTGCATCTCAGTGATGTCATCATCCTTCGCGCGAATGCGTGAAATGGCGGCGGCAACGGCGTCTTCGTTTTGCCCAAGCAGCCGGTCCAGCGAATGCCACAGGTTGTAACGCGCCAGAGCCAGCGGTGTTTCATCACGCCATGGCGCGCCATATATCTCCTCAAACCCCTCAGCAATGGACTCTGCCAGCGGGCCAAGGTCCTCTTGACCCAACAGGCTTGCATCGGTGTTCCAGCGTTGGGTGCGGTCCAGCTTGGCGGCTTTGCCAAACACCTCAAGCAAATGCGCGCTGCCCAGTTTGGCATTTTCGGCCGGGTCCGGGTCCACCAGCGCGGCAAAGAACACAAACTTCCTGTCGAGGTTCTGCTCGACATGCCAGCGGTTACCCAGCACCGCCGCCTCGTACCGCACATACTCACTCGCAATGGCTTCGCGATCCACCAACATAATCGCCGCGTCGCATCGCGCCATCGCCGTGTTGACGCGCGCATACCAATCGTCGCCTGCGCGCAGAAACATTTTGTCGTATTCTGCGGCAAACCCACGCGCCTCCAGCGCTGCGCTCAGGGCCTGCACTGGTTTTCGTGCCAAATCACCCTGGTTGGAATGGCTGATGAATACGCGGGTTTTAGGCATCCCGGACAGCTAGATCGGAGATTTCGTTGGCATCCACGCTTCATTCTCAGCTTTCATGCAGGCGTGGGTTTTGGCGACGATCTCGCGGGCGGGTTCCGGGTTGCCTGCGGCCAGAGCAGCGGTTGCCGCATCCACATCGCCGGCAATTTCCCGCAGAACTTTCCAGCTGGCGGCGGAGGCCTCAGATTGCTCGCGGTCCAGCTTCATATCGCGATATTTGGTTAGCCCATGCATCAGCACAGGCGCAATCACCCCGACAAATGCCCCGATCACCATCCACCATTGGCCGATGGTCCCTGTGGCCCCGACCCCAGCCACCACAGCGGCAAGGATCGCCCCGATGCGCACCGTTTTCCACGCACCTTCAGACGCCGCTTTTTCTTTGTTGGCATAGTGGTTCAACTGTTCATTCAGCTGGTCGGTGACAAAATGCGCAAATGCGACCTGTTCATAGGTCCATGTCCCCGGATTTTTGGCGTCACGCGCCTGTGCGCAGGCCATAATGGTGTCGTGCTTTGTGATGCGGCCTGCTTCGGCCTCACGCCGTTCACTGACCCATGTGAATTCTGATTTGGAACTGCGCAGAAACTCAGCGTTATAGGCGGCAACGGCCAGGGCGAGAATTTCAATAATGAACAAGACCGACCGCAAGACCGGTTGAGACAAATACCACTGCACGCTGGCCAATGTGGCGGGTGTCAGTGCCTCGCGCGCGCGGCTGGCGGCCTCTGCTGCATCTTTCGCACCGTCCGCGCCGGTGCCTAACAGAATGAGCGCGCCTGCGATGGTTGCCACCGCTCCTGCAACGATAAAAGCAACGCCGCTGCGCTCATATGCCTTTTTGGCGGCCCGCGCCTTGTCCGCAGAACGCTGGCGGATTTCCGTCACCGCCCGCACTTCGCTGTCGTTCAGTAGTTCGTCTTGAATGGCCTTGCTCACCACAACCTCTGATCTCAAAATGTCACACCGTAAAATCTGTGATTGAGCCTATCCGTGGTCTATTTTTTAAGCAACAATTGAATATTAACCATAATATGAACGGCCCTACGGACCACTCAATTATCAGCGCGCATTTGGTTTCGCACCGCGCACCACAGCCGTTTTGGCGCGGAGTTGACAGGTTGATCCCGCAACGTAAGCTATACCTATAACGTCCCGCCTTTAACTTGAAGCATCACGTATCGCTGATGTCCCGAGAGCGCGGAGCGCGGCAGGGTATCGGCTCCTCAAGTTTTAGGCGGGGCGCTTTAGCCGCTTTATTTTAAGGTCCACCGTGGGCAGGACACATTTTGAAACGCATATTTATTCTCTGCTTGGTTTTTGCCTGTGTTGTCTTGCACCGCACCCCCGCATCAGCACAGGAAAGCCTGCGCGGCATTGCCCTGATCATCGGCAACAGCGCCTATGAAACGCTGGCCCCCTTGACCAACCCCGAGAATGATGCCGAGGCGATCGAGACTTTGCTGGGCCAGCTTGGCTTTGAAACGGAGGTCTCAACCGATCGCAACGCCAAACGCCTGAAACGTGACTTGAGGAATTTTCTGGAGGACGCAGAAGAGGCCGATGTTGCCCTCCTGTATTACGCGGGCCACGGGATTGAGGCGGGTGGCGAAAACTACATGGTGCCCGTGGACGCAGACCCTGCCGCCCTGGCGCAGAATTCTGATGGGCTGGTGCCGCTCAACGCTTATCTGCAAGAACTGCAGGATATCGTGCCTGTGTCGATCATTCTGATGGATGCCTGCCGGGACAATCCCTTTCCCGAGGATTTCCGCCTGACACCGGCGGGCGCGTCGCAACCCGTTGCCATTGCGCAAGCGGGCCTTGGCATCCCGACTCTAACGCGCGGGTCGTTTCCTACGCGCGCGCAGGACATCACCCCCCAAACTGATAACCTTGTCACCATGATCGGCTTTGCCGCAGCACCGGGGCGGCCTGCGCTGGATGGTGAGCCTGGCACCAACAGCCCCTATGCCGCAGCCATTTTGCGCCATGTCGGGGCCACCGCCGGCGCTGATTTTTCCACGGTGATGAGCATGATCGTTGAAGAAGTTTACCTCAAGACAAACGGCAGGCAGCGTCCTTGGGTGAACCAGAGCTTTCGCCGCAGTCTGTTTTTTGGGGCACCCGAAACGCTGGAGCCTGACACCGAAATCCTTGTCACGGAACGCCGAGAACTGCTGGTTCATATCGCCGCCCTGCCCAGCGCCCAGCGTCAGGCTGTCGAAACGCTTGCCTCAACCGGCGGCGTGCCACAGGACGTGGTTTATGCCGTGATGCGCGCGGCGGGCATTGACGCAACTGCCGCCCCGGCGGACATTGAGGCCCGTTTGCGCAATGAGATCGAACGATTTGCACAAAACCGCGCAGCTCGACAGGCTTTGCTGAACCCAGACGCGGAGATTTTGCGCCTCAGCGCCCTTGCGGATCAGGCAGAGTTGGAAGGCGCGTTGAAGACAGCCAGCCATTTTCGGGAACAGGCCAAGGCGCGGGTGGTATCCCTGCGGGTGACACGGGCGGAGCAGATTGAGGCGTTAAAGCAGCGTATTCTCGAAGACGCTGAAGTCTACGAGCGCAGCGCACAAACCAATGAATTGCGGTTTCGCCATGCGGCCGCCGCGGCGGACCGCGAAGAAGCCTATAGGATTGTGGCCGAATGGGACCGCGAGGCCGCGTTTGACTACCGCCGCTTTCAGTTTCAGGAACTGCTGAATGCCTATACGGAGCAGGCGGATGAAGCGGCCCTGAGGGAGGTCTTGGCCAAAACGCAGGCCGAACAAACCAACACGCTGCCGAACTGGACTGACGTCCAGCGCGCACGGTTTTTCAAGTTCGCCGGTCAGGTCGCCACCCTGCAATTTGAAAAGACGGGCGAAAACAGTATTTTTGACACCGCAGAAAAGAGCTATGAAAGCGCGCTTGCCTTGAACAACACAACAGACCCGCGCGAAGACGCGGTGATCTGGGGCGATCTGGCCGGACTGATGTTCGCCAAGGCCAATAAGTCAAACGAGATTGCAGATTTTGAACGCGCGGTTGTGCTGCATCAAAAGTCGCTCGATCTTTTGGACCCGGGCCGGGTGCTGGAAAATACAATCAGGCTCTTTGACAGCGCAAAACGCGACTTCGGATCAGACAGCGCAGAGTTTCGGACGCAATTTGCAGCGATGGAAACGCTGTTAAAAAGGCCCGGCGCGGTGCGGCAGTTTCGCGATTGGAGCTGGGCGCTGTACAATTATGGCACCACCCTCGCCAATCTGGGGAACCTGACCAAAAACCTGGAAACGGAGGATCAGGCCCTTGATGCGTTTTACTTTTCGATCAACGGGTTTCGTGCTCTTGGCGATACGCTGGATGTCGGGAATTTGCTCCTGACGCAAAGCAATCTTTTTACCCGTCGCGCCAATCGGGGCGATACTGGCAGTATTGCGCCCGCATACCGCGATGCAACTGCCTCTCTGCGCGATCTGTCGCCCGAAACCCACCCGGTGGACTACTACCTGCGCATGAGCGCCGTGATACGCCTTGTTCTGGAGTATACAGAGGCGTTTGACCCGGCGGAGATTGAAGCCGCGATTTCATATGTGCAAAACTGGCGGGCGCAAACCTCTGTTCGCGCATTGGAGGAAACCGGCCAATCGCTGGAGAATGAATTGGGCCGCCTGAACTATGCGCTGGCCAGTAAAACCGACGATCTCACGGCCTACCGCGCCGCACTGGAGGCCTTTGTCGCTTTTGAAAAATCGCCAAAGACGGCTCAGGCTGATATTCCGGTTGCCGCGCGCAATCAGGGGCTAGCCCTCAAGGAAATTGGCGTTTTGACGGGTGAGCTCGACACACTGCGCGCCGCCTGGCAACAATTGGACCGCGCCTATCACTTGGCACAAAACTCCACGGACGCAACACAGACCTTGCTGGATCGTGGCGATCTGGAATTCCACATCTCTTATCATTCCCAACAAAGCGCCGATTTTGCACAAGGGGCAAAAACCTACACGCGTCTCGCTGATGCCATCGCCCCTGCGGACCGCGATGTTGATTGGGCGTATCTGATGTTGAACAAGGCGACGATGCTGCATCAGTTCGCCACAACAAATGCCGATGTGGCCGCGTTACGCACCGCCAGTCAGGCTTATGGCGCCGCAGCAGAGGTGTTTGCAACCCACGGCACCCCGGCAGAGGCCAATACCGCACGCCTGAACATTGCGAAAATACGTTATGACGTCGCCCTTCGGCAAGATGCCCCTGTTGAGGAATATATGACCATCCTTGACCAGTACACGGCACTCACAGACACCCCCGCCAACACGGACCCAGCCACGCTGGCGGACGCCCATGCAAACACCGGAACGCTGCTCTTGCATCTGGCTGAACGCACGCCTGACCCTGCACTGATCCCACGCGCCTTTTCGGCCTTTAAAAGCGCCATCGACACGGCGCGCAGCGATCCAAATGTGCAGCTGCCCTATTATCTGGAGGTCTATGCCTACAACGCCTTGACCCTGGGCGAGCGGTTAAAGGATATAGCCCATTTCAGAGAAGCCAGCCGCACCTATGAGGAACTGGTGAGCAACCACAACGACAGCCAGCCGCCCCTGAACGCGGCCTTGCGAGTCAACAATCTGGCCTATGCCTATGTGTCGATCAACCGGCTTGACCCTGCGGACCCGAACCTTGACCGCGCGCTGTGGTTGTCAGACCTCGCGCGCACATCACTTGAAAATATAGGGGCCACGGAGGAATTGGCCTATGCCCGCGCAACCAGTTGTGACGCGATGCTGATTAAGGCGCGCAATCTGCGGGACAGGGCATTGGCCCTGCGTGCGCTGGAACTGTGCCAGCTCAGCCTTGCGCAGCTGCAAAAAGGAAGCGATGAAAAAGCAATTAAAATTGCACGAACTTCGATCAATCGCGGCAACGCGCTGCTGGTGACGCTCTCGGAGTGATCCGTTCGGGGCGCAATCTGTTGTACAGTGCCGCGATGTAGGGCAGTCTATAGTGTCTGACGAAATACCTGAAGTATCACGTAACGCGTTGAAATCTTTGATTTCAGACAGGGTTATGCGGGCGCGTTAGGCGCTCTTTGACCAAACGCACCCACAGGTCCGCACCAATCGGCAGCGGTGCATCGTCGAAATCATAATCGCTGGAATGCTGCGGTTGGCCCTGCGGCCCCGTCTCACCATTGCCCAGCAAAAAGAAACATCCCGGCACCTCGGCGCAAAAATGGGCAAAGTCTTCGGAAAAACGCATCGGTTCACGATGGGGCAGGTTTCAAAGCCCCTCTGTAGCGCTCCGCGCTCTCGGGATATCAGCACTACTTGATGCTTCACGTTAAAGGCGGGACGCTATAACGCCCGAACTTAGCAAATTTGTAACTCCGACGTTCTAACAAGAGGACAAAAGGGTATCTGCCCAGCATGGTTTAGGATGAACACATCTTGTCGCACGATACCGCCTTTAACGATGGGATCGACCTTTCTTCGCTCAACCTGATTGTTGACGCGCTCTCGCATCCCGCTGCGATATTGGACGCAGACGGATGCATCACGTATGAAAACTACGCCTTTGGTGATTTGCGTGAAAACGCCCAGCCAAAGATCGGACCCCAGGCATTTTTTGACACCTTGATGCCCTATGATCGGGCGAAAGTGGAACAGATGGCGCGGGACATCGCGGATATTCGTTTGTATAAGTACCAACTGGAGTGGCAAATGCCGGACGCTTCGCTGCCGACACATACTGCTAAATTCACCCGATTGAACCAAACCGGGTCGTTCTGCGCGATTTTGTGCCAGATTACCCCCACACAAACCGCAGAAAGCCCGACCCTGCGCTATCTGATGGAAAACCTTGATCAGGGGGTGTGGGATTACGATCTGCAAACCGGGCTTTTTGTCGCCTCGAAGCACTGGCGCAAGCTGCGTGGGTGGTCCGAGGACCATCTGATCGACATGACTAATGACAATTGGCTGGATCATGTCCACCCGGAAGATCGTGCGCATCTGCAAAATGCGTTTCATGGTCAAAAGCAAGGCGAAGAAAAGAACATCGTTGTGCAGTACCGGCATCTGCATGCGGACGGGCACTGGGTTTGGATCCTGTGTCGGGCAAGTGTTGTGAAAACGGATGATGCCGGCAAGCCGCTTCAGATTGTGGGCACAGACACTGACATATCCGCAGCGATGCAAGACCAGGAGGCGATGAACCAGCTTGCCGGTAAATTGAAACTGGCGGTTGAGGCCTCTGGCATTGGGATTTGGGAGTACAACCCAGAAACCAAACAGGTCCACTGGGACGACCGAATGCTCGAAATTTATGGGATAACTGACGGCCGGAACGTGCGCTCAGACAATTTGTGGGAGACACATCTGCACCCTGACGATTATGAGGCAACAGTCGCCTACGCGGAGGAATGTCAGCGCCTGAGCACCGACTTCAAACGTGATTATCGCATCACCCGCCCCAACGGGACGGTCCGCCATGTGCGCAGCCTTGCCCGCACCGTTGAGGCACCCAACGACCTTACAAAATTGATTGGCGTGAATTTTGATGTCACCGAGGATTACCAGCGTGCAGAAGAATTAGAAATTGCCCGCGCCAAGCTGGAGCATGATGCGTTACACGACGAACTGTCTGGTCTGGGTAACCGGCGCAAGCTGGATCAATGTGCGGTCGCCCTGTTCAACCGTGTGACGCCCGAGAGTTCCTACGCGGCCATGCATATTGATCTGGATTACTTCAAAAAGGTGAACGATACGCTGGGTCATTCCGCAGGTGATTTTGTTTTGTCCAGGGTCAGTGGCCTTTTGCCCTCAATCATCGGGCCCTCGGGCCGTGCCTTTCGGGTGGGTGGGGATGAATTTGCCGTCCTGTTTGAGAAAGCACCTGACAAAAAAACACTGGATGCGATTTGCGAAAACCTGATCAAAGCGATCAGCGCACCAATGTCTTTCGAGGGGCAGGCCTGCGCAGTCGGGGCCAGCATTGGCTATGCCATTGGCCATGGACAACCCCGCTCTCAATCTTCCATTTTTGTCGAAGCAGATACGGCCCTCTATGCCGCAAAGCGCGCCGGGCGGGATGGGTATCGCGCCTATACCGCTGAAATTGAGGCAGAGTTCCTCCTCGTCTCAAACAGAGAGCAAGACCTGAGAGACGCGCTCAGCGCAGACCAGATCGTGTGTTACCTGCAACCACAATATGACGCCGATACGCTGGAAATTGTCGGCGCGGAGGCACTGGTGCGCTGGCAATGTCCCAAACGCGGTCTTTTGGCCCCCGCTCAGTTTTTGCCCAACGCAGTAGACGCAGGATTACTTGACGCCATTGACCGCTGCGTCTTTGAACGCGTGATCGCACTGCAAACGCAATGGGCCGATATGGGGCTGAATTTCCCCCGAGTCTCCGTCAACATTTCCCGGTTCCGGTTGGAGGATGCGTCCTTGCCCGAACAGACGGCAGCCTTGTTGCAAAGCCATCACCGCATCGCGTTTGAGCTGCTGGAAACCACCTTTTACGACTCGCCCAGTTCGGAATTGCTGTTCAAACTGGATGCTATGCGCGAAATGGGCATTCGCATCGAAATGGATGATTTTGGCACCGGACATTCCTCCGTTAAAGCCCTGCAGGCCCTTAAACCGGACGCCGTCAAAATCGACCGCAGCCTTGTTGCCTCACTTGGCACACAAGCAAAGCAATTGGGTATTTTGCAAAGCCTGTCTTCGATTGCCCGGCTTGAGGGCGCAGAAATTGTAGTGGAAGGTCTGGAGACGGGCACCCACATGGCCGCCATCCGAAAGCTGGACTGCGATATTTTGCAGGGCTATGTGCTGCAACGCCCGATGACAGAGTTTGAGTTTTCAGCCCTTTTGAGCAGCAAACGAAAAACCGCCGCGTACTGACGCCAAGAGCATCTGCACGCTATGCCTTTACAACGCTGGGGCCAAAAGCCTCCGAATGTATGCGGTCAGGCATTATCCCCTGCTCTTCCAATCCGGTGGTCAGCTTTGCGATAAAAGAGGCCGGGCCGCACAACATGTAATCGGTGTCTTTCCCCAGCTTCAATCCGGCAAGATCATTGGCCGATATGCGCCCCTGAACATCGTAATCGCGCCCCATACCATCCTCCGCACCCGGCTGGCTGTAATAGATCCTTTGGTGCAGGTTCTGATGCTGCGCTATCAATTCCGCAACCTCTGCGTGATGTGCATGGGCCGCGCCATTGCGCGCGCCGTGTACGTACCATGTCTGCCGTCCTGTTTGTGCCGCGGCGTGCAGCATGGACACCATCGGCGTCAGGCCCACGCCCGCGCTGACCAAGACAACCGGCCCCTCCCCCTTTGGCAAAACAAAAGCCCCCGCCGGGGGTTGTGCCTGAATAACCGCGCCGGGATCAAAGGTATCGTGCAAAAACCGCGACATCAGACCATGGCTTTCCCGCTTGATGCTGAGCCGGTATTGCCCCTGATCCGACGCAGCACCAGACAAGGAATAACTGCGCGCAGTCCTCCCCGCCTGCCCCGGAATTTGAATGGAAACCGGCAAATGCTGACCCGGCTGGAATGTCGCCAACGGGTGATCGTCCACAGGCGCAAGACAGAAAGACGTGATACTGTCCGTTTCCTCTACACGCCGGACAAGCCGCAATGTGCGGGTCTGCGACACTACTTTTTCCCAGCGCAAAGACACCGCACCGGGGCGTTCAACCACGGCATCAATTTCGACGTTAATCATGCGCCACGCATCAGGGTCATGCGCGTTTTGCGGTGCCCAGTCAACTTTGGCGCGCCCGGTCAGATGCAGCAACCCACCGGTCGCAAAATCAACAAACAACAGCCCAACACGGGGGTCGGAAACAAGATTGCCAATCGTGTTGAAAAAATTGTTGCCCGCATAGTCGGGAATTTGCAGATGTGTGTCATCCACCACATACACAAATCCCGGCGCGCCCGCGCGATGGGATGCGTCATATCCGTTGGAGGCCGCACCTGCCCTGCCCTGATGCCCCGAGCCAATAAACATCGTATCCGCAGCGCCGATCAGGGCAATCTGCTCAGCACTTAAGGCGTTGGTGGTTTGGGCATTGACCACGTCCTCTTTGGGCACACGGGTCAGCGCGCGTTCGTGAATATATTGCGGGCAATTGCCAAAGGTCTGGCGGATATCAATGGCATATCCACTGGCCGTGCCGCGTATCGCCCCGCTGAAACGGTTGCGCCGGCGGCTCGCCAACTCAATCCCAAGAACGCCAATATCGGTACCCTCCTGAAAGGTATTGGCCAGCGGATCGGTAGGGTCAATCCGCGTGTTCAATTCAATCAAACGCGGGTTGGGCGCACGTGCAAACCCTTCTGGCCCGTCGATCATGGTGACCCATGTCTGCCCGGATGCATCGGCCCCGGATGCCACCAGAAACGGCAAACCTGTGTGAAAGTCGCGGTGCTGCTCAGGCAGATAATCGCGGATAAAGCCCCCTGCCCATTGGGCCACATCGCCCACGCCCGCGCGTGCCTGTGCGGCGCGCTCACCTTCATGGAATGGGTTTTGCAGATCAATCTTGTTCATCACAATAATCCTTTTAAAGCAGAGCATTATCTGCGTCAGGGGAGTTAATCAGCGGCACGGATCAGGCAAGGTTATGCCAATTCCGCGACCGGCGATCTAACCATACCAACAAAACCCGGCTGCGCCTCAATTCGGGCCAACCACGCGCGCAGGTTTGGATAGGGTTCCAGATCAACGCCACCCTCAGGCGCATGGGCGACATAACTATAACCCGCAACATCAGCGATGGTGATTGTCTCTGTGGCCAGCCATTCACGCCCCTGCAAATGCGCCTCCATGATCGCAAACAGGTCATGGGCTTTGGCAACGGCTGCGGCGTGGTCATGCGATGTGCCAAACAATTTGACCAGGCGCGCGGCACAGGGCCCTGCATAGACATTATCAGCCGCGATGGTCAGCCAGCGCTGCACTTCTGCAGCCGCTTTTGGTGCGGTTGGCATCCAGTCGGATCCCTTGGCATAGGTCTGCACCAGATAGACCAAAATCGCATTGCTGTCGGCCAGGGTGAACCCGCCATCATCAATTGCGGGCACGAGGCCAAATGGGCTGATCCTGAGAAACTCGGGGGCCTTATGCGCTCCGTTTGCCATGTCGAGATCAATTGTCTCATAGGGCACGTCCAACAACGCGAGCATCAATTCAGCCCTGTGGCAATGGCCGGACTTGGGGGTGCGATAGAGCTTTACGGTCATGATATTTTCCTCTCAAAAATGCGGATTTACACACAAAGGTCGCTTAGCCCGGGGTGATCACCCGGGCGACGTCCCAGTGGCCAAAGAAACTTGCGAATCTCAGCGCGGTTGCGCCACGTGCTATCCGGTGTGTAGGCCCTCGCGACCTCGGCAGGGTTACGGCCATTCCAGCCATCTTCGGCAAAACGGACCTTTTCGCCTGCGCCCGCCTCATCAAACGGTAGCAAGGGGAGACGGGGGGCTTCTGATGACATGGCGGTCGTCCTTTTGTCCGGGCTGCCAGGGGTGCGATTGCGGGTTAAGAACAAAGATAGATTGCGCCAATCAGCAAATGAATATATCAAAATTGAAAGATACTATTTCATGAAATGATATGAATAAGGCCAACAGTGGACCGTTTGCAAAGCCTCGAAGTTTTTATCGCCGTGGCCGAGGCAGAGAGTTTTGCACAAGGCGCACGCCGCATGGATCTTAGTGCGCCGTCGGCAACACGCGGGGTCAACGCGCTGGAGGATCGCCTTGGCGCGCGTCTGTTCACGCGCACAACACGCCGGGTGCGCCTGACGGAAATCGGCCAATCCTATCTGGAGGATGCACGCCACATCGTCACCCAATTGCAAGCGGCAGATGACGCCGCATCAGGCTCCGCCGCGAACCCGGTGGGCGCTCTGCGGCTGACCTGCGCAAATGAGTTTGGGCGCATTTATGTCACCCCGATCCTGACAGCGTTCCTTGATACCTATCAAAATGTGTCTGCGGATGTCGTCATGCTCGACCGCGTGGTGAACATGGTGGAGGAAGGGTTTGACGTGGCTGTGCGCATCGGGCCATTGCCATCGTCCGGGCTGACGGCCGTACGCGTGGGCAGCGTGCGGCGCGTCGTTTGTGGCGCGCCTGAATATTTTGAGCGACACGGCATGCCCCAGAGCCCCGCAGATTTGGCGGCCCATAAGGTCATTTCCGCCGCGCCCGTCAGCCCGGCAACCGAATGGCGGTTTGGGCAGGATCAGTCAGAGGTTGTGCGCCTGAAACCGCGATTGCGCCTGAGCAGTATCGCCGCCACCATCAGCGCAGTGCGTGCGGGTTGGGGGCTATCGCGGGTCTTGTCCTATCAAGTGGGGCCGCAATTGCAGGATGGAACATTGCAATCCATTCTAGAAGCCTATGAACCCGCTCCCTTACCCATTCATCTGGTCCACGTGGAGGGGCGCCGCGCACCGGCCAAGGTGCGAACGTTCATAGATTTTGCCAAAACGCGCCTGCGCGCCATTGATATCTTACAAGGATAGAACCCGTAAAAGCGCCGCGTCGTTTTGAACGTCCTCGCCGGGATAGATTTCACCGCAAAAATAGGGCTGCATGGGTGCTGCCCGCATCAACTTGCGCACCAGTTTCAGCCCCGCCAAAAGCATCCGCCAATCCTCAGCAACACCTATCGCTGATGTCCCGAGAGCGCGAAGCGCGGCAAGGTATCGGCTCCTCAAGATTTAGGCGGGGCGCTTTTAGGTAACTTGGCTGGATCAAGGGTTTGTCAAACGGGTCCGCACTGCGCGCCATCACCGTGCCCACGCTTTTGGGGCGCTGCTGCCAGACGGCAAGGGCCATGCCTGCCCCCCGTCCATTCGGACGGCGCGGCCTCATGCATCCAGTTAAAGCGCGGGTTGCGCATCAGTTTCATCCAGCCAACTGGCCCGTGGATCATGGGGTGCCAGTCGCACGGACCCGCCTCAATCAGACAGACCGTGTGTCGGTTTTGCGCCGCCAGCCGCGCCGCAAAAACACAGCCCGCAGAGCCCGTACCAACAATGACATAGTCGAATTGCCCCATCACCCGATGGTTCAGATGCGCGCGTCTGGCAAGTCAATGCCCTTTGCGTTCTTTGCCATTTGGGCGCTGACACGGGCGCCAAAACCATGTCTTGACCTAAACCAAAACACACCCCCCAAACCGCCACACGCCTTGCGGGAATTACGTCAGTCTGGCTGACTTGACGGAATCATACTCAAGCGCGCAGACTTAACGATTGGCAGCCATTGCTATGAAAGAGCAGCCACCATAACGGAGGATGACAATGCACTTTGAAACCAAATCCACTTTATCGAACGACGCGCTTGATGATCTGTCTTTTGACGATTTTGACGAAGCCCTTAATCCGAAACCAGACACCAGTGATTTTGATGACATTGTTGAAGAAGCCCTTTCCCGGCGTGGCTTTTTGGGCGGCGTTCTGGCCATGGGCGGAGTTGCCACAATTGGTGTCGCCACCACATCGCTGACACCTGTTGGCGCACAGGCCGCCAACAATCGCTTTGGCTTCACCGCAGTCGCGGCAAGCACGCAGGACACGATTGTCGTGCCAGAAGGATACAACTGGCACGTGGCCGCCCGCTGGGGCGATCCATTGTTTTCGGATGTACCGGAGTTTGACCATGCAACCCGTGGGACCGCGGCCAGCCAGGCCCGCGCCTTTGGCGACAACAATGACGGCATGTCACTGTTCACTGACAAGGACGGCCATCAAATCCTGATCGCCAACAACGAATACACCAACCGTTCGGTGATGTGGGGCAATAACCCGGATGGCAAGTTTGTCACGGATGACGATATCAACAAGGGGAAGAATGCCCACGGCCTCACAGCGGCGGAGTTGAAAGAGATCGACGGCAAGTGGCAGATCGTCAAAGATTCACCCTATAACCGGCGCTTTACTCCGGATGAGCCAATGGACATCACCGGCCCCGCGCGCGGCCATGCCCTGATGAAAACCAACGCAGACCCGCAGGGTATCACCGCCTTGGGCACCTTCAACAACTGCGGCAATGGGCGCACGCCCTGGGGCACCTATCTGGCCTGTGAAGAAAACTTTAACGGCTATTTTGGCACCGAGGATGCAGAGGGTTACGTACAGGATGCCGCCAAAAAACGCTATGGCGTAAGCGGCAAGGATCGCGGTTATGGCTGGTGGAAAGTTGATGACCGGTTTGACGTGGCCAAAGACCCAAACGAATCCAACCGCCACGGCTACATCACCGAGGTTGATCCTTATGATCCGACCTCAAAACCCAAGAAACGGACCGCTCTTGGCCGTTTCAAACACGAAAATGCCGAAGTTGTCGTAAACGCGGACGGGCGGATCGCGATCTACATGGGTGATGATGAACGGGGCGAGTTTCTCTATCGGTATGTTTCTGACGGCTTTTACGCCGAAGGGGGCAACACCGATGACCTGATGGAAAACGGCACCCTTTATGCCGCGAAGTTCCACGCCGATGGCACAGGCGAATGGCGGGCCCTGACGCCAGAGGCAACAGGCATGGATCACGCCATGATCTGCATTCACACACGCATGGCCGCTTCTGCCGTGGATGCCACAACGATGGATCGCCCCGAATGGGTGACGGCCAATCCGCTTAAGGCAGAGGTCTATTGCGCGCTTACCAACAACAAAAACCGTGGTATCAAGACCAATGCGGGCGGGGATGAAACGCCCGTTGGCGGCCCTAATCCGCGTGAGGCAAACAAGTATGGCCAGATCGTGCGCTGGTGGCCCAGCAATGGTGATCACACCGCAGATACGTTCCGGTGGGACTTGTTTGTGATGGCCGGCAACCCAACCGTGCACACAGATGCCAATGGCGGGTCACGCAACGTGAACGAAGGAAACATGTTCAATTCGCCCGACGGTCTGGCGTTTGACAACAAGGGCCTGCTTTGGATTCAAACCGACGGCAATTATTCCAATGAGGAGGATTTTGCCGGGCAAGGGAACAATCAAATGTTGATTGGGGACCCGGCCACGGGTGAAATCCGGCGCTTTCTGGTAGGGCCGCGAGAGGCGGAAATCACTGGCATTGCCTGGTCCGCGGATCGCAGAACCGTCTTTGTCGGGGTGCAGCACCCGGGCGAGCGGGGCGATTCCCATTGGCCCGATGGCGGTGACAAAACCCCGCGTTCCGCAATCGTGGCCGTGCGGCGCGACGATGGTGCCGCGATTGGCTAGCAAACGCTGCGCAGGGGCACGGTTGTTTGTACCTTGCCCCTGCGTTTCTTACCAACGTGCTGCCCTATCCTGTTGCAGCGGGTGATAGTTTTTCAAAGTGTCCTTCGGGGCATCCGGTTGATGACCCAAAAGATATATACCTGTTTCATGCGCCTAACCCTTTGCGGCAAGACGCTTTTTGCGGGCGCGAATGTAGGTGGTGGCGGCCTCTGTCCCATCATGGAAACTGCCAAACCACCGGTCCAACGGGATTTCTTCAGAGCCATAATTACATTCAAAATACTTGTGATGCAGCTGATGGTGGAACGACCCTGCCTTGATCGTTTCACGGTTGCGCACCAACACTTTGTCAAAGCCCGAGTGCGAATACACCGCGCCAAGGTTCAAGGCGAACATGTGGAAAATCACGTGGAGCGGATGAGAGGGCAGCACGAAATGGATCAGAATGCCGGAATAATACAGCAGGTGTTCGCCCGGGTGCATGGCCAGACCAGACCACGGGCCCACACTGATATTGCGGTGGTGCAAGTGATGCACATTCTTGAACAGCCACGGGATATGGATCAGCCGGTGAATCCAGTAAAAGTGGAAGGATTGCCAAAAGCGGATGATGAAAAAGAACGCGACAAACCAAAATGGTGCTGCCGATATGCTGCCCATTGTGGGCACCCACCCGTTTGCCCCGACCCAGAAATACAAAACCATCCAGGCCGACCAGATGGGCACGCCCGAAACGAGCGTCCAGAATATGTTATCCCATGTCTGGTTTGAAAAGGTAAATCGCGGGCTTTTTTCCATCGGGCGAATGTCGAATTTCAGGCGCATATCTTGCTGCGAATAAACGAACAGATAAAGATGCAATGCGCTGGCCAGCAGCACCGTCGCGCCAAAATTGATCGCGCAGATTTGTGCAATCCAGCCCCATGAAAATTCCTGCATGGCAGGCATTGCGGGCCACAAGAACGCATAGGCCATCACCGCAAAAAACATGTGACTGACCGGCGGGGTCAGCCTGAGCCATGTGCCCAAGAGCCAGCTCAGGGCAGCCCTTGGTTTGGGGGGCAGGTCAAAAACAGGCGACATCGAAATCGGTAACGCGGGATGATAGTTCCAAACCCGCGATTTGCCTGCGGGCACCCTGCGCGCGTCATCATTTTTGGCGTCTGTCATTGGGCTGTCCCCCTCTGCCGGTGACGACAAAACGCACTCAGGCGCGTTGACGAAGTGACGCGGTGGCGATGTCCGACCGCAGGCTGCTTTGCGGCCCTATCCATCTAATCTATTACATTGCAGAAGTATCTATCGTATAATAAAACTATTGCATGTGTCGGTATTGGGTCAAGCCCGTGCCGATCAGCGCGATTGTGTTAAGGAGGTGAAACAGCGTGAGCAGAGCCCCGGGAAGCTCCATCATTGCCAAGTCCAGCCAGGTCATCGACGTGATCACAGCCGCGCACCGCCCGCTCAGCTTTTCGGAGATCGTGGCAGGAACCGGATTGGTCAAAAGTTCCTGCCACCGTATTCTTGCGGTCTTGCAGGGTGAGCACATGATCGACTACGACAAACGCACCCGCATCTATCGAAGTGGTCCGCGTTTGCAGAAATGGGCGCGCGCCGTCTGGAACCGCGCCGACATTCAACAAGCAGCCGGCCCATATATGGCCGACCTGTGCGACAAAACCCAGATGAACACCGCGCTTTCGATTCTTGATGGGAACAGCCTGCTTTACCTGCGGACGGTCGATTTTTTCAACGCGCGTTTCGCCTCCCACGCGGGGGACCGCGCGCCCCTGCACGCAACGGCGGCAGGCAAGGTGTTTCTGGCCCATATGTCGCCCTCCCGTCTGGATGTGGCGCTGGAACATATGGAGTTTGAGACATTTACGCCCAACACTCTGAAATCGGCCCAGGACGTAAGAGAGCAATGCCCGGCTATTCGTGAGGCGGGCTATGCCCAGGCAGACCGGGAAGAAGCACCGAAGGTTACCGGAATCGCGGCACCGATCTGGAACACGGAAAACAAGCATGTCGCATGCCTGTCATTGTGGTCAACGACCCAGACCCACGACGTGGCGCAGGTACAGGCATTGTCAGACCTGCTGATCGAGGCCACGCAAAGAATTTCGGCAGATCTGGGGGCGGTGCTGCCATAGACCTACGGGACAGGTGCTCCCCCCGGTGAGGATCATCTATAGCGAAATGCAAATAACCTGAAACACACTGCATTTCCTAACCAGTTGAAATCTTTGATTTCAGGCAGGGTGAGGTGATTCAGGTTTTTGCATTTCTGCTCTAAAATTCTCCAACGCCGACAAATGCCCGCCCTGACCGGTTCGGCGGGACGCGATAAATCACAACCAGCAGAGCAATTCATAACTCTGCGTGCCAAACGCCATCCATCGCAACGCACTGACAGCAACGACTGTCTGACTACCCGCCCCACAGCATGGTTTTTGCATGAAACTGCGACCACGCGAACCAGAACGCCTGATGGCTTGTGATTTCCCCGCCATCCGGCCCAATCGCGCGCAGCCCCGCAGCTGAAAATGCCAAACGCACATCTCGAAACAAAACCTCTTGGCCCGCGGTCAATGCGGCAACGGCCCTTGCGCGGGGAAAGGCAATGGGGGTTCCGTTGGCCGAGATGACCCCGATGACGTCTTCCTGCACCGGCAGGCGCGGGTCTACATCGCCAACCGGGAAAATCGGGCCGTTGGCATCACGTGTTTCGCGCAGGTTAAAATCGCGCCCCAGGGCAAGGGCTTCGATCAACACTGTCGTATCCGGATAGGCTCTGCGCCAGGTGCCCCAATCCGTTGTGATAACGGTCGTTTGTTCCAACTCTATCCCGATGTGCGCCAGAGGGCCGGTCACCGCTTTTCCAAAGAACGTATCGAATACGGATTGGGTCTCAATATCATACATCACTTTGTTTGACCGAAGCAGCAGGCCGGTGGTCCGCAGGATAGGCCGTTTTACACCTGCGGGCAGACGGTCTGTGAAATAGGCCTGCGCGGCACCGCACAGGGTACAATAGGGGATGCCAAGATCACGCCCCCCCAGCGTATCATTTACCATCTCGCGCACTTCCATGATCCGGCGCGGATAGGCACGTGCCGCGCCGTTCACCACAATGCCAAAAACGATGTCATCATCCGCCAGCCAGGTCGCCCCAGCGGCGCTGCTGACAGTGGGATTGTCGATGGCCGGGATGCAATTGCAAATATCGTCTGTTGTGTTGTAGCGGCGCGCATCAATGTTCACCCCGCCCCAATCCACAAGCTGCCAGGGGATGTCTCCTTCGACAAAAATATTCTCCCAGCCGGGAACGTAATTGGTAAAGATGCGGCGCTTGTGGGCCAGGTATCCCGGATAGGCGGGCATGTCCCATGCTATCATCTTGTTGACAATTTTTGCGCGGGGCGGCCCGTCGTCAAAAGGGGTATCCAGAAGTGTCGCAGCAACACCTGTTAACGCGGCGTGGAAATCCGGCCGCCAGGCAAACCGCTGCAAATCGGTAATAATCCACACCAGCCTCGGGTCGCGGGATTGTGCGATCACATCAAAAGGCCCGCTGTGCGACGTGCTCCAATCCGCTTGATTCAGCGAAAGGGTCACAACCTCCTCCACCGCATCTCGCACGGGTTTGGACAAAGGATCAGCCGGGATTAACGGCGGGGCCCCAAATTCTGCAATCACATAATCGGGCAAAGGATCACGCTCCTGCGCCCTAAGTATGCTGCACGATATGGCCAACGTCACAACACTCACAAAGACATAGCGAAACATGCGGGCTCCTGCGCCGGGACAGCGTTTGATCGAAACTATAGCAATATCGCGCCTTGGGGACTTCACGTTTGCATCAGGGCTGGAAAGGTGACGCACTGGCCGGAACAAAAAACACCAGATGCCAAAAATTTTGAAAAGAGTGATGATGGCGCTCTGGGGAGGATTCGAACCCCCGACCTTCTGGTTCGTAGCCAGACACTCTATCCAACTGAGCTACCAAAGCATTTGGCACTGACGTTCGTCTGTGCGCAGGACCATCATGGGCGGATGTAAGCGATACAGGATACTTCTGCAACCCGTTTTTTATGAATTTCTGCTCCCAAACATATGACAGAAGTTGGGAACAATCAGGTTTATGGAAGTTCGAGGTGCAGCTTGGGAAACCCACTGCTCACAGGTGTATTTTGCCGCCAATCGGATCAGCAATGTGTTGGTGTTTTGAGGTCGGGGGTGCTTCTTGGGCAAACCCCGAAACGGACCCTTATTGCGTCCCGCATTTAACCTGAAACATCACGTATCGGCGATGTCCAGAGAGCGCGAAGCGCGGCAGGGTATCGGCTCCTCAAGTTTTAGGCGGGACGTAATCCTCAGCTACGCCACCCAGCTGAGCGATCGGTCCGCTGCGCCGCGGTTAAGGCCCTTGCGGCGGGGTTAACAAGCTCGGAATGGGGCACGGGCACAGTTCCCCAGGATCAATTTACAACGTCCCATCACCCTTGGGGAGGCTCAGGCCAAATGAGGTTCCCTCGGGGCCCGTGTGGTCCAGCATCAACTGGCCCCCGTGTCCCCGCACCAATTCTTCGGCAATCGCAAGACCCAGACCTGATCCACCCTTACGCGCACCACCCTGAAAGGGGGTAAACAGATGCTCCTGCGCCTTTGCGGGCAGGCCCGGTCCGGTGTCGCGTACTGTGATGTGCCACGTTGTAAACGTCTCTTCCGCCGCTATGGTGATGTCTCCGCCATTGCCTGTCGCCATCAGGGCCTGACGGGCGTTGCGCACCAGATTGGCGAGGACCCGGAACAACTGTTCAGGGTCCGCGCGCACCATCATGCCAACCGGAATATCATCGGCAAACCGGATGTCTGACCCTGTAACCGCAATCTGTTCACTCTCGATGACGTCATTCACGATTTCTGCCAGATCAACCTGTGTCAGCGTGGGGCCGGGCTCTTCGGCTTTGCCAAACGCAAGCGTACTTTCGCACAAATGTACCGCGCGCGTGATGGAACCGACCAATTTGGGAGCCATCCGCTTTACGATAGGGTCTTCTGACCCCTCGATGCGATCTGTGAACAATTGCGCTGAGGTCAGAATGTTGCGCAAATCATGACTGATCTTGCTGACCGCAGAGCCGAGTTGCGCCAGCCGTTCTTTCTGCTTCAGGGCTTGCGTCAGATCGGTTTGCAGGGTTTGCAACGCCTCTTCTGCCTCGCGCAATTCGGTCACCCCGGCACTGGGCGTGATGATCCGGCGTGCGTCCTCTGGCGCGGCGGCATACCGCTGCATGTGACCCACCACATTTTTGATCGGGCGCACCAGGAGAATCCGCATCGCCACAAACAACAACACGGCTGTGAACACGGAAATCACGGCAGACAGGATCAAAATGCGCACACCGTAATCCACCATCGCGCTGCGCAGGGATGCGGTGTCCATTGTAATTTCAATCAACAGGCCAGCCTCGCGAACAGGTGCCCCGAGCACACGCACGACCTCACTTTCACGTTTCATCAGGCGTAGCACCGCATCCCGGATCAGCACCAAGGCTGTGGCATCACGCAGATCGTAGGTGCCCGCGACAGATTGTGGCAGTTCGGAAGATAACACGAGCTGGCTCACTTCATCCCGGCGCAAAACCACGTTGAACACTTCGGCGTTTTCCAGCAATTCTGCTTCGAGCGCAGGGTCCAGCATGTCATCTGCCAGCAAGGCAAACGAGGCGATCTGCGCACGTTCCAGCCGGGTCAGCATATAATCCTCGCGGAAACGCGCGATAGAGGGCACAAAAATCAGCACTTCGGCCAGCATCACAAAGACGGTCGTCAAAATCAGCAAGCGGCCGGAAAGGGAATTGATCACCGCAAGAGCTCCCTTATGGGATGGCGGGTGGGGCGTCGTCGCAGACGTGCGTCACCCCGGCTCATGGCAAAAACCGCTGAACCAGGCCAACCACACGTTTGACCATGTCACTTTCAAACAAGCGCGGGCTAAAATAGACGCCCGCGGCCCGCTTGTTGATCTCGCCAATGGTTGGGTAAGGTGCCACCATGGCCGCAATTTGACTCATCTTCATACCGTTGGCCAGCGCCAGCGCCCAAAGACTGATCAGCTCACCCGCCTGATCGCCCACAATTGAGGCACCCACCGGGCGCCCTTTGACAACCATCACCTTGATGAAACCCTTGGTTTTGCGCTCCGCGATGGCCCGATCATTGTGGGAATAGCGAAACCGCACAACCTCCACCTTGGTGCCATGTGCCTCTTTTGCCTGCGCCTCGTTCAGACCCACATGAGCCAATTCAGGGTCCGTGTAGGTCGCCCAGGGGATATGGCTGGTTTTGGCTTTGGACGGCAATCCAAACAACATGGAGCGGATGATCACGCCTGCGTGATAGCCCGCAACATGGGTAAATTGCATGCCCCCGGCCACATCCCCAATCGCATAGACTTTTCGATTGGTGGTCCGCAGGGCGGCATCCACCTTGATACCCGTTTTTTTCGGCTCAATACCTGCCTTGTCCAGATCCAGCTTTTCCGTGTTGGCCTTGCGCCCCACCGCCAGCAAGAGATGCGATCCTTTGAACACGCGGCCGTCTTTGGCCTTTACCTCAATCGCGCCTTGCGTGCCATGCACCTCAGCTGCCATCGCGTTCTCTTCGATGTTCACGCCCTCATCGCGCAGTGATTGCACAACAACAGCGGCAAGTTCCGGGTCATCTCCCCCCAGCGCTGCGGCCCCTTCAATCACCGTGACCTGACACCCCATGCGGATGTGTGCCTGCGCCATTTCCATGCCAATGGCACCCCCTCCGATGATCAGCAAATGCGCAGGTTTTTCGCGCAATTCAAACAATGTTTCATTGGTGTGATAGGGCACGTCTTCCAACCCCGGAATGGGCGGCACAAAGGGGGCGGAGCCTGTCGCGATGACAATCCGGCGCGCTTTGATGACCGTGTCACCGGCCTGCACCTGATTGGCGGAAATAAACCGGCCAAATTCGCGGATCACCTTGATCCCGAATCCTTCAAAACGTTCCTGACTATCGACAGGCGCGATTTGCGCAATCACGTCAGCAACGTGATCCTTTGCAGCCGTATAATCCACCTCACCCGGGGCATCCGCCACACCGTATTGCAGGGCGTTTTGCTGTGCATAGGCGGCTTTACCCGATGCAATCAACGCTTTGGAGGGCACGCAGCCATAGTTCAGGCAATCGCCACCCATCTTGTGGCCTTCAAGCAGAACAACATCTGCCCCCATTTGTGACGCCCCGGCCGCAACAGACAATCCGCCTGAACCCGCCCCAATGACCAGCACATCCGTCTTTATCTGCGTCATTCAGAGAGATCCTTTTTGCCTGTCAAACCTTTGACGGCAATCGGCAACAATGACAACGCACACAACCCCAGGATCGGCAACAAAATGTAGGGCTCAAAGATAATGCCCAGATTTGGTGTTTCTCCCTTGGCAAAAACATCCCCCAGACCAGACCCCACAGACGTAAACACCAGCCCGCCCGGCATGATCCCAAAGAAGGTCGAGATGACAAAGCGATAAAGCGGCACGCCCAGGAACGCCGGGATCAGGTTGGCAACAAAGAACGGCACCGCCGGCACCAGTCGGATAAAGAACAGCATCGACCATTGATTTTCATCAATGCCCTTCTTGATCTTGGCGACCATGCCCTCAGAGGCATCCAGCTTTTCTTTCAACCGCTCGCCCAGCCCCCATTGCGCGGCCAGAAAGATCACAACCGCACCAGCCGTCGCCCCGATCAGATTATACAGCACACCCGGGAACAATCCGAACAAAAAACCGCCTGTCAGCGTCGCAATGGCCGCACCGGGCAGTGAAAACGCCACAATGATCATGTACAGCACCACAAAGCCAAGCGCGCTCGCCAGATAATTGCTGTCACGCAAGGCAATCAACGCCGCGCGGTTGTCGCGCAAGGCGTCAAAGCTCAGGTAATCGCGCAAGGTAAAGGCTCCGATCGCTGCCACAAGGGCAATCACCATCAGGGGGAGGTAGCGTAACATCGTTGGCTTTTGACCATCAGGCTGTGTCATCTTGGTCAACTTTCGGGCCTTTGTTTGCGTGTCTGCATTGCTTAGCTGTAAAATGCGCAGTTCGTATGGCCCATGACAGCCATATCACGCGCGATTGATGAACAGTGTGGAAATTGGTCAGAAAATCGCCCCATCCGTGAGGCTATTGAAACATATCGCCGCGCGACACCCCGATTTGTTGCAAACGCCGTAGATTTGTGGCGCTAATCATTTGACTTGTTCCATGCACGCCAGTATTGCCCGGATCTGAATTGACGCTGATGGTCGCGAATCCCGCGCCGCGGCAGGTATAAGTGGAGACGGCGGATGAAACGCACCTTTCAACCCTCAAACCTCGTGCGCAAGCGACGCCACGGTTTTCGTGCACGCATGGCCACCAAAGCGGGCCGCAAAATCATCAATGCGCGCCGTGCCCAGGGCCGGAAATCCCTGAGCGCGTAAACCGCGCCGCGCGTGAGGGTACGATTATGACACCGCCGGAGGCACCCCAGGTTGGCACCGTTGCCACCCCCGGGGCACAGCCTCCGGCGGTGTCTTCGCGTTTTGAAACGCTGCGCAAACGCAGTGATTTTTTGCGCGCCGCGCGCGCGGCACATACGGCGACGCCCGGTTTTATCCTTCAGATGCGCCGCCACAGTGAAGGAGAAGTTGCCAATCCTTTGCGCGTTGGATTCACGTGTTCCAAAAAGGTCGGAAATGCCGTGGCGCGCAACCGCGCCAAACGCCGCCTGCGTGAAATTGCGCGGCTTGTGCTGCCCAGCGTGGCCACATCGGCGGCTGATTTCGTGTTGATCGGGCGCAAACAGGCGACCGCCACCCTGCCCTTTGATCAGTTGCAAAGTGATCTGCGCAGCGCGGTGCACAAACTGCAAAACACCCGCCGATGAGCATGCTTGCCCATATTGTCGCCCTCCCCGTCCGGGCCTACCGCCTGATTTTCAGCCCATGGGTTGGCTTTAACTGTCGCTATCACCCAAGCTGCAGCGCCTATGCATTAGAGGCGTTGCAGATGCATGGCGCTCTCAAAGGCAGCTGGCTGGCGGCACGTCGCATTGCGCGCTGCCACCCCTGGGGGGGGCGCGGCATTGATAACGTACCTGACTAGCAACTGCACCGGCGCTTTACGTCATCAGCAGCGGATCTTTGAACCCCGCACGGATTTCGCGCGAAGGCATCTGATCTGTCGCTTCACCAGCAATCGTCAGCGCGAGGTCTTCGTAAAATCCGGCATCGTCAAAATACCAATTGTGCGAATAGCGCATTTTCTGATCCGCCGGATCAACCTTGTCAAAATACTGCTCCGCACACCGCACATCAAAATGTTTGTTGGCCACCAGATCGGGCATGCCTGCACGCCCCAACCGCGGTGTCATCCCATTCAGGAACTTCGACAGCTTTAGCACCCTGTCCGCTGGTGAGTAGTAGTTGGTGAACCGCTTGGAACGCAGTGCCGCGACCAGACTGCCCCATGCACCGGAGCGCAACCATTCCGCCTCGGCATCCGCCGCAACGGTGATCAGCTGATCCACGCCCCATTTCCGCGCCCCCGGCGCATCCCCCATCCCGGAGAAGCCGCGCAACGTCAAAAGCGCTCCCATCGAATGGGCAACAACGTGGATTTTCATGCGTGGCGTTTCATTCAGGAACATCGCGATGCCCTCAAACACAAGGAATTTCGCGACCGTTTTTGCATCCTCCCGATCCTTATTATAGGCATGTTTGTTGCCGTCGCTGGGCCAATCATACCCGATCACCGCACCACGATACCCATTGGCCCGCAACCCTGCTTCTATCTTGCGCTGACGCGCCAACATCTCCGTCTGGTCCGTGTTGAACCCATGCACAAAAATCACCAGTTCGGGCACGCTGGCTTGCGCCAATACCTTGGTCTTCCAACTGGCCTGATCAATGATATGCGTGCCTTTCACATTCACACGCGGTGCGGCAATCTCCACGTAGCGCGTGAGTTGAGCGGGGTTCACAGTAAAGCGGTCGATGCGCGTGCTAAAGGCGCGCCGGGTAAAAAACAGTGTCATTTCAATGTCCTTCTAAAATGCAACTAGAAGTATACGGCGATAATTACGTTTGGCAAAATCCCATTCCACGGCGATAGGTTTGCGGTAGGCCCCCATAAGAACTTGATCTGCGACACTTGGGTGATAGTAGTGAACGTAGTGTCCTTGCGGTCCCCTCTAAGGCCCGCCAAGCCACCCTAATTGCCTTACCCAAAACACCCTAGGCCCCTCATGCTTGATCAGCCCGACGACATCCACGCCCTTTTCGCAGGTGCACCGCAAACCACCGAATTCAAAAAACTCCGCAAACGGCTGGTGCGCCAGACGCGCGAAGCGATTGAACAATACGGTATGATTGAAGAGGGCGGCAAATGGCTGGTTTGCCTGTCCGGCGGCAAGGACAGCTATACGTTGCTCGCCGTTCTTTATGAACTGCAATGGCGTGGGTTGTTGCCCGTTGACATCCTCGCGTGCAACCTGGATCAGGGCCAACCCGGGTTTCCCGCCACTGTTCTGCCTGCCTTTCTGGAACAGCGCGGCGTGCCCCATCGCATTGAATATCAGGACACATACTCTATCGTGATGGACAAAATCCCTGCCGGGCGCACGTTTTGTTCCTTGTGTTCTCGGTTACGCCGGGGGCATCTCTACCGGATCGCGCGCGAAGAGGGCTGTAGCGCCGTTGTGCTGGGTCATCACCGCGATGACATTCTTGAAACCTTCTTCATGAACCTGTTTCACGGCGGTCGGCTTGCCACGATGCCCCCAAAACTCGTGAACGAGGAAGGCGATCTGTTTCTCTACCGCCCCCTTGCCCATGTGGCGGAGGCAGATTGCGAAAAATTTGCGCGCGCATTAGACTATCCAATCATCCCTTGTGACCTTTGCGGGTCGCAAGATGGCCTGCAACGTCAACAGGTTAAACAGATTCTGGATGGTTGGGAGGCAAACGCGCCCGGACGGCGACAGGTCATGTTTCGCGCACTGATGAATGCCCGCCCGTCGCACCTGCTGGACCCGAACTTGTTTGATTTTGTCGGTCTGATGCGGGAATCGGGAAAATTTTAGATAGATTCACGATAAGTATTCGACGAGCATTAACCCACGCCATACGCCACCCGCGATAATCCTGAGCTGACAAAACAACGCTTGGTGATTCCGGGGAGGACGAAAAAGTGCGGCTTTCTGCTCAACTGCTGACCCGATTCCAACAAAAATTGGCAACATCGCTGAGCGGCTCTCCTGCCTTGGCATTTTTGCCTGCGGTCAGCCTGGGCGGCTATTGGCTGGGGGGTGAAATCGCGCTGATGGTGATCGCCGCGATCTTGCCAATCGCCTATCTCATGGCCGGCGGTGCAGATACCGGGCTGCGGTTCAGACGCGATGCGCTGGCAGGGTTATTTCAGCGTCACGCGTTTGAGGATTTGGTAAAAGACTGCCATGCGCGCACCACAGAAATGGGCCGATACGCAGTTTTGATCAGCCTTGCTATCGAAGAATTTGACCTGCTGGTTGAACGTCATGGTCAGGCGGCAGCTGACATTGTCGTCGAACGCACCGGAGAGCGGATCATCGCCGCCATGCGCAAAGATGACCGCGTTGGAAAGATAGGAGATTCACGGTTTTCAGTCTGTACAGCTCCGGTGCATCATCTTGATCTTGAATCCTGCATTCAAATGGCGGGACGTCTGCAAGTTGTCATTGAAGAACCTATTTCGGTAGATGGTATCTCGATCTACATCTGTGCCTCTGTCGGGTTTTGCATGCACAATCGCGCGCCCGGCCCCACGGCAGAAGATTGGCTGTCTGCATCCGCCACCGCCCTGCGCGAGGCGCACCGGTATGGTCCCTCAGCCATCCGCGCATTTTCTGATCAGATGTACCGCGAGAATAAATCCCGCGCCGACTTGCGCGAAGAAGTCGGGATCGCCCTGGACAGCGGGCAAATCCAGCCCTGGTTTCAGCCCCAGATTTCGACCGATACCGGGCAAATCACAGGATTTGAGGCGCTCGCCCGCTGGTCACATCCCGTTCGCGGCATGATTTCACCGGCTGATTTTCTTCCTGCCATCGAGGATGCGGGGCTGCTTGAACGGCTGGCAGAAGTAATGATGTATCACGGTTTTGCCGCGCTCAAAGCCTGGGAAGGTTCCGGCATGTTCATCCCCCAGATTGGTGTGAATTTCGCCGGATCGGAGCTGAGCAATCCGCGCCTGTTGGAAAAGATCAAATGGGAACTGGACCGGTTTGAACTCACCCCTGACAGGCTGGCCATTGAGGTGCTGGAAACCGTTGTCGCAAGTGCCCCGGATGACGTGATCACACGCAATATCAATGCATTGGGTGATCTAGGGTGCCGCGTCGATCTGGATGATTTTGGCACGGGCCACGCCTCCATTGCGGCCATTCAACGCTTTGCGGTCAGTCGCATTAAGATCGACCGTTCCTTTGTGATGAAGGCGGACCGAGACCCCGAACAACAACGCATGATCAGCGCAATCCTGACCATGGCCGAACGGCTCGAAGTAGAGACACTGGCCGAAGGGGTCGAATCTGTGGGCGAACATGTTTTGCTGGCGCAATTGGGCTGTGATCACGTGCAGGGCTTTGGCATCGCCCGCCCGATGCCCTTTGATCAAACGCTGGAATGGATCACCGGGCATAATGCCAAACTACAGGACGTTCCGCGTATCATGGATGGCCGTATGGGCTAGCAACTGTATGTCTCAGACGGTCTGAGACATACAGTTGCTAGGCCCAGGTCCCATTGATCAAATGGGTAACCAGCCAAGAGTGGGCTGTGCCGGGTAAGACGAGAAATACAAGCTGTCGAAACGTCAAAACACCCGAATCCACTTGACCTTTTGGCCTACACTCTGTTGAACCCACGCTGATATCCCATGATTTCAGGTGGCTGTCCCTATGGACGATCAGAACAAGAATCTCATCCTTGCGACCGCGCTCAGCTTTATCGTGATCCTCGTCTGGTTTGCCCTGTTCCCGCCCCCTGAGGTGGATCCCGGCCCGCAAGCCAATGAAGAGACCGGCCAGACAGTGGCGGATGGCACCGCCGTGCCCGCAGCACCGGCAACCGCCGATACCGCAACGCCCAATGTTGGCACTGATGCACAAACCCGCAGTGAGGCCCTGGCCAACGCCCCGCGAGTTCAAATCGAAACGCCGCGCCTGTCCGGGTCAATCTCTCTGTTAGCGGGCCGTATTGATGATCTGAAACTAAACGAATATCGCACAACGCAGGAAGACGATGCCGAAATCGTCACCATGCTGTCCCCCGAAGGCACCCCGCAGGCCTATTACGCGCTGCACGGCTGGGCCCCCGGCGCCGGGATCGACCCAGCCGCAGTGCCATCGGTAGATACCCAATGGTCGCTCAGCTCTGGTGACACGCTCACCCCCGACAGCCCCATCACAATTTCCTGGGACAATGGCGCAGGCCAGATATTTTCCCGCGAAATCGCGGTTGATACCGATTATATGTTCACCATCACCCAAAGCGTCACCAACAACGGCTCAACCCCCGTTGCCATGGCTCCTTATGGGATGATCGCACAGCACGGCGAACCACAGGACTTGCGGAATTTCTTCATTCTGCACGAAGGCGCGGTTTCCATGTCAAATGGTGAGCTCACCGAGACTGACTGGGATGAAATGCCCGAAGCTGAGGTGAACGCGAAATGGGGCCGACCGGCCATCGTGACCGAAGACACCAGCGATGGCTGGATCGGATTTACCGCGCAATACTGGCAGGCCGTCCTGGCCCCCGCCACGGATCAGGTATTTGATCAGGCGCTGACCTATGATGCGCGCTCGGATGTCTACCGCGCCTTTGCCCGCCTGCCCACGCAGACCGTTGCGGCAGGTACAACAGTGTCGATCACGACCAGCCTGTTTACGGGGGCCAAAGAGTGGGAAGAACTGCGTGCCTACGAATCCAAAGGCGTGACCAATTTCATCGACAGCATCGACTGGGGTTGGTTCTTTTTTCTGACCAAGCCAATCTTTTGGCTACTGCATGAGCTGAACAAACTCATCGGCAACATGGGCATTGCGATCATCGGATTGACCCTGCTGATCAAGGCGCTGTTGCTGCCCCTGGCCTATAAATCCTACGTCTCCATGGCCAAGATGAAAGAACTCCAGCCCGAAATGGAGGCCCTGAAAAAGAGTGCAGGCGATGATCGCCAGAAAATGCAGCAGGGCATGATGGAGCTTTACAAAAAGAACAAGGTCAACCCGGCGGCGGGCTGTCTGCCGATCCTGCTCCAGATCCCGATCTTTTTCTCCCTCTACAAGGTGATCTTTGTCACGATCGAACTGCGCCACGCGCCCTTCTTTGGCCCGTTCCAGGATCTGAGCGCGCCCGATCCGACCTCCATCATGAACCTCTGGGGCCTGCTGCCGTTTGAGGGGCCCGTGCCCGGCTCCATCATGGCGCTGATCTTTATCGGTATTTTGCCGCTGCTGTTGGGCATCTCCATGTGGCTGCAACAAAAACTGAACCCGGCACCCACAGACCCCACACAGCAAATGATTTTTGCCTGGATGCCATGGGTGTTCATGTTCATGCTGGGCAGCTTTGCCTCTGGCCTTGTTGTCTACTGGATTGCCAACAACACGATCACCTTCGTGCAGCAATACATGATCATGCGCAGTCAGGGCTACAAACCTGACCTGCTGGACAACATCCGAGGCAGTTTCAAACGCAAACCCAAACCCGATGCCGGCGACGACAAAACCCCGGCAAAAGGCAAAAAGTGATGCACGTCGCTGCGCTCTACCGGCATCCGCTAAAGAGCCATGGGCGCGAGGCGATTGACGAGGTCACACTGACCAAAGGACAGACGATGCCCTGGGACCGGCACTGGGCCGTCACCCATGAGGCCACAAAATTTGATGAATCCGATCCTAAATGGATGCACTGCCGCAACTTTATGATAGGCGCGCGCACACCGGGTCTGGCTGGCATCTGGGCTGTGCTTGACGAAGCCCGCGCTGCGCTTACCCTCTCTCATCAGGATCTTGATGACATCACGATCCAACCAGACAATTCCGATGACGTCGCGCGGTTTATCCGTTGGGTCGCACCACTTTGCCCCGACCAGCGGGTGGGGCCGACCGGCATCGTCAAGGCACCGGGCAGAGGCATGACAGACAGCCCCTTTGCCACCATTTCGATCATGACAAAAGCCAGCCATGACACAGTGGCGCAGGCCATGGGCACGCCCCTGACGCTGGAACGCTGGCGGGGCAATATCTGGGTCGATGGTGCCACGCCCTGGCAAGAACATGATTGGTTGAACGGCGATATCCGGGTTGGACACGCCACCCTGCGCATTCGCGAAAACATCGTGCGATGCCAGCTAACCAACACCAATCCGGTCACCGGCAAACGTGACACGGATACATTGGCCGCCCTGCAGAACCTTCTGGGAGCCCATCATTTTGGCGTATATGGGGAAGTCATTGAGGGGGGCAAAATCATGCTTGGCGACACCCTTGAGGTTCTGTAATGCAACTGCCCTTTCCAACCGCTGAAGAGCCTGACGCACAAACAACGGAGCATGGCCGCCTGCTGTTCGCTGGAGAAACCACCTTTGTCAAAGGGGTGGTGGCCATGGACGGCCTGCCGCCACCCGACCGGATGGAGGTCTGCTTTGCCGGGCGCTCCAACGTGGGTAAATCCACGCTGATCAATGCGCTCACGGGGATGAAGGCATTGGCGCGGGCCTCAAACACCCCCGGGCGCACGCAGGAAATCAACTACTTTACCGCCGGGGAAAGCCATTATCTGGTGGACCTGCCCGGCTATGGCTATGCCAATGCGCCCCTGCCTGTGGTCGAAAAATGGCAACGCCTTTTGAAACAATACCTGTCAGGGCGTCAAACCCTGCGCCGCGCCTTTGTGCTGATTGACGCGCGCCACGGTGTGAAAAAGGTGGATGAGGAAATCCTCAGCCTGCTCGACAGTGCGGCAGTGACTTTTCAGGCCGTGCTGACCAAGGCCGACAAGGTCAAGGAAAAGGAACGCGCCAAGGTGCTGGATCAGGTCCGCGCAGCACTGGCCAAACATCCCGCCGCGTTTCCCGAGATCATTGTAACCAGCTCCGAAAAAGGTTGGGGTATCCCCACATTGCGTGCCATCATCGCAACGCTGGAATAACCCGCGCAAGAACGCACAGACATGAGAAAACAAGACATGAACCGCGATTGGATTGCCACCGCGCAGACCCTGTCACAGGCCCTGCCCTATCTGCAACGCTATGCAGGCTCTACCGTTGTGATCAAACTGGGCGGCCATGCCATGGGGTCTAACGATGCCATGGCCGAATTTGCCCGCGACGTGACCCTGATGCGGCAAGTCGGGGTGAACCCGGTGGTGGTGCATGGCGGTGGGCCTATGATCAATCAGATGCTGGAGCGTCTGGAGATCAAATCAGAATTCCTGAACGGCAAACGCATCACCGATGCGGCTACCATGGAAGTGGTCGAAATGGTGCTGAGCGGTGTGGTCAACGCCCGGATTGTTCAGGCGATATCACAGCAGGGCGGGCGTGCTGTGGGCCTGTCAGGCAAAGACAGCGGGCTGATTATTTGCGACGCCGAAGACCCCGCACTGGGGCTGGTTGGCAAACCCAGCGAGGTGAACCCCCGCGTGCTGGATGACCTTGCGGACAAGGGCATCATCCCCGTCATCGCGCCGCTTGGCATGGGGCGGCAAGGCCAGACATTCAATATCAACGCCGATACGGCTGCGGGCGCCATCGCCGCCGCGCTCAAGGCGGACCGGTTGTTGCTGCTCACCGATGTGGCGGGAGTGAAAGATGCCGCAGGCGAAGTCTTGACAGAACTGACCGCCACGCAGATCAACGCGATGATCGCTGACGGGTCGATTGCCGGGGGGATGATCCCCAAAACCCAAACAGCGCTGAATGCGATTGAGGGCGGTGTCCGTGCCGCCGTGATACTCGATGGCCGCGCGCCCAACGCCTGCCTGCTGGAGCTGTTCACAGAGCACGGGGCGGGCAGCATTATCCGCAACGGATGACCTGGCGGACCCTGCAAAAGGAGGCCAGGGAACGTCACCTGAACCTGCTGGGTGGGTTCCATCCAACCCCTGCCGACAGGGTCCCGGTGAGCTGCAAAACGCTGGTTTTGCTGGGACCGGATGAACCGGCATTCTGGCCCGCGTTTACGCAAAGCGCTGAATACAAAGACAACAGGCCTGACGCGATGGACCGCTGGTCCACCCGCGTGATCAACGCGTGGGCACAGATGCGCGGCGCAACAACGCTATTTCCATTTGGCGGGGCTCCGTTTCTGCCGTTCTTTAGCTGGGCCACCCGCACGGGCCGCATCCATGCCTCCCCGATCAATTTTCTGGTGCATGACACGGCCGGGCTCTTTGTCTCCTTTCGCGGTGCCCTTGCCCTGCCTGAGCTTGTTGATCTTCCGCCATCTCCCCAGTCACCGTGCAACACCTGCACAGATCAACCCTGTCGCGCGGCCTGCCCGGTATCTGCCTTGACGCCCAATGGCTATGATGTGCCGGAATGTAAGGCGTATCTTGATACGCCCGACGGGGCCGGATGTATGCAAACCGGGTGCGCGGTGCGGCGATCCTGCCCGGTATCCGAACGCTTTGGCCGGCTGACGGCGCAATCTGCCTATCACATGCGCCATTTCAACGGAGACTGAGGTGAAACGCCTGATCCTGATGCGCCATGCAAAATCCGACTGGTCGGCGGGTGTGACGTCTGATCATGACCGCCCTCTGAATGAGCGGGGCCGACAGGGCGCGACTGCTTTGGGGGGCTGGCTGAGCAAACAGGATCGGTTGCCAGATGGGGTGCTCTGCTCCTCTGCGGAACGCACCGGCGAAACCTATCTGCGCTTGGGGCTGGCCCCTGACACGCCTGTAACCTTTACCCGAACGCTCTATCTGGCGACGCCAGATGATATTCTGACGGTGCTGCACGGTGCCACTGGCGATACGGTGCTGATGCTGGGCCATAATCCCGGCATTGCCGATGCCGCTGCGGGGTTTGTGCGTACGCCGCCCGCACATCCAAAGTTCGATGCATACCCGGCGGGGGCCACCCTTGTGGCTGATTTCGACATTTTGGAGTGGCAAGAGGCCGCCTGGGGAAACGCAAACGCGCAACACTTTGTGGTGCCGCGCGATCTTTGAACGGGGGGGGCCAAGGCCCGCCTATCCACTTAGTGACCCAAAATCTGGCTCAGGAACAACTGCGTACGCGGGCTTTGCGGGTTGCTAAAGAACGCCTCTGGCTCGTTCTGCTCCACAATCTGACCTTCATCCATAAAGATCACGCGATTGGCGACCTGCCGCGCAAAACCCATCTCGTGGGTCACACACAGCATGGTCATGCCTTCCTCTGCCAGCTCGATCATGGTGTCGAGCACCTCCTTGATCATCTCAGGGTCAAGCGCGGAGGTTGGTTCATCAAACAACATGATCCGCGGCTTCATGCACAAGCTGCGCGCAATCGCCACACGCTGCTGCTGCCCCCCGGAAAGCTGGCCGGGAAACTTGTTTGCCTGATCCGGGATCTTCACCTTTTCAAGGTAGTGCATCGCGACCTCTTCGGCCTCTTTCTTGGGCGTCTTGCGCACCCAGATCGGTGCCAACGTGAGGTTGTCGAGGATGCTCAAATGCGGGAACAGGTTGAAGTGCTGAAAGCACATGCCAACCTCCGAGCGGATCTTGTCGATGTTCTTCAGGTCTGAGGACAACAACGTGCCATCGACTTCAATCGAGCCTTGCTGGTGTTCCTCCAAGGCATTGATGCAACGGATCAACGTGGATTTACCTGAGCCCGACGGCCCACAAATCACGATGCGTTCGCCCTGATAGACAGTCAGGTCAATGTCACGCAGCACGTGGAAGGTGCCGTACCACTTGTTCATCTTCTGGATGGAAATCGCGACTTCGTCGGATACTTTCATTGCGGTCTCAGCCATGGCCAATTCCTCCCTTATCTATGATCTGTCGCAAGGCGGCGTTCCAGCCACTGCGAGTATTGCGAGATGCCGTAGCAGACGACAAAGAAAACGACGCAGGCAAACAGGAACAATTCCCAGTACACCCCGTTCCAATCGGTCGAGGCCAGGATCGGCCCGCGGATCATGCCAACGATGTCAAACATGGAAATCACCGACACCAGCGTGGTGTCTTTGAACAGGCCCACCGCGATGTTCACGATGCCGGGGATCGAAATTTTCAACGCCTGTGGCAGGATGATCAGCCGCATCGCCTGCGGGTAATCCAGCCCCAGAGAATCCGCCGCCTCATACTGACCCTTTGGCAAAGCCGCAAGGCCGCCCCGGATCACCTCTGCGATATAGGCCGCCGAGAACATGGTGATCATGATCACTACGCGGATGAACAGGTCTACCCCGGACCCCGGAGGGAAGAAGTAGGCGAGCATCACGTTGGCCACGAAAAGCAGAGTGATCAGCGGCACACCACGGATGAACTCGATAAAGATCACGCAGATCCATTTGATCAGCGGCATGGAGCTTTGCCGCCCCAGCGCCAGTGCAATGCCCAAGGGAAGAGAGAGCGACACGCAGGTCAGACCCAGCATCATGTTCAGCATATAACCGCCCAGATCACGCGAAGGGACAGCTTGAAGGAAAGTCGTCTCCGGGGTCAGCAACGGCACGATGAAGCCACCGACATACCAAGTCACGAGGGCCGCAACGACGGCCCCAAAAAAGCCAGCAGCAAAACTTTTGTTCACCAACTGCGCGTAGACAAGATAGCCGACAATAAATCCGACAAGCGCAAGGATCGGCGTCCAGATGGTCCCGCCCCAGATCAGCCAGAACGCGACAAACGGAAACAACCCGGTGACGATCAGCAGCTTGCGCGGCAGGTCGAAAAACAGCACCGGGGCCAAAGCGACCAGCATCATTGCGAATGCCAGCATCGGTCTCCAATAGCCGCTCCACTCTGTTTCAACGCCATTGATTGTCAGCACTGTCGGATATTTGAACCCGAACAACAGCTGATTCCAGCGCTCCGTCAGGACAGAGAAACAGGCCCCCGATGTGCCATCTAGCACCTCGCGGCATTCCGCCAGCGAATTGGTACCCCACACACCATTAAAGACCCACGGCATGGTCGATTTCAGCACGAACCAGATCGCATAAAGCGAAATGAGCGTCAGCACCGCATTCGCAGGGGTGGCAAACAGGTTCTCCCGCAGCCACTTTACGATGCCCTGTTCGCCCATCGGCGGGGCAACCTGCGGCAGGGTTTCGGTGCGCACAAAAGAGATATTGTCAGACTTGCTCATCTCAACGCTCCTTCAGCTTCATGGCGTTGTTGTAGACGTTCATGAACGCCGAAATCAGCAGGCTGATTGTCAGATAGAACAGCATCAGCAACAGCACGCATTCAATCGCGCGGCCCGTCTGGTTCAGGGTGATCCCGCCCAGTGTCGCGGTGATATCGGCATAGCCCACCGCAATCGC
>CALFWM010000039.1 GCA_937928635.1 uncultured Sulfitobacter sp. | reverse complement strand
GCATCCCAACCGTCAGCTGTGACGTTGTCTGCCGTTTCGCGGGTGTTCAGGCCGGCGGCATGCACCACGATGTCGGGCGGGCCAAAAGGTGTCGAGATCTCCGCCGCGATATCTGTGATCAGCGCACGGTTGGTGATGTCGGCGGCCAGAAAGCTGGCTTTTGGCCCGCTTTCGGCCTGCCATTCGGCCAAAGCCGCTTCGCGCCGTGCCACGCCAACCACCTCGGCGCCCGCTGCCAGCAACACATTTGCTGCATGGCGGCCAAGGCCAGAGCTGGCGCCGGTGACGCAGGCCACCGTGCCGCTGAGGTCAAACAGGGCGCGCGGGTCGTGCATCAGCCTTCTGCCGTCAGGTCAAAGTTCTCACCGGGGAAATACTTGGCCAGACGCACATCGGCGGCGCGGGCGTGGCCCTCCATGCCTTCCAGCCGGGAAATGCGCGCCGTGGCGATGGCGACCTCTTTGGCCCCTTCGCGGGTGGCGCGCTGCCATGTGACGATTTTCATGTACTTATGGACGGACAAGCCGCCTGTGTAGCTGGCCGCCCCTGAGGTTGGCAGCACGTGGTTGGTGCCGGTCGCCTTGTCACCATAGGATACGGTGGTTTCCTCGCCCAGAAAAAGGGAGCCGTAGCAGGTGAGGCGTTCCAGCCACCAGTCGATGTCCTCGGCTTGAACCGTCAGATGCTCTGGTGCGTATTCATCCGAACAGGCCGCCATGTCTTCGCGGTCATCGCAGACGATGACCTCAGCGTAATCGCGCCATGCGGCAAAGGCGTTTTCGCGGTTCAGTTCGGGCAGATCGTCAATCAGCGTGGGGACCAGGCCCATCACTTTTTCAGCCAACACATGATCATCCGTGACCAGCCAGACGGGGGAGTTGTAACCATGCTCGGCCTGCGACACGAGGTCGGTGGCGACGATATGCGCATCGGCGGTTTCATCCGCGAGGATCAGGCTGTCGGTGGGGCCTGCGATCATGTCGATGCCCACGCGGCCAAAGAGGATGCGCTTGGCCTCAGCCACAAACTGGTTGCCGGGGCCGACGAGGATGTTGGCCTTAGGCAGGCCGAACAGG
This sequence comes from uncultured Sulfitobacter sp., assembly GCA_937928635.1. Taxonomy (GTDB): domain Bacteria; phylum Pseudomonadota; class Alphaproteobacteria; order Rhodobacterales; family Rhodobacteraceae; genus Sulfitobacter. The sequence goes on along the minus strand of CALFWM010000039.1, from coordinate 69,647 downwards.
CCAAAGGTCATGGCGGCGACGCCCTGCACACCGCCCAGAGCAAGGATTTTGTCAGCGCCGCAGATGTGGGCCGCGTAAATAATGGCCGGGGCCACACCGACGCCGGGGCGCGGCGGCGAACAGGCGGTGATGTGATGGCACCCGGCGACCTTGGCGGTGGTCACGGTCATGATGGCAGAGGCGATGTGGCTGTAACGCCCCCCCGGCACATAACAACCTGCGGCGTCCACAGGGATGGCCTTTTGCCCTGCGATCATGCCGGGCACGATTTCGACCTCCACGTCGGAGACGGTGGATTTCTGCGCCTCGGCAAACTTTTTGACGTTGCTGTGGGCGAACTGAATGTCCTGTTTCAGCTTTTCGGGGACCAGATCACAGGCGGCGTCAATCTCTTCCTGTGTGAGGATCACATTGCCTTCATATTTGTCGAACTTTTTGGCGTATTCCAGCGCCTTGGCGTCGCCGCCCGCTTCGATGTCACTCAGGATGTTCTTGACGATCTCGTGCACCTCTGTGGCATCCGATTTGGCGGTCAGGGTGGCTTTTTTCAGGTACTCACGGGTCATGATCGGAAACGTCCTTGCTGCGGGCATCAGGGCCAACACGGGGGCCACCGAGCGAATCGAGATTGATGCTATGTAAGCGCTTGCATTAGTGTTGTGCAAGCGCTTACATGGGCGATGACAAAGGAATTCTGAACCGGCTTCCGATTCTCGAAAGGGTGATGTTTGGAAATGCAAATGCAGGGTCACAGGTAACCATGGTGCAGCGGCAGGCAACACCGACCCTTGATGACGTGGCCAAACGCGCAGGCGTGTCTACAGCCACAGTGTCGCGCTGTCTGAACATGCCCGAGCGCGTGTCACAGGACACCCGCGTGCGGGTGATGCAGGCGGTTGAGCATCTTGGTTATACGCCCAATTTCGGCGCGCGGGTGATGGCGGCCAAACGCACGTTTACGATTGGTGCAATCATCCCGACCATGGAAAACGCGATCTTTGCCCGCGGTTTGCAGGCCTTTCAGGAAGAATTGCACCTGCGCGGCTATACCCTGCTGGTGTCCAGCACGTCCTATCAGCCGGATGTTGAGGCCGAACAGGTGCGCGCATTGGTGGCGCGCGGGGCCGATGGTGTGTTGTTGATTGGCCATGAACGCGACGCTGCGATTTACGACTACCTTGCCCGGCAAAACGTTCCGGCCTTGGTCGCCTGGGCGTTTTCAAAGGATCAGGCGCAGCCCTCCATCGGCTTTGACAACCGCGCTGCCATGCGCACGCTCACGCAGGAGGTTCTGGCGCAGGGGCATCGCCGGATCGGCGTGATTTCAGCGGTGACCAAGGGCAATGACCGCGCCACGCAGCGCCTGTGCGGGATCAGGGATGCGCTGATGCAACAGGGGCTTGATCCGGCAGACCTTGTGATGGTGCAGACCCCTTATGGCATCGAAAACGGTGCGACAGCGTTTGAGCAATTGCTGGCCGCGCCCCAGCCACCCAGCGTGGTGATGTGTGGCAATGATGTGCTGGCGGCAGGCGCGTTGCAGGGTGCCCGTGGCTTGGGGCTTTTGGTGCCGGATGATGTTTCCATCACCGGGTTTGATGATATTGAACTGGCCCAGATTGTAACGCCCGGCCTGACCACGGTGCGGGTGCCTCATCGGGAAATGGGCCATGGTGCGGCGCGGGAACTGGTCCGCCTCGTGGAGGGCGGGGCACCCGGGGCCTCCATCGAATTGCCGGTCAGTTTGCAGCGCCGCGCGTCCCTTGGCCCCGCCAAAGGCCCCCGATTTCCTGAGCGGCCAGACGCCGCGTGATCACCAGTGCGATGATCCAGCCGGAGCTGACCGCCACACCAATGCCTAGCCAGACCCCCCAGACATCCATGCCCACAACGCCGATCAGCAGCCAGACAAAGAACGCGACGCCAAACCCCTGACGGTAAACGGATATCCAAAACACCCAGATGGGCCGCTTGAGGGCCTGCAGGAACGAATTGATGGAAAAGAGCATCATGTAAAGGATGAACAGAAAGCTATCGACGCGCAGGTAGCTGATGCCAACGTCAATCACCGGCTGATCATCGGTGAACAAGGACATCGCGGCACCACCGGCAAACCACAGGATCGGGGCGGCGCTGATGGTCATCACAAACCCCAGTTTCCAGCAAAACCACAGCGCCGCGCGCACCCGGTCAAATTGCCCCGCGCCAAAGTTTTGCGCGGCAATCGGCAGCAGCGCGCCGGTCATGCCCAGCACGGGCAACAGCAGGATTTGTTCAATCCTCAGCGCAATCCCATAGGCCGCGATAGCGTGTTCGCCAAACCCCTTGAGCGCGTATTGCACCACAAAGCCCGAGATAAACATGACCATAAACGCCGAGGCGGTCGGGATCATCTGGGCAAAAATCTCGCGATAGGCGCGTGCGCTTGGGCTCAGTTCGCGCAGGTGCGCGCCCTTGATCACACGCAGGTTCAGCACCGCCCGTAACACAAACAACATCACACCCGTCTGTGAGATGACTGTCGCCAGCGCGATGCCGTTAAACCCCATCCCGGGGATCAGCCCGGGAATGCCGTAGATCAGCAGCGGGTTCAGCCCGATATTGACAAAAAACGCCGCCATCATGGCGCGCTGCATCGTCACGCTGTCGCCATGAGCCTGCAAAATACCGTTGGCGGCATAGGCAATCAAAAAACCAGGCAATGCCGCCAGCAGCCATTTGAAATAGCCCTGTGCCGCGTCGCGGTATCCGCCGGGTTCCGAGATCACCTCGATCAGCCAGGGCCCGGCAAAGAACCCGAAAATGGTCAGGATCACAACCGCCGTAACCCCAAACGACAGCCCCTGCATCGCCGTACGCCGCGCGGTGGCATCATCCTTTTTGCCCCGTGCATTGCCCACAAGGGCGGCCATGGCGGACCCGGTGCCAAACCCAACGGCCATCATGATGAAAAAGGCCTGAAACCCAATCGCAAGCCCGGCCTGTGCTTCGGTGGAGATTTGACCCGCGAAATAAATATCGACCACATTGTAGAGCGTCGAAAACAGCATGCCCATGGCCGCAGGAATGGCGAGGGTGCGGAAATGGCCGGAAATGGGACCGCTGGTCAGATCGTGATCACGCATGGGCTGGCCTTTTTGAAGGGGGGCTTCCTCCTCGTTAGCCTGTTCTGCGGGGCAGGTCACGCGCGCGTTGGTGCGGTGTGGCGGAAACAGGTCTGCGCCGGGGTCGCGCCCGTGTCCGCCCTGCGGGACGTGACAAATCGGTTGTTCCGGGTTGGGGCAAAAGCGCCTAAGACTGCTTGCCATGACCTTTGATCAGATACGCACATTCCTGTGGGTTGCGCGCCTTGGCGGTTTTCGCAAAGCCGCCGAACGGTTGCATCTGTCGCAGCCTGCGGTGTCCACCCGCATTTCCAATCTGGAGAATGAGCTGCGCGTGTCCCTGTTTGAGCGCGGCCCCGGCGATCTGGTGCTGACCAAAGAGGGCACATTGCTGCTGTCCTATGCCGAACAAATGCTGTTTGTCGAAGAGGAGATCAAACAGCGCGTCGCCAACCCGTCCGAGGCCGAGGGGCTGTTTCGCATTGGCGCGTCCGAGACCATTGCGCAGGCCTGGCTGCCCGAATTTCTAAAGGCATTCAGCGAACATTATCCACGCGTCAATGTGGACCTGACGGTTGATATCTCGCTGAACCTGCGCGCGGCCTTGCTGGAGCGGCGGCTGGATCTGGCGATCCTGATGGGGCCGGTGTCAGAGTTCACGGTTGAGAATGTTGCGCTGCCCGCATTTGGGTTGCACTGGTATCGCTCTGCCTCCAATCCGCAGACCGATCTCAGCCAGATACCGGTCATCTCCTATTCCAATCAAACCCGTCCTTACCGCGAATTGATCTCTGAATTGTCCCGCCGGGTGGGCCCCAAAGCGCGGGTGTTTTCCTCCGCTTCCCTTTCTGCCAGCCTCAAAATCATCGCCGCTGGTGTGGCCGTTGGCCCCTATCCACGCGCATTGGCCAATGATTTTCTGGAAACAGGGCAGATTGTTGAATTTGACCCCGGTTTTACGCCGCAGCCGCTGGCCTTTACGGCGTCATACCTGTCTGAGCCGCGCAGTTTTGTGGTTGAAACAAGTGCCGGTATCGCACGCGACGTGGCTGCGGCCTGGGATGCAAGCCATCCAAATTAGTTATCACCTTTGATCAAAAATGATAATTTGCATGAAATCGCGTGCGCATGTGATGCTTTCCGCAGCCTTGCAGGAAACATGCCATGCCCCCCAAAACGCTTTCGCATTCTGACCTGACCAAGTGCCGTGCGACTGAGGTACGCGCGGCGATCCGAAGAGGGGCATACGCAGGGCACACGGCCGGGCTGGCGGCCGGAAAGCTGCAATGCAACCTTGCCATTTTGCCGGAGCGATTTGCCCTGGATTTTCTGCGGTTCTGCCAGCGCAATCCCAAACCCTGCCCGCTGGTCGGGGTGGGTGACAGCGGTGATCCCAAGTTGCCCACATTGGGCCATGACATCGACATCCGCACCGATGTGTCAAAATACCGGGTGTTTCGCGATGGGGCCTTGCGCGATGAGGTCACGGATATTTCTGACATCTGGGCGGATGATCTGGTGACGGTCGCGCTGGGCTGCTCCTTTACCTTTGAAAACGCGCTGTTGCGGGCGAACATTCCGGTGCGCCACATTGAAACGGGCCGCAACGTGCCGATGTACCGCAGCGCGATTGATCTGGTGCCCGCAGGGCCCTTTGGCGGACAAATGGTGGTTACCATGCGCCCCATCCCTGCCGCGCAGGTGGCTCAGGCCCGCGCCATCAGCAGCAGGTTTCCTCAGGCCCATGGCAGCCCGATTGCGGCAGGCGACCCGGCGGACATCGGCATTGCCAACCTTGCGCAGCCGGACTGGGGCGATGCCGTTGAAATTCATCCCGGCGAGGTGCCTGTCTACTGGGCCTGCGGGGTCACGCCGCAAAATGTCCTGCTGGATGCGCGCCTGCCGCTGTGCATCACCCATTCCCCCGGTCACATGCTGATTGCGGATGTGGCCGAAGACGCCGAAACCACCATTCTCACACAACCTGAAACCTGAAACCAACAAGGGAACCATTGATATGAAACGCTTTTCCGCACTGTTGATCACCAGCACAGCACTTGCCACCCCTGCATTGGCCGAAAACCTTTCCGTTGTGGGCAGCTGGTCCGGCCTGCCGCTGCACAAAGAATATGAGGCGCCGTTTTGGAGCAAAACCCTGCCCGAGGCGTCAGGCGGCAAGATCACCGTGGAACTGACCACGCACAATCAGATGAGCCTGGGGTTGGGCGACATTTACCCGTTGCTGGGGCAGGGGGTGTATGACGTTGCAATGACCGTGGCGGATTATGCGGTGGCCGACGCGCCAGAGCTGGAGGGGCTGGATGTGCCCCTGCTGGCGCTGACCGCAGATGACGCCCGCGCGATGGTCGATGCGGCCCGCCCGATGGTTGCTGATATCTACCGCGACCGCTTTAACGCGCAGGTGCTGGCCATCGCGCCCTATCCGCCGCAGGTTGTGTTTTGCAATCACGACATTTCCAGTCTGGATGACCTCAAGGGTCTCAAGGTGCGCGCCTCTGGCCGGATGACCGCCAAGCTGTTGGATGCCTTGGGGGCCGAAGGTGTGAACGTGTCCTTTTCCGAAGTGCCCGGTGCACTGCAAAATGGTGTGGTTGATTGCGCCGTGACGGGGGCGGGTTCAGGGTATTCAGCCGGTTGGTGGGAGGTGTCCACCCATTTGCTGCCAATCCCCCTGGGCGGCTGGGACAGTGTGGTCACCGCCATGAACATGGACAAATGGAACAGTCTGGGCACCGACATGCAGGGCACGATCAGCGCGCAGATCAAGGCGGGTTTTGAAGACCCCGCATGGGCCAGCGCGCAGGATGCTTTGGTCAATGACATCGCCTGCCTGACCGGCAATGGCGACTGCCCCGCAGGTGAGGCGCGCACCATGACATTGGTGGAGGTGTCAGATGCGGATTTTGACCGCGCGCGCAACATCCTGACCGGTGAAGTGCTGCCGGAATGGGCAGAACGCGCAGGCGGTGACTGGGCACAACGCTGGAATGACAGCGTGGGCAAGGTTGTTGGCGTCACCATCAACTAAGCGCGGGAGGGCGTGGCCGAGATGGAACTCAGGATGATTGCGACCCTGCGCCGGATCAACAGAGCGATTGCTTTGGTGGTGGGTGCAGGCCTGCTGTGCTGTGCGGCCTTTGTGCTGACAGACATCATCATGCGCCAGATCGGCACGTCCCTGGGCGGCACCGAAGAGATCGCGGGATATGCCATGGCGCTCGCAACCTCCTGGGGCATGGCCTTTACCCTGCTGGAGCTGGGCCATGTCCGTATTGACCTGTTGCGCAGCCGTGCGGGCAGTTTTGGCCGCGCGCTGTTTGATGTGTTTTCGATGATTGTGATGTCGGGGGTGATTGTGATGATCGCAATCAAGGCCTGGCCGGTGGTGGCCCACTCGCTCAAAAACGGGTCCACCGCCAACACGCCGTTGGAGACACCGCTGGCACTGGTGCAATTGCCCTGGTTTGCCGGGTGGGTCTGGTTTGCCTTTATGTCCTGTCTGGTGACCCTGGCTGCCCTGAGCCTGCTTCTGAAACGCCGTTATTCTGAGACAGAGAGTTTTGCCGGTGCCTTTGCCGAAGCGGAGACCCTGCAATGATCGCCTATGTCTCCGTTGGTCTGCTGGGCCTGCTGGCGCTGTCCATCCCGGTGGGGATTGTGCTGTTTCTGCTGGGCTTTGGCATTGATGTGTTTTTCTCCGGCTTTCCACTGACGCGGGGGTTGGGGAACATGGTCTGGTCTTCGTCCAATTCAGCGACGCTGATCGCGATTCCGTTTTTTGTGCTGCTGGGGGAAATACTGGTGCGCAGCGGCGTGGCCACCCGCACCTATGCCGCACTGGACCGTTGGGTTTCCTGGCTGCCCGGCGGGTTGGTGCATGCCAATGTGGCCACAGCCACGATGTTTTCCGCCACCTCCGGGTCGTCCGTGGCGACGGCTGCAACCGTGGCGACGGTTGCCATGCCGCAGGCGGAAAAGCTGGGCTATGACCCCAAACTGTTCTCTGGCGCGATTGCGGCAGGGGGCACGCTGGGCATTATGATCCCGCCGTCGATCAACCTGATTGTCTATGGGTTCCTCACGCAATCCTCTATCCCGCAGCTGTTTCTGGCCGGGTTGATCCCAGGCATTACGCTGGCGCTTGGGTTTATGGCGGTGACGGCCCTGATCTGTGTGATCCGTCCTGATCTGGGCGGCACGCGGCGCACTTTTCCCTTCCCTCAGATGTTGCGGGCGTTGATTGATCTGATCCCGATCCTGATCCTGTTTGGCCTGATCGTGGGGTCAATCTATCGCGGCTGGGCCACCCCGACGGAGGCCGCCGCCGTGGGTGTGGCCGGTGCACTGGTGATCGCGCTGGCCTTTGGCGGTGTGTCATGGAGCATGCTGAGCCAAAGCCTGATGGGCACGGTCAAGATCACCTCAATGATCATGCTGATCGTGATTGGGGCCTCTTTCCTGAACTTCACGCTGGCCTCTGCCGGGCTGGGGCGCGAGTTGACGGCATTCATGACGGGGCTGGGGCTGACCCCGCTGAAAACCATTCTGGTCGTGGTGGTGCTCTACATCGTGCTGGGGTTTTTTATCGAAACCCTGTCACTGATGGTGGTCACGATCCCGATCATTGTGCCGCTGGTGGTGGCGCAGGGGTTTGACGTGATCTGGTTTGGTATCCTGATGATTGTGCTGATTGAAATGGCCCTGATCACGCCGCCGGTGGGACTGAACCTTTATGTGGTGCAGGGCGCGCGCAAATCCGGCAGCCTGAACGAGGTCATGCTGGGTGCCTTGCCCTATTGTCTGACCATGCTGGTGATGGCGTTTTTGCTGATCGCGTTTCCGAGCATTGCGTTGTTTCTGCCCAATGCGCTCCAATAAAATCAGGGACGCCCATCAATGGATGCCATGACCCCGTAGCGGTCTGGCCGCCGGTCGCGAAACACGCCCCATGTGGCGCGCAATTCTGCCGCTGCTTCCAGATCAACTGTGGCCGTCAGATGGGTCTGCGCGGCCCGATCGGCCTGCGCCATCACGTTGCCGGTCCAATCGGTGATGAAGGAGGTGCCGTAAAACGTGATCTCGCTCTCTGCCCCCTGTTCTGTGCCCACACGGTTTGAGGCCACTACAGGCACGATGTTGGCGGCGGCATGCCCCTGCATGGTGCGCTGCCAATGTGGCGCGCTGTCATAGGTGGGGTCCGCCGGTTCAGAACCGATGGCGGTGGGGTAAAGCAATACTTCGGCCCCTTGCAGCACCAAACACCGCGCGGTTTCGGGAAACCACTGATCCCAGCAGATCGCGCAACCGAGTTTACCAAAGGTCGTATCCGCCACCTGAAACCCCAGATCGCCGGGGCTGAAATAGTATTTTTCTTCATACCCCGGGTTCTGGGGAATATGGGTCTTGCGGTAGTGGCTGACCAACTGGCCATCCGCATCCGCAATCACGACGGAGTTGAAAAAGGCGGGGCCCGCACGCTCAAAAAACGATATTGGCAGCACCACACCCAGCTTTTTGGCCAGTACGCTAAAATGCTGCACCACGCGGCTGTTTTGCACGCTGCGGGCCAGGCCGAAGTGTTCGGGCAGTTGATCAATGCAGAAATAGGGTGTTTCAAACAGCTCTTGCAGCAAGATCACATTGGCACCGTCCTGCGCGGCGGCGCGCACCAACCCCTCGGCTGTGTCGATGTTTTCATCCGCGTCACCGCTACAGCGCATCTGGCTGGCGGCAAGTGTCACATTTCGCATCCGGGCCTCATTCTTTGGTCTGTGACAGGGGTACGCTGCTTGGCGGTTCAGATCAATTGTCAGGGGACGGTCACAAGCGGCTTGGCCCCCCGCGCGGCCAGAAAGGCCCAGATGGCGCGGGTCAGGCGGTTGGAATGCCGGGTGTTCCGGTAAAGCCGCACCTCCAGCGTGACGTCCCAATCGGGCTGGCTGGTCCGCACCAACAGGCCACTGTCCAAATCCGGTGCCACGAGGCTTTGGGGCAGCCAAGCCACCCCCGCCCCGTCCCGGGCGCGAATGCGCAACGCCCCGGCCATGGCGTTTTCGTAGACCGTTTGCAGGCGCGGGGCCAGCGTATTGGCCTGCATCAGGTGGTCCAGATGCTGACTGATCGGTGCGCCCTCTCCGAACTTGAGGAAAGGGATTTTGACATCGGTATCAGCAAATTCAAACAGGGGCTGTCCATCGCTGCGGGGTTTGCACACCGGGATCAACCGGTCATGGCCAATGACAAGCGCGGTGTCACTCGTGCGGCCTTGCGGCGGCGGATCAGCATGCGCAGAGGCATAGGCGATCACAAAATCCACATTGCCCTCGGCCAGATCACGCTGGCAATTGGGCAGGTCATCGGCGCGCAGGCGCGACAGGATCGGCCCATAGGCGGTTTCGAACGATTGCAGCCATGCGGGGTAAAACCGCCAGCCAATGGAATGCTGTGCGCCAAAGGTGACAACATATTTATCTGGCAGGGATTGGGCCTCCAGTATTTGGCTGCGCTCATTTTCGATGCGGGCCATGGCCTGCTGACCGGCCTCCATCATTTGCGCGCCCGCAGGGGTCAGGCGTACGGGCTGGCGCGAACGATCCACCAGCGGCACGCCGACCCATCCCTCCAGCGCCTTGATCCGCCGGCTGAGGGCAGGCTGGCTGAGATTGCTCAGACCAGCCGCCTGCGAAAAATTCCCTGTCCTGGCGAGATGCGAAAGATCGCGAAACCAGTTGATGTCCATTGGCGGTGCCGCCTTGCATTATGCGAAATCTGCATAATGCTATTCTAACATAGTGCTGGACCTACCACCAGTTCCGCGCGACCCTTTGGAGATGTAAAAAACTGCTGAGGATGTCTGATGACACAGGCCACCATTGATTTTGCGCAATTCCCGCGGGTGGCTTTGTGCCATCAACCCACCCCGATTGAACCCATGAAGCGGCTGTCAGGGCATCTTGGCGGTCCTAGCCTGTTTATCAAGCGGGATGATTGCACAGGGTTGGCAACCGGTGGAAACAAGACACGCAAGCTGGAATTCCTTGTGGGGGAGGCCCTGAAAGCCAAGGCCGACATGCTGGTCACCCAAGGGGCTGTGCAATCCAACCACGTGCGCCAGACGGCGGCGGCGGCCTGTCATGTCGGGTTGAAATGCCACGTCGTGCTGGAACGCCGGGTGCCGGGCCGTGATGCAAGTTATGAGGAAACCGGCAACGTATTCTTGGACAAGATGTTTGGCGCAACCTCTGAATTTCGCCCTGCTGGCCTTGATATGAATGCGCAAGCGGAGGCGGTGTGCGACAAACTGCGGGCCGAGGGGCACAGCCCCTATTTCATCCCAGGCGGTGGCTCAAACGCCACAGGCGCACTTGGCTATGCAAGCTGCGCTCAGGAAATTGCGCAGCAATGTGCCAGCGGTGGTATGTCCTTTGACTGGCTGGTGATGGGCACGGGCTCCACCGGAACGCAAGCCGGACTGGTCGCAGGGTTTCAGGCCATCGGATATGATTTGCCGGTGATGGGGGTCAGCGTGCGCCAACCGCATGAGCGTCAGGTGGCTGCGGTGCACGGGCTGACGCAAAAGACGCTGGACGTGTTGGGCGGGCCCGCCATTGGCGCAGACAAAATCCTTGTCGATGACGGCTATGTCGGGGAGGGCTATGGCATACCGGCTGACACCACCCTTGAGGCGATCCGCCTGACCGCGCGCCAAGAAGGTATCCTGCTGGACCCGGTCTATTCCGGCAAAGGCATGGCAGGGTTGATCGGCATGGTGCGCGGCGGCTTTTTCAAGCCGGATGAGCGCGTTTTATTCTTGCATACAGGCGGATCAACGGCACTATTCGCATATGAGGATCAGATTCTTGCGTCGATGGGCTGACCATGACGCGTAGACCAAAAAGCCGGGCCAACCGGTAAAAATCCAACGGAGGAGATATCCATGAAGACCACGTTCAAATCACTGCTTGCGGCCACCGCGATGAGCGCGCTGGCCCTGCCTGCGCTGGCGGCAGAAGAAGTTAAAATCGGCCTGCCAAGCTGGACCGGGGCGCAGGCCATTGGCCATGTGCTGGGTGAAATTGTCACATCCCGCATTGGCGGCACAGTTGAATATGTGCCCGGCAACAATGCCACGATTTTCCAGGCGATGGATCAGGGCAAGGGCGACATTGACGTACATCCCGATGTCTGGTTGCCCAACCAGGAGAGTTTCACCAACAAATACGTCAAAGAGGCCGGTACGGTCACGCTGTCGTCCAACCCCTATGAGGGCAATCAGGGTTTCTGTGTGTCCAAGGATTTTGCCTCGGCCAACAGTATCACAGATATCGCTGATTTGGGCCGCCCCGATGTGGCCGCGCTGATGGACAGCGATGGCAACGGCAAGGGTGAGATGTGGATTGGCGCGCCCGGTTGGGCCTCTGCCAATGTGAATGAGGTCAAAACGCGCGACTATGGTCTGCTTGATTTTATTGAGCCGATCCGCGCTGAGGAAAGCGTGAAAACCGCACGCATCAAAGATTCCATCGCCAAGGGGGAGGGCTATGCGTTTTACTGCTACAAACCCCACGCGGTGTGGTTCATGTTTGACGTTGAGATGCTGAGTGAGCCGACGTTTGACGCGGCCAAATACAAGATGGTGCAGCCCTCTGACGATGCGGATTGGTATGAAAAATCCTCGGTCGCCACCAAGGACGCGCTCAAGGAAGTGCAGATTGCATGGTCAAACTCTCTGGCGGACCGCTCCCCTGCCATTGCAGAATTCTTTGCAAACTTCGCGCTGTCCGCAGATGACGTTTCTGGCCTCGCCTATGAGATCAGCGCCAACGGCAAAGACCCGGCAGATGCTGCAAAAGAATGGGTTGCCGCCAACTCTGACAAAGTGGACGCGATGCTGGGTCTCTGATCCCGGTTTCTTGAAAAACAAGCGGCACCGGAGCAATTCGGTGCCGCTTTTGCATCAGGTCAAGCAAGAGGGTCGCGGCATGAGCACTGACACGGTCATTGAAATCTCCAACGTCTGGAAAATCTTTGGGGACAATGCCGCCGAGGCGTTGAAAGCCGTGCAGGAACGCGGGCTGGGCAAGGCCGAGGTGCTGTCGGAATACGGGGCCGTTGTTGGCGTGGCGGATGTGTCATTGTCGGTGAACCGGGGCGAGATTTTTTGCATCATGGGCCTGTCGGGCAGTGGGAAATCCACGCTGGTGCGCCATTTCAACCGGTTGCTGGAACCCACCGCAGGCAGGATCGAAATTGAAGGCACAGACGTCATGGCGCTGGCGCCCAAAGAGTTGCAAGCCTTTCGTAATCAAAAGATCGGCATGGTGTTTCAGAACTTTGCCCTGATGCCGCACCGCTCGGTGTTGGACAACGTGGCGATGCCGCTGGAAATTCGTCAGGTCGCCAAGAATGAGCGCATGCGCCAGGCCGCTGCAATTCTGGACATTGTTGAATTGGGCGCATGGGGGTCTAAGTTTGCCCATGAGCTGTCGGGTGGTATGCAGCAACGTGTGGGACTGGCGCGCGCGCTGGCCGCGAACCCCGATGTGTTGTTGATGGATGAGCCGTTTTCGGCCCTTGACCCGCTGATCCGCCGCCAGTTGCAGGACGAGTTTATCCGCCTGTCCAAAATTCTGAAAAAGACCACAGTTTTTATCACCCACGATCTGGACGAGGCCGTGCGCATCGGGGATCGCATCGCCATCATGCGCGACGGGATTGTTGTGCAGATCGGCACCGCCGAAGACATCGTGATGAACCCCGCAGATGACTATGTTGCGGATTTTGTCGCAGGCATTTCGCGCCTCAAAGTGGTGCGCGCCCATGCGGTGATGCAACCCCTTGCAGCGCACATCGACGCCCACGGGCCCCTGCCCGGCGACGCACCGCGGGTGAATGAAGGGGAAACCCTCAGCAACCTGATCAACCTTGCCATCGAAAACGCCTCCGCCATTCTGGTGGAAGAGAACGGCACGGACATCGGCGTGATCACCCGCGCAGATTTGCTGAAGACTGTCATCGAAGGGACCGAAGTATCATGAGCGATCTTGGTGTGAACCCGCTGGAAGATACCGAAACCGAAGCCGCCCTTGCCTACGCCGAAGAGCGGCGTGAAAACATCCGCACCTTTGTGCGCACCTCACCCGATTACTACATCGCGAATTTTGACAGGATCGGGTCATCGGCCAAATTTACGGCAACCTTCAACTTTTTCGCCGGGCTGTTTGGCCCTGTGTGGTTTGGGGCGCGGGGGCTGTGGTCCTGGGCGCTGCCGTTTCTGATTATCGAGGCGCTTGGGTTTGTCCAGATCGCGCGTGGACTGTTTGGTGATCTGGCCGCAGATGCCATGGCGCGCATCGCCTCCATTGAGGGCACGCTGGACCTGCGCCGCCGGCAATTGGAAGCCGCGCTGGAATCCGGTTCTGACAAGGCGGATGCCTATCAACGCGCCGTGGACGGGCTGGAGGCCAGCATCGGCGGGTTCAGGGACGAGGCGCAGGCGCTGTCCGAACAGGGGCTGAGCATTGCGCTGACCGGTCTGATCATTCTGGTGGTGGTCAAGGCTGTGCAGGCGATTGTGGCCAATTGGGCGCTTGAGGCACGTTTTACCGAGTGGACCTCCAACCGCGCCATCCGCTCAGGCATGCCGGTGCCGCACATTGTGTTTGCGGCCCTTTTTATGGCCGCGATCGTGATCACGGCGATGGTGCATTATTCGTTTCCGGGGCGCTGGGCCCTGCTCAGCGACTTTCCCACGGACCCTGATCTGAGGCTGATCAGCATCGACGGGGTTGAACGTTTCTTTGCCTTTGCGGTGATCAACGGCGAGGCGCTGTTTGACGCGATCACCTATGGCATTCGCCTGATCCTGGATGCGCTGGAACTGGTCTTTGTCTCGACCCCCTGGATCGTGGTGGCAAGCCTGATTGTGCTGCTGACCTGGCTGACGGCAGGCATCCGCATGGCGATCTGGTCGGGTGCATTTTTGGCCTATATGGGCCTGCTGGGGTTCTGGGAAAAGGCGATGACAACGCTGGCCCTGCTGGGCACGGCGGCGTGTCTGTCGATTGTGATTGGCATTCCTCTGGGCATGTTCGCCGCGCGCCGCCCCCGGTTTTATGCCTTCATTCAGCCGATCATGGATTTTATGCAGACCATGCCTGCCTTTGTTTTCATGATCCCGGTGATTGCGTTTTTTGGCACCGGCAAACCGGCGGCCGTGGTGACAACGATGATCTTTGGCGGCACCCCGGTGGTGCGCCTGACCGTGCTGGGGCTGCGCGGCGTCCCGGAAAGCGTGCGTGAGGCGGCGATCAGTTTTGGGGCCAATAAATGGTATCTGCTCACAAGGGTTGATCTGCCCTTGGCCAGCCCCTCGATTAGGGCCGGGATCAATCAGACGATCATGTTATCGCTTGCGATGGTGGTTGTGGCCTCCCTCATCGGGGCCAAAGGTCTGGGGGAGGACGTGCTGGAGGCGCTGCAATATGCCAACGTGGGGCAGGGGATATTGGCAGGTTTCTCCATCCTGTTTTGCGCGATGATCCTGGACCGGATTGTGCAGGGGCAGAAGAAGTAGGTTGGGCCCGGGCTGGGACGCTCTATATGTTGACGCTGCACCTTTTGGCGGCACCCTCAACCCCGATGCCTGTCGCCCCGCCGGTCAGTGCCACATGCATCAGCTGGCGCGCCCGGAGCCAAACTCCACTTCGGTGCCCGGTGCCGCGTTCAGCAGCAGTTGGGTGTATTCCTCGGTTGGGTTTGAATAGACGTCCAGCGTGGGGCCTTGTTCAACCACCACACCGTTTTGCATCACGATCAAACGGTCGCAAATCTGCGCGGCGACGCGCAGGTCGTGGGTGATGAACAGCATGGCGAGGTTGTATTTGTCGCGGATGTCGTCGAGCAATTCCAGCACCTGCGCCTGCACCGAAACATCCAGCGCCGAGACCGCCTCATCCGCGATCAGGATGTCAGGTTTCACCGCCAGCGCGCGGGCGATGCAAATGCGCTGGCGTTGTCCGCCGGAGAACTGATGCGGGTAGCGCTCCAGCGCATCCGGTTGCAAACCCACCAGCGACATCAGGTCCTGCGCCTCGCGCACCGCATCCTCACGCGAGATGCCAAAATTCATCGGTGCCTCGACCAGCGATTGCCCGATGGTGCGGCGCGGGTTCAGCGAGCGGTAGGGGTCCTGAAACACGATCTGCACGCGCGAACGGATGGCGCGCAGCTGGCTTTCCTTCATGGTGGCAATTTCCGTGCCTTGCAGGTTGATGGTGCCAGAGGTTGGTTCAATCAGGCGGGCAATGCAGCGTGCAACGGTGGATTTGCCGGAGCCTGACTCACCCACAATTCCCAGTGTCTCACCGCGTTTCACATGCAGGTCGATGTCTTTGGCCGCATGCACAATCCGGTCTTTGGACAGCCACCCCTGGCGCCCATAAATCTTGTTGAGCCTGGTCACGGTGATCGCCGCGTCGCCCTCCACCGGGGCACGTTTGGGCGGCTTCATCGAGGGCACAGCGGCCATCAGCATCTGCGTGTAGGGTTGTGCCGGGTTTTGCAGCACCTGATCACGCGGACCCTGTTCGATGATCCGGCCATGCTGCATCACGACAATCCGGTCGGCAATCTCGGCCACCACGCCAAAGTCGTGGGTGATGAAGAGCACGCCGGTGCCGTGGCTTTCCTGCATTTCCTTGACCAGCTTCAGGATCTGCGCCTGCGTGGTCACATCGAGCGCGGTGGTGGGTTCATCCGCGATCAGCAAAGCCGGGTCCAGCACCAGCGCCATGGCGATCATGATGCGCTGGCGTTGCCCGCCCGAGAGCTGATGGGGAAAGCTGTCAACCATGCGTTCGGGGTCGGGGAGATGCACATCTTTCATGATCTCAATGGCGCGTTTGCGGCGCTCAGTAGTGGTAAGGTCCGTGTGGATCTCCAGCATCTCGGAAATCTGCTCCCCCACGCGTGTCACGGGGTTGAGCGCGGTCATGGGTTCCTGAAAGATCATCGCCATTTTGGTGCCACGCAGGTCGCGCAGGCGGTTGGGATTGGCGGTGAGCGTGTCCTCGCCTTGCAGTTCAGCCGTGCCACCAGCGACCTGCAATTCCCTGGGCAGCAGGCCCATCACCGCCTGCGCAGTCACCGATTTACCGGACCCGCTTTCCCCAACTACACAGACGATTTCGCCCGCACCAACGGAGAAAGAGATATCCTCAATCGCGTTCTTGCGGTCAGCACCTTTGGGCAGGCGCACGGTGAGGCCTTTGAGGTTTAGAACGTTTGCCATCCTCAGCCCCGCTTGGAGAATCGTGGGTCCATGGTGTCGCGCAGACCGTCACCAAGGATGTTCACGCTCAGCACCGTCAGGCACAGGATCGCGCCGGGGTAGAGGATGTTATGCGGGTGCAGTTGGAACACCTGACGCCCCTCGGCCATGATGTTGCCCCATGTGGGAATGTCCGGCGGGATGCCGATGCCAAGGAAGCTGAGGATCGCCTCGATGATGATGGCGGAGGCCACGATGAACGTGCCCTGCACGATCAGCGGGGCAACGGTATTGGGCAGCACATGTCGCATCAGCAGGGTGAAGGTGGGCGTGCCGGCGGTGATGGCAGCCTCCACGTAGGGTTCCTCGCGGATCGACAGCACGATGGAGCGCACCAGCCTGACCACACGCGGGATTTCGGCCACCACGATGGCCAGCACCACGGCGAGCAGTCCAGCAGAAAAGACCGAGACAACAGCAATGGCCAACAGGATCGCGGGGATCGCCATCATGCCGTCCATCACCCGCATGATGATGCTGTCGGCAAGGCGGAAGTAACCGGCGACCAGACCCAGAGACAGGCCAATGGCGATGGCAATTGCCGCAACAGAAACCCCGACAATCAGCGAGGTGCGTGCGCCATAGATCACGCGGGAATAGACATCGCGCCCCAGCGTGTCAGAACCAAAGCGGTAGACCAGTTGCATCTTTTGCCCGGTCTCGCGGTCGCGCACGCTCGCCTCATAGCCCGGTGATTTATTGCGGTTCGCGGGGCTGATGCCTGCGGGGTCACG
Organism: uncultured Sulfitobacter sp.; assembly: GCA_937928635.1. GTDB lineage: Bacteria > Pseudomonadota > Alphaproteobacteria > Rhodobacterales > Rhodobacteraceae > Sulfitobacter. Next base: position 52,458 of record CALFWM010000039.1, on the reverse strand, counting down.
CGTATCCAGCACGGGGGCAAAAATACCCATCAGCGTGATGATCAGCGCAATCGTGCCCCCGATGCGCACGGAGGTATTGGACAGGATGCGGCCCCAGGTCTGGCGGGCCGGGCTTTGTGCCTTTGGGCTGGGCAGGGAAGCATCAGTCATCAGTAGCGGATCCTTGGATCAAGCAGGGTGTAGCTCAGATCAACCAGTAGATTGATCAGCACATAGACCACGGAAAAGAACAGGATCACCGCTTGAATGGTCGGGAAATCCCGGTTCAGCACGGCCTCAACGGTCAGCAGGCCAAGGCCGGGGATGGTGAAGACGGACTCCGTGACCACCACGCCGCCAATCAGGATAGCAATGGCAAGGCCGATGACGGTGACGATGGGCACCGCCGCATTGCGCACGGCGTGGCGCATCAGCACCTTTGTTTCCGTCTGGCCTTTGGCGCGGGCTGTTCTGATGTAATCCTCGCCCAGCACCTCCAGCACTGAGGTGCGGGTCATGCGGGCGATGAAGGCCACGAAGATCACCGAGAGGGCGATGGAGGGGAGGATCAGGCGGAGTAACCAGCCGCCGATACCATCGGAAATGCGTTGATAGCCCTGCACCGGCAGCCAGCCCAGTTGCACGGAAAAGACGTAGACGAGGGCATAGCCAATCACAAAGACCGGGATTGAAAAGCCCAGCACCGAAAACCCCATGATGGTGCGGTCAAACCAGCTGCCTTGTTTGTAGGCGGCGATGGTGCCCATGGGCACGGCGATCAGCACGGTGAGGGTGATGGTCAGCAAAGAGAGCGAGAGCGTGGGTTCAATGCGGCGCGAGATCAGCTCTGCCACGGGTTTTTTGTAATAAAACGACTGGCCGAATTCCATGCGCACCATATCGCTGATCCACAGACCAAATTGCTTCCACATGGGTTGATCCAACCCAAGGCTTTCGCGGATTTCCTTGAGCTGCGCGTCGGTGGCAAAATCGCCTGCCAGCATTGCGGCAGGATCACCTGGCGTCAGCCGCAGCAGCATGAAAATAAAGATGGCAACGAACAGCATCACCGGGATGGTCGCCAGAATGCGTTTGAGGAGATAGCTGGCCATGGGATGCCCCGCGCGTGATCGGCTGTTGTGCCGTCAGGTGGTCGTCAGATGGGTGAAACGGGCCGCGCGCAGGGCGCCGCCCGTCGGGTGTAAGCGCAGACCGCTTACTTTTTCTCGACGTTCCACAGCGCGAAGATACCGCCGTTCAGGAAGCCCTGCACGTCAGAGCGCAGCACAGTCGGGGTGTTGAACTGACCCAGGTGCACGTGTGTGGGGTATTCAACCCACGCGGCCTGAACCTGCTCAACGATGGCTTTCTGATCCTCGAAAGACGTGGAGCGCGCAAAGTCGTCCCGCAGCTTTTCGATGTTGTCATCGCATGGCCAGCCAAACAGCGCGTTGTCACAGCCAGCGTTCAAAAACGCCATGGCAAGGGGGTTGAACAGATCACCTGCATCCCATGCGGTGGCAAAGGCGTTCCAGCCGCCATCAGCCGGTGCGTCCTTCTTGGCGCGACGGGCCACCAGTGTGGACCAATCCATGGACTGCATATCGACGGTGAATCCCACGGCTTCCAGCAGGTCCTTGGCCACCGGTGCAAGGTTCGTCAGAACCGGCACGTTGGTGGAGTGCATCAGCACAACAGGTGTGCCGTCATATCCGGCTTCTTCCAGCATCTTGCGCGCTGTGGCGAAGTCAGACTCAAGCAGGCCGTCCATGTGGGCGGTTGTTTCAAACGGCAGGCCGCAGACGAACATCGCCTTACAGGTCTGGTAGTAGTTTGGATCACCAATGGTCGCATCCAGGAAGTCCTCCTGGTTGAACGCATAGAGCACCGCCTGACGGATTTTCGGGTTGTCAAACGGGGGGTGCAACACGTTGAAACGGAAGGTGTATTGCAGACCGGCAGGGTTAAAGATGGAGGTATAGGCCTCATCCTTGCCCTCGATCAGCGGCAACAGGTCGGGCGGCATGCTTTCGATGATGTCAACCTCACCGGCCAGCAGGGAGTTCACCGCCTGCTGCATGTCCCGGTTTGGGGTCCATTCAACGCGGTCCACCTTGGCAACCTTGCCACCGGCCAGACCATTTGCTGGCTCGGAGCGGGGCACGTAGCCATCGAACTTGTCATAGACAACCTTGGTGCCGGGCTCCCACTCATCATTGTTGAACATGAAGGGGCCGGAACCGATGTATTCTTCAATCTGCTCAGAGCCAGGCGTTGCGGCGATACGCGCGGGCATCATAAACGGCACGTTGGAGGATGGTTTCGCAAGTGCCAGTTCGATCAGGCCGGTGGGTGTGTTGAGCGTGAACACCATGGTTTTGGCGTCTGTCGCCTTCAGATCATCCACAAAGGTCATCATTTTCTGACCCATAGCGTCTTTGGACGCCCAGCGGTTCACGGATGCAACCGTATCTTCGGCGGTCACAGGGGCACCATCGTGCCAAGTCATGCCATCGCGCAGGGTGATGGTGACGGTTTTGCCATCGTCAGACCGGGACACGGCATCCACCATCTGCGGCTGAATGTTCCCCTCAGGGTCCAGCGTGAACAGCGTGTCGTAGATCATGTACCCGTGGTTGCGGGTGATGTAGGCGGTGGTCCAGATCGGGTCCAGAATTTTGAGACCGGAGTGTGGCACGACCTTCAGAACGGTTTCTGCGATGGCCGCGGGGGCCGTGGCAGCGAGGCTGACCGCGATGGCCGCCGCTGCGGCAGCGCTGCTCAGCAGGCCGCGACGAAATGAATGCAGCATTATCTTCTCCCTAGTTGCAACGGAGTCTGCGCCCCGCGTTACATGACTATTCATGTAGAGAGTTGTTGAGTCAAACATTGAGCGTATACTGAATACAGATTTTTGGATTTGGGGAGCGTGCAATGGCAGATACGGAACTCTGGCAGGCTTCGGCCTGCACCCTGGCTGAAAAAGTGGCAAAGGGTGAAATTTCGGCACGTGACGCTGTTGGTGCCTCGGTTTCCCGGATGCAGGCGCGCAATGGGCCGATGAATGCCGTTGTGGATGATCTTTCTGAGCAGGCGATGAAAGACGCAGCCGCCTTGGATGAAAGGTTTGCCAAGTCCGGGCCCGTTGGGCCGCTGCACGGCGTGCCGGTGACGATCAAAGAGAACATTGATCAGGCAGGCCATGCCACGCCCAACGGCGTGCCTGCCTTCAAGGACCTGATTGCCCCTGCGGACAGCCCCTTTGTCACCAACTTGAAAAATGCAGGTGCCGTTGTAATCGGGCGCACGAATACGCCCGAATTTTCGTTTCGCGGCACCACCGACAATCCGTTGCATGGGCGCACGTTTAATCCGTGGAACGATTGGGCCAGCGCGGGAGGCTCCTCTGGCGGCGCGTCCTCGGCCGTGATGTCGGGCATGGGCGCGATGGCCCATGGCAATGACATTGGCGGCTCTTTGCGCTTTCCCGCCACCTGCACGGGTGCCGCGACGGTCAAGCCGGGGCTGGGGCGCACGCCCGCCTATAACCCGTCACAGACCGCAGAGCGGGGGATATTGGCGCAGATCACCTCTGTTCAGGGGCTGATTTGCCGGGAGGTGCGCGATGTGCGTCTGGGAATGAAGGCCGCGATTGGGTATTCCCCGCAAGACCCCTGGCAGGTGCCGATGCCCTGGGAGGGCCCTGCGATGGAGAGGCCGATCAAGGTGGGGTTCACGAAGGAATCGTATGGTTTTGATCTGGACCCCGCAGTGGAGGCGGCGCTGGATGCTGCGGTCATGACCTTGCGGGACGCGGGCTATGCGGTAGAGGAAATCAAGACGCCGGATACGCTGGTGATTGGCAAAGAGGCGACGCGGACCCTCTTTGGTGAGGTGAAAGTGCTGCTGGAAGGGGTGATGCAGAAGCACGGCGCGCCCGCGTTCAACACCTATTTTGCCCACTGTTATGATATTGCGCCGCCCTATCAGGGGGATGATCTGATCGCCGCCTATGCCAAACGAGCCATGTACACGCGCCAATGGCTGGAGTTGCTGGCAGAGTATCCGCTGGTGCTGACCCCGTTCTTGCTGGCCCCCACCTACGCCCATGCCCGCGACTATGAAGGGCGCGAAGGGGCGGAGGAGGTCATGCTGAAGGGGTTTTATTCCTTTGCGATGAACTACATGGGCCTGCCTGCGGGGAACATTCCGGCGAATTACAATGATGGCCTGCCCGTGGGGGTGCAGATCGTTGGGCAGCGGTTTCGGGAAGATCTGATTTTGGATTCCTGTGAGGCGGTGGAAGCCCGTGTCGGCGTGATGGCGCATCGGTTATTTGAACGCGGGTAGGGTGCGCATTCATTGCGCACCTTGGCCCAGAATGGTGCGCAACAAGTGCGCACCCTACGACAAACCTCAAAACGGGTTTTCGACCTTTGGCCAGTAGTTTGGATCACGCTTGGTATAGGCGATATTCGCATAATCCGGCGTGATCGCACCGGGGCCATTGATGTAGTGGATCTCTGCCGCGATGGGGGCAAAGCCCGCGTAGAAATGTTGTGAGGATTTCACCACCACGGCGCGCAGTTGGCTCAGGTCGAGGCCCAGATCAGTGAAAGCCTTCGGGTGGAAGGCCTGCGTGCGCAGGGTGCTCAGGATCATATGCACGCCATCTGCTTCCAGCCAGACGCCGGTGCCCATGGGCATTTCTGTTTCACCCATCATTTGCCACATGTCATCCCGGATGCCGCGCAGGGTGACCATTAGGTCTACGGGGTCGCCTGAGGTCTTGTCGATCTTGCCGCCCAGCCGCACCTGCATGGAGCCGCCCACGCCCACGTCCTGACACATGCGCACCAGCACCGGGTCCCAGAAGATGCCGAGCGCGATGTCCTTCATGCCGCGGTTCAGGACATCTTGCAGCACAAAGGTGGAATCCGCAGGCGCACCGCCGCCCGCATTGTCGGCAAAGTCGGCCAGCACCAGTGGGGTTTTCGGGGCCGCATCCACCAGATCAAGCGCCTTTGGGATGCTGGGCCAATCGGGGCGAAAGGCCTCGCGCAGGGACCAGAGCCTTTCGCCGTAAGCCTGCGCGGTTTTGGTGGCGAGGTCCGCATCACCGTCCGTGATCGCCAGCATGCGCGCGCCCACGTCAGCGCAATCGCCCCAAGGGAAGCCATGGGACAGCGACAGGGACAGGATGCCGCCTGTGCCTTCCGCAGCCATCATCTCATCCACAAAGCCCCGCATGGGTTGGCGCGACGTGTGGAACATGGTGATCATCCGGCAGTCATAGGCCTGCATCACCGGTTTGATCTTGCCCGCCACGGTATCCGCCGCCAGCGTGAACAGCTCGCGCGCGCGATCCGGCGTGTCGGTGTGGGGGTATTCCTTGTAGGCGATGATTAGGTCTGCCGCGCTCATCATCGCTTCGGTCAGGTGGCTGTGCGGGTCGATCTCAAGCCCGATCACCACGTTTGGGCCGACAAGGGCGCGGGCGTGGGTCAGAAGGTCACCCTCGCAATCGTCATAGCCATCCGCGATCATCGCACCGTGCATGGTGAGCAGGACGACGTCGGGGTTTGCTGCCTTCATGTCCGACAGGATGTTGTTGCGGTATTCCTCATATGTCGCGCGGATTGTGGGGCCTGCGGGTTGGGCAAAGGCGCAGAAACCCTCATGCACCTCCCAGCCCAAGTCCTCCCCCATGCGGCGCCATTCGTGCATCGGGGCGGAGAACAGGTTGGGTGGCTCTTGGGTCGCCTGCCGGGTGACTTGAGATTCCTCGAACGCCAGCCGCCCCGTGGGGATGGGCGAAAAGGAGTTCGTCTCAGTGGCCAGTCCGGCGATGAAGAGTTTCATATGCGTCCCCCGTTGTTTGGGGGAAGCATAGAAAGGGTCAGGCGTCTTCGCTAGGGGCGATCACCAGCGCGACGTTCAGGGTGCCGCCCGGGCTTTCCGCATAGTCCATATCTGTGCCGGTGGGCGTCGGCGCCTCGAACAGAATGTCCTGCGCGGTGGAGACCTCCAACAGATCGCGGATCACTGGTTCTGCGAGTTTGGCCAGCGCGGCGGTGGGCTCACCAGCAGTGGACCAAACATGTAGGGTTTTAACCTCGGTGCGCATCGACACGCCAAGGTTGGATTTGACCTTGCGCATCCCGGCGACGGTTTCAACGACCGCTTGGCCGACGTCGCGGTTGGTGTCGGGCGCAGGCAGTTCTGCGGCCTGGGGCCAGTTGCCGCGCGCGTGGATGCCTTCTGGCGCATCGCCGGGCAGGGTGAAGGCCGGAGAGATCGTCTCCGTCACATAGGGCATCAGCGGCGCGAACAACCGCAGAACTGCACGCACCGTGTGCAACAATGTGTGCTGGGCGGAGCGTTCCTTGGCACTAGGCGTATCGCCAATATCCCGCACGCGGTATTTCACCAGTTCAAGGTAGTTGTCGCAGAAGTCTGACCAGAAGAAATCCTCCGCCGCGCGGAAGGCGTTGGCGTATTCATACTTCTCCATGTTGGTCGTGGCCTTGGTCACCGTGTCGGACAGACGGCCCAACAGCCAGAGGTCGAGCGGATGGGTGATGATCCCGGCCTCGATGTCCTCAAGTGGCGTGCCCGCCGCCGGAATGCCGCCGACAAAGGAACTCTCGGCCAGCTTGGCCGCATTCCACAGCTTGTTGACCAGCCGCTTGCCTTGCTTCAGCGTGTTAGGCGATAGGGACGTGTCATTGCCAAGACGCGAGGTCCCGGTCCAGTAGCGTACAATGTCAGAGCCGTTTTCGTCCAACATCTTGATCGGATTGACGATATTGCCCTTGGATTTGGACATCTTGGTGCCGTCCGCCGCCAGACACCAGCCAGAGATACAGATGTCGCGCCAAGGCACTTCGTTCTGGTGATGTAGGGATTTGACGATGGTGTAAAACGCCCATGTGCGGATGATTTCATGCGCCTGGGGGCGCATGGCAGAGGGGAACACGCGCGCGTGCAGGTCTTGATCATAGCCGTTGTCCGTTGAGACAGTGCGCGAGATCAGTTGAGGGGAAACCGAGGACGTTGCCCATGTGTCAAACACGTCCTTTTCGGGCGTGACTTCATCCACGGTATAGCCATCGGGTGCATCCGTCAGGGGGTCCACAGGCAGTTGATCCTTGGTCGGCAGCAGGATCTTGCCTTCCTCACCGGGGCGCTTGGAATACCACACCGGCAAAGGCACGCCAAAGTGGCGCTGGCGCGAGATTGCCCAGTCCCATTTCAGCCCGTTGACCCAGCTTTCAAAACGCTGGCGCATGTTGGCGGGGTGCCAGTTGACTTCACGGCCTTTGGCGAGCAGTTCGTCCTTGAAATCCAGTGTCTTGATAAACCACTGGGGGGTAACGATGATCTCCAAAGGAAAGCCGGAGCGTTCTGCAATCGGGATCACCTGATCGGTTTCTTTCTGCGCTTTCAGATCGCCGCTTTCTTTCAGCATTTCGATCATTGCTTCGCGGGCCTTGGCGATTTTGAGGCCAGCGACGGCGGCGATTACCTTTTGCGCGGCGGCAGTGTCGGTCACCGGCCAGTCATCGCTGCCCATGTCGAGGGTTTCGAGCATCTTGCCCGCTTCATCGACCACGAGCCGCAAGGGCAGCTTATGCGTGCGCCACCAGTTGATGTCGGTCACGTCGCCAAAGGTACAGCACATCACCACGCCGGTGCCTTTTTCCGGGTCAACGCCATCGTCTGCGATGATCGGGACCAGCGCGCCATAGAGCGGCGAGATTGCGCGTTTGCCAACCAGCTCCTTGGCGCGGGGATGGTCAGGGTGGATCATCAAAGCGCCACAACCGCCGAGCAACTCGGGGCGGGTGGTGGCAATTTCGACGCTCCCGCCGTCCTCAAGCCCGAAGGCGAGGGTGTTGAGCAGGCCCGTGCGCTGCATGTCCTCCACCTCGGACTGCGCAATCGCGGTGCGATCTGCCGGGTCCCAGAGCGTGGGTTCCAGACGGCGTTCCAGCACGCCTTTTTCATAGAGATCAAGGAAAGAAAGCTGGCTAACCGCGCGGCTGTCATCTGAAATGGTCTGGTATTCACGTGACCAATCCACCGACAGGCCCAGACGCGAAAACAGGTCGCGGAACTGGTCCTCATACTCCGGGATCACCTCGCGGCAGAGCGCGATGAACTCTTCGCGGGGCATATTGCCGCCGCGCACTTTCTTGATTTTCTCAACCAAGCGTTCTGTGGGCAATCCGTTGTCATCCCAGCCGATGGGGTAGAGCACATTACGCCCATGCATGCGGAAAAACCGCGCGATGATATCGGCCTGCGTGTAGCTATAGACATGCCCCACGTGCAGCGTGCCGGAGACCGTGGGCGGGGGCGTGTCGATCACATAATCATGTTCTGCCGCGACCGTTTCGTCCCATTTGTAGACCGGGCTGTCGGCCCAGGTGGCCAACAGGGAGGTTTCCGCCGCGCGGAAATCGTATTTCTGGTCAAAGATGCTCATGTGCTTGGCTTTCTCAAAAGACGGGCAGGCCCGGTTTGGCATTTCTTAGTCAAAGCACAATTGGGGTACAAGCGCTGGAGCAGAGTTATCTTTGGCGCAAGCGCAGGCTAGTCTGCCAATCCTTGCCAAATCCGCGTCTGATCGCCACCGAGTTTGGAATACCGCAGGGGGCGCCGGGGTGCCGCAATGGCCTCCAGTTCCAGGGTTGGATGCAGGGCAAGCCAGGCTTCGACCCACGCCAGTTGAAAATCCTTTAGCCCCTCAACCCCGGCATTCAGCGTTTGGGCCTCACCCGCAAGGGCCGCGCTTTCTGCGCCACCTGCGGCCAGATCGCGCAGGGTAAATGCCACGATGCGGTCAAGCGCACCGTCACAACGGGACAACACGGGAATGCCCTGTTTTTCGAGCAATGCGGCGGCCACGCTCAGCGGTGTGACGGCGTGAAGTTGATAATGCAGCGCAAGGTGTTTGCGCCGCATTTCCTGGGGCAGGGCCCCGGCGGCATTGGCGCTGCAGGCCACGTAACTGAGCGACCACGCCGCCCAGCCTTTGGTCACCGGATCATCCGTCAGCAAGGCCACTGCGGCCCCGGCCAGCGCCGCCCAGGCCCGCAGATTGCCAGAGGCCGCACCGTCAGGCGCGGTTTCCCAGAATGTCATCTGCGCGTCCATCCGACGGGCCAGCCAGCCGGTGACGGTCGCTGTATCTTCGGCCCGGGCCGCCGGGGCAACCTGTGCGGCCACCAGTGCAAGGGCTGCAAGGCGCGCCGCGATCGTCAGTTCAACCGTTTCACTGCCCAAATCTGAGAGTGCATCCGCCGCGGCCCAATGGGCCAGTTCAGCCATGACACATGCGCCTGCCTCTGCATCCCTGGCAGCCACCGCATCATCGGCACGCTGGGTGAGGTCACCAATAAACCCATCCAGATCACCAAGCGCTTCTTTGACCTCTGTCTCAGCGCCTTTGTCGATTTCGCTGCGGGTCGGGTCATCGGCTGCATAACGGCTTTCATAATTCAGGCTGACAACCGGGGCAGAGGCTGTGGGGCAAGCGGCCAAGGCAGGCAGGGGCGCGCAGAACGTCATTGCGATAAGCCACGCCAGCCGCATGTCACAACCCCCCCGCGATGCGCAGGGTTCTGGCAAGGCTCGATGCCGCGCCGTGTCCCATGCCTGCCGCCTGATCGAGCCATTCTACAGCCGCTGCGATGTCTGCGGCGCGCCCCAGACCAAAGCCCATGGCATAGCCCGTCTCAAACATCGCCGCGCGGTGCCCGCGTTGGGCCGCCGCCTCCAGCCAGTCCAGCGAGTTCAACAAATCCGCGGGCCCCGTTGCCCGATCCCTCAGGCGCATGCCCAAGGCATAGGCGGCATCGGTGTCACCCTGTTCAGCCACCGCGCGCAGAATGTCATCCAAGCTGATCTGTGCATCAAGACGGGTGCGAATTTCATCCGTTGTCGCGCGGTAGAGGGCCGCCAAGGGCGCGACAGTCTGCGGCGTGCGGGTGCGCAAAGCACTCTCCATCTGGAGCACGGCCAGTGTGGGGTCATAGGTCGGCAGATCAGCATTTGCCGTCAACTCAATGATCCGCAGGCGGGCGGTTTCATCCCCCTCTGCCAGATCACGCAGGGCGCGGGTGACCGGGTCAGGTGCGGTGCCTGCGTCAAACCAGTCCACCTGACGGTTACTGAGCCGCAGTTTGGACAGCACATGCCCGCCCTCAAAATGCAAGCCAACCTCACGCCAATGGTGGCTGAACTGCCCGTCGCCGCGTAGCGCGTAGGCATCGCCCAACTCATCCGCGTCCTTTGTGCCGCAGTTCATCAGCGAAACGGCGCGGTCAATGTAGTCATCAACGCGGGTGTCTTCGATATGCGGGATGGCAAACATCATCGCCAGAAAATCACCACGTGCCTCAATCTGATCAGCAAACTGTGCGTACACCTCTGCCTCTGTGCGAGTCTTTGATTGCAAACGCGACAGCAGGCGGATCGCGCCACCCTCGCCCCGGTTGCCGGCCATGGTCAGCAAATGGGTGATTTCATCAGCAATTTCAGGGTCGCGGGCGTTGTATTCGACCAGCGCAATGGCAAGGTCCAGCGCGGTGGTCACGCCGTTGTTCAGATAGACGCGGCGGAAAAGCTCGATGGCAATGTCGCGTTCCGCCGGGGTTGCGGCCAGTTCAAACTCCAGTTCGGCAAAAGCCTCCAGCGCCTCGTCAGACTGGTTGATCGCTTGCGCCCAATAGCGCAGGGCCGCGCGGGCGGCCAAGGGGTTTGCCTGTACGCGCTGCCCATGGGAGGCCAGCATTTGGCTGCGTCCATCCAGTGCAAGACTTTGGATTTTGGCAATCGCCTCGGGGGAGCGGTTGGGCGACAGTGCCAGCAGATCATTGGCCGATATGGGCAGGGTTGCATGGCCAGAGGCGTGGTAGGCGCGGGCCCATTGATTGGCTTGTGTCAGACGCGGTGCGTCATTGACCTGACAGCGGTAAAGCGTGTCAAGGCTGTGCATTCCTTCGGGCATGGCGTGGCGTGAGACCACCTCCATCAGCAGGCTCTCGGCGCGGGCCACTTTGACCGGATCATCGCGGTAACGCACCAGCATCTGCGCCAGCCGCCGTTGCCCGGTGCCATCACCGCGCGCCGCGGCTTCCTCCAGCAGCGTCATGGCTTCGGCCTCACCGGCCCAACGGCCCTTGCGCACCATGATTTCACGGGCCAAGCGGTCAAACACGCGCCCCGGTGCCTCTGGCATCAGGGCGATTTCGCGCAGATATTGCAGGTAGAGCCCGTCTTCATCCGCCTCCAGCTGATCAATATTGACGGCCAGTTGCAGCAAGGGCGCAATGGCCGCAGGGGTGCGGCGGGCGTCCTGACTGTGGTTGAACCCAAGGATGGTTTGCAAATCCGGCGCGTCCACTGCGCCAGAGCTGACCAGTCTGGCCGCCGTGGACCCATCTACGGTGACACCCAGGCGCACCGCCTGTTCCAGATAGCGGCGCAGTTCAATGTTGTCTTTGACATCTGCATCGGCGTTCAGGTGATGTTCCACCAGACGCCAGGCGGCATCCGCACCGCCCATGTCTGCGGCAAAACGAAACCACGCCAGCGCGAGGGTGGGGTTCGGGGCGACGGTATCGCCTTTAATGTATTCCTGCGCGATCCGTTCCGCGCGGCGGCACACGCCGGTATCAAGCGCGCCCAGAATACCGCCAAAGGCCATGGTGATGGTCAGATCAAGGGGGGCGTCCCAGCCCTCCACCAGCACACCCTGGTTTTCCAAGCGGGCAATTTCAAGCAGGGCAAGCGCATTGCCGCCATAGGCCGCCTCGCGGATCAGCACCTGAGAATAGGGAACATCCGCCGTAACCCCGGTGCCATCGGCAAAAAACCGGGCCAGCGTCACACGTTGGCTGTTGGTCATGTCCGGCACGCTGGAGCGCAGGGCCCCGATGATGCCCTCCTCCCGCAGTGTTTCTGCCCGGTCCGCCCGCAGCATCAGGTCAATCCGGGCGAATTGCGCGTCGATGTCGGTGAATTTCTCATCAATCTCGGCGCGTTTGGCGATCAGCGCCCCGATAAAGTCAAAAAATGCGTCCGGGTCTTCGTTCATGTAGCGTCGAATGTCACGGCGCAGAAACCGAATGCGGTCGATGTCTTGCAGTAGTTCGTCCTGGCCCTCGATCTGCTCCTCATCGACGCCCTCAATTTCCGGCACCACGTTGCACACGTCGCGCGGCGCAATGCTGGGGGGCAGAAAATCAAGCGTGATCGGGGAGGTCTGGGCCAGCCCTTGCAGGGGGCTCAAGGCAAGGGCCGCAATCAGGGTCAGGGGGTATCGCATCACTCTCTCCCTCCTACGAACAGGCCAAAAGGCGTGGTTGCGGACCAAAGGCGGCGTGTCCCTCGATCTCGACACCCAGCACACCCGTAGTGTTCAGGCCCGACAGCGGCAGATAGAATTGTCCGGTCAGGATTTGATCGCGGTGGCGGTAAATGCTGCGGCTGCGCACCAGCCCGTCCGCACCGGTAAAATGAAAGCGCACAAACGACAGGCCCACACCGCCGGTGCCCAGTGACAGAGTGATCCCGGGGGTCAGCGCCATTTGGCTGAGGTCCGCGCGCAGGCGGTCCCCGGAGGGCGTACGCGTCAGGGCAATTTCGCTGGTGCAGGTGCTGCCGGCGGCGGTGATCAGCTCTTTCATCGGTTGAGCGCCCTGATCGCCCATCGGCGCGCTGACCGGCAGTTCCCAGACCAGCACACGGGGCGGGCTGGCGCGAAAATCAGCTGAGGTCAGGTAAGACGATATCGCGGCATAGGCACCGCCCCTCGGCACGCCGTAATGCAGAACCTCCAGCCCTGTGGCCTCGCTCAGGAACCCGGCAAGGTTCAGTTCAGGGGTTCCAGTGATTTCTGTGCCCAGCACCACCAGACGGTTGCCCGGTGCGGCGCCAAAAGCCGTGCCTGTGCTGCCTGTCGCCACGCTTTGGCGCGCCGTGCCAAAGGAGGCTGTGGTGACCGGCGGCAAGGGTGTTTCGCAGGCCGTCTGCAACTGTGCGCGCATGGCAGAGGGCAAGGTCACTTCTGCCCCTTTGGTCGACGTATAGCTGCCACGGGTTGCATCATTCAGATCAGGGTGATCGGCCAGCACCTTGCCCACGCTGGCCGCCAGAATGCGGGTGCCATAGGTGGTGGGGCGCGGATCAGTTGCAAAATACGGCTGATCGGCACCCAATGCGGCCCGGCGCAGAGCGCTTAGCGGGTCGGCCACCGTCAGGCCCGCCTGGTTCAGCCGGGTTAACATGTCCGTATGCACGGCAACTGACAGGTCGGGGTGAAAGCCCAGATGCGCGGCCATGGGGGGCAATTTGTGCACCATCACCTGCGCGCGCGTGGGCACAGGCAACAGCACCAATGTGGTGCCCCGGCTTGCCAGCGCGTCCTTCAGCGCCGCCAGATGGGCAATGGTCTCATCGCCCATGCCATGATGGGCCTGCAACTCTGGCCGGATGGCAAAGAATGTGCCGTCCTTGCCCTCAACCGCAGGCAGGGCCGCATGGCGTTCCAGCGCGCGACAGGCATAGGCGGACTGCGCCTGTGCGCTGCCCGCGCCCAACAGCGCTAAAATCGCGAAAAGGGCCGTGCGCAGGGGATGCGCCGTGCCTGTTTTGCCACTATGTCGATCCGGTTTCATTGCAATGCCTCGTTGCGGTCCGGTTTTTCTGCTCGTTTTTGTCGTCGTCTTTGTTGTTTAACTGCTGTTTGCGCGAATGGTGCCAGTTTCCTGCGCATCCATGAGATGTAATAAATTCTGTGCCGAAGTTGCCACGGCCAGATGTGTGGATGTTGTGGCCTGCGCCAGCAATTGGCGGGCATAGGCCAGATCATCGGGGTTGGGTGTGGCGCTGGCGCGGTTGCGTTCCAGAAGGCCCATCGCGATGCCCAGCCCAATGCGGCTATCGCCGTTTTTGCCGACCTCTTGCTGAATGCGCAGGCGGGTTTTTTCTGACAAGGGGCCAAACAGGCGCCCTTCGCCGTTGAATTCAACCACGGCCTGAAGCGCCAGCGTGTTGCCAGCCCATGCATGGGGATAAAGCACCTGAATATACTTGCGGATACGCGCGCGCGGCTCTGTTTGCGGGTCCAATTGATGCATGGCCTCGATCATGTTGCGCAGGGTCCAGACCCGGCCAGTGCCGATGGCAATTGCGGCGTAATATGCCAGATCAGAGGGGTTTGCCGCTTTTTCCTGTGCCAACATCCATCGTACGTAATGCTGTGCGGCCAGCCCGTCACCGGCCTGTGCCAGCGCGCGCAGGGTGCGTGGATTGACCTCACCGCCCTGTTGCATGCGCGTACGTGCGTTGCGCAGCGTGTTTGAGCGCAGGGGCCTGTTGCTGACCAACCCGCGGGAGACCACAACAGAGATGGTTTTGCTGGCATCCTTTGAGGCCGTCACATCGGGCCCAATCAGCATGGGAATGATTGGCACATGGGTCTGCTGTGCCAGGGCGGGCGTGCTCAGAAGGGCGGCCATAAGAAACGCGCAGATGAGGGCAAAGAGATGTCTCACAACTGCGCCCCGCAAAGATCGGCACGCTGGGCCAAATCATCCGCTGCCCCCTTGTTCAGGCGCAAGGGGCCGTCCCCCTTAAGATCAACAACAATTTTCCGGCTCAGGCGGGCAATGTCCCCGTCCAGCAGTTTTGGCAGTTGTTTGGCGAAGTTATTGCGGTGCAAGAAGATCTGCGCCCCCGTCGCCGCCGACAGGCCCGCGCCGTTTGCAACAAGCCGGTTGTCATTCAGTGCCGTTTGCGCGCCCTCGCTTTGTGAGGATACCCAAACCGCCGCATTTGAATTGCCCGCGATCAGGTTGCTGCTCAGCACGGTGCCATCGCTTTTGCGCACCTCTACGCCCTTTTGCAGATTGTCCAGAATGACGTTTTCTTCGACAAGGCCACAGCGGGTGTGCAAAAACTTGATGCCAGCGCCCTTGCGCTTCCAGATGATGTTCTCGCGCACCTGCACATGGTCAGAGCGTTCTGACACCATCAGCGCCACCCGTTGACCGGCCAAAAAGATATTGCGCGTGATCTCGGCCCTGATCGACCCACCTTCCACACGCAGCGCGTTGGTATGCGATCCATCCACAAACAGATTTTCCGTGATCTTTGCACGTGGTGCGTTCACCAGATGCAGGGTGTTGCCTGTGGGATTGATAAAGGTATTGCCGCTCACCTCGGCCCCGCCCGCACCGGCGATTGTGACCCGTTGCAATCCGTCAAACAGGGTGTTGCGGATCACAACCTCGCCAACATTCTGGCTCAGCAGGTTGCGGGCAACAGATAGGCCGCTGAATTTGGGCGTCTGGCCAAAACCAAGCCCGCGCACTGTCGCGCCGTTCAGCCGCAAAGACCCGCCCGCCGCCACGGTGACAAAAGGCACAAAACTGGGGGTATGCGGGTTTTCAGGGCCCACGGCCTCAATCACGGCGCCGTTAATATCGAGCGCACCCATGGACAGCACAAATGCGCCAGCGTCACGCGCCAGACGCAGGTGATCATCGCCTGTCAGGCGCAGGGTGGCACCCGGCCAGATCACCACAGGTGCGGTCAGCGTGCCATCGGCCAGCGGAGGCATGCCAAGGGCGGTGGCGTAGCGGTGCAGATCGTCCAGACCCACGGTGCCAGCGCGCACGGAAATGGCGATTGGGCCACGTGGGCCCTGGGCGTTCACCACAGCCATGCCGTTGCGCCCGGTATAGGTCTGCGCCAGCGTGGCCAGCATGAGGCGGAAATTGGTGGTGGTCACGTCCTGGGGCAAAACCTCACCCGTTGCCGGCTTTGCTGTGGCGCGCGGCAGGACAGGTTTGAAGCCATTGGTTGGCTCAAAACGCGGAGGCGCCAATGGGGCCAGAGCCGGTTCAGCAACGATGGTCTGGGACAGTTGCATCGCAAAAAGTCCACCTCCGTTAGGGGGGACAGGGTGTGTTTGTGTGACGTTGGCCGGGGTCACCACGCGGTTTGGTACGTTTTCAGACGTTAAAAAGTCGCCGCCCAGAATGTTGTCTGCGGCGGGAATCGGGGTTTGGCTCTCCACTGCTGGCGCTGCCGGTACGGGGACATCTTGCGCAAAGGGGAGGCTTGCCCAGATCGCGGAAACATCGACAGGGGCGGTCAGGTCACCGCTGACGTCCGCCTCAACCACACGCAGGGCTTTGCGCAATTCAGTCAGGTCGAGCGCGCTTAGGTCAGCCGCACCCATTTGCGGCATCGCAACCAATGCACAGGCCGCAAAGAGGGATTTCAGGCCAAGGCTAGCCATGGGCGAGACGTTTCAGCGACTTGGGCTGAAAATCAGGGGAAGCGAGGGTTACAAACAGCAGTTCGACCGGTTCATCTGACAGGTTTGTCATGGTGATCGGCCCGTCAGGATCAGTGTAGATCCGGCCCCCTTCGCCCACGGTTTTCTGCCAGGCCGGTCCGCTGGCATGCACGCGCCCGCGCACCACAAGGGCCTGACGTGCATCACCACTTTCCAGTGTCATCACACGGCCCACGGCAATTTCTGCCGCACCCACCTGATAATTGTCCCCCTGCACCAGTTCGGACACGGTTTGCTGATCAACCATGGGGACCATGGCGGGCTTGGGTTCCTGATGGCGTTCGGTTTCGGAGCGCTGGGTTTTCTTTAACTCATCCACCACCGCTTTGACGTCCTGTGTCTGGTCCATACGGGCAATCAACAGGGCATCCGGCGTATCAATGACAATCACATCCGACAGGCCCACGACAGATACCAACCGGCTGTCGGCCCGCACCATCGTGTTGTGTGCCCCCAGGGCGATGACGTCCCCTTGCAAAACATTCCCGTCAGCGTCAGGGCGCGAAATGCCATACATGGCTTTCCAGCTGCCCACGTCGTCCCACTCCACGGCGAGGGGGGCCAGCGTGATGCGGTCGGTCTGCTCAAAGACAACGCTTTCGGTGGGTTGGCTGTTGGCCTCCCCAAAGGTGCCTGAGTCAAGGTGCAAGGTGCCGTTGTCATCCTGGGCCAGCGCGACGGATTGGGCGACGACCTTGGCGGTATCGGGGTCAAATTTTGTGTATTCGTCGCGGATGGTGGCGGCGGAGAACATCGAGATGCCCGAGGCCCAATAGGCCCCGCCGGTGGCGATCAGTGCTTCTGCGTCCTCATAATGGGGCTTTTCGACAAAGCGGTCGACCTGGCGCACAGGGCCAAAGCCCTCTTTGGGGCCACCATCCACGATGTAGCCAAATCCGGACTCGGGGTAGCGGGGTTCAATACCAAAGGTGACGATATGTCCGGCTAGGGCCGCAGGCAGGCATGCCGCCATTGACGTCGCAAGATCGCCCTCAATCACGTGATCAGCCGGCACCACCACAAAAACGGTGTTTGGATCAGACGCCAGCATCACTTCGGCGGCGGCCAGCACGGCGGGGCCTGTGTTGCGCCCCATAGGTTCGCAAATGATACGGGCGGCGACCTGAAGATCCTGCAATTGGCTGCGCACCGTGCCCTCGTGAATGCGGCCTGTGACGATCACCGGATCGGCAAAGATTGGCGCGCGGTGGCGCTGCACGGCGGATTGAAAGAACGTCAGACTGTCCGGCCCGCCGATGCGCTGGAACTGTTTGGGGCTGTGCTTGCGTGACAGCGGCCACAGCCGTGTCCCGTTGCCACCACAAATGATCAGAGGTGTAATGCGCGTCATCTTACTTCTCCTGCCCAAAGCCGAAAGCACCCAGCAGTGTTTTTGACAACCGCAACCGTCCCGACTTGTTTGCTGCTGCTGGTTCCAGAGGTTCCCCCTCAACCAGCAGGTCGATTGGAACATAGAGATCTCCGCGAAGGGCAGCGGCACGTGTGTTGTCGCGAACATCGACTTTTACGGGCAAGCTGCGCCCGTCGCTCATGTCCAACGTCACCGGGTCGCCCTGTAACGCCCGCGCCAGCCCTTCGATGCTGATCATTGTCCTTAACCTTAGTGAAGAGGTATCGTCGAAAATTGTCAGAATTAAGTCAGTTGGCAAAACCGTGGCACCTTCAAAAATCTCGTTGGCCAGGGTGACTTCGCCGTCATGGGGCATCTGAAAGCTCAGCACATCACCAGTGGTCGCTGCGATTGTATAGGCGACCTCGCCCACAGGGGCGTCTGCGTTCAGATAGGTCACTTGACCAGCCACCGTCGCCTGCATGTTCATGCCCGCACGATCAATAAAGACAGGATGCATTTCAAACGACGTCGTGTACCGCGCAAAAACTACTGTCCCGGCGAGGAAGGCAATCAACAGCGACATCAGGGCCACGGAAAGCGAACGCAGACGGTCGCGCTTGTCTTTTTCCACGATCGCTTTGGGGGCTTTGGGTTGCGTTGGGCCGCTGTAGCTCATCAGCCCGTTCAGGGTGACCAGATCACCCGCGATATAGCTGTTGATGATGTAGCGCAGCTGCGCCAGATGCGCGCCGGTTGGTTCAGAGAACAGCAAGACGGTCGTGTCCGCATCACCCCGTTCCGTTGCCGTGATTTCAGCCGTCAGCGACAGGGCAAAATCCTCAAACGGAAAGCTGAGCGTGGCCAGACCATTGCGCCCCGGTTTGATCGACCCTTTGGGAACAGCAACTTCAATTTCCGTGACCGAGATGCGCTTGCCTTCAATGCGTTGGCTGCCGACTTTGATAAAGAACGGCATGGATAGCATTGGATGCTCGCTTTCCAGCCCGAATCCCGCAGGAAGTGCAGGGGCTGACAGCTCGTCTTTGGTGATGGGTTTATTCATCGTTCTTACCTGTTCCACGTATTCAGATACATGATCGCGATCACCAGCCATGTGTAGGCCAGCGTGTGATGGATCGTGCTTTCTGTCATTTTGAGCCGGTCATAAAACGCCATGGCCTGACCCGACCCGCCCCCGGAGCCCTGACGTGTCCATTTCTGGCGATCGAGACGGAAGAGGACAAAAGTTTTGATCGCGGCCCCGGTGACCTGACCAAAATAGAGAATGAAAGGATGCGTGACCGGGAACCATTCACGGTTGAACAGCGCGATGTACATACAGAACATATAGCGCGTCATCATCACCCAGCTGATGTAGAGCGGGATCACCGAAGCAGTCGAAAGCAAGGCAGTGATCAGCACCGAAATCGGCCCGACCATGGTGGTCCAACAGCTCACCCGCTGGTCCAGAATCGACCACCAGGTGAAAAACCCCATGTCGCGCGGACCCATGCGGATGGCGCGCCCATTGGTGCGCATCATATTGCCAAACCAGCGCACCATCAGGGTCTTGGCGCTGTCATAGAAGGTATCGCGGGGCTGTCCCTCATAGCTGATGCTTTGCACATCCGGCAGATAGGCGGTCTCAAACCCGCGTGACAACAGCCAGAACCAGGTCGATTTGTCATCCCCGGTCAGGAAATTCACCCGCCCCAGCCGCCAGTGATCCAGATAATCCTCGCCCACCGCCCGCAGGAACGTTGGCTCGGTCGACAGGTCCGCGCGAAATACGCTCATCCGGCCCGTCAGGGTCAGCACACGGTTGGAAATGCCCATGGAGCACATCATCACCTGGCGCTGGTTGAAGCGCAGGGTGAACCAGTCCTTGAACAGGCTATCATTGCCAACAATTGCGGCCTCATCGGTGGTCAGCGCGCCAACACGCGGGTTGGTAAAGACCGGCGCGGATTGCGCCCAGATGTCTTCGGGCACCAGCGTGTCACCGTCCACAAAGACCATGATGTCATGTTTCGTTGGTGAAAAGCTCGCCAAAATGCGCAGTGCCTTTTGCATTGCGTCACGTTTGCCGCTGGACTGGATGCGGTCGGTGATCAGGCGCACGTGGTTGGGGTCCACGTTCATTGATTTGTAGATGCTGTGGATCAACCGGTCATCCATTCCATCCACCACCGAGGCCACAATTGTCGCGCCATCGCGCGCGGCCATGGCCGCCTTGAAGATCGAGCGATAGACCGGCAGGGTCACATCCTGATCCACCATAAAGGTGGTCACCATGAAATAGCAGTGATGCCGCGCGGTGCTTTGGGAAAAGCGTTCGATCCGCCCGGCCTTTTTCTTGGGGTAAACAACCAGTTTGAAATAGAGGGCGCGCGAAAAGTTGAGCAAAGCCCAGCTGTAGCGCCACATGCCCAGCACACCAATCACGATCACTGTGCCCTGCGCCCCGCTCATGTCCCCAAGGAAACCTTGGGGCACGATGCACAGCAGCATGGCAGCGACGCCAAAGTAAGCCAGATGTGTCAATGCTCTCAGCATTCTCGACACGCCTCCAATTCAGGTTTTACCAGCAAATGCCCTGGTATTTGTCATCCGACGTCATCTCGCGGTTGAGACGGGTCAGATCGACGACAGGGCGCTCAAACGCAGCCTTTTTCAGCTGCTCGACGGTTTCGCCGTAGTGGTTGCCCACCAGAACGGTGCCCGCGCCCTCAATCAGCGCGTCAAGGTCCTTGACCAGACGGTGTTCCAGATCAGGCACATCGTCATTGCCACGTCCCGCACCGGGGGTGGCAGTGTCAAAGGCTTCTTGCACAAACGGGTCATAGATCGAGACATCAATGCCCCGGCCAATCAACCGCGCGGCCAGTGAGATCAGCGGGCTTTCGCGCAGATCATCGGTGCCGGGCTTGAAGGAGATGCCAACAAAGCCAACCTTTTTGGTGCCGGAGTCCACAACCATCTGTTCTGCCTTGGCGATCTGGGCCTCATTGGCCTCCAGCACGGCAGACAGCATGTGATGTTTGGTGCCGGTGGATTTGGCGAGGTACTTCAGCGCGCGCACGTCTTTGGGCAGGCAAGAGCCGCCAAAGGCGAAACCGGGGCGCATGAAATAGGGGCTCATCGCGATCTTGTCGTCAGAGCACAGAATTTCCATGACCGTCTGACCATCAATGCCGCTGGCCTTGGCGATGTTGCCGATCTCATTGGCAAAGGTCACCTTTACCGCGCGCCAAGTGTTGGACGTGTATTTCACCATCTCGGCGGTCTTGATCTCTACCGCGTGAATGTCACAGGGCAGGGGGTTGTTGATCTCTTCGAGGATCTTGCGCGTGCCCTCATCCAGATAGCCAAACACGATCAGGCCGGGCGCGTCATTGTCCGCAATCGCCGTGCTTTCTCGCAGGAACTCCGGGAAATAGCCAACGCCAAATTCCTTGCCCGCCGTCTTGCCCGAGGTCTGCTCCAACACGGGGATACAGGCCTGTTCGGTGGAGCCGGGCACAATTGTGCTGCGCACCACAACGGAGTGATAGGTGTCTTTGTCTGCCAGCGCCTTGCCGATGTTTTCGCACACAGAGGTCACGTAGCTGAGCCCGACAGACCCATCAGGAGCCGACGGCGTCCCGACACAAATAAACGACACATCCGTGTCCCGCACTGCGGCGGCGAAATCATCTGTGGCGGTCAGATTGCCCGCCTTGACGACCTGAGCAACCAGCGCGTCGATGCCTTCTTCAACAATCGGGCTTTTGCCCGCGTTGATTGCGTTGATTTTACCTGTGTCAACATCAACTGCGATCACATCATGCCCATCACGTGCCAAGCACGCTGCGGAAACGACGCCGACGTAGCCAATGCCAAAGACGCTGATCTTTGCCATAATATATCTGCCTCATATTGGACCGCAATTATTCGCGGTTCTTCATTGGGGTTGAATATGAGGGACAGGCAGAAACCCGACAAGCGGGACGTCCCGCCGATGCAGATCCTGTCAAAAAGGCTGTGCCAAATCCGCCACGAATTCGTTATTTTTATGGGGTTTCGGCATTTTCTGTTTAAAAAGTTAACGCGGTCACAGGCGTGCCCTTCTGATGCCACAATAGATATTCCTGGCCAGCGCGGGGACCAGCCTTGCGCGTCAGAAATTCCCGCGCAAGGCGCGCAAAACAGGTTAATTTTTAGTTAATTCTGCCAGTGGGCAGGCTGTGAATCAGGTGCTGCACTTTGCAGAAAGTCTGCCACAATTGGTCTTGGGCGGCGCATCTGCGGCACAGAAAGTTTCGCGAAATGGTTGCGGGAGAATCGCAAGAATGGGGGCCAATCAGGCCGTCACCAAACTGTTTCCATCCCGTTTTTGCCCGGATGAGGCGGGTTTTGTGGCATCAGAATCGGTTTGAAACGTGTGATTCTCAGTGGCGTTAAGCCGTCACAATCACAGTTGTGCCGTCTGCGTACCGCAGGGTCAGCGCGCCGTTCTGCATCGCCAATTCCGGCGTGCCCCTCATGGCCGCGCCCACGCGTTCAAACCGCAACGCGCCGGGTGTGGACAGATCACCCACCACTGTGGCACCCGCGCGCACCATATGTGTCTTCATCATCTGTGCTTCATTGCACTGCATTGTTTTGCATCCTCTTTCGCCTGCGCCCTTGGGCCAATGACGGTATAAGAGGCCCTCTCGCAATATGGCAAGAATGAGGCTGCGCCAGCGGTTCCCCATGGGAAATTCCTGAATTTACAGGCGTATTGGTGAATTTCCGGACACAAAGCTGCCTTATTTCGCGCCCTGACCCTGCCCTGAACGGGGAATCGGTGCAGGGCAGTGGCAGGTTTTCCCGTCGGCCCATATCGGTCCTGACTTTGCCCAAACCCGGACCTGCGGCACAAGGGCGCATTCCTGTTTGATACTAAGTCACCCCATTTTCGCCACTTGGTGGATTTGACCAAAGGGAGAGGCCGCGAACAAGTGATCCATGTTTAATTCGAAACGCCATCAGGACAGCCATTTATTTTAAGCATAAAGGTTTAGAATTGAAGTAAATCCGGGGCCACGGTAGAATTTTGGTGAGCCATGAAAAGGGACCGCAGATGACGGATGCATATGACCCCGCCAGCGATGGCGCAAAGATGTCTTACAAAAACGACATGAGCTATGGCGACTATCTGGGGCTTGATGACCTGCTGGGCGCGCAGGGTCCGTTGTCAGAGGCGCATGATGAAATGCTGTTCATCATCCAGCATCAGACGTCGGAATTGTGGATGCGCCTTGCCCTGCACGAACTGGACGCCGCACGTGGCCACATTCAGGCTGCCCGCTTTGGGGAAGCGTTCAAAATGATCACCCGCGTGTCGCGGATATTTGAGCAGTTGAACAATGCCTGGGACGTGCTGCGCACCATGACGCCCAGCGATTACACCACATTCCGCGAGGCGCTTGGGGCCTCTTCCGGGTTTCAGTCGCACCAGTACCGGCTGATTGAGTTCTTTGTGGGCAACCGCAACACCGCCATGCTGAAGGTGCACGAACACCGCCCCGAATTGCACGCGCAACTGGTCAAAGAGCTGGAACGCCCCTCGCTCTATCACGTGGCTTTGCGCGCGCTTGAGGCTGAACTGGACATCACCTTGCCCAAAGGAGCGTTTCGCATGAGCGCACCCCATCAGGCGCACGATGCGATCATCAGCGCCTGGACCACGATCTATCAGGCCCCTGAAAAACACTGGACCCTTTACGAACTGGGCGAAAAACTGGTGGACCTTGAGGATTATTTTCGCCGCTGGCGCTTTAACCACGTCACCACAGTGGAACGCATCATTGGGTTCAAGCGCGGCACCGGCGGCACCAGTGGCGTGAAATACCTGCGCCGCATGCTGGAGGTTGAGCTGTTTCCCGAATTGTGGAAATTGCGCGGCGGGTTGTGAGGGGCCTCTTTATCTCAGGCGCTTAATGGCCCAGTCTTGGGAGGACCCAAAGGACTTTAAGCATGACCGATATCGTCACGGACCCCGCCCAGATCACAGCGTCAGAACTCTATCTGCCTGCGACAGACCTCAAAACCGAATTGCCGTTTTTCCTGACCAAACTGGGGTTTCGGCTGGATGAGATTTTTCCGGCGGACGATCCGGCGGTTGCGTTGATCTCTGGCCACGGTTTGCGCATTCGTCTGGACCGCGACGCGAGCATGCAGCCGGGCAAATTGCGCCTGCGCTGCACAGACCCGGCAGGGTTTGCCGACGGGCAGACCGCGCTGACCTCTCCCAGCGGCAATCAGGTTGAGATTGTCGCGGCTAACCCTCCGCTTGATATGCCCCAAACGCAGCATTCGTTTCTGGTGCGCCATCTGCGCGACAGCGACGCCTGGGTGATCGGGCGTGCAGGCATGCGCTATCGCGATCTGATCCCGGACCGTTTGGGTGGTTCGATCATTGCCAGCCACATCCGCATCCCTGACGGCGGCCCGGTGCCCGATATGGTGCATTATCATGTGGTCGGCTTTCAGTTGATCTTTTGTTATCGCGGCTGGGTGCGGCTGGTTTACGAGGATCAGGGTGAACCGTTTATCCTTGAGGCCGGAAATTGTGTAATCCAGCCACCGCAAATCCGTCACCGGGTGCTGGAGGCGTCTGACAACGTGGAGGTGCTGGAAATCGGCGTGCCTGCCGAACATGTCACCACCATTGATCACGAGATGGAACTGCCCACCGGCAAAAATGACCCGGACCGCGAATGGCAGGGCACGCGGTTTGTGCACCACAAAGAGGCCGAGGCAAGCTGGACCCCCTGGCGTATTCCGGGATGGGACAGCCGCGATACCGGTATTGGTACGGCGACAAATGGGGTGGCGGGCGTGCATGTGGCGCGTCCCGCGGGGGCCATTGGAGCCTGGACCAGCCATGACACCGATATCCTGTTCACCTTTGTGAAAGAGGGCGAGATGACGCTGGAAGTGACAGGCCAGGACCCCCACCGTCTGGTGGCTGGTGATGCTTTTGTACTGCCGCCATTTCTAAAGGCACGTTATGTTGAGGCGAGCGCGGATTGCGAGTTGATCGAGACCGCGTTGCAGGCTGATTTTGCCACCAACCTGGCCTGAGAATTGTGCGGAAGATGGCGCGACACGCTCACCTGCGGGTGCTTTATGCTTGGTCTGCATGGGAAAAAGGGGTGCGACCAAAAAAGTCCGCATAAAATAACTTGAAACCTAAGGTATTTGAAACAGGTGTAGAGCGTTATAAACTGATCGTGAGCGGGCTTGCGTACAGAACGCAATTCTTCGGCTTTACCAATGCGCCCAGTGCGATAACCTAGCGAAAGCAAAACAAGGAACAACTGTTATGAGAATTTTCGGCGTTTTAACCCTTGGTCTGGGATTGGCCGCTGGCCCATTGTTGGCGGACGGCCACGCATCGGGTGATGCAGAAGCAGGCGAGGCCGTCTTCAAAAAGTGCAAAGCGTGCCACTCTGTCATCGACAATGATGGCGAAGTCCTTGCCAAGGGCGGTAAAAACGGCCCGAACCTTTATGGCCTGCTCAACCGTCAGGCAGGTACTGTTGATGGTTTCAAATACGGTGATGATCTGGTTGCCGCGGGTGACGCGGGCCTGACATGGGATGAAGAGCAGTTTGTGAACTACGTCGCAGACCCACGCAAATTCCTGCGCGCCACGTTGGACGACAAAAAAGCCAAGTCGCGCATGTCCTTCAAGCTCAAGAAAGAAGACGATGCGGCCAACGTATGGGCCTACCTTGTCTCTGTTGGTCCTGCTGAATAAGCCGACCACGTAGAATGATTTTCCAAAGGGTCCGCAGGTTTTGCGGGCCCTTTGTTTGTCAGGGGTCAGCCGTGATCCTCTGGCAATAAAACCGGCCCGTTTTTGTCCAGCCCAACGGTGATTTGGGCGTCGACCTGCAACGGGGCATCGACGTTTTCGCTGACCGCAAAAACCTCGCCAAACCCGGCCTTTAAGGTGTATTCCATCCGGCTGCCCACATAGGTTGCCTTGCGCACGCGCATGTTCATCCCGGTTTGCGCGTTCAGCATCAGCCGCGTCGGGCGCACCGCAAGGGATGCGCTGCCCACCGTCATGCCGCGCGCGGGCAGGGTGTGGGGGAACCCATCCACGTCAATCAAAGCCATATCGCCGTCAATTGAGGTGATCTGGCAGGGAATGATATTTGCCTCGCCAATGAAATCCGCCACAAAACGATCCGCCGGAGCATCATAGAGGTCACGGGGGCTGCCGATTTGGGCAATGCCTGCGTTGCGCATCACGACAATTTCGTCAGACACAGCCAGCGCTTCCTCTTGGTCGTGGGTCACATAGACCACCGTGAGGCCAAGGTTTTGCTGGATCTCGCGGATTTCTTCGCGGACCTGACGGCGCAGTTTTGCATCCAGGTTGGACAGCGGTTCGTCAAACAACAAGACCTGCGGTTCCAGCACCAGCGCGCGCGCCACCGCCACACGTTGCTGTTGCCCGCCCGACAGTTCCGATGGCAGGCGGTCCTCGTATTCCTTCAGCCCCACCAGATCGAGCCCCTGTGCGGCACGGTCCCGGGTTTCGGACTTGTCAAAACCCGAAAACCCCAGCCCGTAGGACACGTTTTCCATCACCGTCATATGTGGAAACAACGCATAGCTTTGAAACACCATAGACACATCACGGTCCGTGGCGGGCAGCAGGGTCACGTCACGATCCCCAATGTGGATCGACCCCTTTGTCGCCATCTCAAGCCCCGCAATCATGCGCAGGGTTGTGGTTTTGCCGCAGCCCGACGGCCCCAGCAGCGTGACCAGTTTGCCCGCTTCAATCTCCATGTCGATGTTGTCCACCGCGACCACGTCGGTGCCGTAAACCTTGGTGACATTGCGAAACCGGACCGGGGCGGCTTTGGAATTAATGCTCATCAGGGGTCCTTACACATTTGTGCGCGATTGGGTCATGCGGCGGCCAATTTCAGTACGTCCAACAATCAGCTGCATCACCGCAACCACCGTCAACATGACAAAGATCAACGTGGTGGAATAGGCAATCGCAAGGCCGTAGTCGTTGTTTTCAACCCGGCCAATGATGTAGCTGGTTGCCATGTCGTATTCCGCGCTGACCAGAAAGATCACCGCCGAAATCGCCGTCATGGCGCGCACAAAGCTGTAGACAAGTGCCGCGAGGATCGCGGGGCGCAGCAGCGGCAGAATGATCCGCCGAAAGGTCTGCCAGCTGTTGGCACCCAAGGTGAGGGAGCTTTCATCAAGGGATTTATCCAGTTGGGACATTGACGCAATCCCTGCGCGCACGCCCACCGGCATGTTGCGGAAAATAAAGCTGACGACCAAAATGATGCCTGTGCCGGTGATCTCAATGGGCGGCACGTTAAACGCCAGAATATAGCTGACCCCGATCACCGTGCCGGGAATGGCAAAGGACAGCATGGTGCCAAATTCAAACGCGTTTTTGCCTGCAAAGCTCTGTCGCGTCAGCAGATAGGCCGTGATCAGGCCCACGATGGCCGTCAATGGCGCTGCGATGGCGGCGATTTTCAGCGTGGTCCAGAAGCTGTCCCATGCCGCACCTGACCAGCGGATGCCGCCTTCTTCCAGCCGGAAGGAAAACGCGGTGACGTAGTGCTTGAAAGTCAGGTTGTTGTTCACGCCCCAAAGCTCCACCACCGAGCCATAGAAAATCATCGCGTAGACCACAGCCGTGAAACCCGCCCAGATCATTGCAATCGCCAAAACCGGCAGGGACAGCGCGCGCGGCATATGGGGGTGCACGCCACTGTCGCCCTTACCCGACACGGTTGTGTAGCTTTTCTTGCCCAGCCAAAAGCGTTGTGCATAAAACGCGCCAAGGGTGAAAAACAGCAGGACCATGGCCAGCACGGCGGCTTTGCCCTGATCATATTGCGCACCCACAATGGCAAAGAAAATCTCGGTGGAGAGCACATCGTAGTTGCCGCCCAGCACCAGCGGATTGCCAAAATCTGCCATGCTTTCGATGAACCCCAGCAAAAATGCATTTGCCAGACCGGGGCGCATCAGGGGCAGGGAAACGGTTTTGAACACCTGCCATTTGGAGGCACGCAGGGTCTGGGCCGCTTCCTCCATCGAGGGGGAGACCCCCTCAACGACGCCGATAAGCACCAGAAAGGCGATGGGGGTAAACGCCAAGGTCTGCGCAATCAGGATGCCCGGCAGACCATAAAGCCAGCGGGTAGGTTGCACGCCAAAGACATCCGCAAAAAACACAGTGACCGACCCCGACAGCCCAAAGAGCAGGATCAATGCCAGGCCAATCACAAAGGGGGGGGTGATGATCGGCAGCACGGTCAGCGCGCGCAGACCTTTTTTGAACCGAAAGCCGGAGCGCGTCACAACCAGCGCAAAGATCAGGCCCAGCACCGTGGTGATCAGCCCGACCAGAACCGCCAGAAACAGAGAATTCCATGCCACGCCGCAGCGCCCGCCAGAGAGGCAGCCAAGGCCCCACAATCGGTCATCAAAGAACTTGGAGGCAAAAACACCTGCGGAATATCCGCCGTCCTCGGTGATAAATGCAGCGGTCAGCATCTTGGCGATGGGAAAGAACACAAAGGCGGTGACAATCACGATCACGCCACCAATGGCGCTGAGCACAAAGACGTCGCCGTTGATGGCACCGCGCGCCGCGATGCCTTGGGTCAACAGGAACAAAAACGCAGAGGCACAGATCAGCGCGCCATACCCCATGCCAAATTGTCGGTCGCCCAGATCGCCAAACATCGCCCTGGCCCAGTCGAAGTTCCAACCGCGAATGCCAATGGTGAACCCTTGCAGGATCATCCAGCCAAATCCGACGGTGCCTGAAAGGATCAGCAATTTCGCATAGAGCGGCTCCGTTCTGCGCCGCCCCAAGGCCAGCAAGGGCAGAAGCAGCCCAAGGAGTGCGGGGGCCAGCCACAGTTTTTCGCCCTGTCCGATCAGAAACGCCGCAGGCGCATAATCGGTGTCAAAGGGGTAGCCATCAATCAGCCATTCAAACGTGAAAAAATCCTCCACCCCGTACCAGGGGAGGAGGAAAAACCCGACCCATCCCGCAATGATCCAGAAGATCAGAACTGGATGGGCTGTACGTTCGCTGACCAAAGGGCGCATTGCAGCGATTTACTGCGGCAGCACAGAGACCTCATCATCCCACTTTTTCAGCAGGCGTTTGCGGGTGTCGGACGACCCGTAGGTTTTGAAGTCATAATCAATCAGCTTGATTGAGGACATATCCGGCGCGCTTTGCGAGGTCTTGGCCCCTTTGTTCGACGGCACCTGAAACGCGTTGACTTCCAGCGCGAGGTTCTGCGCCTCGGCACTCAGCGCCCAGTCATAGAACTTTTTTGCCTCTTCCATGTTACGTGCGCCATCAATGATCGACATGGAGCCGATTTCATAGCCCGTGCCCTCCGCCGGGGCGACGACTTTTACCGGGAAACCGGACACCGCCTGTTTCACCGCGTCGTGCATAAACACGATGCCGATGGTGTTTTCACCACGCCCCGCCGCCTTGATCGGGGCAGAGCCGGATTTGGTGTATTGGTTCACATTGCTGTGCAGCTTTTTCATGAATTTAAACCCCTCATCCTCGCCAAAGAGCTGCATCATGGTGGCAAGCGTCGTGTAGGCGGTGCCGGATGAATTTGGATTGGCCATCTGAACGTGGCCTTTGTATTCAGGTTTGGTCAGGTCGGCCCAGGATGTTGGCTCTGGCAGGCCATTTGCGGCCAGAAGGTCCGTGTTAAAGCCATAGCCCAATGCGCCTGAATAGATGCCAATGGTCTTGTTGCCCGCGCTTTCAGCCTGCGAAATCGCCCAAGGGTGCAACTGGTCACGCATCGGTGAAATGTATTCGGCTGTCAGCCCCTCTTCGGCGGCCTGCAGGTGCGGATCACCGGTGCCGCCCCACCAGACGTCACCCTTGGGGTTCGCGCTTTCGGCTTTGATCTGGGCAAAGGTTTCACCGGAGGATTTGCGCGTCATGGCCACGTCGATGCCTGTGGCGTCCTGAAAGCTGTTGGCCATCAACTGGCACCAGTCCTCCTGGGCAGAGCAATAGAATGTCAGTTTGTCTGCCTGCGCCGCCCCCGTTGCCGCCATCACAGCAAAGGTTGATGCGCCAATCATCTTCTTAAGTGAAGTCATGAAGGTTCCTCCCAGATACCAGTAGATTTTAGTGTACCGGGTCAGGTTAGGAAGCTCGGTGCATTGTGGCAACGAAAATCGGATTTGGTATGTGGTAAGGCCGTATTGGTCTTCTGCGGGAGGCCCCAGGGGGGCCTTTGGAGGCTCTGCCTCCAAACCTCCGGGAAGAGTGATAGCCAGAAAGAGGAGGGCGCCTGCCCAAATGTCAGGGCGGTTAATAGAGGCGGTCGGATTCATTGTAGGCCATGCGGGCCTCAATCTCTGACAGGGGCGTGTCGTGCATCTTACCGTGATCTTTCAGGGCCTCTGAATAGGTCGGAAGCCCGTCAATGGTGCCCCAATGCTCCGGTTGCCACATTCGCGAGCGGATCATGGATTTGCCGCAGTGAAAGAAGGCTTCTTCGACATGCATTAACAGGGCAAAATCAGGCCGATGGCCATTGAGCGTGGTCATGTCCAGCAGATCGTCATCGCGCACGATTTGGGCCGCGCCGTTAATGCGCACCACCTCTTTGCGTTTGGGCACCACGCAGAGCATGCCCACCCGGGGGTTCTCCAGCACGTTGAAAAATGTGTCGGCGCGAAAATTGCCAATGCGGTCGGGGATCACCAGCGTTTTGGAATCTAGCACCTTGATAAACCCTGCCGGATCACCCTTGGGTGAGACATCCATGTTGCCCTTGGCATCACAGCTGGCGATGGTCACAAAGGTCGTGCGGGCCAGCCATGCGCGCACGTGCACGTCGATGTGATCAATGATCTTGTTCACCTGACTGGGATGCATGGTGCTGAGCCGCCCTTGCAGATCCGCCGCAGAGGTGATGGTTTTTTTGGCCCGGTACATTGATGTTCTCCTTACGCTCGGGGTATCCGCGCATCATTCAGCATTTGCACATGTGCCAAATCTGATTGTATGCTTCGCGGGATGCAACATAAATCGCCCCCCGTTTTGCGGCCCGCCTGAATGCGTTTGAAATTTGTGCAGCGACCTATTGGCCAGATAAGCACAGGAACATCACCACTGATCTGCTGGCCTGCGCAGCACGTGCGGGGTTGACTGCCGCTCATCTCAATTATCCTGATCATTTTGTGGAGGACACGCCCCGCGCGCTCTGCGCTGCATTGCACGACAATGACATGGTGCTGAGCGGCATTGCGATGCGGTATCATACGGACCGGCGCTACAAGCTGGGGGCCTTTACCCTCCCGGAGCCAAAGGTGCGCCGCGCGGCGGTGGAGGAGGCCAAACGGGGTCTGGATGTGCTGGCCGAAATAGCTGGCACTCTGATGACCCTTTGGATCGGCCAGGACGGGTTCGATTATTTGTTCCAGATGGCGTATGCCCGCGGCATGGATATATCGCAGCTTCAAACCGACGCGCGCGCAAGCGGGATGCGTGCCGCCATTGTGGATGCCAAGGGAGAGTATGGTGCGGTGATCATCTCCGCCGCCAATCTCAACATTGATAGGGCTGGGCTGGAGGTGGCCCGGGACGTCAAGCTGGTTGTGCTGCAAAACGAAATCCCCGAGGCGATCAACCTGGCTGTTGCACAAAGGGCCAGGGCCGCAGGTGCGCAGGTTTGGCTCAATGCGGCCCCCCGCACGGGCATTTGGGCAGGACCTGTTGGACCTTGTTGATGTGCTGATCGTAAATCCGGTGGAGGCCGCGTTTTATGAAACGGCCAATCTGCCAGGGCAGACCTGAGGGTCACTTGGGGCAGCGGGTGTGGTTTGGGATGATGTCACGCATCCGGCCTATCCGGTTCAGGTCGTTTTCACCCACGGGGCGGGGGATATGTTTGTGGGGGCATTGGCCGCGTGCGTGAACAAGGGGGGCGCAATTGACGATGCCTTGCCTTTTGCCCAAGCGGCCGCCGCACTGCATGTGTCACGCGACCTTGATGCGCGCGCAGAGTTAAACGCCGCGCAGGTCGATGCGTTTTGCGTGCTCACCCCAGCCGATAAAACCGCGCCGCACTGCCGCCAAAGATATCATCGCGCGCGGATTGTGGCAGATCGCCCGTCAGTTGCTGTGCACTGTCATGCCAGCTGCCGTATTCCGCCTGCAACTGGCAGACGGGCCAGTCAGAGCCCCACATCACCCGTTCGGATCCAAAAGCGGTGATCACGTGATCGGCAAAGGGGCGCAGCATCCAATCCACATCCGGGATGTCCTGGATCATCGGGCGCACGCCTAAGGATTTGGGATGCTGTGCGAGGCGTTTGAGGTGTGCGTGGTCGCGTCGATCTTGAGGGTCCGTTTCATGTGGGCGCGCGGGGGTCCATCAGCCCATGTTTTTTCAGATCGCTCCACAAGGCGGCGGGGATGTCGGCCTGCGCGGCCTGCAAATTTTCGGCCATTTCGGATACGCCTTGCCCCCCGGGGATCACGGCAACATGGCTGGGGTGTAACAGCGGAAACTGAAACGCCGCATCAACCAGCCGCACGCCGTGATCGGTGCATACCGCCTCAATCGCGTTGACCCGGTCGATGATATCCTGCGGTGCGGTGTCATAGTTATAATAGGCCCCCGGTTTGGCACCCGTGGCCAGAATGCCCGAATTATAGGGGCCCCCTGTCACAATCCCGATGCCGCGTTTTTCGCAAAGTGGCAAAAAGCTGTCGAGCGCCTTTTGCTCCAGCAGCGTATAGCGCCCGGCCAGCAGAAACAGGTCAAAATCGCCCCGTTCCGCCAGCGTTTGACAGACCTCCCATTCGTTGACGCCGCCCCCGATCGCCCTAATCAGCCCCTGATCGCGCAGAGACACCATCGCGTCATACCCGCGTCCGCCAAAGAATTCTTCGATCCGCATGTCAGAGGCTTCTTTGGAGCCATGGCTGAAAATGCACAGATCATGGACATACAGAATGTCGATGCTCTCCACCCCGAGGCGTGAAAACGAATGTTCAAACGAGCGCATGACGCCGTCATAGCTATAATCAAACTGCTCGCGCCGCTGGGGCACTTCAAACCATTTGCCGACACCGTCGCGATGTTCGGGGGCGCAGTGCTGAATAAGGCGCCCGACCTTGCTGGACAGCACATATTCATCCCGCGGCTTGCCCCGCAAGAACGGATTCAACCGGGTTTCCGACAGCCCCAGCCCATAAAGCGGGGCCGTGTCGTAATACCGCACACCCCCGTCCCAGGCCGCATCAAGGGTGGCGCGGGCCTCTTCATCCGAAATAGCCCGATAGAGGTTGCCCAGCGGCGCGGTGCCAAACCCAAGTTCGGTAAAGGTCACGCCCCCATTGCCCAGTCGATCCCAATGTCTCGTCTTCAATGTCATCGCCATGCCTTTCTGATTTTCAAAGAGCTTAGCCTAGTTTTACTTTACGTAAACACCGGGCCGGACATAGGATCATATTGAGGGGCCTATGACGCGAAATTTCAAACGTATTTTTTGGCGAGACAAAGCCGGTGATCGGCATGTTGCATATGGGGGCCTTGCCGGGCACGCCACTGTTTGATCCGGGGCTTGATCTGGTGGCGGGTCGCGCGGGCAGTGCGGTGTTTTCCCCAATCCCCGATGCCGTGCTGGTGTCAGGCCAGCTCACCGGAGAGGAGGCGGCCCTGTCCGATCTGGAGGCTGTCAAAGCCGTGCTGCCCGACATCGCCGTCATGGCCAACACTGGCGTCAAACATGACAGCGCGACGGGTGAGAGCTTCAGGGGCAGCAAAACACCACGCGAAAAAACTTGTGTGCCCGGATCTGCGCGTTCAGCAGCAGGGCGAAACCAAAGGTGATCACATATTCCACGCCCACCGCGGCCACGTATTACACCATGTTTTTCAAGGTGTTCCAGTAAAATTCATCATTCCACATCTCGCGCATATTGTCCCAGCCATTGGGCTGCGGTCCAGTGGGCGAGGCGAGTTTCCAGTCGGTGAGGGAGGTATAAAGCGCAAAGAGCAGCGGAAAGACGACCAGTGAAATCACAAACAGCGCGGCGGGCAAAACAAACAGCGTGCGCTTGCCCCTTTTCCCCGTTCACAATCACCTGCGCGGCACAAAGCGCACAGGTTCAGAGGACTTAGGCGTAAAGAACGGGGTGCCAATTGGTAAAACCTGTGCTGACGTGACCGGTTTCAAACGCCATCTGCCAGAGCGCAAGAACCGCGACGAGCAGTGCACTGCCCCAGACCATTGCTTTGCCCAGCCGCCTGCGGGTGTCAGTGATATTGTCAGCCGTGACAGTGTGGAGAAGGTCGCCCTGGCTGTGCGTCATGCAGAAAGGTAAGTGGGCACAGGGTAAGCTGTTAAGGGCTAACTTGAGCACGGTTGAAATTGAAAGGTTCTGGTTGGCGCAAGCGACGCAGACATGACAGATATGTGAGGCGTCAGCGTCTTGTATATCCCGCAGGACTGCCCTTTATCCGCAGCAAAAAGGGACTCTGAAAATGGCCAATGCACTCCTCTATCGAATGGACCTGCCAAACTACACCTGCGGCTATGGGACGGCCGCGCGCGATTTGCTGCGTCGTGAAGGGTTTGACATAGAGGAACATATTCTGCGGACACGGCGCGAAACGGATGCCTTTAAGGACAAGCACAATATCACCACAACGCCGCTTATCTTTATTGACGGTGTGAAAATT
Source organism: uncultured Sulfitobacter sp. (assembly GCA_937928635.1). GTDB lineage: Bacteria > Pseudomonadota > Alphaproteobacteria > Rhodobacterales > Rhodobacteraceae > Sulfitobacter. The sequence goes on along the minus strand of CALFWM010000039.1, from coordinate 17,960 downwards.
GGCGGTTTCACGGACTTGAAGCAACATATCAAAGCGCAAAAGCCCAAACCAAAACGGTTTTGGCGACGCTAAAGCGTCCGGCCTTTAACCTGAAACATAATATATCGATGATGTCCCGAGAGCGCAGAGCGTGGCAGGGCATTGCCGCGCCATTGAACTTGTTTTGTGCAGGCTTAGAGACCCATGGACGCCTTATAGATGGCAATCTGATCATCCCGTCCGATCTGATCGGTGATTTTTACCCAAGGCCGCCGCAATTGCATCTGTGGTTTCCTGTGCGGAGCCATGCCGATGTAGGCCATATTGGGGGGCCTCATTGCGGGTTTCCTCCCATGCGCCGTCCTTGGCGTTATAGACGCGATCAGAGGCCGGGTTCACGCCAAAGCCAACCACATCTCCCACGACAGAGGTGTCAGAGGTCCGCGCACTTGATCCCAGATCGCCCCACCACTTCAGCATCGAACCGGTGCCGGCAAGGAATTGCTGGAACGCCGTTGTGCCGGGGTCAGCATTGATCTGGTTGGTCGGGTAAGCACCCGCCTTGATCAGGTCCATCACATCCTGAATGGCCTGCACCCGGGCGGGGTTATTGACCATGGGTTTCATGGCTTCGGGATCAAACAGCCATGCGGGGCTATTGGGGTGCTTGGCATAGGCCAAGGCGCGGATTTCAAGAAAGCAGAACCCAAAACCGCCGCGCCACCTGTCGGGCGGGCAACGCCAACGCGTGGCGATGGGGCGGGCCATTGTGCGTGACCCGCAAGTGTTTTTGTTTGATGAACCACTGTCAAATCTGGACGCCAAGCTGCGCATTCAGATGCGTACGGAAATCAAGGAACTGCACCAGCGTCTGAGAACCACCACCGTTTTTGTGACCAATGACCAGATTGGGGGGATGACGCTGGCCGACCGCATTTTCGTCATGCGGGATGGGCGGATGGAACAGATCGGCATGCCGCTGGGTCTCTGTCACAACCCCGCCAACGCCTTTGTGGTGACCTTTATCGGGGCACCGTCGATGAACCTGCTGCGTGCAGACCTGGGCGCGGGGCAACTGCGCATCGCCAATCAGGTGTTTGACGGCCTCGCGGGCAGGGGCAACGTGCACCTTGGCGTGCGGCCCGAACATTTGATCCTTGCCGATCAGGGGCTCACGATGGAGGTCAAAGGGGTTGAACCCACTGGGTCCGAAACCATGGTGTTTCTGAAATTCGAGGGTCAGGATATAACTACCGTATCGCGAACGTCACGCGTGTGAGGCCGGGCAGGTGATCCACCTACAGCCATACCCGGCGCATATCCACATCTTTAACGCCGAAACTGGTGAACGGCTTTTGCGGCAAAACTTGAAAGGGAATGACAGATGCTCAAAGGAATTGATCCAATTCTGAACGCCGACGTGCTTTATGCATTGCGGGCCATGGGGCACGGGGATGACCTGATTATTGCCGATACAAATTTTCCGTCTGACAGCGTGGCGCGGCAAACAACCCTTGGCAAAGTGCTGCGCATTGATCGCCCCGCAGCAGAGGTCGCGCGGGCCGTGCTGTCGGTTTATCCAATTGATACCTTTGTCGATGATGCCGCGGCCCGGATGGAGGTGGTGGATGAGCCTGACACCCTCCTGCCCGTGATACAGGAAATGCAGGCAGAGGTGGACGCCGTGGGCGGCCCCACCCTGTTGGGCGTTGAGCGCTTTGCTTTTTATGAACGTGCCAAACAGGCCTATGCGGTAATCCAGACCGGGGAGCGACGGTTTTACGGCTGTTTCGCCCTGCGCAAGGGTGTTGTCCCGCCTGAGGAGGATTGAGGGATGGGCAAGTTTGTCATTCTTGGCGTCTTTGTCGCGGACACGGCCTATCGCGCCGAGCGCATGCTCCGCATGGAGGCCGCTCTGCACGGTTTGCAGATCGCGCGCGCTGGGGTGAAAATGCCGATTATCACCATGGGGGAGCAGGGTGCCTTTCTGGATGGGCAGGCCCTGATCCCGGCGGGTCAATGCCGGACCCGTGGTTGAAACGACTGGTGCGGGGGATGCATTTAACGGCGGATTTGTCGCGGCGTTGGCCGAAGGGCGGACCCCGGCGGAGGTCGCGCGCTATGGCTGTGCCACTGCAGGTCTGTCTGTGACCAAAGCGGGCATTGCGCCGCCCATGCCGACACGACAAGAGGTGGACGCGCGAAAAAGGCCCGCGTGAACGGGCCTTTTGTTGCCTTTTGGAACCTGTTTCAGGATGTGTGGTGGCTTTCCTGCAGGCCATAGACTGGCGTGTCGATCCCCTCCATCCGCGCCTTGATCTGCAAAGACAGGAACTGCGAATAATGCCGCGATTGGTGCAGGTTGCCGCCGTGAAACCACAAGGCTTCCTGCTGCGTGGGTTTCCACATGTTGCGCTGCTCACCTTCCCAGGGGCCGGGGTCTTTGGGCGTGTCGGAGCCCAGGCCCCAGCATTTGCCGACCTTATCGGCAGTGGCCTGATCCACGATATCCGCAACCCAACCGTTCATTGAGCTATACCCCGTGGCATAGACAATCAGGTCGGCCTTCAGCTTGGTGCCGTCCTCCAGCAGAACACCGTCTCTGACAACCTCGCTGACCTGCCCCTGTGCCAGTTTGATCTTGCCATCAATGATCAACTGACTGGCCCCGACGTCGATGTAATAACCCGACCCGCGCCGCAGATATTTCATGAACAGACCTGATCCATCGGCCCCCCAGTCCAACTGAAAGCCGGCCTTTTCCAGCCCTGCATAAAAGTCCGCATCGACCTCTTTGATCTGCTCATACACGGGGATTTGGAATTCATGCAGAATTGCATAAGGCAGCGAGGCAAAGATCATGTCGGCCTTGTTGGTTGTCATGCCCGCCGCCACGGCGCGTTCGGAATAAAGATCGCCCAGACCGATCTCCATCAGGGGTTCGGAGCGCACGATATGGGTTGAGGAACGCTGTACCATGGTCACGTCCACATCGCCCTCCCACAAGGCGGCGCAGATGTCGTGGGCCGAATTGTTGGAGCCGATCACAACCGCCTTTTTGCCCTTGTAGGCATCAGGGCCGGGATGTTTGGAACTGTGATGCTGATCGCCTTTGAATGTATCCATGCCGGGAAACTCTGGCATGTTGGGCTGTGCTGACATGCCGGTGGCAAAGATCAACTGCTTGGGTTTCAGCACCACCTTTTCGCCGTCGCGATCAACGGTCACGGTCCATTCCCCGGAGGCCTCATCAAAGGTCGCGTTTTGGCAGGTGCTGCGGGTCCAGTAATTGAGCTCCATCACTTTGGTGTACATTTCCAGCCAATCGCCCAGCTTGTCCTTGGGCGCAAAAACCGGCCAGTTGGAGGGGAAGGGTAGGTAGGGCAGGTGGTCATACCAGACCGGATCATGCAGGCAGAGTGATTTGTAACGGTTGCGCCAGCTGTCACCGGGCTTGTCGTTTTTTTCCAAAATAATCGTCGGCACGCCCAGTTGACGCAGCCGTGCACCCAACGCAATGCCACCTTGGCCGCCGCCGATGATCACCGTGTAGGGCTGTGTGGTATAGCCCAGCGCGCGCGCCTCGGCTTCACGGTCTTCTTTCCATGTGGGGCGGTTTTTGCCCGCGCCATGTTTGGCCCCCATCGGGCGTTCCATGCCTACCGGTTCCTCATGGCCTTTTAACTCCACCATGGAGGTCAGCAGGGTCCAGATCAGCCCATCGCGCAACCGCACCAACCCATAGCCGCGCGAAACGGCTGTTTCAAAACTGATCCAGGCGGTGGTGATGCCGCCGTCTTTGGCTGCAACTTCGCCCTCTGCAATGCGCCAGCCAGTAGGTTTGACCGCGTCAAGCTGGGCGGTCAGCATATCGGCAATCGCGGGTTGGCCCTCCATCGTTTTGATGTTCCAGGTAAAAGACACAAGGTCGCGCCAATAGCAGTCTTGCGTAAACAGTGCCGCAGCCTTGGCGGCATCGCCCGCCGTCAACGCCTCATCAAGCGCGCCAAGAACGGTTTCAACATCTGAATTTGGTTGGGTATCTAGCATAGTCTTCCTAACTGAGTTGTGGTCGGTAAAGGAGTCTGTGGAATCAGCCTATGCGTTCAACCCCGCGTTGTTCAAGGCCGACGAAGGGCCTGCCCGGCGCGCCCCTTCAGGCGCCGGTCCGGGTGTGGGGCAACAGCTGCGATACCGCGGCAATCAGCACGGCCAAGGTGGCCGGCAGCAGAAAATAGGCCCGATCCCGGCTATAACGTCCCGCCTTTAATTTGAAGCATCACGTATCATCGATTCAAGTTTCAGGCGGGGCGCTTTAGGGTTAAGCTATGCTTAATAATAGTCAAATTGCCTTACATCTATTGAAAGGCTGACTTTCACGCGTGAAGGGCCCCTGGTGACCATCCGATTGTTCCGAACCTTGATCGCTGTTGCTGACAACAGAACGTTTAGCGCGGCGGCAAAGTCCGTGCATGTGACCCACGCGGCGGTCAGCCAGCAGATGCGCAGGCTTGAAGCGGATCTGGGGCTGACCCTGTTTAACCGCCATACCCGCACCCCCGAACTGACACCCATCGCCCATCAGGTGGTCGCAAAGGCACGCAAACTGGTTGAGGACTACGACAACCTTGTGCCGTCTGTGCTGGCCGATGGCGGCCTGAGCGGGGTGATCGCCCTTGGCGCATTGCGTACCACGCTGACCGGTTTGACGCCGCAAGCCATGGCCGTGCTCAAGACCAAGTTTCCCCAAATCAGGCTGCACATTCGCCCCGGCCTGACCGGCCCGCTGCTGAGCGAGATTGAACGGGGCAATCTGGACGCGGCCATCATCACAAAGCCACATCTGATGCCTGTCGGCGTGCGGTTTCGTGAATTGACGCAAGAACCCATGCAACTGATCGCCTCTGTTGAGGAACAGGATGATGACCCTGTGACGCTGCTCAAGACACGTCCGTTTATCCGGTTTAACCGCAATGCGGTGGTGGGCACCTTGATTGACAACTGGATTCTGTCAAAGCGCATCAGGGTCAGCGAAACCATGGAGCTTGATAGCCCTGAGGCGATTGCAAGTATGGTCTATGCCAATCTTGGTGTGTCGATTGTGCCTGATCTGGCTGTGAAGCCCTATGATGCTACGCCGTTGAAACGCATGAGCCTTGGGTCGGATGCGCCCCTGCGGGTATTGGGGCTGGCCTACCAGGAGGATCAGATCAAGACGCAGGCCGTTGAGGAGCTGTTTGACGCGTTGAAACACGTGATCAGGATTGCGGCGGCGGATCAGAGCACATGAGTGCGGAAACCCTTACCTATCTGGTCCTCGGTGCCTTTGCGGGGGGCTTTATCAATGGTCTGGCGGGCACGGGCACGGCGTTGTTTGCCATGGGGTTCTATCTGGTGGTGCTTGAACCGGTGTCGGCTGTGGCGGTGGTGGCCATGATGGCAACGCTGACCGGGCTTCAGGGGCTCTGGCAGGCGCGCATCCCGGTGTTTGATCAGCCAAAACGGTTGTTGCGGTTTTTGGTGCCGGGGGTGATTGGCGTGCCCCTTGGCCTGTCTGTTCTGGATATCATCGACGCGGGTGCCCTGCGCATCACCATCGCGACCTTGTTGATTGTCTATGGCGGCTATTTTAGCTTTCGCGCAAACCTGCCCGCCTTTTCGCGCCGCACGCCTTGGATTGACGCGCTGGTTGGGTTTGTGGGCGGGGTGTTGGGTGGTGCCGCCTCTGCCTCCGGCGCGCTGTTGGTGTTGTGGCTGTCCTTGCGCCCCTGGAGCAAATCGGAAACCCGCGCCGTGCTGCAACCCTATAATCTGACAATCCTGTGCCTGACGGTTTGCCTGCTGTTTTTCAAAGGGGCCTATGATGGCGCTACACTGCTGGCCCTTTTGGTCACAATCCCCACCGGAATAATCGCGGCACAGGTGGGCATCATGGTGTTTGGCCACCTCAGTGACACCGGTTTTCGCCGGTTGCTGATCCTTTTGACGCTGATGATGGGCGTCGGCATCACGTTGAGCGAGATCTTTTAGCCCTCAGATCACTTCATCGGTGCGGTCATCGCTTTCGCCGTAGCGTTTGAGCACGGCTGGTTTGGTGCCCTCATACACCCGCGCGACATTTTCTGCGATCTTGGCATTTTCCCGTTCAAACAGGCAGTCGCCATTCATGTCAGAGGCCACGATGAACGGCCCCATCTTATTGCACCTGAGCACCCACATGGCCTGGGCCAGCCCCAGTTCTTCGTTCCAATGCACGGCCTCAACGTTTTCAACGCCGCGCCCCAGCAATGCCCCGGTGCCATAGCCCACGGTGGAAAGATAAACTGCCCCATTGGGCACGAAATATTCCTTGTAGTCCTTTGAGGTCATGCCACCCTTGCCAACGATCAGCTTGGCCCCGGTTTTTTCCATCCATTCGGGCAACCATTTGGCGAACCTGAAAGAGGCTGTGGCGGTGACCGCCCCCATATCAAATGAGCCGTCCGCGTTGATGCGCGCCGCCGGGGAGCAGTGGAAATTGGCCGCTGATTGGCTGGGCAATTCCATGGGGATGTTTGCCTTGTCCTCCAAGGCGCGCATGTAAACACCCTCGCGCGCGGTGTACATCAGGCCGTCGAGGTAGACGACATCGCCAAGGCGCAGATCGGCAATGGCCTCGGGTGTGGGGGTGGTGGAGAGGCGGACTTCACGCGGGCTCATATCTGTTTCTTTCCTATGCGAGGGTGGCGCGCGGCACCGGTATTGCGGTGCCCGGATTTTTCGAAAAATCCGGTCCGAAGTCTTTGAAGACTTCGGCTCACTCCGCCGCTTCCCTTTGTGGTTCCCATTCAACGGTTTCGCGGCGCTGATACGGTGTAAACCAATCCGGGTCCGTGCGGTGCTCCACCCGCCCATCCGCATGAATGCGCGCCACAGCCCGGCGCGAGGACAGGCAGAAGGCATGCACCGACATCGGCATGCCCCCGGTGTGGCAATAGCCGACCTCGATATTGCAATCTATCACCATGTTTTTACCAACAAACCCCATCGCGCCCATGCCGATGGAATTGCCCAACTCTTTGAACTCGTCCTCCATCTCCGCAATCTTGGGGTCCGAATTGCGCGAGCCGACAACCCGCAGTGTCGAGGCGCGTTTGCCTAAGGTCATGCAGGTGTCCTTTGACCCGCCCAGCCCAATCCCGATGATCGCAGGCTGACAGGCAAGGCCGCGTTTGCCAAAGGCCATCAGGCTGTCGAGGTAAAACCGTTTGATCCCCTGAATGCCGTCGCTTGGGAACAACATGCGATAATCCGAGCCAAAAAGCCCACCCTTATGGACCGTGATCAGGTCGATCCACGCCCCTTCGGGTTCAAAGCCATATTCAATCTCCGGCGCGCCGATGCCGACGTTGTTGTCATGATCCGTGCGCCACAGGGGATGCACGCGGTTGGGCCGCAGCGGCACGCCATTGGTGGCATTGGCTGTGGCGCGCCTGAGCGCGGCCTCAAGCGCGACCATGCCGCCCTCCACCTGCGCCTCGTTCCCCATTTTGATGAACCACCGCGGCACGCCCGTGTCGCCACACATCGCGCGGCGGTCTTCCTTGGCGGCTTCGTAGTTTTCAAGCATGGCCTTGAGCACGAAGGAGGAGAGGTCACCGTCCTCGGTTTTCGCCGCTTGTTTCAGGCCATTAAGGTAGTCCTGCGGGATCTCAATGGCGGCCTTGTCCATGAGCGTTTCGGCGGTGGATTGGATGAGTTGGATCGGGATCATGCCTGCGTTCCCTTTATGCGATTGTTCGCCCGTGGGAACCACGGGCAGCCCCCGACCGCCCCCATGGGCGGGGGCTTCACCCCCACCCGCGGTCGAGGGCTGTCCTTAGTGCTTTGGTCTCTCACTGCGCTGCCACCAGTGTCTCAGGTTCCCCTTCCGGCAGGATCGTCTCCCCCGGTTTCACCACGCTGAACACAACCGGTTCATTTGTCACTTCCACCGTCTCCCCCACCATCCGAGCCACCGTAAACTCACTGTTCTCAATCCCACCATCGTCCGGAAAATCCTCACGGTAATGCGCGCCGCGTGAGTTCTCCCGCATGATCCCAGCCTGCGCGATGACCTTAGACACATCACACAGCGAACGCAGGTTCAGCCAATCATGCCAGGTGAGGTTAAACGCCAGATTGCTGTCGTCCACACCCACATCCATCAGCACGTCCGAAACCTCTGCAATCCCGCGCAGCCCGCGTTTCATACCCGCCTCGGTGCGGATCACGCCGACCTCTTCCCACATCAAATCCTGCAATTTCTTGCGCAGGGGCAGCACCAGATCGGGGGTGCGGGTCAGGGGATAGATGGCGCGGGCGAACTCGGCCTCCAGCACGGTTTCATCCGGCTCGCGCAGCGACATGCCCGCCACATCGCGCCCCATAACGTCGCCAGCAATCCCGCCATAGACCGTGGAATTGGCCACGCCATTGCCGCCCAAACGGTTGGAGCCATGCGCCCCGCCTGCGTCCTCACCGGCCACATAAAGCCCCTCCATCGCGGTGCGCGTGTCGATGTCGACCACCACGCCGCCCATGAAGTAATGCGCCGTCGGCACGACCTCGACCTTGTCCGCCACCAGATCAAAACCTGAGTCCGCACAGCGCTTCACCATGCCGGGAAACCTGGCGCGCACGGTGTCGGGGCCAAGGTGAGACATGGAGATAAACACGCCCTCCTGCTCGGGATTGTTGTTCTTGCGCATCTCGGCATAGATACCCCGGCTGACCACATCGCGCGTGGCGCGTTCGCCCTTACCGTCATAGTCAAACATGAACCGCTGGCCCGCGTGGCTGATCAACTGTCCGCCCGCGCCGCGCAGACCTTCCTCCAAGACGGTGCCGGTCATGCGGGTGTGATCCCCGGCCAACAGGCCGGTGGGGTGAAACTGCACCATTTCCATATCGCGCAAGGGCAGCCCCGCGCGCAGGGCCATTGCCAGACCATCCATTGTCTTGTCGCCGGAGGGCGTGTGATACTTGTACATGGTCGGCCCGCCACCGGTGCCCATCATCACACATTTCGCGCGCACCAGACGGAATTTGCCGGTCCGCATGTCGATCATCAGCACGCCAGCCAGGGCAGAGCCGTCTTTCGTGGGGATCAACCCAACGGCGCGGTGCTCTTGCAGCTTTTCAACGCCCGAGGCGAGCACCTTTTCCATCAGCCGATTGATGATCTCGATGCCGGTGAGGTCGCCCTTATGCACTGTGCGATCCGCCGTCTGCCCGGCAAAGGCTTTCTGATGCAAAGACCCATCCGGGTTGCGGTCAAAGTAGCAGCCGACCTCGTTTTCCAGCTCCCTGATCCGCACCACGGCCTGTTCACAGAGCCGCCATGCCATGTCCTGATCCGGCAGCCATTTGCCGCCCTCAATGGTGTCCATAAAGTGCCGCTCCACTGTGTCCCCACCCCCGAGCGCGACGTTATAACCGCCCTGCACCATGCGCGTGCAGCCGCATTTGCCGATCAGACCTTTGACGGCGATGGTGATCTTGGTGCCTTCCGGCGCGGTTTGTTGGGCGTGGAGCGCGGCAAACAGCCCCGCGCCGCCGGTGCCGAGGATCAGGATGTCTGTGTCATGGCGTTCGATGTCGGAAAGTTTCATGTCAGATCGCTTTCATGAAAAACAGTACGGCGATGAGGAAAGAGGTGGCTGTTGCCCCGGCGGCGAGGGTCTTTTGCGAAGGGCTCCATGGCAGGAACTCCATCGCCATCAAGCGCAACCCACCAAACATATGCACCGCCAACAGGAACACGAGGCCGAACTCGGCGATTTTGACAAGGAACATGTCGGAGAATGCGAGGCTTTGATCAAGAGCAGCTTCGCCCCTCAAGGCCTGCCCCAAGAGCAGGAAGTGCAACGGCAAAAACAGCGCCAATGCCAAGCCCGAAAGTCGGTGCAGGATATAGGCCAGCCACAAAGGATGCGCGCGCGATGTGATGCCATGTGCGCTCATATGCTGCCTCCTGAGAAGGTGACTGCCCAGACCGCGCGCGCGCCAAGCGCGAAGAGGCCCAAGCCGATCAGCCACATGGTCAGATCAATCCAGGGCCCGCGCAGGCCGCCCCATTCGTGCAGGATTGTACGCATCCCGATGGCACCGTGGATGGCCACAGCAAGCACAAACACCCCGTAGAACACAAACCACGCAAATGACCCTTGCGTCCGCCCCAAAATCTCTGCCGCCGACAGCCCGCCTTGGATCGCATAGATCATCACCGCTAGATGCCCGATCACCAGTGGGGCCATAAACAGCGCCGTGATCCGTTGCAGCATGTAAAGGCGCAGGGTCAGCATCTAACGGCCCCTCTTGAAGAATGACTTGGCGGTCTCGCGTTTCAGGCCTGCAATGGCGGACATCGGGTCCAGCTCATTGGGGCAATAGGTCGTGCAGGACCCCATCGAGTGGCAGTTGTGACAGCCCCCCGTGCCGGATACCGCCTCCAGGATTGCCATGCGCCCTTCGTCCTTGGCGTCATTGAGCAGGTTCCATGCCCGTTGCAGTGCTGCGGGACCAAGGTAGTTTGGGTTGCCCGCCACTGTGTCACAGGCCGCATAGCAGATTGAACAGTTGATACATTCGCGGCCAAAATCTGCGCCGCTTTGTTCGGGGTGATCATCGCCCAAGGACGCAATCGGGTCATCGCGGGTCATCGCGCCGTGGTGCACACCCTCTGCTGCCACCCATTTGTCAAAAAACGGGTCCATATCAACCGCCAGATCCTTGATCACCGGCAGGTTGCGCAATGGGCCGATGGTCACCGCATTGCCGTCCAGCACCTTGGAAATATGCGTACGGCACGTCCAGCGCGGCACGCCGTTCACCATCATCGCGCAAGACCCGCACATGCCAACACGACAGGCAAACCGGTAGCTGAGCGTCGGATCGGCGTTCTGCTGTACCCAAGAGACCACATCCAGAACGGTTTGGTTGTCATAGGCGGGCACGGCGTAATCCTGCAGGCCCGCCGCACCGCGATCAATGGTGACGTTTAACGTTTCTGAGGTCATTGGGGCTCTTGGCTTTCACAGGCAGTCGTCATTGTGGCACAGTGTAACCTACAGCACACCTTTATAAACGCGATAAATTCTTAAATTTTCCGTTAGGGCTGCTAACACAAACTCAAGGGTGACGTTATGCCGAAAAATATCCAAACCCTGCTGGCCGCACGTTTCAGCGACGCGCCAGCCGTGGCCGCCGATGAGGATAAGCAGGACCTGTTGCAGACGATGGCTGGGCGCGGGTCGTGTCGGGCGTTTCGCGATGAACCGGTGGAAGCTGACACGCTGGACATGCTCTGCGCAATTGCCCTGTCTTCGCCCACCAAGAGCGATTTGCAGCAGCGCGATATTATCCTGTTGCACGATCCCGAGGTGCGGCAACACCTGGCGTCCCTTGTTGGCGGGCAGGCCTGGGTTGGCGAAGCCCCGATGCTGGCCGTGTTTTGTGGCAACAACCGTCGGCAGCGTTTGCTGCATGAGTGGCAGGGGGTGCCATTTGCAAATGATCATTTGGATGCGCTGTTTAATGCAACCGCAGACGCCGCCATTGCGCTGGGTGCTTTTGTGACCGCGGCAGAGGTGGTGGGGCTGGGTTGTTGTCCGATCAGTGCCGTGCGCAATCAGGCGCATGCGGTATCTGACCTGTTGGGATTGCCGGCGCATGTTTTTCCCTTTGCAGGTTTGGCGATTGGTCATCCGCGTGCCCCTGCACCCGTCGCCAAACGTCTGCCGCTGCATGTTACACGTCACATCGACCGGTACGGCGAGGACACCCTCCGGCAGGCCGTTCAGACCTACGACAGTGACCGCGCCAAGTCGCAGCCCTATGCGGCGCAGCGGTTCACAGAGACATTTGGTGAAAGCACCGCCTACAGTTGGTCAACCGATAAAGTACGCCAGTACAGCCAGCCGGAACGCGCGGATTTTGGGGCCTACATCCGCAAACAGGGTTTTTGTCTGGACTGACGGTCAGGCGCGTTCAGGTAGGGTGCAGAGAGGATGGGCGAGGCACTACTCATCATCATCCAGCAGCAGCCGGGCAGAGGCCCCTCGCGTCTTATCATATTGCGGATTGTGCAGGACCAACAAGAACGTGCACGACACGCCGCGATCAACAGCACGTTATCATCCCGCACGTCGCTGCGCGGCACGCAGGTGGCCGTGCCATGATGCAGGTGCTGAGCCGTCTGAACCTCCAAGGTGGCCAGTTCTTTTGCGCCGGAATGTACCGAACTGCGGGTGCAGTGATCCAAATTGTATCCGATCAGCATCGCAAACCCGGCAAAGACATGCCATCCTTTACCTCCTTTCAGTGCGATGCACAGCGTGGTGTCACTGTTCACGCCGAGGCGAAACCTACGGTCTTCCGCCTGTTTGTAGCGCACAGACGCCTCGGACAGCGTGACAAAAGTTGCATTGCGCACCGGCGACACAGTCGGTTCGATGTCAGGGCGCGCGGTGCGGAACGGGACAGTCGCGGCATTTCGATTGGTGTGAGAGTTTTGGGCCCATAAGAGCCAAGGTTAATCTGGATGCTGGCCCCACTCCACCGCCGCAGGATGCGCTTACGCTCATTTGTCCCCGGCAGGCACATGATGTGCGCAGTTTGCTGCGCAAAACCGAAACACAGGACAGTCAGCCATTTTGCCGGGTCACATTTGATGCCATTTCTGCGAAACGGGTTGGGTTCGTGTGAATTCTTTGTCATGAATGTTGTTAAGGAGAACGAATTGTCATGAATGCATCACCGGATGTCACATCATCCACTGGCCCAAATTATAAAGCGGCTTTGGTGACCGGTGCCGCCGCCCGGCTTGGGCGCGCGATGGCGCTGGGCCTGGCGCACCGCGGGGTTGATATTGCATTGCACTACAACAGCAACGCAGCCGCCGCCGAAGAAACAGCCGAAGAGATCAGAACACTGGGTGTGCGCTGCGTGACGCTACAGGCCGATCTGTTGGATCATGCACAGACCAAAGCGCTGGTGCAGCGCGCCCGTGACGGGCAGGGGCAGGATCTGGATGTGCTGATCAACTCCGCTTCGGTCTTCAAATTCGACACCATCAAGAGTGCAACGGATGCCAGTTGGGATATGAATGTTGATTCCAACCTGCGCGCGCCCTTTGTGCTGACGCAGGAGTTTGCCCGTCAGGCCCCCGCCGCGTCTGAGCAGTCCAATGGCGAGATGTGCGCAAATGCCTGCATCATCAACATGATTGATCAACGGGTCCGCAAGCTGACCTCACAGTACATGACCTATACCATCGGCAAGATGGGCCTGTGGGCCTTTACCCAGACCAGCGCCCGTGCCCTGGGCCCGAATATTCGCGTGAATGGGATTGGCCCGGGCTCGACCATGCAAGGGGCAGAGCAGTCTGATGCGCAATTTCATGAACACCGCAAAGGGTCGCCCTTGCAGCGGGGCGCTGATCCTGCCGATATTGTGCAGGCGATGAACTTTCTGCTGGATGCCCGCGCTTTTACCGGCCAGTTGCTTTGTGTGGACGGGGGCCAGCATCTTTGAAACTGGGTTGGCAAAAGGCAATCCTCATATGGTGCCAGAAATGAGGCTGTACCGCTTATGACCATTATGATGGCCGGGATGTTCTACCTTTATGTTGGGGGCGCGGTTGCGGTTGTGTTTCTGGTGTTTGGCTTGGGACGCATAGATGAAAATGCGCGGGGGGCGTGGATTTTCCGCCCGCTGCTGATCCCCGGCGTGCTGCTGGTCTGGCCCTTGGTGATCTGGCGCTGGGTGGTGCTCATGCGGGGTGAGGAAAAGCTGGACCGGCACCGCATGCCGCGCATCAGACAGGAACGCGCGCAATTGGTGTTTGTGATCGTGATCCCGCTGATCCTGCTTGTTTCTTTTGCGCTGCGCCAAGATCCTGCATCCTTGTCCGCCCCCGTATTGCTTGAGGCCCCCGAATGAGCGTTAAGTACACACCCGTTCAATGGAACAAAAACAAATGGGGCTATGACGCGGTTCTGATCGCCTTGGTGGTGCTCTATATCACCGTATTTATCGAGGTGGGCACACCGGCGGCTGATCTGGCCCGACCGCTGGATAACGCCATTTTGCGCATGCGCGCTTTTGGCACCTGCGCGTTGTGGATGTTGACGTTTATCCTGTGCATTGGCCCACTGGCCCGGCTGGACAAACGGTTTTTGCCGGTGCTTTACAACCGTCGCCATTTTGGGGTGCTGACCGCTGTCGTCGCCTTTACCCATGCGATGTATGTGTTCAACTGGTACTTTAGCTTTACCGCGCAAACGACACTGGCTGCGATGCTCGCCAGCACCAACGGTTTTGGTCAGATCCTGGGATTCCCGATTGAAATTCTGGGGCTTGTTTCGTTGATTTTGCTGGGCATCCTTGCGGCAACCAGCCACGATTTCTGGCTGACATTCCTGTCTGCGCCGGTCTGGAAATCGCTGCACCTGCTGATCTATCCGGCCTATGCGCTGGTTGTGGCGCATGTCTCATTGGGCTATTTTCAAGACAGCGCAAACCCTGTGTTTGGCGTGTTGTTTGTGGGCAGTGCGCTTGGCGTTGCAGTGCTGCATTTGCTGGCATTGTTGAAAGAACGCAAGGTAAATGACGCGGCCACCGAGTGGGTTGAAGCCTGCAAACCGGGCGACATTCAGGACAAGCGCGCCGCGATTGTGACCCTGTCAAAAGACGAACGGGTGGCGATTTTTCGCACCGGTTCGTCCTTTTCTGCCGTGTCAAACGCCTGTGCCCATCAGGGCGGGCCGCTGGGGGAGGGCAAAATTGTCTACGGCTGCGTGACCTGCCCCTGGCACGGGTTCAGCTACAAAGCGCGCAACGGGCGCTCTCCTGCGCCATTCACCGAGATGATCCCGACCTACAACATGAAGCTGGAGGACGGGACGCTGTACATTGACCGCAAGGCCAACCAACCCGGCACCGATGTTGAGCCCATCATTTATGAGGTTGAAAACGATGGCTAAACCCCAAGAACCGTTTTTTGTCGGCTGGGGCAAAGTGCCCAAGGCACTGCGTGTGTTTCTGGCAAGCTGTGCGGCCTTGCTGGTGGTGGCCTTTGGGGCCTTGGCCTATGCCACCTCGGCCACACAGACGGACACGGGCAGCGGTGCCATCATGGGCCGCACCGAAGTCATCGGCATTTTGCAGGAAAAGCCATACCCGGTCCTGCATGTGATCCAGAGTCGGCATTTTGAACCCGGGGACAGCATTCTGTTGTCAGGCAACGGCAAAAGCGGTGCCATAGATCAGGCTGCGGGTTTGGATGGCAAGGTGGTGCAGGCCAATGGGTTTCGCCTTGACCGGGGCGATTTGCACGGCATGCAATTGCGCAACGGTCAGCGGGGTTTAAAGCTGGCGGCGGATCAGAACCAGACGCTGGACATACCGGTGAAATCTCTGGGGCGGTGGCGTCTTCAGGGCGAGGTATGTGATGGCAAATGTCTTGTGGGGGCCATGCGCCCCGGCAACGGACTGGCCCACCGCGCCTGCGCCAACCTGTGCCTGCTGGGGGATGTGGCCCCGGTGTTTGTCTCAGCGGGGCAGGTCGATGGCAGTGCGTTCTTTTTGATGTCCAATCCAGAGGGCGAACCGGTCACCCAAGAGGTTTTGAAATACACCGCAGTGTTGGTTGAGGTTGAGGGCGAGGTGGAGCGCCGCGGCGGCGTGTTGGTGTTCAAGGTTGATCCCGAAACGTTCAGGGTGGCCCCATGATGCTGCGCGCGGTCGCGATCTTGCTGTCCTTTGGCGCGCTCGCGGCGATGTGGTTTGGCTATGATGAGCTGAACATCTTTCGCCGTACCGTTTTCTGGGAATACCGCTATCTGATTTTTGTTGTGGTGGTCTTTCTGGTGCTCAGTTTTCTAGAATGGGGCATCGGGTGGATCAAATCCAAGGTGGAGGGGGAGGAGCACTAACGCGGCCTCTCTCATGTCCGGCCTTTATGGCGCAATGACGTATTGCGGTGTTTCCACATAACCACCTTACCAGCCCTCAGCGCGTCCGGCCTTAAACCCGAAACATCACGTATCGGCTCCCCAAGTTTCAGGCGGGGCGCGTCAGTGGTGCAACTGGCCAACGATGTCTCGCGCGGTGATCTTATCGTCATCGGCCAGCATCAAAGCCTTTGACAGGATCACGGACAGCCGATTGTCCCCCTCAAAGGGCAGGCTGACAGCCGTGGTTTTTGTGACATTCCGGGGCACAATACAAAGGTAGCGATCCCCTGGGGCCATCAGAATGTTGGAACTGCCAAAGTGGATTTTGTACGTGTTCAGCTTGCCATCCACGATCAGGAATTTACCATCAATATGCGCGACATCCCAGAATTTCAGCCGGGGGATCAGGGTTTCCAGCACCTCTTTGCGGGTCTGAGCAAACCCACCAAGCACGCCAAAGGAATAGTCATGCCAATAGGTGCGCGCCGCTGGTGTGGGGCCCTGATCAAGCCAACTGGGGTCATTCCCGACGGAGGCCATGCCCACAAACAAATCCGCCTCCCGCATGGTTTCTGACAACAGGCGGGTCGGGACAGTTTCAAGCGCTACGGGTTCATCCCCGCGCGTAAACCGCAGCTGATCCGTGCCGACATAGGTGTAGATGCCAGCATCGTTGTAATTCTCGCCCTCCCAGTTTGTGTGGATCAGATATTCGGCCTGTAGATCACAGGTGACAAAGGTCTTGTGCGCCCATTGATCATCCAATCCATCATCATAGGCCCCCATCAATTGATAGCGCCACCCCCGCATTGCCATCAGCGTGCTCATCTGATGTTGCTTTAGTATATGGGCGGCCATACGGTTGGAATAAACTTCGGTTATGCGTTCCGCATCCGTCAGTAAGTAAATCTCGCGGTAGGCTTGTTTGCAGGGCTGAGAAATTTCCAGCGCCGTCATCCGCTCACGCCAGGTCATCAACGCCGTTGTGTCGTGATCAACCGGGTGCCACATCCGCACGGTGGTGGTGTCATCCGTTTCAACCGGTGCGCCGTTCACATCCTGCCACGCCCCGCTGTGAAAAAGCGCGGCGGTGCGGTGCCCTTTTGTGTTCAGGGACCAGATCAACCGGGTTGCAAGGGTGCTGATCAGGCCATGGGTGAGGTAATACTGCATGACCTCTTCAAGGGGCCATTCAAGGTCTTCGGCAAACATGAGGTCGATGCGATCGCGCTGCGCCATTAACACTTTTTTCAGGTTTGTCATTTCTGCTTTTAGGGTGTCAAACTTGGCCTTTAGGGCTGCCTTTTCGCCCACAAACTTTGGCTTGCTCTTTTGTGCACTGCCATCGGGTTTGATCCAGCTTTGGCTGATCTTACCCGGCCCTTCGACCTTGATCTGCAGTGTGTAGTCGTCAAAGGCGACACTTTTTTCGCCCGCGTCCAACCCATAAGTGGGCACCACGCGTTCTTGCAATTGCAAGGTTGTGATGCCTGCGGCCTCGGCCTTTTGGATGACAATATCTGCTACCCGTTTTTGTACGCTTTTTTGTTTGATCGCGGTGGCAAGGCGGGCCAGTCGGGCTGTGGCCTCGGCCCCCGGTGTGCCCTCCAGATAATGCAAACAGGCATTGGCAACCGCCTGTGCCGCAGGGCCCACACCGGGGATTTTGCGCATGGATTTCTCGCACAGATCGGCAATCAGATTGACGGTTTTGGCATCCCGATACCCAACAGCCATCCACACCAGACCTTTGAGCAGGATGGTGTTGGATTTGGTGAAAACGGTTTCATCCACCCAAGTGTGCCGCTGCCCACCCCAGGACTGCGCGACCTCAACCTCCACGACCTTGGCCGTGACGGCATGGCCCAGATAGTCTTGCAAGGTTGTCCGCAGCCATTCCTTGCCAAGGTCGGTTTTGAGCGCTGTACTGGCACGTTCAAACTTCTGTGTCGGTTTTCCCCCTGCGGCGGAGGCCGCGTGGTTCATCAATTGGTGATGCGGTAT
>CALFWM010000038.1 GCA_937928635.1 uncultured Sulfitobacter sp. | reverse complement strand
TGAGAGCCACTCCCAGCCCCATGAGGCGGGGTTGTTGAAGGTGTACGAGGCCGTGCGGGGTGAGATTGGCGAGTTGGACACGATCAACAAGCTGGGCACGTATCTGAAGGGCATTCAGGAGGCCGATGCGCGCTTCACGGGGCGCGCAATCAAGAACATCACGGACGCGGTGAAGGTGCGGGCGATGGATTTTGAACTGCCCGACGAATGGATGGAGAACCCGGAGCTGTTCCTGTTCAAAGGGTATGATGAAAAGAAGGCGATGATCGACGACATGCGCCAGCCGATCACGGTCGAGATGGTGATACAAGAGATCAACCGCTACGCGGATTCAGAGTTCCGCTATGCGGATAAGTCCGATGAGGTGGCGATTGAGAACGCCGTGCGGGATATGGGGCGGATGGAAGAGGCTAAGAAGCGGTATTTGGGGAGCCGGGAGGGGTGAGGAAACCAATTCTGAATTTTCTGCTTTTTCTAAGTGTTGCTACCTTAGGTCTAGTAATTTTCTGGTTCGAGTTAACACCAGTCGAGCGAAAGTGGATAGAGTGCTTTATATATGAATATCGAAGCATCATTTCTGCCTTGGCGACAATTTTCTTGGTTTCGATTTTGACGCTGGTGACGACAGTTATTGCAGATCGGAATGCAGATAGAAGAGAACATAATAACAGAAGCACGCAAGCACAGCTAAAATTGTCCGAGTTTCGGCAAGACTGGATTAACGAAATCCGAAAAGACCTTTCGAAACTTTTGGCGTTGGATAGTGGACTTAAGAAGCTCGCGAAAAAAGATGGTAATGCGAAGCTTGATGAGGCGAAGCGGTTGGATGCACGAATCCGGCTAAGGCTCCATTTCAAAGATCGACCTGACGCTGATGATGGGTTTCAGCCAAAAGATCTTGATCATGCTTTGAACAGTTTTGTAATAGCAATTGAAAGTGTGGTGCTTGAGTTACCAGTAGCTAAGGAAGAGAGCCTGAAGCATCTTACCGAAGCGCGCGAAGAACTAATGTCAAAGGCGAATGGTTTTCTGAAACGTGAATGGGAAGAGCTCAAATACAGGTTGAGACGAGCAGACAGGAAACCCTTTTTATGAAACGCCTCATCCAAAACGGCCTCATGTTCGGCAACCTCTTCCACGTGGCCTCGCCCGCGCTCATCGACCGCTATAACCGTGCGCTCAAACATCTGACCGGCAAGACCACCGAACAAACCGATTTCCACATTGATATCTCGGGCTATTCCCCCGAGGTCGGGGATGAACTCGACGATCATCTTTACCTCAACCACCAAGGCGTGAATCGGCAGTTTATTCTGCTTTCGATGGACCAACGCACGGCCCCGTTGCTCAATGCGAAATTCTCCACCTCGCGGGGGATCCTCAAGCAGTTTTTTGAGGAGAACGAGGCGCAACTCTTTGCCCTCACCGCACGGGATGCGGTGGCGGGGGAGTTGGTGAACTCGGTCTATGATGTCTCCACGCCCGCGCGCCTGTTTGATATTCGCACCATCACCGTGGAGGCCGACACAACGACAGGTACGGTCAAGGACGCGCGTGAATTGGCGCGTTTGGTGGGGCGGTTCAAGAACGATCAGGACGGCTGGTTTGATGACGTACTGATTGCGGATATGATCACGCTGGCGGGTAAGACCGGCGATGTGGTGCGCAATCCGGTGAAGCTGAAAAAGATGCGTTTTGACCAGCGAGATTTCTGGACGGCACATTTTGGCGGGCTCTATATCTTTCAGGACGTGAACCACCCGGCAGTGATTGCGCCCTCGGGCAAGGATGGGTTGGGGTCCCTGCCGTTGCCCTTTGCGTTTGATGCATCCGAACCCAACCAAATTGCGCGGTTCTTTGAGCTGAACGGGCTGACCGAGACAATTGTGGAGACCCGCAAGGGCAGTGCGGCTGCCATCCTGCGGCAAAAGATGGATTTCATTCTGGTGGATGCGGTGGCCGATCAGGGCGTCGATCTTGCCGGAGCGAGCCGCGCGGATATGCGGCGTTTGACGCGCGCGCATGGGGATAAGCTGCCGGCAGAGTTTCATGCGCTGGCAAGTCTGGTGAATTGGGCGGAGAACGGTGGGCCCTGGCCGCGGATATCCTCCGACCATCCCGCGTATTTCTATACGTTGCGGGCGGCAGACACCAAAAACGCGTCATTGGTCAATATGTTGCTGGCTGAACTTGCGCCCAAGGACATTCGCCAATTGTTCATTTGCCACAAGGAGTTGTTCTATCGGACCTATGCGGGCTGGCCCGAGACGAAAAAGGCATATGTTGTCGATTTCCTGGCAACAGAGTATCAGGTGGATAAAGCAGGCGCGCGGGCGGCGCTTTTTGGGCATGATGCCCCGATGGAGGAGCCCACCGCGCAAAAGCCCGATCCGGTGTCCGATATGATTGCGGCTGTGGGGCCCTGGGGTGCGGTGAGGAGGTAGAAAGATGATTGGACTGATACGATTGGCAGTCTTTGGGTTTCTGGCGCTCTCGGTGGTGTTTGTGTGCTTGTCGTTTTATTCGCGCGCCGTGCGAAAAGGTAAGTTGCGCACGGAATGGGAGGCCGGGCCGAAGGACGTTGACGAGGAAACGTTTCTTGATCAGGGCCTGAAAGAATACGAAGGGTCATTGCGGCGCAAGCTGATCTGGGGCGTTTATGTCGTTCCGATTGTGGTGATCGCTGTCATCATCTATCTGACGAACCATGGGTAAGGACGGTTTATGATTACTACCATCAAATGGGTTTTCTGGATTACCTTTTGGGTGATCGTTATTGGATTGTTTCATTACACCCTGCCGCAGAAAGATCTCATACGGATCGTCAACACCTATGAAGAACGGCAAGATCTTGATGATTGGACCCGGATTTTCTGGACCGAACCCGATGACAATTCCGTCGGGCGGGTTAACCGGGATGTGCAGTTTATCCAGGCGGTAAGAGCTGACGGTAAGGTCATGGTCTACCGCAATGAAGATACCGGCTGGGGGTGGCCACCCTATTTTAAGCTGGATACCGCAAATCTATATACCGAGGCGAATGATGCCATATCCACCAAGGCGGAGCCTGAGTGGTATGTGCTGAAACACTACGGCTGGCGGAATGTCTACTGGTCGATCTTCCCCAACGCCATTTCCATTCGCAAAGTCGACGGACCGGATGCGTCAAAGGGAATCCCCTATCTGAATATCTTGATCCTTGTTTTATTCTTTGCGGTGGCCTGGGGCATCTGGGTGCGGTGGCGGCGGTTTCGGGAGGCGAATATCGACCCCACGCTGGAGGCCATGGGAGATGAGTTGGCAGAGACCCGTCAGGGTTTTGCCAAGTGGCTGGGCACCTGGCGCAAAAAGAATTGAGCAGGCTGAGCCTGCGCAGGATTTGATTTTGTGAATGAGGGGCGCTGCCCCTCAAACTCCCCGGGAAGAGTTAAGGCCAGAAAGAGATTGGCGCTGAAGTTATAGCGTTTCGTGTTAAACTCGAAGCGGTTTTAGTCTGCGAATAGATAGTCCGTGCTCGCGATTTCCTGGGCCTTTTCGCCAGAAATGGCAAGGAAGGCGCTGAGGGCGTCTGTGTTGATGTCTTCGGGGGCTGTTTCGCGGAACCGGGTGTGGCTTTCGAACCCCGCGTCGCGGATGCGGTCACTCTCATGGACCATGTCACCGCGAATGGTCGGCAACAGGCGTTCCAATGTGTCAGCCGATGTTTGCTCTCCCGCCAGGCCGACGCGCATGGCATGGCCAATCAGGTATTCGTCCGTAAACTGACATTCGATTTCCAGGATGCGGGTCACGGAGCGGTCAGAGGCGAAGTCATTCAGCAAATCCAGATTGCCCGGATCAATGCAGACGATCAGACGATCGGTTTCGTAATAGTCAAACAGCATGCGCATCAGGGCGCGCCGATGGCGGGTGCGTTTTTCAAGGGTGTTCTGGATGCCGCCGAGATCGGGCAGGGGGGTGTCCTCCTCGTTAAAAAGGTATTCGATGGCGGGCATGTTGGTGACCTGGCGGATGCGTTCCAGCACCCGTTTGGCCACGTGCCATTTTTTGCAGACCACAATCAGCAGTTCACGTTCCCGGCCCAGGGTTGATTCTGTTTCCCAGAACCGTGTGGCAAAACGGCGGCCAATGCGGCCCCGCCCGGAAAGGAATTTGAACAGGCTGCGCCCTTCATTGCTGATCTGAAAGTGCACACTTTTGGCGGCATAAAGCAGGCCAAGGCGACGCTTGAGATCTTTGGCATCCGGGCTGACCTTGCGGGCAAAGAGGTAATCCTGCCCCAGCAACAGGTCATAGTGGTCGTTGTAGAACGTCACCGGCATGCCGTAGTCGGTGAACATCAGAAAGGTCAGCGAGCGGGAGTTGATCTCACCTTCGGGCACCAGATGACGGACCAGGGTCTGAAAAAATGTCTCATCGGGAATCCAGGTGGTGCGGAAAAACCGAACCACGTCGCGGCGGGTTTTCACAAAATCCAGCAGCCATTCAATGGTGCGGCGGCGCAGGCACCACCATTGGCTGCCGATCATGATTTGAAGGTCAGCCGGGATGTCGCGGGTCAGGCCCAGTTTGCGCTGCGCCTCAAACAGCCAGTAGAAACGCTTCTTTTGGGTGCGTTCGTTGAACCAGTGGCGGTAGATCAGGCGCTCCTCTTTCCAGCCTGTTTTGATCCAGTCGCTGTCAAAATAATCCTCGCTTTCGATAAAATCGACGTCGTTGTCGTCAAGGAACTGGTGCGCATATTCAGCGGATTTAATGGCCATGCAGTCGCCCGACAACATGTAGAAATGGGTGGTACGGGGGAACGCGTTGATTGCGGAATGAAGCGCGTGCAATGTGGCTTGTACCAAAGACCATTCGCCCCAACCACATTTGATGCGGTTGTTGGCAAAGGTCACATTTGGGTTGTCCGCAAGCGCCGTCTTGATCTCGTGAAAGAACGCGGGATTGGCCGAGGCATCAAAATGGATCGCCATATAATCCCCCGCCGCCGTCAAACGCTCTGCCTGACGGATGATGGCTGTGGGGTCTTTGTGGCACAGCAAAATATAGGCGATTTTTGCCATATGAGAGACGATCTGCCCTTTTTTCCTGTATTGTTTACTTAGATAAGGGTGAAGACTGATTGAATAAACAGGATTTATTTGCTTTTTTGACCCAAAGTCGAACTGTTGCCATAAAACAGTCGGCATGCGCAGGAGTGACAGGTAAATGGGTTTCCCCGGAACATGGATGACGGAGAGCGAAAGCGTTGTGTACCGGGTGGTGCCAAAATGCGCCTGTTCCACCATTGGCCAGATCATGTATTACTCAGACCATGGGCACTTCTTTGACGGTGATATTCACGATGCCAAGGCAGGATTGCATAAATGGGCGCTTGATGCATCGCAGGGCCCGATTACGGCCAATGTGACAAACCACAAATCCTATGCCTTTACCGTGGTGCGCAATCCTTACACACGGATCTTATCGTCGTTTTTTGACAAGATTTGCGGCATTCAGCGCAATGGCAAACGCTACCGGGGTAATCTGGTGCCGCTGTTGATTCAGAAATACGGGATCGAGGTCGGGGGCGAAGATGGCAAGCAGGAGTTTGACCAGATCGCCAGTTTTCGGCGTTTTCTGCTGTTTGTACGCGACACCATTCGTTGGCGTAAACCGATGGATCCGGACATTCATTGGTCCGCGATGTCAGGTCATGTCAGCACGTTCATCGCCAATGGCGGAACCTATGACAAGATTTTCTGGACCGAGAATTTTAACGACGGCATGCAGGACGTGTTGGATAGAATTAACACAGCACACCCGGTCACCTTGGCCGATATTCCGCGATTTAATGAGAGTGAGGGCCATGGGCCCAAGCGTGCGCACCCCGTAGGGGATTATTTTGATGATCTCTCCATGCATCTGGTGCGTGAGATTTATAAGCGGGATTTTGAGTTGTTTAAGTACGATTTTGATAACCCGAACAACAAGATGCCCACCGGGCAGATTGATCTGGCAGAGGTGCATGCCAAGCTGGGCGGCTGATTGGATCACCATACTCCCATTTGTGCAGTCGCAGCGCAGTAGAGCAAAATGCAAAACCGGAAGCATCTATTCCTAACTGAACCTCCCGGTTTCAGAGGGTTAATGCGCCCCGCCCAAAACTTGAGGAGCCAATACCCTGCCGCGTTCCGCTCTGTCGGGACATCAGCGATACGTAATGTTTCAAGTTAAAGGCGGGACGCGATAGGTGAAAAGGGCCGCCCTTGGTTATTTGCATGTCGCTCTAGAAAGCCTGGCGCGCCTGCGCAAAGGACAGCAAACGTTTGGAGTCCTCATCCCACAAATGCAGGCGCGCATTGGCAAAACTCTCGCGGATCGTCATCTGATTGCCGTTGGCCAATACATCGTGGTCGCGCAGCACTTCGGGCAAGCGATAAAACGGGATGCGGCTGTAGAGGTGGTGCACATGATGGATGCCGATGTTGGCGCTGAGCCATTGCAGCACCGCAGGCATCACATAATGCGAACTGCCGTGCAGGGCGGCATCATGCAAATCCCAGTCATCTTCGGTTTCCCAATGGGTGGTTTCAAACTGGTGCTGGACATAAAACAACCAGACCCCGGCCGTTGCCGCCAACAGGGTTGAGGGGGCAAAAATCAGCAGGATCGGCATGATCCCCCCGAAGTACAGGATCACCAGCAGGGCTACCAAAATGGCCGCGTTTGTGCACATGGCGCTGACCCAATAGCGCGCCTTGGCCATCAGGCCCAGCGGCAGGCGGTTTTGCAAAAAGAAGATATATCCCGGCCCCAAACCAAACAGAACAATCGGATGACGGTACAGGCGATAGCCCAGCCGCCCAAGGGCGGACAGGCTTTTGTATTCCGCAACAGTAATGGTGTGGATGTCGCCCATGCCGCGGCGGCCCAGATTGCCGGAGGAGCTATGATGGATTGAATGAGAGCGACGCCAGACGTCGTAGGGTGTCAGGGTCAGCACGCCAATCGCGCGGCCCAGCCAATCGCTCATCGCGCGGCTTTTGAAAAATGCCGCATGGCCGCAGTCATGTTGGATCGCAAACAGGCGCAGCAGAAACGCCGCATTGCACAGCGAA
Organism: uncultured Sulfitobacter sp.; assembly: GCA_937928635.1. GTDB lineage: Bacteria > Pseudomonadota > Alphaproteobacteria > Rhodobacterales > Rhodobacteraceae > Sulfitobacter. Next base: position 65,798 of record CALFWM010000038.1, on the reverse strand, counting down.
ATCGCCAGCGTCAACCAGGCGCTGATCGACAGGGACCACCAGGCCAATGCCCACAGGCCAACAAAGGCCCCCAATGTCACCCCCAGTTCGAAAAAACTGCGCCAAGCGCTGGGTTCGCGGTAGCCGGACAGGATTTTGACCCAGTCACGCGCGTTTAAGGCGTCTTGCGCCTGATCTGGTTGCCCTGATGTGTGGACCATATGCCTGCTTCTTATCGTTGTCGGGTGCATTGATAGACGAAAGTGCGTGGTGAACAATCTATAAAGCAATCCCTAGCAAAAAGTTGTTCACCCATTGATTAAGCTCAATGCACCGTGAGCATAGTCTTACGGCTTTGCGCGGATGGCCGATGCGACCCGTCGGGCCGCAGCTGCGCTTGCTTTGGGGGAGGGGTGGATTCTGTCAAAGGCATGAAAACTCAGGTCGCCATGGGGCACCATGTTTGCCAGTGAAACAAATGAAACGCCTTTGTCCCGCGCGGCCATGGCGGCAATACGCGCCTCCAGCTTTTCACCCCAAACCTTGCACCGCTCAATCGGCGAGCCGGGCCCGGGGCTGCGCAAATAGCCGACATAGATCACCCGCGCACCCCGTTGTCGGGCATGTTGCACCACCTTTGGAATGGCCCCCTGTGTGCCGTCAGCCGAAATCAGACGCGCGACTTTTCGATCACACCTGGCACAGCCGCACCCCAGCCACAGGTCATTGCCGCCGCCATTCATCACCACAACATCCCACGCGCCGCGACGGTATTGTTTGGAAATGTTCAGCCCCATCGCACCGGTAATCGGCAGGGCGTAAAGGTGTCGCGCACCAGCCACGGCGGTGCTTTTGACCGGGGTTTGCAGCAGCTTTGACAGCACCTGTGGCAGGGATTTTTCGTTGTTATGGTTTGAGGTCATGAAACTGTCGCCCATCACAAGCACCCTCAGCGGCGGTTCTGCGCGGGCCAGTGGCGGGCTGAACAACAACAGGGCAAGACCAAACAGGATCAGAAAGTGGCGCATGATACTCACTTTGTTTCGTGGTGCATTGGCAAGATGCCCGTGTTTTGGCAGCCTTTGGGTGAAGGCACGGTTAACCCCAGCGCAGATTCAAGCCCATCGTCCTGTTGCGTGCGCGGCGCGTGGGCCTTACATGGCGTTCTATGGCACAGGTAAAGTCTTCATCCAAATCTGATCCCAACTATAAAGTGATCGCAGAAAACCGCCGGGCGCGGTTTGACTACGCGATCGAGGATGACATCGAATGTGGGATCATCCTTGAAGGGTCAGAAGTCAAAAGCCTGCGGATGGGTGGTGCCAATATTGCGGAAAGCTATGCCGCAGTGGAGGATGGCGAACTGTGGCTGATCAACAGCTCAATCGCGCCCTATGCTCAGGCCAAAACCTTTGGTCACGAGGAGCGCCGCCGCCGTAAAATGCTGGTGTCACGCAAGCAGCTGTCGGACCTGTGGAATGCCACGCAACGCAAGGGTCTGACGTTGGTGCCTCTGGTGATGTATTTCAACCATCGCGGCATGGCCAAGATCAAGATCGGCATCGCCAAGGGTAAAAAGTTGCATGACAAGCGCGAAACCAGTGCAAAGCGGGATTGGTCCCGTCAAAAGCAGCGCCTGATGAAAGATCATGGCTGAGGGGTTGCACCTGTTTGGCTATGGACCGTCGGTCTATACCCGCATTGTCCGTATGGGTTTGATCGAATGTAGGCTAACCGCAGCCTATACTGAAGTTAACCCGTTTGCAGACACCCCAGACCCCACTCTAGCGCAGATCACGCCGTTTCAACGGGTGCCGGTTTTGCAGCACGCCAGGATAACCCTGACAGAAACCGCTGCCATTCTGCGTTATCTTGATCAAATCAGCACAGGGACATCCTTGGTGCCGCAGGATGCCGCCGCAGCCGCGCAAATGGCGCAGGTTATCGCGATTGTCGATTTCTATGGATACGTCCCCATGGTGCGGGACGTTTTTGCGCGTGGGTTCTACCTTGCGCATCTGGGTGAGGCGGCGGATGCCAGCCGCGTGGCTCAAGGCTTGCACGCTGCCGTGCCCGTTTTGCAGGCATTAGACGCGATTGCCCGGGACGGCTGCGTGTTAAACGCAAAGGCCTTCACCCTTGCAGACATCCATCTTGCCCCAATGCTCGAATATTTCACAAAGGTGCCCGAGGCCGCGCGGGTGTTGGGCCAATATGCAGCATTGAGCAGTTGGTGGGGCGTGGCGCGCAGGCGTGCGTCGCTGATTGCAACGGACTCTCTCACACATCAATGACGGGCAAAACCAACTGGTTTTTCCCCTTACGCTTTCCATTCATCAACCGTTAAGGTTTGTCATCCGCGGCTGAGGGGGCCAGCACGGGTTTCGTCAAATATTGCCTCAAAAAGGGACGAAAATTATGGAACTCATTATCAGTCTTTTGTCTGGTGCCGTTGGTGGCAACGTTGTTGGCAAGGTATTGGGCAAGCTGGATCAGGGCACGCTGATCAACTCAATCTCCGGAATCGTTGGCGGTGGCCTTGGTGGCACCATTTTGGGAGCTCTTGGTGCGGGCGGTGCGGCTGCGGGTGATGCGGCTTCCGGTGGTCTGAACCTTGGCTCAATCATTGGTCAGGTTGCCGGTGGCGGTGTGGGCGGCGGTGTTGTGCTGGCCCTTGTTGGTGCCGTGAAAAACATGATGGCAAAGTGATGCTTTGGCGGGGGGCAATCCTGCCCCTCGCCCTTGCCAGCCTTGGTGCAGAAAGGTAGTCAGGCGGTGTCCTGATCAACCAGAAAGTGCTGCCATGGCTGACGATCCCAAAACGCTGGTTTCAACTGAATGGTTGGCCAAACACATCAAAGACCCTGATCTGCGTATCCTGGATGGATCGTGGTACTTGCCGGATGCGGGCCGTGATCCCAGGGCGGAATATGACGCCGCCCATATCCCCGGCGCGCGGTTTTTTGATATTGATGACATTGCCGATGGCCGCTCTGACCTGCCGCATATGGCCCCCCCCGTTGAAAAATTCATGTCGCGCCTGCGCGCGATGGGTGTTGGCGATGGGCATCAGGTGGTGGTCTATGATGGCAGCGGGCTGACCTCTGCGGCCCGTGTGTGGTGGCTGTTCCGCCTGATGGGGCAGGAAAACATCGCGGTGCTGGACGGGGGGCTGCCCAAGTGGGTTGCCGAGGGTGGCGCGACCGAAGACATGCCGCCCATTGTGCGTGATCGCCATATGACCGTGCGGTTTCAAAACGCGCTGGTGCGCGATGTCACGCAGGTGGCCCATGCCTCCAAACTGGGTGATCCGCAGATTGTGGATGCGCGCGCCGCCGGGCGCTTTCGTGGCGATGCGCCTGAGCCGCGCGAAGGGTTGCGGGCCGGGCATATACCGGGGTCACGCAGCCTGCCCTTTGGTGATCTGCTGAATGCGGATAAGACAATGAAAACGCCGGATGAAACTCGCGCGGTTTTTGAGGCCGCAGGTGTTGACCTGAGCAAGCCCATCATCACCTCATGTGGCTCTGGTGTGACGGCGGCAATCCTTGCGCTCGCGCTGGAACGTCTGGGTCATGATAACTGGTCCCTTTATGATGGCTCATGGAGCGAATGGGGCATGTTCCCCACTGTTCCCGTTGCCACTGGAGAAGCGTAATGTTTGAAACTCTACAGGCGCAGCCCGCCGACAAAATCCTTGCCCTTGTTCAGATGTACCGGGACGACCCGCGCGCCACAAAGGTCGATCTGGGCGTTGGTGTCTACAAAGACGCCACTGGCCTGACACCAGTGATGCGCGCGATCAAATCGGCAGAACATCTGTTGTGGGAACAGCAGGATACCAAGGTCTATACCGGCCTTGCGGGCGATCCGGCCTTTGCGGATGCGATGATTGAGCTGGTGCTGGGCGATGCGGTCCCGCGCGATACCATTGCGGCGGCGGCCACGCCGGGTGGCACCGGGGCGGTGCGACAGGCGTTTGAGATGATCCAGATGGCACGCCCGGAGGCGCGGGTCTTTGTGTCAGACCCGACATGGCCCAATCATCTGTCGATTTTGAAATACCTCAACATGGAAATGGTGCCCTATCGCTATTTCGATGACGATTCCCGTGGCGTTGATTTTGACGGTATGATCGCGGACCTCAAAACCGCTAAAAAGGGCGATGTTGTGCTGCTGCATGGCTGTTGTCACAACCCAACCGGCGCAAACCTGAATGCGACAGAATGGGATGCGGTGATTGAAGTGTTGTTGCAGACCGGAGCAACCCCGATGATCGACATTGCCTATCAGGGTTTTGGCGATGGTCTGCAAGAGGATGCCGCCGCCACGTGTAAACTGGCGGCTGCCGTGCCTGAATGTTTGATTGCGGCCAGCTGCTCCAAGAACTTTGGCATTTACCGCGAACGGACTGGTTTGTTGATGGCCGTTGCTGCGAACGCCGCGGCGCAGAGCCTCAATCAGGGGACATTGGCGTTTCTGAACCGTCAGAATTTTAGCTTTCCCCCGGATCATGGGGCCCGATTGGTGACGATGATCCTGACTGATGACGCGTTGCGCGCGGACTGGATGGCAGAACTGGAGGACGTGCGCCAATCCATGTTGGGCTTGCGCACGCAACTGGCGGGAGAATTGCAGCGATTGTCCGGCTCAGACCGGTTTGGGTTCCTGAGCCAGCATCGCGGCATGTTTTCGCGGTTGGGCACCACGCCCGATAAGGTCGAGGAACTGCGTGTCAAACACGGGATCTACATGGTGGGCGACAGCCGTATGAACATCGCGGGTCTGAACGCAAACTCCGTACCCGTGCTGGCGCAGGCGATTATCGCCGTTGGCGTTTAGGCTGGTAATGGCGGGCCAAGGCCCGCCTTACTGCGTTTCTGAATCGTTGTGCTCTGTTCCTTCGTAAGGCGGGCTTTAGCCCGCGCATGCACACAAAAACCCGGCCCTGAACAGGGGCCGGGTTTTGATCTCTCTAGGATGGGAGGATTATCCTTTGGAGAATTCCGGGTAGGCTTCCATGCCAAGCTCGGAAGTGTCCAAGCCGTTGATTTCGGCCTCTTCGTCAACCCGCAGGCCCACAACTGCCTTCAGGATTGCGAAGACGATCATCGAGGCGACAAAGACAAAGGTACCAATCGAGACAAAGCCGATGATCTGCGTCACAAAGGACGTGCCTTCGGTATAGACCGGCACCACCAATGTACCCCAGAAGCCTGCCATCAGGTGAACCGGGATCGCGCCAACCACATCGTCCAGCTTGAGTTTATCCAGGAAGGGCACAGCAAAGACGACAATCACACCGCCCACAGCCCCAATCCAAAGCGCGCCAAACAATGTCGGGTCAAGCGGGCCGGCGGTGATGGAGACCAGACCCGCCAGGGCACCGTTCAGCACCATTGTCAGATCGACCTTTTTGTACAGGATCTGCGTCAGCATCAGTGCCGCTACTGCACCCGCGGAAGCCGCCATGTTGGTATTGGCAAAAATCTGTGCCACAGCGTCCACATCGGCCATGGTGCCCATCGCCAGTTGTGAGCCGCCGTTAAAGCCGAACCAACCCAGCCACAGGATGAACGTGCCCAGTGTCGCCAGTGGCAGGTTAGAGCCGGGCATCGGGTTCACACGGCCGTCTTTGCCGTATTTGCCTTTGCGTGCACCCACCATGATCACACCGGCGAGGGCCGCAAAACCGCCCGCTGCGTGCACCAGTGTGGAGCCAGCAAAGTCAGAGAAGCCCATATTGGACAGCCAGCCCGCACCCCACTGCCAGGAGGCCTCAATCGGGTAGATCACACCGGTCAGAACCATCGTGAAGATGAGGAAGGGCCATAGCTTGATCCGCTCGGCCACAGCGCCCGACACGATAGAGGCGGTGGCCGCACAGAACATCAGCTGAAACAGGAAATCAGAGGCGTTGGAATAACCGCCTGCGTCAATCTCTGATTTGATGTCCTTGGGGGCCACGGTGCCCAACACATTTTCGATGATCCAGGCATCGCCGGGGTACATGATGTTGTACCCGACCATCCAGTACATGATCGCGGCCAGTGAAAAGAGGCCGATGTTTTTCGTCAGCTGTGTTGTGACGTTCTTGCCGCGCACAAGACCGGCCTCCAGCATGGCAAAGCCTGCCGCCATAAAGAACACCAGAAAGCCACCGATCAGGAACAGCAGCGTGTTAAAGATAAATGCGGTTTCCGCCGCAGAGGCAAACTCAGCCTCCTGCGCAGCCGCCATGCCCGGAACAAGCGCAATGGCCGCCGCAAGGGGTGCAAATTTTACGTGGTTCATCGTTTTCATTTTCCTAACCTTGGGGGATCAAATGGCGTCTTCGCCGGTTTCACCGGTGCGCACCCGCACGGCTTGCTCCACATCGAGCACAAAGATTTTGCCGTCACCGATCTTGCCGGTCTGCGCGGTCTTGGAAATGACCTCGACCATCTGGTCGGCCTGATTGTCGGCCACGACCAATTCCAGTTTGACCTTTGGCACAAAGTTCACGACATATTCGGCACCACGGTATATTTCCGTGTGACCGGACTGGGCACCAAACCCTTTGATCTCCGTCACCATCAACCCGCGCACGCCAGCCTCTGTCAGGGCCTCACGCACGTCTTCCAGTTTGAACGGTTTGATTGTTGCAATTATGAGTTTCACCTCGGAATCCCTCTGATGTTGTGCAGGTCTGACCTGCATGCTGCACACGCAGAAAATCTGCTTGAGGGAGCAAAGGGGAAGAGATGATGACGTATTTTTGGGAGGAAATCAAACGAGAGTGACTAAAAATTAGGCGAAGATCACTTTTTGCACATAAAATAATCAGAAATTTGACGCCGATTCCCAAAAGCTGCGCTAAACAATCTCTGGCTGGGCGGGTAAGGTGTTAAAAAAATCAAAGCCGGGCAGACCGTATTCATGAGTAAGACACCCACGCGCAAGCGTCCCTTGGTGGCGGAAAAACGGTATGGGGCAAAGACCTCAACCGCCAAAAAGAAACCCACACGCAAGGTCGCCGCAAAGCGCAGGACCGCGCGGCGTAAGCCCGTGCGCCGGAGCGGGATCACCGGGTTTTTCAGTCGCCTGCTGCGGTGGGTGTTGCGGTTGATCTGGACCATCACATGGCGCGTCACGGCGGTTGTTGTTTTGGCTCTCGCGCTTGCGGTTGGATATTTCTACACAACCTTGCCCCCGCTTGAGGCGCTGCTGGATGGCCGTGCGCGCGGTTCTGTCACGCTGCTGGACCGGGAGGGCGATGTTTATGCCTGGCGGGGTGATCAGTTTGGCGGCGTGGTCACGGCGGACAGTGTTTCCAAACACCTTAAAAACGCAGTGATCGCGACCGAAGACAAACGGTTTTATCGTCATTTTGGCATCAGCCCGCGTGGCATTGCCTCGGCTGTGCGCATTAACCTTAGTGAAGGGCGCGGGCCACTTTCAGGGCACGGCGGCTCCACGATCACGCAACAGGTCGCAAAACTGATCTGTCTGGGGGAGCCATACGACCCCGCTTCCGGCATGACCGAGCGGGAGTATGAGGCCGGATGCCGGGCAGGCAACGTGCGGCGCAAGGCAAAAGAAGCGCTTTATGCCATGGCGATGGAGGTGAAGTATTCCAAGAATGATATTTTGTCGATCTACCTCAACCGTGCCTATATGGGGGGTGGCGCTTACGGGGCAGAGGCTGCGGCGCAGCGCTTCTTTGGCAAACCGGCCTCAGCCCTGCGCGTTGCCGAAGGGGCGATGATTGCAGGGTTGCTGACGTCGCCCTCGTCCACCTCACCCACCAACAATCTGGAACGCGCGCAGCGCCGCGCCGCGACAGTTGTGCGGCTGATGCGGGATCAGGGGTATCTGACCCCCGAACAGGCCGCACAGGCTCAATCCAGCCCGGCCACCTTGTCAGAGACGGCTGAAAAGAAAGCAGGTGGATATTTTGCCGATTGGGTCATGTCCACAGGCCCCGAATTTTTCACCCGCAACACGACCGAAGACGTGATTATCAAGACCACGCTCGACCAGCGGATGCAAAAGGCCGCAGAGGAGGGTCTGAAATGGGTGTTCGAAAATAAGGTGCGCGCAGGGTCCAAAGCGCAGGCAGCCATTGTTGTGATGTCCGCAGATGGCGCTGTGCGTGCCATGGTCGGCGGGCGCAAGACCAAGGTTGTGGGCGCGTTCAACCGGGCGACACAGGCCTCGCGGCAGACCGGGTCGGTTTTCAAACCCTTTGTGTACGCCGCCGCCCTTGATCTGGGCTATTCCCCGGATGATCTGATTGATGACAGCCCCTATTGCCTCAACATTCCGGGCTCCGGGGAATGGTGCCCGGAAAACTATGATAAAAAATTCCGCGGGCTGGTGAGCCTGACTGATTCGATGAAACAATCGGTGAACGTGCCTGCCGTGAAGGTGTCAGAAAGTGTCGGGCGCGAATTGGTGGGTCAGGTTGCCACGCAGTTTGGAATCAAAAGTGATTTGGCCGCAGGCCCCGCTCTTGCGCTGGGTGCCTCAGAAAGCACTTTGATTGAGATGACAGGTGCCTATGCTGGCATCCTTAATGGTGGGTCCTCCGTCACGCCCTATGGGTTGATCGAACTGCGTCTGATGGGGGATGAGGCCCCGTTGATGGGCACCGGTGGCGGCATCGGGGAGCGGGTTATTCAGGAAAGTGCCGCGCAGCAATTGGTCTATATGATGGAAAAGGTGATTTCCGAAGGGACGGGCGCGCGTGCCCAGTTTGAAGGGCGTCAGTTGGCCGGTAAGACCGGTACAACCTCAGCCGCCAAGGATGCGTGGTTTATCGGGTTCTCGGCGGACTATGTGACCGGTGTCTGGATGGGCTATGACGACAACACGCCGTTGACGGGTGTCACCGGGGGCGGCCTGCCCACCGACATCTGGCGCGAGACGATGATGCGGGTGCATGACGGGCTGCCCTTGCGCGATCTGCCCATGGCACGCCCCAGGCCGCCAAGTGATTTTGGCCAGGAGGACAAGAGTGTGCCCATTCCGGTCGATGACGGGGGGCTGGTTGTAAACGGCAATGGCAATGGGCGCGGCAGCATTCTGGAACAGGTGCTGACGGATATCTTTGGCAGCAATGAGCGGTCAAACCGCGACAGTGCAATCCATTCGTCCGATTCTGACAACCGCTGATCAAAATTCGTGATGTGAAACCACACGAGGTTTTGTTGGGCAGGGTGCGCGCGGCATGAAAGATTGTGAGCACCCAAAAGGAACATGGCCATGACACCGATCCACATTTCGTCGTTTTCAAATGATGGCCAGGGGGGCAACCCCGCCGGTGTGGTCATTGCTGAGCAGTTGCCACCCCCCGACCAGATGCAGGCGATTGCCGCCGATCTTGGGTATTCGGAAACCGCTTTTGCCGCCCCACAGGAGGGGGGATGGATTGTGCGGTATTATGCCCCGGCCGTTGAGGTTGCATTTTGTGGGCATGCCACAATTGCGCTGGGTGCCGCCCTGGGCGCGCAAGAGGGGGCGGGCACCTTTGCGCTGTCTTTGCGGGATGATGCGATCACGGTTGAGGCGATGGAGAAAAACGGCAGCTGGCACGCCGCGCTGCAATCCCCACAGACCTGGTCAAAACCCATGCCAGAGGCGTTGCGCGACCCGCTTTTGGCGCTGCTGGGCTGGGGATTGGATGATCTAAACCCTGATCTGCCGCCCACGCTCGCCTCTGCCGGTGCGCTGTTTGGGGTGCTTGCGCTAAAGGAGCGCGCGACGTTGGCACAGATGGCGTATCCGTTTGAGGAGATGAAAGCGCTGATGGAGGCGCATGACCTTGTTACCATTAATCTGCTGCACGTCACGGCCCCCCGCCAGTTTGCAGCGCGCAATGTCTTTGCCAGTGGCGGTGTCAAAGAAGACCCGGCCACAGGGGCAGCGGCGGCTGCGTTGGGCGGTGCTCTTGTTGATATGAACTGGGACGGCTTGCGCAAGGGCGGCACCTTTCACGTCACACAGGGCGAAGATATGGGCATGCCCTCGGCCTTGCGGGTTGAGGTCACCGGTATACCCGGCGCGTCTGTTCGGGTCAGTGGGGCCGTGCGCTGGATGCGGTAGCTGCACAATGTGGCGACGATGAACCAGCATCTGGCAGAATTTTGCCACAGAAAACCATTAATGGAATTTTTCCAGTAAAGGACGTATGCCTTTGCACAGGTCTTTGGGTGCGTCATCGGTCTGGGCAAACAGTGATTTGTAATGGGTGCCGTGCTTTTTGAGTGACTCTGGCAGGTGACCCCGGGGTCAATCGGGTGAAGGGTGGAACATGCGCGACGAACTGGTCAAACGTGGAAAAGACGAACTGGGGCAGGTGCGCCGCCGGTCGCGTCGGCTGTATTGGGCTGTCGCGCTGTTTAGTCTGTTTGCGAATCTGCTGATGCTGACCGGGCCGATGTACATGCTGCAGGTCTATGACCGTGTGCTGGGCTCTGGTTCTGAGGAAACCCTGATCGCGCTGTCGATCCTGGTGGTGTTTTTATATGCGGTGATGGGCATTCTGGACCACACCCGTGGCCGCATCATGGCGCGCGTTGGTGCACGGTTTCAGGATGATTTGGACCGCCGGGTGTTTGATGCCGTGGTGCGCAAATCGGCGGTGGCCCCGGATGTGAAAACCAGTGGTGGCCTTGCGGATCTCGAAGCGGTTCAGCGCTTGATTTCGGCGCCGGTTCTAATGTCCGCCTTTGATCTGCCCTGGACGCCCATCTTTTTTGCCGCGATTTTTATCTTTCATCCCATGCTAGGCTGGCTGGCGGTGGGTGGTGCCTCCGTATTGATTGTGATTGCGATTGCCAACCAATTGCTGTCCCGTGCAAGTCAAGCCAAATCTGCGATTGCCGGGCAAACCGCCACCGCGATTTCCAATCAAATCCGCACAGAGGCTGAGATGGTGCAGGCCATGGGCATGCGCGACGCGGCCTTTTCCCGCTGGCAGAATGCCCGGAGCGAGGCGTTGAGCCAGCAGGTTGCCTCAACGGATGTCGGGGGCACCTTTACCTCGATGACAAAAACCATCAGGTTGTTTTTGCAATCTGCCATGCTGGGCCTTGGGGCGTGGCTGGTGTTGCAGGGGCAGATGACGCCGGGTGCAATGATCGCGGGGTCTATCCTTCTGGGCCGGGCGTTGGCCCCGGTTGAAATGGCGATCAACCAATGGCCCGTGGTGCAGCGTGGCCGAACCGGCTGGGCCAATCTGGCAACGCTGCTGGGTGCTGTCGCGCCTGAACCCACACGCACGGAACTGCCACAACCCAAGGCGAAACTTGACGCCAAGGGTCTGACAGTTGTGCCCCCGGGTGAAAAACAGGCTGCGTTAAAGTCCGTAAACTTCACGCTGAAACCCGGTGAGGCTCTGGGCATTATTGGCCCCTCTGGCGCTGGTAAATCCTCTCTCGCGCGGACTTTGATGGGGTTGTGGCAACCTGCGGGCGGTTACATCCGGCTGGATGGTGCCGCATTGGATCACTATGGCACTGAAACGCTGGGCCGTCACATCGGCTATCTGCCGCAGCGCGTGCAGCTTTTTGACGGGTCAATCGCTGAAAATATCGCCCGCCTGTCAAGCGCACCAGACGCTGAAAAGGCCGTTGCGGCGGCAAAAATGGCGGCGGCACACAAGATGATTTTGGAACTACCGCATGGGTATGATACACAGATCAGTGCCGGTCAGGTGCGTCTATCGGGTGGACAAATGCAGCGGATTGGTCTGGCGCGCGCACTTTATGATGATCCGGTGATTGTGGTGCTGGATGAGCCAAATTCCAACCTCGATAACGTTGGTTCGCAGGCCCTGAACCACGCGATCCGCGAAATGAAAGCGCGGGGCCGGTCCGTTATCATCATGGCGCATCGCCCCAATGCCATTCAGGAATGTGAAACCCTGCTGGTGCTTGATAACGGGATGCGCATGGCCTTTGGCCCCAAGGATGAAGTGATGCAAGGCATGGTCAAAAACGCCAATCAGATCAAACAGGCGCCGGTCACCTCAGGAGGGGTTTCATGAGCAAATCATCAAAGAATCGTTGGTCCGCAACCCGGCCTGTTGTGTTGGGCTTTCTGGGGTTGTTGGTGCTGTTTGGGGGGTTTGGCACCTGGGCTGTGCGGTCGGAAATCGCAGGTGCGGTGGTGGCCACAGGCCGGATTGAGGTCGATCGTAACCGTCAGATTGTTCAACATCAGAACGGCGGCGTGGTTGCAACCATTCTGGTGGATGACGGTGACGCGGTTGAGGCTGGCGACCTCCTGTTGCAGCTTGATCCACAAGAGCTGGCCTCACAACTGGCCATTGCAGAGGGACAGTTGTTTGAGCTTATGGCACGTCGCGGCCGCCTTGAGGCACAGCGTGATGAGAAACAGGAAATCTCATTTGACCCAGAGCTGCTTGATATGGGTGACAAGAACCCGGACATCAAAGAACTGATGGGCGGGCAGCAAAACCTGTTTATGGCACGTCAGGAATCGGTGGCGCGCGAGATTGAACAGATGGGCAAACGACGTGATCAGATTGCCGCGCAAGTTGGCGGTGTAGAGGCGCAGGAGGACTCGCTGAGCCGACAGCTGGAACTGATCGAAGTTGAACTGGGCAATCAGGAAAAGCTGCTGGAGCGCGGATTGGCGCAGGCCAGTTCCGTTTTGAACCTGCAACGGGAACAGGCCCGGTTGCGTGGCCAGATTGGCGAACTTGCCGCTGGCAAGGCACAGGCGGAGGAACGCAGCACTGAGATTGATATCGAAATGCTGCGCCTTGGCACCGCGGGGCGCGAGGAAGCGATCTCCAACTTGCGTGATCTGCGCTATCGTGAGCTGGAACTGGTGGAACGCCGCCGCGCGTTGAAGGCCGAAATTGACCAACTGGACATCCGCGCGCCCGTTTCCGGGTTGATCTACAATTTGCAGGTCCAAACCCCCCGATCCGTGGTGCGCGCCGCAGAGCCTTTGATGTTTCTTGTGCCACAAGACCGCCCGTTGGTGATTGCCGCGCGGGTGCAGCCCAATGACGTTGATCAAATTGTCGTCGGCCAGCAGGTTAATCTGCGCATGTCCGCTCTGGATCAACGCACCACGCCAGAACTGGTCGGACAGGTCATGCAAATCTCTGCCGATGCGATTGAAGAGCAAAACACCGGCCTGTCCTATTTCCGTGCAGAAATCACGCTGAACCCCGGTGAAATGGACAAACTGGCCGAAGGCGCGATTTTGCTGCCGGGCATGCCGGTTGAGGCCTTCATTCGCACGCGGGATCGCACACCGCTGGCCTATCTTGTCAAACCCATGCGCGATTATTTTGCGCGGGCGATGCGCGAAAGTTAAAGCGTTTTTTGACAGAAACCGGATCACGTGATGTAGTGTGAAATCAAAGATTTCAACGCGTTACGTGACGCGCGTTGCTTTAAGCTATTTGGAAAACGCTATAGGTCTTTTGATCAGACGACATTATCGCTAGCGTCCTTGTGAAACTATCTCACAAGGAGCACCTCCCTATGTCTATCACCTCTCGTCTTGCTGAACTGGGCGTTACCCTGCCGGATGCCCCCGCGCCTGCGGCCAATTACGTGCCCTTTGTGCAGGTGGGCAGCGCGATTTACGTGTCCGGTCAGATTTCCAGCGGGCCGGATGGCATGATCACCGGAAAACTTGGCGCGGACATGGATGCCGAGGCAGGCGCGGCAGCGGCCAAGGCCTGTGCGATCAGTCTGCTTGCGCAGGTCAAAGCGGCCTGTGGCGGCGACATCGAACGCCTGGAACGGGTGGTGAAACTGACGGGATTTGTCAACTCCACCGCAGATTTTGGCGATCAGCCCAAGGTGATTAATGGTGCGTCTGATTTTCTGGTTGAGGCGCTGGGCGATGCTGGGCGTCATTCCCGCTCTGCGGTGTCGGCGGCGTCGCTGCCCTTTGGCGTGGCGGTCGAAATTGAAGGCATATTTGTGATCAAATGACGCTTCCCCGCTCCTTTTATAGCCAGCCTCTTGCGCACCGTGGGTTTCACGACGTGACGCAAGGACGGCCCGAAAACAGCCGTGCAGCGATCACCGCGGCAATTGACGCGGGCTATGGCATTGAAATTGACGTGCAGTTGAGTGCTGATGGTGTCGCAATGGTGTTTCATGACTACAGGTTGGACCGGCTGACCGGGCAAACCGGCGTGGTGCGACAACAGACAGCTGCGGCGTTATCGAGGGTCACCTTGACGGGTAATGATGAGAGGATTCCCGACCTCACGGAGGTGTTGACCCTTGTTGGTGGCCGGGCACCCCTGCTGGTCGAAATAAAGGATCAGGATGGTGCGATGGGATCGAAGGTCGGCGCGCTGGAGGCCGCAACGGCGAATGCGCTTAGGGGCTACGATGGTGCTGTAGCGGTGATGTCGTTTAATCCGCATAGCGTGGCTTGCATGATGGAGGTGTTGCCTGACGTGCCGCGCGGGTTGGTCACCAGCGCCTATCGCCCTGATAGCTGGCCGTTAAGTGCGGCAATCTGTGACACCCTGCGCGCCATTCCTGATTATGACCGGGTGGCCGCGTCTTTTATCAGCCACGAATGGGATGACCTGGACCGCCCGCGCGTTGCAGAGCTGAAAGCGCAGGGGGCCATGATCTGTTGCTGGACCGTAAAAAGTCAGGCAGGAGAGTCACAAGCCCGCCAGATTGCAGATAATATCACCTTTGAAGGGTATCACGCGGCGTTACCGTCTTGATCCTCACGTGGTGCGCCACAGATGATAAGGCAGGTAGCCGGGACAGGTGATGGCGCAGGAAATTGAGATCAGAGTGGTGCCGCGGATCACGGACATCGGGCAGGTCGATTGGGATGCCTGTGCCTGTCCCGAGGTGCAACCGGGTCTGCGTGCGAAAGATCCGTTCACGACGTTCAGGTTTCTCTCTGCGCTTGAGGACAGCGGCAGTGTGGGCCCCGGCACCGGTTGGCAGCCGCAGTACCTGTGTGCCAGTGTGGCGGGGCAGATCATCGCCGTTGCCCCGCTTTATGCAAAATCCCACAGTCAGGGCGAATACATTTTTGATCATTCATGGGCGCATGCCTATGAACGTGCGGGCGGGCAATATTACCCCAAACTACAGATTGCAGTGCCCCACACTCCGGCGACGGGCCGGCGGTTTTTGACGCGGCCTGGGTTTGAAGACACTGGATTTGCCGCCCTAGTGCAGGGTGCGATGCAACTGACGCAGAACAATGGCTTGTCCTCTCTGCATGCCACGTTTTGCACCGAAGCGGAGGTCGCGGGTGCAACAAAGCTGGGCATGATGGCGCGCAAGAGCCAGCAATTTCACTGGCAAAATCACGGCTATCAGGATTTTGATGGCTTCCTCACCAGCCTCAATTCGCGCAAACGCAAGAACATCCGCAAGGAACGCGCGCAGGCGCAGCGGTTTGGCGGAGAGATCCAGACGTTTACCGGCGATCAGATCCTGCCGGAGCACTGGGATGCGTTTTGGGTGTTTTATCAGGATACGGGCCAGCGCAAATGGGGATCGCCCTATTTGACGCGCCAGTTTTTCGATATCGCGCAGGAGGTGCTGCGCGATGATATTGCGCTGGTGCTGGCACAGCGGGATGGGCGGTGGATTGCCGGTGCGTTGAACTTTATTGGGGCGGATGCCCTTTTTGGGCGATACTGGGGCTGCACGCAGCATCACCCCTGCCTGCATTTTGAGCTGTGCTATTACCGCGCGGTTGATATCGCGATTGAAATGGGGCTGAGCACGGTAGAGGCTGGTGCACAAGGAGAGCACAAACTGGCGCGCGGCTATCTGCCCACGCCGACATGGTCCCTGCATTGGATGCGGGATGCCGGGTTTGCCCGTGCGGTGGGTGAATATCTGGAGGCGGAGACAGCCGCCGTGGAGGAAGAGATTGAGATTTTGACGGACTACGGTCCGTTTCGAAAGGCACAGGTTGAGGAACAGGAATGAGCGAATTGCTAAGTGAAGAAACCCGTGGACCCTTGCTCGACCCGCTGTTTGAGGCGGGTTGGGCTATGGTGGAGGGCCGGGATGCGATTGTGAAAACCTACCGGTTTGCCGATTTTGCGGATGCATTTGGCTGGATGGCCCGCGCAGCGCTTTGGGCAGAAAAATGGAACCATCATCCGGAATGGCAGAACACGTACAACCGGGTGACTGTCACGCTGACAACGCATGATGTGGGCGGATTGGGCACGCTGGATGCCAAACTGGCGCGCAAAATGGATGGATTGTTTGAAGCGGCGTGAGCCCTAGACCGGACTTTTCGAAAAGTCCGGTGCGAAAATTTTAAAATTTTCGCGTGCCGGCTGGCGCAAAGGTCCGGGGGGTAACCCCCGAACCTTCGGGCTGTGTCTTACATGCTGTCCAGCAGGGCCTCGCCGCCGGAAACTTCGCAGACGCCTGGGTTTTCTTCGGGTTGAAACAGCGTCACCTTGCCGTCATCCACCAACATTGCGTAGCGCTTTGACCGTGCGACAAGCCCGGCCGGGGGGGCGTCAAAATCCATGCCAATGGCCTTGGTGAATTCGGATTGCGCGTCGGCCAGCATCGTGATGCCCGCAGCAGCAGCGCCCGTGGCCTCACCCCAGGCTTTCATCACAAAGGGGTCGTTGCAGGACAGGCAGATTATTTCGTCCACGCCCTTTGCATCAAACTGATCTTTGGTCCGCATAAAGCTGGGCACATGGGCCGAATGACAGGTTGGGGTAAAGGCACCAGGAACGGCGAACAGAACCACTTTGCGGTCCTTGAGTTTATCTGCGATCTGCACCGGAGCCGGGCCTTCCGCGCCCAGTTCAACAAGTGTTGCATCGGGCAGGGTGTCACCTTGGGAAATTGTCATGGTTTAGACCTTTCGTATGATTGTGTTTGGCGTTGCCCTCCATATAGGTTTGTCGCACAGGTAGGACCAGTCAATTCGGAGTGCGATGGTGGGGCATGTAGTTGTTGTGGGGGCAGGGCAGGCCGGGTCTTCTTGTGTGGCCAAGCTGCGAAATGGCGGGTTTGAGGGGAAAATCACCCTGATCGGGGCAGAACCTGTGCCGCCCTATCAACGCCCACCGCTCAGCAAGGCATATTTGCTGGGGGATATGGCGCTGGAGCGTCTGTTTCTGCGACCCGAGGCGTTTTATGCAGATCACGAGATTGACCTGCGCATGGACGCACGGGTTACCGGGATTGACGCGGGCGCGCAGACGATCACCCTTGGGGATGAGGTGCTGGCCTATGACGATCTGGTGCTGACCACCGGGTCCGTCCCGCGCCGCTTGCCCATCGGCATCGGGGGTGCCCTGGATGGCGTGCATATGGTGCGTGATCTGGCAGATGTCGATGCGATGGGCCCGCGGTTTGTGAAAGGCGCGAGTGTACTGATTGTGGGCGGTGGCTATATCGGGTTGGAGGCAGCAGCGGTCGCATCCAAGCTGGGATTGAACGTGACCCTGGTGGAAGCCGCCAAGCGGATTTTGCAACGGGTCGCCGCACCTCAGACCAGCGATTTCTTTCGCAAGCTGCACCGCGCAAACGGTGTGGACATTCGCGAAGGTGTCGGGCTGGAGCGGTTGTTGGGTGAGGGCTCTGTCACCGGGGCCATGTTGAGTGATGGCAGCACAGTGACAGCAGATTTTGTAATTGCGGGCGTTGGCATCACGCCCGATATCGCATTGGCAGAGGCGGCAGGGCTGGAGATCGAAAATGGCATCAGGGTCGATGGGCAGGGGCGCACAAGTGCGCGGCACATCTGGGCCGCCGGGGATTGCACATCCTTCCCGTATCAAGGTGGCCGTATCCGGTTGGAGTCCGTACCAAATGCCATTGATCAGGCCGAAGTGGTGGCGGAAAATCTGATGGGGGCCAGCAAGGCGTATCTTGCCAAGCCGTGGTTCTGGTCAGATCAGTACGATGTAAAGCTGCAGATTGCCGGGTTGAATACCGGGTATGATCATGTGGTGACGCGTGTCACCGATGCCGACAGCGTGGCGTTCTGGTACTATCGTGGCCAGACCTTGCTGGCGGTGGATGCGATGAATGATCCGCGCGGCTATATGGTCGGCAAGCGGCTGATTGAAGGCGGTAAATCACCCGCGCCCGAGGCCATCGCAGACCCGGAAACAGACCTGAAAGCGCTTTTGAAAGCGTGAGGATCATTGCCGGTACATATCGGGGTCGTGCGCTTGCCCATGTTGGAAAGGGCGATGTCGGCGCGCATTTGCGCCCTACCTCAGACCGGGTGCGTGAAAGCCTGTTTTCTATGCTTAACCACATGGATGTGGTGCAGGGCGCGCGGGTGCTTGACCTGTTTGCCGGCACCGGTGCGCTGGGTCTGGAGGCCCTGTCACGCGGGGCGGGTGAGGTCTGTTTTGTTGAAAACGGGCGTGCGGCGCAAAAGCTGATTGGGCAGAATGTGGCGAGCCTGGGCGTGGCGGAACAGACCACACTGATGCGCAATGATGCTATGCGGCTCGGCGCTTGGCCCCATGCGGCGTTTGATCTGGTGTTTCTTGATCCGCCCTATGGCAAGGGCATGGGGCAGCGCACGCTGGAGAGCGCGCATGCGGGCGGCTGGCTTGCGCCAAAGGCGCTGATCGTCTGGGAGGAAAACGCGCCGATGGCCGCGCCCGATGGGTTTGAACGCATCGACAAACGAAAGTATGGAGACACACATGTGACGTTGCTGCAGGTGGTTTGAGGGTCAGAAACAATTGCTGCTTGTGCCGCCGTTGATAGGGTTCGCCCCCCTGCCGAAGACAGCTCACCGAGGTGGATGAGGCCTAGCTTGCCAGTTGCCGGATCGCCTGTCCCAACCGTCGCATGCCCGTGACAATCTCCGCCTCATCCGCCAGTGAGAAACTCAGCCGCAGGGTGTTTGCCTCCGACCCATCCGCGAAAAAGGCCTGTCCGGGGACAAAGGCAACCTTTTGATGTTTCAGCGCACGGGCCAGCAGGGTGGCCCCGTCCATCCCGCGCGGCAAGGTCATCCAGACAAACATGCCCCCTTCGGGTTTTGTCCAACGCACGCCCGCTGGCATATGCGCCGACAAGGCCGCCAGCATTGCGTCGCGCCGGGCGGCATAGGTTTTGCGCAGTTTAGCTGTGTGATCGTCAAAAAGATTTTCAGCGACTTCGGCAATGGCCATCTGGTTCAATGTAGCCGAATGCAGATCAGCCGCCTGTTTGATCAGTACGACCTGCGAAATGGCATCAGCCGCCCCGCAGAGCCACCCCACCCGCAACCCGGGCGCGAGGGTTTTGGAAAAGCTGCCGCAATACAGTGTGCGACAGGCCTCAATGCTGCCCTTGCGTTCAATTTCCAGCGCCAACATGGGCGGGATTGCCGCACCGTCATAGCGCAACGCCTGATAGGCCGCGTCCTCAATCACCGCGATGTCCAACTGATCCGCAAGGTTCAGGACTGCCAGCCGTTCGGAAAGGTCCAGCGTCTGGCCGGTCGGATTGGCAAAATCAACCGAGGCATAGGCAAACTTGACCCGCCCGCCCTTTGTCGCGGCAGTGTCCGCAAAATCCGCAGCGCTGCGATTGCTGCCCGGGTCCAACCGATCATACTGCGGCTCATAGGCATTGAACGCGCCCAATGCACCCAAATATGTGGGCCATGTCAGCAAGGCCGTATCCCCCGGCGACAGCAACAGCTTGCCCAGATAATCCAGCGCCTGCTGCGACCCTGAGGTGATCAGGATATTGTCACGCGTGCAGGGCACCCCAAGGCCGCCCATGTGCTGCGCAAGCCAGTCGCGCAGCGGGCCGTAGCCTTCGGAGACAGAATACTGCAACGCTATGGTTTGCGTTGCGGGGGACAGCGCGTTGCTGATCGCCGTCTGGAACGCCGCCGTGGGAAACAGGTCCGGGTCAGGGATACCCCCGGCAAATGAAATGATATCCGGCTGGTCCAGCAATTTCAGCAGTTCGCGAATTTCGCTGGATTTCATGCGGGTTGCGCGGGTGGCAAATATCTCTGTCCAGTTCATGTGGTTCGTCCCCTCTGGCAACAGGGGAACACGATTTCAGCATATAGGTCAATATATGTGACCTAAAATGTTTTTTTGATCACAAGGGCCAGTTTTCAATGCGCTGTTTTTTTTTGGCAAAGAACGCCATGACGGGGCCCAGCTTGCTTACCATGCGACCGTAAAAGGCGGGCGTGCCGGTTTCGGCCAGGGCCTTGAGATTTTTGGCGATGTAACCTTGCGCGCCAACCATCTGCTTGTGCAATTTGCTGCCGGCGATGGCCTCCGTGATAATCAGGCTGAACTCTGTGCCGCCGTCCTTTTCGACCAGTTCATAGGTGACAACGCAGGGCGGCTCATCAATGTCGGTCATCTGAAATGTGTGGGAATATCGGTGTGGCGGTTCAAAGGCCAAGACCTCCCCAACCACCATCGCGATCTTGCCGTTGGGGTGCACCATGCGCATTTTCTCGCCCGGAATCAGGCCCGCCTTGGTGTCGCAGATCGCGCCAAAAAAGAACGGCAGGGGCTTGTCCGTTGCAACAAGTGTAGACCAGACCGTGTCGATGGGTGCATTGATAAAGGTGCGGCTGATGGATTTTGGGGCAAGTGTCATGATGCAGTGTCCGTTCTTTTTGCCGCTGCTTCAGCGACCTGTTTGATCAGGCTCATCCGGTCGAGCCATTGGGCCGAATAGCCATCAATCCAGCGTTCATAGATCATCTGAATGGGCATGGCGTTCAGATAAAGATGACGGCTGCGCCCCTGCTTTTGACTGGTCACAAGGCCTGCCTGTGTCAGCACACGCAGATGGTTCATCACCGCGATGCGGGTCACGTCGAACTGTTGTGCAAGCTCCCCCACGGCAAGGCCAGGTTGATCGCGCAGGTGGTCCAAAATCTCGCGCCGGGTCTCATGGGCGAGGGCATGGAAGACGTCATTCATCTGTTCATTAGTAAACATGTAATTACATAATTACATAAATATGCTCACGTCAAGTGTTTGAGAAATTGCAAAGCCGATGTAGCCTGTGCCCATGAACGAAGCGATCCTGCCTACAGGGGGGCTTTTGCCCACCACCGCAAAACAGCGTGTGCCATCGGTTGCGTTGCCCAAACCGCAACCGCTTGGCGCGCCGGTGTTGATTGCAGATGCCGTTACCCCGCTCGCGGGGGAAACGCTGTTGTCCTTACTGATGAAACGCATGCAGGCGCAGGCGGATGCGCGCCTTGACCGCTAGGTTTTGTAGGTCGGGTGGAACGTGCCTGCCGGGCTAAGCGTAAAAATCTCAAACCCGGTTTCTGTCACCGCAACGGAATGCTCAAACTGTGCTGACAGTGATTTGTCGCGGGTCACGGCGGTCCAGTCGTCGGCCAGTGTTTTGGTTTCGGCGCGGCCCAGATTGACCATGGGCTCAATCGTGAAAAACATGCCGGGTTCCAGTATGGCACCGGTGCCGGGGCGCCCGTAATGCAGCACATTGGGCGGGGCATGAAACACCCGGCCCAATCCGTGGCCACAAAAATCTGTCACCACAGACATGCGGTGCCCTTCGACATAAGACTGGATCGCATGGCCGATATCGCCAAAGGTATTGCCTGGCGCGACAACGTCGATCCCGCGCATCAGCGCGTCATGGGTGATTTCGATCAGCCGTTCCGCCTTGCGCGGCAGTTTCCCGGCCACATACATGCGGGAGGTATCGCCAAACCAGCCATCGACAATCACCGTGACGTCGATGTTCAGAATGTCACCATCTTTCAGCTTTTTATCACCCGGAATGCCGTGGCAGACCACATGGTTCACTGAAATACAGGAGGCGTGTTTGTAACCCTTATACCCTATGGTCGCTGATTTCGCACCGGCTGCATCGACCTTTTCCTCAATGATGCGGTCAATCTCGCCGGTGGTCTGACCAACAAAGACATGCTCTGCGATCTCATCCAGAATGGTCGCCGCCAATTTGCCCGCGGCGTGCATGCCCGCAAAATCAGCATCATCATAAATTCTGATACCGTCTTTTGTCTGACGGCCTCGGTGTTCTTTGTTCACCGGTCTCTCCATTGCTGTGCTGGATTTGTGTGTAGCGGGTCGGCGGCGCGAGGGCCAGAGGGGCGGCAAGCGTCACCTCCTGAGGGGAGATATGGGTGCTGATGCACAGGGTTTCCACACCACTTTTTGTCGCGGCTTCATGTGCCGCAGTGTACGCCGGATCAATGTCAGCAGCCATGGCCACATGGGTGCAGTCGGTGCGCTGTACGAGGTAAAGCAGCACAGCCCGGTGCCCGGCATGCGCAACCTTGGCCAGTTCGCCCAAGTGTTTCGTGCCACGGGCTGTGACGCTATCGGGGAACTCAGCGAGGCCGGGCGTGCGATTAAGCGTGACGGATTTCACCTCTACATAGCAGTCCGGCAGGCCGTCACCAGACAGCAGAAAATCAATGCGGGAGTTTTCACCGTATTTTACTTCGGGCCGGATCAGCGGATAATGCGCCAACGCGTCCACGTCTCGCGCCATCAAGGCAGCCTTGAGCGCGCGGTTGGGCACGGAGGTATCCACACCGGTGAAATGCCCGTTTTCGTGATCCACCAACCGCCAGCCGAATTTCAACTTTTTCCTGGGGTCGTCATTGGGTTCAAGCCAGATCTTTGTGCCCGGTTCCGCCAGCCCCATCATTGATCCGGGGTTCGCGCAATGGGCGGTTACCTCGCGCCCATCCTCCAGCGTGCAATCCGCCAGAAAGCGTTTGTAACGTTTGATCAGACGGGCGGGGACAAGATCGGTTTGAAAGCGCATGGGCAGCGGCCTATACCCAAGGGCAGATAACCTCAAGGAAACACGCATATGCCCAACCCCACAGCCGCCATGCTGGTGATCGGAGATGAGATCCTTTCCGGGCGCACGCGCGACAGCAATATGCATCATCTGGCGGGGCAGTTGACCCAAAAGGGCATTGATTTGCGCGAAGTGCGGGTGGTCGCGGATGAGCGCAGCGATATTATTGACGCCGTGCAGGCGTTGAGCGGGCGCTATGACCACGTGTTCACCAGCGGCGGTATTGGCCCGACCCATGACGATATCACGGCCGATTGCATTGCAGCGGCGTTTGAGGCGTCCATTGACGTGCGCGAGGATGCGCGCGCGATCCTTGCCGCCCATTATGAACGTGCGGGAACAGAGCTGAACACTGCCCGCCTGCGCATGGCGCGCATCCCCGCAGGCGCCGCGCTGATTGACAATCCGGTGTCGGCGGCCCCCGGCTTTACACTCAAAAACGTGCATGTGATGGCCGGCGTCCCTTCGGTGTTTCAGGCCATGGTCGAAAGTGTGTTGCCGGGACTGACAGGCGGGGCCGCATTGATCAGCAAGACCATGCGCATTGACCGGGGAGAGGGCGATATCGCGGGGCCACTTGGGGCACTGGCGGTGGCCTTTCCTGATCTGTCCATGGGCAGCTATCCCTTTCAAAAGGATGGCGTTTATGGCGCGCATGTTGTCATCCGGGGCACGGATGCTGCGCAGGTTGATGCGGCCATGGCACAGCTTGATGCAGCCTTTTCATGACACCGGACGCCGCACATCTGTTTGACGTTTCAGAGGCCACATGGCCCCCTGCACAACGCTGGGAGGTTGGCCCCTTTACCCTGCGTGAGGGGCAGGGCGGCGGGCAACGGGTATCGGCGGCCACGGTTAATGGTGCGTTTGACGCGGGCCAGTTGGATGCGGCTGAGGTTGCAATGCGCACAACCGGGCAGCATCCGTTGTTTCAGCTGCGCGGCGATGATCCTGAATTGCTGGACGCGTTGAAAGCCCGGGGATACCGCGCGCGCGATGAGACATTGCTGTACACCCTGCCCATCGCTCAACTGACCGACATCCCCATCCCCCGTGTCACGGCCTTTACCATTTGGGAACCCCTGGCGATCATGAATGAAATCTGGGCCACAGATGGGATTGGGCCGGAAAGACTGGCGGTGATGCACCGGGCGGCGCATAAAACGGCAGTGCTGGCGCGGTGGAACGAGAAACCCGCCGGGGCAGGGTTTGTCGGCCTGCATGCAAACGTCGCCATGGTACACGGATTGATCGTGTTGCCGCACCAGCGGCGGCAGGGCGTGGCGCAATGGATGATGCGGCGCGCGGCATTTTGGGGGCAGGCCCACGGCGCGCAGCATATCGCGGTGCTCTGCGTGGCGGCCAATGAGGCGGCAAATCGGTTCTATCGCGCGCTGGGCTTTAGCCAGGTGGGCCGCTATCATTATCGCGTGGCACCCGAATAAAGGAAACCTTTCATGGCTCATGATATGCCCACCGCACTGGATTTGCCGATGGTGGACCCGTTGCCAGAGGCGACGCAAAAATACTTTGATGTGTGCCGCGAAAAACTGGGCATGGTGCCAAATGTCTTGCAGGCCTATGCTTTTGATATTGAAAAGCTCAACAGCTTTACGGCGATGTACAACGATCTGATGCTGGGTGGGTCAAACCTGAGCAAGCTGGAGCGTGAAATGATCGCGGTGGCTGTGTCTGCGGTGAACAAATGTTACTATTGCCTGGTGGCCCATGGCGCGGCAGTGCGCGCACTATCTGGTGATCCCGCACTGGGGGAGGCGCTGGTGATGAACCACAAGGTTGCCCGCATCGATGCGCGGCAAATGGCGATGCTTGATTTCGCAGTCAAACTGACCAAGGACAGCGGCAGCATCACCGAACCTGACAGGCAGGTCCTGCGGGATCACGGGCTGTCAGACCGGGATATCTTTGATGTGATTGCGGTTGTGGCCTTTTTCAATATGACCAACCGTATAGCCAGTGGGACGGATATGCGCCCCAACGACGAATACCACGCGCAGGCGCGATGATCCGTGCGTTTGCAACCCTTTTGGTGCTTTCAGGGCCGGTTGCTGCGCTGGAACTGACCTTGCCCACAACTGCCCGTCTGACGGTGGAACGCAACACCGATCCTGACATCTACAATGCACCGATTGGCACCTTTGCTGATGGCAACGTACCGCTGCGCAGTGTCGAGGGGGTCGTGCGTCGCGGCGCTTGGCGGTTGGATTCGCCCGGGCTGACCCCATTGCAAATCCTGCGGCCCCTGCGGGCACAATTGATCGCGGCGGGATATGAGATTGTGCTGGATTGTCCTGCGCAAACCTGCGGCGGTTTTGATTTTCGTTTCGCGTTGGAAACGCTGCCGGGCCCGAACATGTACGTTAACATTCGTGCTTATCACTTTGTCACCGCCCTGCGCCAGGAGGAGGCCAATGGGGAGGAGGTTGTCACCGTTTTGGCCAGTACCTCATCCACCTCGGCCTATGTGCAGATCATTCAGGCCGGTGACGTTACCGGCGAGACGGTGGAGGTCGCCACAGATGCCGCATTGCCGGTGAGCACCCAACCCGTGCCCGTTGGAGATTTTGCGGGCCGGTTGTTGAGCTTGGGTCACGTGGTGCTGGAGGGGCTGGAGTTTGAAACAGGTTCTGCTGCGCTCGGGGAGGGGCCCTTTGACGCCTTGGAGAAGGTGGCCGAGTTTCTCAAGGAACAGCCCAACATTCAGGTGGCCCTTGTTGGGCATACGGATTCGATCGGCGGGCTGAATGGGAATATCGCGCTCAGCAAACGGCGCGCGCAATCGGTGCGCCAGCGGCTGATTGAGGTGCATGGTATTGCGGCCAGCCGCATGCAGGCCGAAGGCATGGGGTATCTGTCTCCCGTGGCCAGCAATCTGGCCGAAGAGGGGCGCGACCAGAACCGCCGCGTGGAGGTGATCCTGCTGGGGTCAGAATAACGCGGGGCAGGGCGCTTGGCTTGGGCGTGCCTTCTGTGTCCACAGGTGCGCTTCGCAAGGGGGAGGACAGGCTGATGATCCACGGCTGAAGATATCCTTGCCCGGTCACAATGGCTGACAGAAACCCACATGCCGCACCATGACCGCCACAGACCTTGATCAAAGCGGGCTGGTCGATCTTTTGTCAGAGGCCGAGACCCTACAGATTACCCCCGCGTTTCATTTCAATGGGTTGTATGATGCGTGATGTATCAGGTTATTTGAATTTCGCTAAAGCGCCCCGCCTAAAACTTGAGGAGCCGATGCCCTGCCGCGCTCCGCGCTCTCGGGACATCAGCGATATGTAATGCTTCACGTTAAAGGCGGGACGCTATAAAAATCGCAGTGCGGGTTTTTCAGGTCTCTTTGACGTCTCCCACAAAAAAAGCCCTCAATGCTATGTCAGCATTGAGGGTCTGATCGTGACAAACACAACCAAAGTTCACCGAGGGGAGTTGGTGTTGGGAGGTTCCGGCCCCACCGTCAGAGGCCGAAGGGAGGTCTTACCAGTCGCTGGGGCCTTTTTCAGCGAAGGCGTGAACCAGAAAATCAATAAATGCGCGCACCTTGGGCTGGGTAAAGCGACCCGGCGGATAAACCGCGTAGATACCTTGGGTTTCCATTGGCAGATCCGGGATCGCGTCAGTGACCAACCCCTGCTCCATCGCATCGGAATAGAGGAAGCTGGGCAGATAGGCGATGCCAAGGCCGGAAATCGCCGCGTTCAGCAGGCTTTGACCGTCGTTGACAGAGAGCCAACCCGCCGTGCGCACCTGTCGTTTTTCACCCGACGGGGCCGTCAACTTCCAGACGTTGCCGCTGGATTGGTTGGAATAGTGCAACAGCTTGTGATCGTTCAGATCGTCAATCTTTTCCGGCTTGCCGTATTCTTCGAAATACTTCGGGCTGGCGATCATGCGCTTTGTGGTTTCGGTGAGTTTGCGGGCGCGCAGGGTGCTGTCTTCCAGCTCCCCAATGCGCACGGCCATGTCAAACCCTTCGCTGATCAGTTCGACATACCGGTTGTTCAGGACCATGTTCACCGTGATGTCTGGAAAGTCGCCAAGGAATTCTGATAGGACGGGCGAAAGGTGGTTCACGCCGAAGTCTGTCGCAACTGAAATACGCAACAGGCCAGAGGGCGCTGATTGCATGGACGTGACCAGCGCATCTGCTTCGCCTGCGTCATTCAAAACCCGGCGGGCGCGGTCGTAATAGGCCAGACCGATCTCTGTTGGTGAAACACGGCGTGTTGTGCGGTTTAGCAATCGGGCACCAAGGCGGGCTTCGAGCGATGAGACGTGTTTTGAGACGGCGGATTTGGAAATCCCCATCTTCTTGGCGGCATCGGTGAAGCCCCCCTGATCCACCACGGTGGCGAACGCTTCCATTTCAGTAAGGCGGTCCATGCCGATCCCTTCGCATTGCTTGTTTCGAGGGATCGTATGGGGGGCAAATGGGGCAGGTTCTGGGCGGGGTTGGGACAGTAGCAAGGTAATTGCGGGATCGTCCGTGTCGCGGAAACAGGAGAACGTTGTGTTTCCGTCAAAGCCAGCGGGTCAGTTTCAGGAACAACAAAAGCAGACCGGCAAGTCCGGCCATCCCAAAGCAAAGGATCAGGAAAGCCCAGGGGTTTTCGAGCCCCGGCATGCCCGCGATGTTTACGCCAAAAAGACCTGTCAAAAACCCCAGCGGCAGGAAGATGCCCGCGGCAAGGGACAAGATGTACCCGTGACTGGCCTGTTTACGCGCGACGGCAAGAACGTGTTCGTCCTGCACGGTGACAAAGCGGTCGCGCAGGGCATCGAGTTCTTCGACCGCGAGGGTTGTCCGATTGGCCAGTTCGCGCAAGTGCAAGGCGTCCTGTTCCGGGATCAGCGCCAGTTTTGTGCCCGCCAACCATGTGAGCGCGGTGCGCTGCGGGTCAAGGTAGCGGCGCATGGGAATGACGCGGCGGCGCACCTCGGGCAGGTCCGGCGGCGGGGCGGTGGTGTCGTCTTCCAGATCGGCTTCATAATAGGCCGCGCGTTCCGCAAGCTGCATCACTTCATGCTCGACCCTGTTGGTCAGGCCCAGGACCAGGGCTTGCAAAAACGCAGCGGCAGATTGGGGTGCATCAGATGTTATCATGACCTGGCGCAACTCTTCGATGGCAAAGACGCGGCGCACACGCACTGTCACCACCAGATCTGTGGTCACCCACATTCTGAGGGAGACCATCTGATCCGCTGGCTGCCCCTCGTTGAGGTTTATGCCGCGCAGGTTCAGGATCAACCCGTCTTTATATTCATCACAACGCGGGCGGGTTTCGGGCTGCATCAACGCATCAGCGGGGATGTTTGGCAATTGTTGAAGAACCCAATTAGCCAGTTCACCCTCGTTCAGATCCCAATGCCACCAACGGTAAACGCCCGGCTCCGTCAGGCTGGAATCCTGCGGTTCCCCCGTCGTGCCATCCTCAAAGATATCCAGAACATTCAGCGCCATCGGCTGACTTTGCCGGGGTTCAGACAATTGTTCAATGGGGGCGGGCCAAGGCCCGCCTTACGCGGTTGTGAATCAAAAAGAGGGGTCTGTGCATTGGTGGTCTCAGGATTGAGTTTATTGGAAGGGTGAAATGACGGGGAGGGCATCGCAGCGTTCCGGCCTTAGTCATATTTGGCTCGGGTGAGAGCGGGCTTGAGCCGCGCAGTTTTGACCACGTTATAGCCTTTCTGCAACGTTAAGCGACCCGAACTGCGGCACCCAACCCTTTCACCCTTCCAATAAACTCAATCCTACCTTTTCGTTCGGCTTCCTGCCGCTCGTAATGGAGGATCCGTAAGGCGGGCCTTGGCCCGCCCTCAGCGTTAAAGGGTGGCGGCCAGACGGGTGCCCTGATCAATGGCGCGCTTGGCATCCAGCTCTGCGGCAACATCCGCACCACCAATGACGTGATGGGTCTTGCCCATGGCCTCCAGCCTATCCGCAAGCGTGCGCTCCGAAAGCTGCCCTGCGCACATCACAATTGTATCGGCCTCAACCAACGTCGGGTTCTCGCGCGCCTCGCCAAAGGTAATGTGCAGCCCGTCGGCATCGATCTTTTCATAGTTCACCCCGGCGATCATCCGTACCTCTTTCATGTTGAGAGCTGCGCGGTGAATCCAGCCTGTGGTCTTGCCCAGCCCCTTACCCACTTTGGTGGCTTTGCGCTGTAACATGGTGACCTGACGCGCCGGTTTATCCGGCTGTGGGCCTTCAGGGGCCAATCCGCTGCGGTGCTGCGCCGGATCGGCCACGCCCCATTCTGTCATCCATTCGGGCAGGTTCAGCGTGGGGCTTTGCCCGTCTTGTGCAAGGAATTCGGAAACGTCAAAGCCGATGCCGCCGGCACCAATCACGGCCACCCGATCTCCGGCCCTGGCGTTGCCTTTGAGCACGTCGATGTAATTCACAGTGTTGCCGGTGTCCTGCCCGGGGATGTCAGGATCACGGGGGATCACGCCTGTGGCGATGATAACTTCATCAAAGTCGGCCAAGGCATCTGCCGTAGCCTCAGTCTTCAGTTTGACGGTGATGCCGTGGTGATCCACCATCGTGCGGAACCAATCGACAAAGCCCCAGAACTCCTCTTTGCCCGGCACCTGTTTGGCAAGGTTCAACTGGCCGCCAATTTCCGCAGCCCGGTCAATGAGGGTCACGGTATGCCCGCGCTCTGCTGCCGTGATCGCAGCCGAAAGGCCCGCAGGCCCCGCACCGACAACAGCGATGGTTTTCGCCTTTGGGGCAGGCTCAATCGTCAGCTCGGTTTCATGGCAGGCACGCGGGTTCACCAGACAGCTGGAGATTTTGCCGCTGAATGTGTGATCCAGACAGGCCTGATTACAGGCAATACAGGGCGCGATATGATGTGCGGTTTCCTTCATCGCTTTCTTCACAAAATCCGCATCCGCCAGCATGGGGCGCGCAAGGCTGACCATATCGGCGCAGCCATCCGCCAGCACTTCTTCGGCCACTGCCGGCGAGTTGATACGATTGGATGTGATGATCGGAATGCTCACCTTACCCATCAGTTTTTTCGTGACCCAGGCAAAGGCAGCGCGCGGCACAGAGGTGGCAATTGTTGGAATACGTGCCTCATGCCAGCCGATGCCTGTGTTGATGATTGTGGCTCCGGCTTTTTCAATTTTTCGCGCCAATTGCACCACCTCGTCA
Organism: uncultured Sulfitobacter sp.; assembly: GCA_937928635.1. Lineage (GTDB taxonomy): Bacteria > Pseudomonadota > Alphaproteobacteria > Rhodobacterales > Rhodobacteraceae > Sulfitobacter. The sequence continues at coordinate 35,819 of CALFWM010000038.1, read as the reverse complement.
TGGGTGGAGCCATTTGGCACCAGATCAATCATCGACAAACGGTAAATAATGATAAATTTCTCGCTCACGGTTTCGCGGACCCGGCGCACAACTTCGATGGGCAGGCGCATGCGGTTTTCATAAGATCCGCCCCAGCCATCGGTGCGTTTGTTGGTATGCTCGACCAGAAACTGGTTCAGAAAATACCCTTCTGACCCCATCACCTCAACGCCGTCATATCCGGCCTGCTGTGCCAGCGCGGCGCAGCGCGCGATGTCGCTGATTTGCCGTTCGATGCCGGCCTCGTCCAGTTCTTCGGGCGGAAACGGAGAGATCGGGGATTTGATCGCAGAAGGGGCAACACAGGCCGGCCCATAGGCATACCGTCCGGCATGCAAAATCTGCATCGCGATCTTGCCACCTGAATCATGCACGCGCTTGGTCACGATACTGTGATTGTCCACATCCTCATCGCTGACCATCATCGCCGCACCGGGCAAAACAGACCCCTCCAGGTTGGGCCCGATGCCGCCTGTGACCATCAGGCCAACCTCACCCCGCGCGCGGGCTGCGTAAAATTCGGCCACCCGGTTCCAGTCTTTGGTTTCTTCAAGGCCTGTGTGCATCGACCCCATCAGCACGCGGTTTTTCAACGTGGTGAACCCCAGATCGAGGGGGGCAAGCATGTGGGGATAGCTGGACATCGACAAAGACCTCTCTGGCGTGGGATTACTCTACCTGCATGACCCTAGACCGCCTGCGTGTCACGCACAACGCGGCGTCACGCACAGTTGGTGGCGCGCGGGGCAGGGCCATGGCATAAAGACCAAAACCGCAAAGGAAGACAGGCCATGATCCCCGAAGAAATTTCAAAACTGCCCTATCGTCCCTGCGTGGGTCTGATGCTGGTCAATGACACTGGCGAGGTTTTTGTCGGGCAACGGCTCGACCGCAACATGGACGCATGGCAAATGCCACAGGGTGGGGTGGACAAGGGAGAAACGCCCGAGGCTGCCGCCTTGCGTGAGCTGGAAGAAGAGACCGGGATCACCCCTGATCTGGTTGATGTGGTGGCGCAAAGTGCGCAATGGCTGCCCTATGAATTGCCCCATGATCTGGTGCCCAAACTCTGGAAGGGAAAGTATCGCGGACAGGAACAGAAATGGTTCTTGCTGCGTTATAAGGGCCGTGATGAACAGGTGAACATCCAAACGGCGCATCCGGAGTTTTCAAAATGGCGCTGGCTGCCGCTGGCTGATCTGGTGGACAACATTGTTCCGTTCAAACGGGAGGTTTACAGTGAGGTGATCAAGGAATTTGAGGGCTATCTATGATCCGTTTCCTGACCCTGCTTGTCGCGCTGAGTTTGCCTATGCAAGCCGCCGCATTGTCCTGTCTGCGTCCAAGTGTCGCGCGCAGCTATGCCGAAGTGGCAGAAGCAAAAGAGGCCTACATTGTGGTCCATGGCCGCCTGACCTTTGACCGGCGCAAATTACCACGGGATGGCAATCACGGCATAAAACCACCCAAACTCACTAAAATCCCGGCGCGGCTGGTGGGTAAATCCATGTCTGCAAAGGGTTTCACGGTTCCCTTTGATCACGAGGTGACGCTGGATGTCGCCTGCTATGGTCCGTGGTGCGGTTCTGCTGAAAATGGCGGGCAGGTTTTGGCCTTTGTGAAACGCAGCAACGCGACATATGCCCTCGATGTGAACCCCTGCGGTGGCCGTGTTTTTGACAATCCCAAACCCAAAATGCTCAAGCAAGTCCTCAATTGCCACAAGGGTCGCGGTTGCAAGCCCAAGTGATGCAAATCGCTCCTCTTTCTGGCCTTAACTCTTCCCCGGGAGTATGAGGGCAGGCAGCCCTCATCCGACAAGCCCCGGCTTGGCGGTGCGCCGCGCGGTCAAAAGGCCGCGCAAATCCAGAAAAGTACATCATCCGGCGATAATCGGCACATGCGGTGCGGCAGTTGTGGGCACAACGCCAGTCAAGCGCGGGTCATCGTCAATCTCAATCTGCCGCCCATAAGGGACAAAGCCGCTGCGCAGATAAAACCCGAGGGCTTGCGGGCTGTCGTAATTGCAGGTCTTCAAATGAAACCGCTTTATGGGCTGTTCCCAGGCAAGCGTGATGGCTTGGGTCATCAAAAATCGCCCCGCCCCGCACCCGATCAACGGGGCCGTCAGACCAAAGTAGGCCAGCTCACATTCTTCCGCGACGCGAAAATCAAGTTCCAGCATCGCCTCATCCTGACCGTCCTTGCGCAGCGTGAACATCTGCACCTTGGGGTCGCTAAAATGCGCGGCCAACTCGCGGTCACTTTTGTTCAGCCGTGAATACCACAGCCACTCCTGGCCCACCCGCGTGAACAGATCACGATAGTGTGGAGGATCAAATTTCACTGCTTCAAACGTCATGCCCTGCGGCAGGGCCACATCCGGCAAGGGCGGTTTTGTCTTCATTTCCAGACGCGTGATGGCCATCACAATCTTGCCCGCGGGGACGTCATGGGACCCATTTGCGATCATATCAGATCAACCCTTCGGCTTTGAACGCGGCCAGCATGTCTTTTTGTGGCCGCGGGCCGATGTGGCTGATCACCTCACCTGCACACAGGTTGCCCATGCGTCCGCAGGTTTCCAGATCCGCACCCGTGGACATGCCATAAAGGAAGCCCGCGGCAAATTGATCGCCAGCACCGGTGGCATCCACCGGGGTCACTGATTGTACGGGCACGTCCACGCGTTCGCCATCGCGGATCAGCGTGACGCCCTCACCAGACCGGGTACAGACCACATTGGCGCAGATATCGGCAGTTTTGCGCAGTGCTGCCTCAAGATCATCTGTTTCAAACAGCGACATGATTTCATGGTGATTGCCGATCACATAATCCAGATCGTTCTTGATCAGTGACAGGAAATCGGCGCGGTGACGCTCCACGCAGAACGGATCAGAGATCGCGATCCCCGCCAGCCCGCCGCCTGCTGTTGTGGCCCGCGCGGCTTCGCGAAAGGCGGTCTTGCCCGCGTCATGATCAAACAGATAGCCCTCAAGAAACATCAGTCTGGCATTGCCGGACACGGCTTCGGGCACGTCATCAGAAGTTAGCCCAGTGGAAATACCGAGATAGGTGTTCAGCGACCGCTCCCCATCCGGTGTCACAAAGATCATGCAGCGGGAGGTGGGCGTTTCGCCGTCAGCAACAGGTGGGTTCACAAAATCAATGCCATTGTCGGTCATGGCATCGGCATAAAACTGACCCAATGCATCATCCCGCACACGCCCAATAAATGCCGTCTGCATGCCCAGCGCACCGGCACCCGCAATTGTATTCGCCACAGCACCACCGGGGGTCTGCACGCGCTCAGACATCGCGGCATATAGCGTTTCGCCCCGCTCCTGCTCAATCAACTGCATGATGCCTTTTTCAATGCCCATCAGGTCAAGAAAGCTGTCGTCACACTGGGTGATCACGTCCACAACGGCATTTCCGATGCCAACGAGGTCGTAGGTTTTGGTCATTCTGTTTTGTCCTCAAAAGAGCAAAGATCGCGGATGAGGCAAGTGCGGCACAAGGGTTTGCGCGCCTTGCAGTGATAGCGGCCATGCAGGATCAGCCAGTGATGTGCATGCAGCTGAAAATCAGCGGGAATGTGGTCTTCGATGGCCCGTTCGACCGCGTCCACCGATTTGCCCGGCGCAATGCCGGTGCGGTTGCCCACGCGAAAGATATGCGTGTCCACGGCCTGGGCCGGCTGGCCCCACCACATGTTCAGCACAACATTGGCCGTCTTGCGCCCCACGCCGGGCAGCCCTTGCAGGGCGGCGCGCGAATTGGGGACTTCGCCGTTGTATTGATCGACCAGAATCTGGCTCAACTTGATGACATTCTTGGCTTTTTGACGGAACAGGCCGATGGTCTTGATATGCTCCGTCAGCCCCTCAAGCCCGAGGTCGAGCATCTTTTGCGGCGTGTCCGCGATCTGAAACAGCGCGCGGGTGGCTTTGTTGACGCCTGCATCTGTGGCTTGCGCGCTCAGGGCGACGGCCACAACCAGCGTATAGACATTCACGTGCTCCAGCTCCCCTTTTGGTTCGGCCTCGGCATCGTGAAAGCGTTCAAAAATCGCGCGGATGGTATGATAATCAAGCTGTTTTGCCATGGGCGTCGGTATGCGCGGAATGGGCGCGCAGGGCAAGCAGGCACTTGTCAAAAGTGCCTAAGCGCAAGTTTCGGGTCGCCGGACAGCTGCGGGGTCCCTAGAGTGAGCGCATGACACAGATGCACCCCATCCCAACCGCCGATCAGGGCTATCACTACGGCGTCATGCGCCGGGCCATTGATCTGATTGATAACGCCGATGACCCCATGCACCTTGATGATATTGCGCGTCAGATGGATATGTCGCCTGCGCATTTTCAGCGCCTGTTTTCGCGCTGGGTTGGCGTGTCCCCCAAACGTTATCAGCAATATCTGATGCTCGGGCAGGCCAAGGCGATGCTGCGTGAGCAGACCACCACCTTACAAGCCGCACATTCTGTGGGCTTGTCTGGTACAGGGCGCCTGCATGATCTGTTTCTGCGCTGGGAGGCGATGAGCCCCGGCGAATTTGCCAAAGGGGGGGAGGGCCTGACCATCAACTGGGGCTGGTTTGACAGCCCCTTTGGTCGCGCGCTTGTCACCGGCACAAAGAAGGGCATCTGCGGCATGGCTTTGGCCGCTGAAATGGGCGAGGACGTGGCCAGGGAAGACCTGTTCAAACGCTGGCCCCATGCGCAATTTGTGCAGGACGCAGACGCCTTGCGCCCATGGGTCACAACGGCTTTTGGAGCCGGGGCGGGGGCGGCGGAAAAGGCACCTTTGTTAATGATGGGCGCGCCGTTTCAAATCAAAGTGTGGGAGGCATTGCTGCACATCCCTTCCGGTCAGGTCACAACCTATTCTGACATTGCACAGGCCATTGGCCACCCAAAAGCTGTGCGTGCCGTGGGCACCGCAGTGGGGCGCAATCCGGTCAGTTGGCTGATCCCCTGTCACCGGGCCTTGCGTAAATCGGGTGCATTGGGCGGGTATCACTGGGGCCTGCCTGTTAAACGCGCCATGCTGGCCTTTGAAGCGGCACGCGCAGAGGCTTGAAATGCAGAGCCATTAGACTGGCGGGTTATTGCCGATGATATTTTCCCCGTGATGTGCCACGCCGTCCCGCGCTATATATTGAGCAGACAAAGATGCCCCGCCCGAACGGGGCCGTAACATGAAGGCAGTAGCAATGACTTTTTCAAAGATGACACTTGCAGTGGCGCTGGCGGGCACGCTGGCATTGGGTGCCTGTACGGACCCCGGCCAATTGGTCGCCCAACCGGGTGATCCGAACCAGAAAACCAAGAACGGCGCGTTGATTGGTGCGGCCTCTGGCGCGTTGCTGGGGGTTTTGACCTCCAATGATGGCGATCGGGCAGAGGGCGCGCTGAAAGGTGCGGTTGTCGGCGGTGCGATCGGGGCCGGTGTTGGCTATTCACTGGACAAGCAAGAGGCGGATCTGCGCCAATCGCTGGGCAATGATGTTGGCATCAACAATACGGGTGATCGGTTGATCGTCACCCTTCCGCAGGACATTTTGTTTGCCACCAACAGCACCGCGGTTGAACCGCGCATGGTTGATGATCTGACCGCACTGGCCAACAACGTGCAGGTCTACGCGGAATCGACCATTCAGGTTGTGGGCCACACTGACAGCGACGGTGAGGCCGCGTTTAACCAACAATTGTCCGAAGGGCGTGCCAGTGCGGTTTCCAACATCCTGCTGTCGCGCGGTGTTCCGGCCTCTCGTGTGCAGGCCTTTGGGCGCGGTGAAAGTCAGCCCATTGCCAGCAATCTGACAGCAGAGGGCAAGGCGCAGAACCGCCGTGTTGAGATCGTGATCCTACCAAACGCCTGACTTTTTGGCGTTGTGCAAATTTCCTCAGAGCCCCTGCATTGCGCGGGGGCTTATTGTTTTTTAGCACAGAGGTAACAGGTTAAGGTCAAGTTCAGCCACAAAGGAGTCAGCACGATGTCTACACCCAAACTTTTGGGAATTTCCGGCGCTTTGCGCAAAGCGTCCACCAATCGCCAGTTGCTGAAAGAGGCCGCGCGCCTGTTTGGAGATGCCAGCTACACGGAGGCTGATATCAATCTGCCGCTCTACAATGGCGATGATGAAGAGGCGCACGGCGTGCCAGCCGTTGTGCACACATTGGCCCAGCAGATCGCGGATGCAGACGCGGTTTTGATTGCTTCGCCGGAGTATAACAAAGGCCCGTCAGGCGCGTTGAAAAATGCCTTTGACTGGGTCAGCCGGGTGGAGGGCACCCCCTGGACCGGCAAACCCGTCGCGATCATGAGCGCAGCCGCCGGGCGCACAGGGGGCGAACGCGCCACCATGACATTGCGCAGCTTTTTGCAACCGTTCCGGCCAATGATCCTGCAAGGTCCTGAAGTTCACGTCGCTGCCAGCTACGAGGCTTTTGATGAACAGGGCCAGCTCAAGGGTGAGATGTATGTCAAAGACCTGACCACACTGATGAAATCTTTGCGTGAATTAGTCTAACGTACTGATCTCGATCAGATTTTGATCAGGGTCGCGCAGGTAAATTGATGTCAAAGGCCCTGTTGCCCCGGTGCGGGCAACGGGGCCTTGTTCAATTGGGGTCTGTACGCGGGCAAGATGATCCACCCAGTCAGAAATGGGCGTATGGGTGAGAAAGCACAGATCAGCACTGCCCGGTGTGGGGCGCGCGGCCTTGGGCTCAAACTCAGCTCCGTGCTGATGCAGATTGATTTTGGCGTGTCCAAAAAACAGGGCATGACGCGTAATGCCATCGGGCGTGTCAAACGTCTCTGCCTGCATGCCCAACACCTTGGCATAGAACGTGGCGGTAGCGGCAATATCCGCCACGGTCAGCACAAAATGATCCAGCTGGTGCAGGCAGGGGGCGGGGGATTGCGGCATGGGTGAACCTTGGGTTAGGGCTGTGGCATGGACGTTGCCCCGCCAGATGCCACAAGTCAAAGCGATGTGATGGACCCCGCGCGCGCGAATGCCATGCAGATCGCACTGGGGCGGGATGCCACAATTGCGGCGGGGGATGCTCTGCCGCCGTTCTTTCATCAGCTTTATTTCTGGGCACCACAGCCACCCGGCGCGCTGGGTCGGGACGGGCATATCAAGGTGGGTGGCATCATCCCTGACATGGGCCTGCCCCGACGGATGTGGGCAGGCGGGCGCTTGCAGTTTCTGCAAGATCTGATCGCCGGGCAGCAGGCCACCCGCACCACCATCTGTGAAAGCCATACCCGTAAGGTGGGCCGCACCGGGCCACTCGGTTTCGTCACGTTGCGCCATGACATTACGCAGAACGGGGTGCTGTGCCTGCACGAATGGCAAGACCTTGTGTACCGCGAAGACCCGGCAGCGGGTGCCCCAAAACAAATTGCGCCATGCGCACCAGCCGATGCGGACACCGCGGAACGTGTCGAATTCTCCTCCACATTGCTGTTCCGCTATTCCGCGCTGACCTTTAACGGGCACCGCATTCATTATGATCTGGACTATGCCCGCGATGTCGAAGGGTATGCCGGTTTGGTGGTGCACGGCCCGTTGCTGGCACAGCTCTTGATGTTGAAAGCAGAACGAGAGCTGGGGCCGCTCAAAACCTTTCAGTTCCGCGCGACTGCCCCTTTGATGCATTTTGAAACGGCGAGGATGTGTCGCAAGGGCCGGGAGTTATGGGTCGAGGGGCCGGATGGGCGGCTGTGCATGACGGCGTCGGCCTAAAGGTTATCCTCGACACGAAAACCGTCGGGAATGGCGTCGCGCCCGTCCAATACCAAATCGGCCATGACCTCGGCCACTTTGGGGGCCATGCCAAACCCGATTTTGAACCCGCCATTGGCGATGAAATCTGTGGGGCGATCGGGCCATGCCCCCATCATCGGCGCGCGGCTGCGTGCGCGGGGGCGCAATCCGGCCCAGCGTTCGATGACAGGTGCGTTCAGCAGGGCGGGGACGGCGGCGCGGGCCTGTTCAATCAGCATATCGAGCTGTTCATCGGTTCCTTTTGGGTCTTCAAAATAACGTTCTGACGTGGAGCCAATGGCCGTTGTGCCATCAAGATGCGGGATAATATGCACGCCATCGACAAACAGCTGCGGTGCACCGGGGGCGGCGTAACGCAACAGCGCTGCTTGCCCCTTTAACCCGGCACCCACCAGACGGTGATGATTTACGGTCATCTCCTCAAGCCCCTGCGCCCCGGTGGCCCAGATTGTCTTGCCCCCATCCGCGCCATCGGACGTCACATGCACCCCTTTGGCGGCCAGGGCGCTGACCAGCGCTGCACAGGCCTGACGCGGATGGATCAGTGCCGAAAGCGTGTCATGGATCACCCACCCGGTGGGGCTTAGCGGGGCAAAGGGGGTATCAGGCACCGGGATCACTTGCCATGTGGCGTGCTGGTGCCACAGGTCACGCGCGCCCTCCGCTCTGGCCTTGGCCAGGGTGACGGCGCGCGCATCGGCAAGGGGTTGAATGCGCCCGCTGCGGGTATAACCGGAGGGCACACCACCAATGGCCTCAACCTCGGCCCAAAAGCGTTTTGCCATCAGCAGGCTTTGCAGTTGAAACGCTTTCTTTGGGCTCCATTTTTCGGGGACATGGGGGGCCAGCGCGCCGACAATCCCGCCGCTGCTGCCCGACGCCGCGCCATTTGGGTCGATCACACAGACCTTGGCACCGCGCTGCACGCAGGCCCATGCAATCGACAGGCCAAAGATCCCTGCGCCGCGCACTGTGATGTCGGCCATTGCCAAGCACGCCTCCTTTGCGCAAGTGTCCCATTGGAATGGCCAGCATAGAGGATGGGGCGGTGGGCAACCAGAGAGATCAGATCATTTGGCGGGATGGCGATGTGCCGATGTCCGCGCTGTTTGATGATCCGTTTTTCTCGCTCCACGACGGGGTGGCAGAGACTGAACATGTGTTTCTGCTGGGCAACGACCTGCCGCAACGCTTTGCGCCCGGGTTTCATATCGCTGAACTGGGCTTTGGCACGGGGTTGAACGTGCTGGTGGCATGGGATGCCTGGATGACGTCCGGGCAAACAGATGCGCTGCGGTTCACCAGTTTTGAGGCCTTTCCGATGGACCCGGACGATATGGCGCGCGCGCACCGCTCCTTTCCGGATTTTGACGGGCGGCGTGATCTGTTGCACGCAAACTGGTGCACGGATGGTGGTCAAATCAGGCTGCCGGGGCTGGAGCTGACGGTTGTGATTGGCGATGCGCGCGACAGGGTGCGTGCCTGGGACGGTCAGGCAGACGCATGGTTTCTGGATGGATTTTCGCCTGCGAAAAACCCGGAGCTTTGGACCGCAGAGCTGATGCGGGATGTCGCGCGCCACACCGCGCCACTGGGCACCTGCGCTACTTATACGGCCGCCGGATTTGTGCGCCGTGGGCTGGCGGATGCGGGGTTTGAGATCACCCGCATCCCGGGCTATGGCCGCAAACGTCACATGACCAAAGGCCGTCTGGCATGACCCAGACCAACAATGTGCGGCTGGGCGTGGCGCTGATGATTGCAGCGGTGATGATTTTTGCCGTGCAGGACGGGTTTTCGCGCTATCTGGCGGAAAAATACAACGTCATCATGATCGTGATGATCCGCTACTGGTTTTTTGCGGCTTTTGTCATCGCCTTGGCCAAGCGGCAGGTGGGTGGTGTGCGGGCGGCGGCGCAAACCAGCCAGCCGATCCTGCAAGGCGCGCGCGGGCTGCTGCTAGCGGCAGAAATATGCGTTTCGGTGGTGGCCTATGTGCTGCTGGGGCTGGTTGAGACCCATGCGGTTTTTGCCTGTTATCCCTTGCTGGTGGCCGCACTTTCCGGCCCTGTGCTGGGTGAGCATGTCGGCTGGCGACGGTGGGTGGCCATTGGTGTTGGTTTCATCGGCGTGCTGATCATTCTGCGCCCTGGGTACGGGGTGTTTGACCCAAAGGCGCTGGTGTCTTTTCTGGCGGCGGGGATGTTTGCGCTTTATGCGCTGCTGACCCGGTTCGCGGCCCGCAACGACAGCACCGCCACCAGTTTTTTCTGGACCGGGGTCAGTGGCGCGATTGCTATGACTCTCGTCGGGGTCTGGTTTTGGCAGCCGCTGGACCCGACCGATTGGATTTTTATGCTGGCCTTGTGCATCTCGGGCGTGGCCGGGCATTGGCTGATGATCCGGTGCTATGAAGTGGCAGAGGTAAGTGCGGTCCAGCCCTTTGCCTATTTGCACCTGATTTTCATTGCAGGCATCGGTGTGCTGATCTTTGGCGAAACCATATCGCTAAATGTCATGCTGGGCGCGGGGGTTATCGTGCTGGCCGGGCTATTCACCTTTTGGCGCGAAAGCCTTCATCGTTGAGCCGATCAATTCCTGCGAAAACGGGATCGGCAGGGGGTCTTTGCCCAACCGCGCGCGGTAGACCGGCAGGCTTTCTGTGACGCGCATGATGTAGTTTTGGGTTTCGCGAAACGGGACCATTTCGACCCAATCCACAATGTCGATATCGCCACGGCGTGGATCGCCATAGGTATCCATCCAGCGGATCGGGCGGCTGGGTCCGGCGTTATAGGCCGCTGACATCATCACGACATTCCCGCCAAACTGTCCTGCCATGCGCGACAGGTATTGTGAGCCAAGAACGGCGTTGTATTCCGGATCAGAGGTCAGCCGGTCAGTGGTGTGCAGCGCGCTGACCCCAAGGCCTGCGGCGACCTCGCGGGCGGTGGCGGGCATCAATTGCATCAACCCGCGCGCGCCGGCACCAGATTGCACAACCGGGTCAAATTCGCTTTCGCGTCGCGCAATGGCCAGGCTCATCTCCGGCGCGATAGGCAGATCACGCTTGGCCAAAGGGTGCAGCGCGTAATAGGGCGCGGCGATTGTCAGCCCATGGCGCGCGGCGCGTTTGCCGATCATCACGGCTAGATGGGGTTGGTCGAGGTCAATGGCCGCCTGCCCCAGCAGGGCAATGTCCTCTGGCACCAGCTGTTCGGTGAGATGGGTCCAGAACCGTTCGGCCAGCGTCAGCTCTCCGGCGGCTTGCAGGAGCAGACCTGCCTGAAACAGCGGATCCGCCGTTAGCGGTGAGTCGTGCCAGTCCACCGGTGGTGTTTCGCCCGTGAGGGTGGCGTCAAAGGGCAGGCTGGCGCGCTCCGCCGCCAGCAATCCATAAAAGGATGTTTGGTATTTGGCACCACTGGCATAGGCCACTGCGGCGGCCTCTGGGTCATTCATGTCCTCCAGGGCGCGGCCCTGCCAATAGCCTGCACGCCCCAGCGAAATGGGCGAGGCCACAGCGTTGCCATGGTTCAGAAAATGCTGGTAGGCGGCTTGCGGGTCTTTCAAAAACCGTAGGGCGATGTAGCCGGACAGCCATTCCAGATCGGCATAATCCGACCCGGACGTCAAAAAATGCTGCGCGGCCATTTTGTACGCGCGTTCGGGATCGCCCGAGCGCATTTCGCCACGGGCTAGTGCACGGCGCCGATTGCCCCAGGCCGCAGGATTGCCCAACGCCTCGGCAGAGGTGGAGCGCGCCAGCAACAGGGTTTTTGCGTCGTTCACGCGGTTGCTGCGGATGCGCCATTCAAATCGTGCATGGGCCAAACCTGAGTTGTCTGCCAATGCGTCGGGCAGGGCCGCAACAAACCGCGTTGCACTGTCTGCACGACGTTGCAGGGCGATGCGGGCCTTGGCGAGGGCGACCTGATCCTTGTCGACCAGATCAAACATCTGGCGGGCCTCATCGTGGTTGCGCTGCCACAGCATTTCGTCGAGCCGTGCGGTGTGATGTGGTTTGATCAGCGCCGCGTGTGCGGCCAGATACATTGCCTGGGTGGTCGGGTTCATGGCCATGGTGCGCCAGGCAAGGACAATATCGGCCTCTGCCTCGCCATCCTGGCCTGCGCGTTTCAGGGCCGCCGCATTGGTAAAGACACCGCGCGGCGTTTGTGGCGGCATCTCGGTGAAAAACGCGAGGATGTCATTGTCTGGCTGCGTGATCACAACGGGTTCGGCACGTTTGCGCAAAAACGCCTCGCCCGGCCAATCGCTGCGCCGGTCCAGAAAGCTGCGCACCTCTGCATAGCTGCCGTCGCCATTGCGCAGGCGCATCCATTCGATGATGTCCACCGCCACCGGGCCCTGTGTGTTGGCAAGCCGGGCGGCGCGGGGCCAATCCCCGGCCCGTACCGCGCTGAGGGCAGCACTCATCGGCATGGGCCGCGCGCGGGGGCGGTCGGCGGGTGCTGTGGTTTGAGCGGTCGTGGTTTGCGATTGCGCCAGCAGGGCGCTTGGCGGGGCCGTCAGTGCAAAAACGAGCAACAGAGCTGTCAGAATGCGTGTCATCGCTTGCAATTCCCGGGACCAAAAGGCTAGAGCCTTGCAACATATGCCAAAGTGGCGCGGATTCAATCGGAGCCTGTTCACAAGTGGCGTCAACCGTTCGGCATTCCGCCGACCAGCACGTCAGACCCGAGGTCTGACAAACGCAAGTAAAGGAGCGTGCACATGTTTCATGGGTCAATGACCGCACTCGTCACGCCGTTTCAGGACGGTGAGCTGGATTTGGTGGCGCTGAAAAAACAGGTGGAGTGGCAGATTTCCGAAGGCACCAAAGCGCTGGTGCCTGTTGGGACCACGGGCGAATCGCCCACCTTGACGCATCGTGAGCACGAACAGGTCGTAGAGGAGGTTGTTAAAGCCGCCGCCGGACGTGTGCCGGTGATCGCGGGTGCCGGGTCCAACAACACGGCAGAGAGCATTCGTCTGGCGCAACACGCCGAGAATGTGGGCGCGGATGCCATTCTGGTGGTCACACCCTATTACAACAAGCCGACGCAAGGCGGGCTGATTGCGCATTTCAAGGCGATTCACGATTGCTGCGCCTTGCCGATTTTTATCTACAACATCCCGCCGCGCTCGGTGGTGGATATGACGCCAGACACAATGGGCGAACTGGCCAAACTGCCGCGCATTGTGGGTGTCAAAGATGCCACGGCTGATTTGAGCCGCGTCAGCGCGCAGCGGATCACCTGTGGCAAGGATTTCATCCAGCTGTCCGGTGAAGATGGCACAGCACATGGGTTTAACGCCCAAGGCGGTGTGGGCGCCATTTCTGTCACCGCAAATGTCGCCCCGGGGCCCTTGGCCAAAATGCAGAAAGCTTGCGCCGCAGGAGACTATGCCACAGCTCTGGAGATTCAGGATCGGATGATGCCCCTGCATCAGGCGATCTTTGCCGAGCCGGGGCTGGTTGGTGTGAAATATGCCATGTCGCGCCTGGGCCTGTGCTCGGATGAGGTGCGTTTGCCCCATGTGGGTTTGACCGATGGTGCCAAGGCGCAGGTTGAGGACGCAATGCGTCACGCGGGTTTGATGAACTAAAGGGCGGTGCGCGGTAAACGCGCACCCTACGGTTCGGGGTTGATGTAGGGTGGGGTTTTACCCCACCATGCCTTTCATCCCTGACCCGAAAGGCCGCCCCATGAACATCCTGCCCACCATTGCTGACAGCAGAGACGAACTCGAAGCGATCTTTCGTGACCTGCATGCCCATCCTGAGATCGGTTTTACCGAGGTGCGCACCAGCGGCATCGTGGCGGATAAGCTGCGCGAATATGGCGTAGATGAAGTGCACACGGGCCTCGGCAAGACCGGCGTTGTTGCGTTGATCCGGGGCAAGGGAAAAGGCAATCGTCGGGTGGGCCTGCGCGCGGACATGGACGCGCTGCCGATCCAGGAGGCGACGGGGCTTGAGTATGCCTCCACAAACCCCGGTGTAATGCATGCCTGTGGGCATGACAGCCACACCACCATGTTGCTGGGTGCCGCCAAACATCTGGCCGCCACACGGGATTTTGACGGGACAGCGGTGATTGTCTTTCAGCCCGCCGAAGAGGGCCTTGGCGGTGCACGCCAGATGCTGGCGGACGGGTTGTTTGAGCAATTCCCCTGCGATGAAATCTTTGGCATGCACAACATGCCCAACGGCAACCCAGGCAAGGTTGGGATTTGCAAAGGACAGGCGATGGCGGGGGCCGCATTTTTTGACATCGCGATCAAAGGGCGGGGCAGCCATGCGGCGCGGCCCAGTGACAGCAAAGATGCGCTGATCATCGCCGCCTCGCTGGCCAGTGAATTGCAAACTATCCTGAGCCGCAACATCCCGGCGCAAGAGGTGCTGGTGTTGTCTGTGACGCAGCTGCACGCCGGTGCCGCCTATAACGTGGTGCCAGAGACCGCGACGCTGTCAGGCACTGTGCGGTATTTCAGTGATGACATCTATGATCTTGCCGCAAGCCGGATGCAGGCGATCTGTGACGGTATGGCCGCGATGCATGACGTCGAGATTTCGCTGGAGCTGCGCAATGTTTTTGACGTGCTGATCAATGATGACGAGCTGTCGGAGGCCTATATGCAGGCGGCAGGCGATATTGTGGGCGAGGAGAACCTGGACCGGAACATGCAGGCTGTGACAGGGTCAGAGGACTTTGCCGATATGCTCAAGGTCATTCCGGGGGCCTATTGTGTGGTTGGTCATGCGGGTACGATGCCCCTGCACAATCCTGAATACACGTTGGATTCGTCGATTCTGCCGGTGGGGGCATCCATCATGGCGCGGGTGGTGGAGCAACGCCTGCCGCTGGCTGCGGGGTAGGGTAAGGCGGGCCCAGGCCCGCCTTACGGGGCCAGCCTAGCGCTGCCCGTAGTAGAGACCCACCACATGTTCGGCCTGTGCAAAGAACAGCCAGCGCGCGACCAGCACGCCAGCGATATGGGCCACCACGGCGATCAAGGCGAGGAAATGGCTGAACGGCATCAGCAGCAGGATCACCGGCAGCGCCGCCATCAGGATGATCGAAATCACCCGCAGTTTCTGTGCATGTTTGCGGCCCACCACATGCACAAATTCGCGCAGCAGGTAGTTGGTGCCGGTATGGGGCGGCTCAAACGCGCGCACCTGACCGATGTTGCCCAGTTGGGTGGCACTGGCCATGTCGGTGCCGGCCTGTTCAAAGCGGGTGTCCCCAACCAGCCATGTGGCCATCTGGATCAGGCCTGCAATCAGCAACAGAAAGCTGGCGGCGGTCACTTGCCCCGCCAAGAGCGCCCCGCCCGCAAGGCTGAGGGAGATGAAATTGGCCGGGGTCAGGATGGTCTGGTTCCAGCGTGGGATGGATTTGAGCTGGGTGTAGATCATTGAGGTGGTGAACACGGTCAGCAGTGAAAAGAGCGCGCCGGTCCAGCCGAGCAACGTCCATTGTTGGCTGAAAAACACCAGACCCGCGCCATAAAGCGCCATCACGATCAGCGCGAGCACGGCACAGATGCCTTCGCGGCTGAGCCAGCTGGAACGCCATTGTGTAAAGGCTTTCATCGCCCGTTCCGGGCGGCCAAGGTGGAAGGTGGAGGCCATCAATCCGCCTACAGCCATGATGTAAGCGATTGCAAAGAAAGCAAAAGCGGACCAGCCGGTTACGCTTGGGTAACCAAGACCAAGCCAGATCAGCAGGCCAAAGCCAAGCCCCGAGAAGGTGGTGAAAATGATAACGGAAGGAGCGGGATGCATCAGATTTTCTCCAGCGCTTTGTCGAGCCAGCCGAGGAAACCTTTCGGCTCTGCGATGACGGGTTCAAGGAAGGGGGCCAGCACGTCAAATTCCGGCAGCGCGTCCTTGGGGCGGGGCGGCAGGTATTTGTTGACAGGTTTGGTGCCCTGTTCGGGCATCAGATCAACGCCGCCACGTTCCGCCACCAATTGGCTGACCTCTGAATCCGGATCGCCCAGATCACCGAAATGCCGCGCGCCTGCGGGGCAGGTGCGCACGCAGGAGGGCACACGGTCTACTTCGGGCAGGTTTTCGTTATAGATCCGGTCCACGCAGAGGGTGCATTTTTTCATCACATTCTCTTCCTGGTCCATCTCGCGCGCGCCGTAGGGGCAGGCCCAGGCGCAGAGGCCACAGCCGATGCAATCACTTTCATTGACCAGTACGATGCCGTCCTCAACCCGCTTGTAGCTGGCCCCGGTGGGGCAGACGGTCACGCAGGGTGCGTCCTCGCAGTGCAGGCAGGATTTGGGGAAGTGAATGAGCTGCGCTTCGCCCTCTGCCGGTTGCACCTCATAGGAGTGTACGCGGTTCAGGAAGGTGCCCGAGGGGTTGGCACCATAGGCGTCCTGATCCGACAGGGGCGCGCCGTAGTTTTCGGTGTTCCAGCCCTTGCAGGAAATCACGCAGGCGTGGCAGCCCACACAGGTGTCGAGGTCGATCACAAGGCCGAGTTTCTTGTCGGTGGATTCGGGGAGGATGGTCATTTTTGGTCTCCGAATTGGGCATCGGTACAACGTCGGTATCTGGTCGGTATTGCGTCGGTATTGCGGATGTCTGTTTGCGCCCCGGACGCAGATGCCGGCGCGTGGGGTGCGTGCGGGACTGGAGGCCAGCCTCCAGACCTCCGGGAAGAGTTATGGCCAGAAAGAGGGAATGCGGCAGGACAGATCATTTGCCGACCTTCCAGGCCAGGTCTTTGGGCCCTTTGCCAACGGGGGATTTCAGAGGCGGATATTCGGGCCGCGATTCTTTCGGGGCGGTGGTTTTTTCAATGCGGACCTTGAGGTCGAACCACGCCGCCTGTCCGGTGATCGGGTCAGAGTTGGACCAGCGCATGCCGTCGCCCTTGGCAGGCAGCAACTCGTGGATCAGGTGGTTGAGCAGAAAACCTTTGGTCGCCTCCGGCGCGTCCGCATCCAGCGCCCATGCGCCCTTGCGTTTGCCAATCGCATTCCACGTCCAGATGGTGTTTTCATTCAGCGCGGCCATTTCCATGACCGGCACGGTGATTTCACCATGGGGTGACGTGATACGTGCCCAATCGCCATCGCTCAGCCCGTTTTCGCGCATCAGTCTGGTGGGCAGATACATCGGGTTGCGGCCATGCAACTGGCGCAGCCAGGCGTTTTGGGAACCCCAGGAGTGATACATCGCCATCGGGCGCTGGGTCAGCGCGTTGATCGTGAACCCTTCGTTGCCCTGCTGGTCGGTTTCATACCAGATCGGCAGGGGGGACATGGTGGCCTTGATCCGCGCGCGCAGATGGTCCGGCGGCTGGATGTCGCCATGGCCTTCTGCCGCGAGCTGAAATTTGCGCATCGGCTCAACATAGAGGGAAAACAGATAGGGTTGCGGGCTGTCATAGAGCCCCATGTCCACCGCCCAGGATTGATAGGCCTGGTTCCACGGTTTGTAGTAATTCGCCCCATCCGGGATATGCTCGACAAAGAAACCACCGTTGCTGATGTAGCTGTCCAACTGCCCCTCGTTTGGGGCACCACGTCCGTTTTGCAGCCCCGTTTCACCCATGCGCCAGCCAGCCAGCGGGCCAATGCCCGGGCGGCGCTCGTGAGTGACGATATAATCGGCGTAATCCGCGTATTTCTGGGTGCCGTCGTCGTTCACAAAACCCGGCAGACCCAGTTTTGCACCCAGATCACAGAGCGCGGATTGAAACCCTTTTACGTTGCGGTCCGGTTCAACCACCGGCCAGCGGATGGCATCAGCCGCCGCGTCCGCCTCGCAAATCGGGCGGTCGAGCAGTGAGATACAATCGTGGCGTTCCAGATAGGTTGTGTCTGGCAGGATCAGATCAGAATAGGCCACCATTTCAGAGCTGTAGGCGTCAGAATAGATGATGTGGGGGATGACGTAATTGTCGTTTTCATCCTTGTCCGTCAGCATTTCCATCACGCCGGATGTGTTCATGGAGGAGTTCCACGACATGTTCGCCATGTACATGAACAAGGTGTCGATCTTGTAGGGATCGCCCGCATGGGCGTTGGAAATAACCATGTGCATCAACCCGTGCGACGACATCGGGTTGTCCCATGTGAAGGCCTTGTCGATGCGCGCGGCAGACCCGTCTGCCTTTAGGGCAAGATCCTCAGGCCCATGCACAAAGCCCAAATGCGGGCCGTTCAGGGGCGCGCCGGGGGTCATGCCGACATGCGGTTTGGGGTGTGCAGTGGCAGGTTTTGGATAGGGCGGTTTGAAGCGGAAACCGCCGGGGACCTCGACCGTGCCCAGCAGGATTTGCAACATGTGCAACGCGCGGCAGGTCTGAAAGCCGTTGGCATGGGCAGAGATGCCGCGCATGGAGTGGAAGGAGACCGGGCGGCCTGTCATTTTCTCATGTTTTTCACCGCGGAAGTCCGTCCATGCGTGATCAAGCTCAAAGGCTTCTTCAAAGGCCACACGTGCGATTTCAGCGGCGATGGCGCGGATGCGTTTGGCGGGGATGCCGCAGCGTTCAGCGACGGCCTCGGGGGCGTATTCATCGCTGAGATACATCTCGGCCATTTTGTGGAAGACAGGCACGTGGGTGACACCCTTGGCGCGGTGGGTGCCAGAGAGGTCCGGGCGCACGCCGGGGCTGTCAAAGGCGGCGAGTTTGCCGGTGTTGCGGTCCACGACCAGCTGTTTGCCGTTCCCATCGCGCAGGTAGAGGCCATATTCGGGCGATTTGGGGTCTGAGTTTATCAGCACAGGCGCATCTGTGTATTGCGCGAGATAGTGCAGGTCGATTTTACCGGCCTTCATCAGGCAATGCACCATCGACAGGATAAACAGACCATCGGTGCCCGGCGTGATGCCGACCCAATCATCGGCCACGGCGTTATAGCCGGTGCGGATCGGGTTCACGCCAATGACGCGCGCGCCGCGTTTCTTGATCTTGCCGATGCCCATTTTGATGGGGTTAGAATCGTGATCCTCGGCCACGCCAAAGAGCATGAACAGCTTGGTATGGTCCCAATCGGGCTGGCCAAACTCCCAAAAGGCCCCGCCCATGGTGTAGATGCCCGCCGCCGCCATGTTAACAGAGCAGAACCCGCCGTGGGCGGCATAGTTGGGCGTGCCAAAGGCCTGCGCCCAAAGACTTGTGAAGGACTGTGACTGATCGCGCCCTGTGAAGAACGCCAGTTTTTCAGGGTTGGTTTCGCGGATCGGTTTCAGCCATTTGGCGGCGATTTCATAGGCTTCATCCCATGAGATTTCCTCAAATTCGCCAGAGCCGCGCGGGCCGACACGCTTCATCGGGGATTTCAGCCGCGAGGGCGCGTTGTGCTGCATGATGCCAGCAGAGCCTTTGGCGCAGAGCACGCCCTGGTTTACCGGATGATCTCGGTTGCCCTCGATATAGGCGACCTTGAGATCACCCAGCGGGTCTTTTTTCATGTGCACGTTGATGCCGCAGCGGCAGGCGCACATGTAGCAGGTGGTTTTGCGGATTTCGTCGGATACCTTTGGGCTAAGGTCGATCTCTGGCTGGTCTTTGGGCATCACGTCGCTCCGTTCATTAGGGTAAGGGCGTCAGTGGCGATCTGACGCTCTTCGTCGGCTTTGACCACGTGCACGGGCACGTCGCCGAAAAGGGTAAGGTGAGACATGATCCGCTTACGAATGGGCGCAGAATTCTCACCGATTCCACCGGTGAAGGCTACGCCGTCCAGCCCCCCAAGTGCAACCAAGGCGCTGCCCGCGTGGCGCGCGGCCCAGTAGCAGAAGTGCTCGACCGCAAAGTTCGCCTCGGGCGTGTCGGCAGCGAGCAAAAGGCGCATGTCGTTGGAACCGCCAAGGCCCTTGAGACCGCTGTCTTTGTTAAGCATATGTGCGGCCTGATCCGCGCCGTACATTTCCGCCAGACGCAGCACGCCCATACCGTCTATCGCGCCTGAACGTGTGCCCATGGTCAGGCCATCGAGCGGGGAATATCCCATGGAGGTGGCGACAGATTTGCCGTCTTTGATCGCGCAGAGAGAGGCGCCGGAGCCAAGGTGGAAGGCGAGGAGTTTCGAGGGGAGTTTGTCGCCAAATTGCGTAACGATCCAGGCGTAGCTTAACCCGTGGAAGCCATAGCGGCGGATGCCAGCGGCGCGCGGTTCTTTGGGCAGCGCGTAGATGGTGGCCACATCCGGTTGTGTGGCGTGGAACGCGGTGCCAAAGCTGGCGTATTGTGGCACGCCCGGTGCGAGGTTTTGCAACGCGCGGATGCCGGCGAGGTTGTTGGGGTTATGGAGGGGGGCCAGCGGGGTTGCGGCCTTGATCCCCTCGATCACCTGATCCGTGATCAATGCCGGGTCCACAAGGGAGGTGCCACCGTGCACGACCCGGTGGGCAACGGCGGTGAGCCTCTCGTGGGTGATGCCTTGCGCGGTGAGGCTGGCGAGGATCACGGCGAGGGCAGTGTCATGATCCGGGGCGGCAATATCGCGGTCTTCCGCGCCGAGTTTCAGATGGGCCAATGCGCCGCCAATGCCGCTGACCTGTCCATCCATGACCTCGGTCAGGTCGCGTTTGAACAACGCGACCTTGATGGAGGAGGAGCCTGCGTTGACGACTAAAATCATACGTTCGCCATGATTGCCCCAAGGGCGATGGACGACATGCGTGCGGCGGGGGGATCGGCGCGGGAGGTGAGCAGGATTGGTACTTTGGCCCCCATCACGATGCCGCCCGCGCAGCCGCCTGCGAGGTAGACGAAGGATTTGAAGAGGCCATTGCCGGAGACGATGTCGGGCACGATGATGGCATCCGCCTGGCCTGCAACCGGGTCATTGGTCAGTTTTTTGGTGGCAACAGCCTTGGGCGACATGATCAGATCAAAGGCCAAAGGCCCGGAGAAATCAGCGCCTTGCACGTTTTCAATGGCCCAGTCGCACAGCTCTTTGCCCTCCATAGAGGATGGCACGGAGGGAATTGCGCTTTCTGTGGCAGAGAGAAACGCGACCTTGGGCCGCGCGTTGCCCAGGCGGTGCAGCAGGCTGACCACCTGTTGGGTCGCGTCCTTGCGAGTGTCGAGATTGGGGGCCACGTTCACGGCGGCATCAGAGATGGTGACCGACCCGGTGCCGTCCGGCGTGGTGATGTGGAAGATATGCACAAAGCGGTTGCCGGTGCGCAGGCCCGCATCGCGGCTTACAGCGGCTTTCATGAAGGCGTCTGTGTGCAGCTGGCCTTTCATCAGAACATCGGCGCGCCCTTCCCCACAGGCAGTGGCGGCGGCAAGGCCAGAGGCATCTTCGCCGTCCGCCTCGATGATCTCGAAACCGGAAATGTCCCAGTTGAGTTTTGCGGCTTCGCCCTTGATCCGGGCGCGGTCGCCGGTAAAGAGCGGGACCATCATGTTGGCTTGGGTTGCTTCCATCGCGGCGAGCATCGGCAGGGGGGCACCGGCGGCGGCGATGGCCACGCGGGGGCTTGGGGCTTTTTGTGCCAGGGCGATGATATGGGTAGGGGCCTCTGCAACGGCGTCTGACAAAAAACTCTGTGGCAAGGCGTTTCCTTTGGCTTCAAATGGGTAAGGCGGGCTTCAGCCCGCCTTACCTGTTGGTTCTTAAACCGCCTGCTGTTGCATGTCAGCCGCGCTGATGCCCGCAACCTGAACCGGCTTTTTCATCGCGTCACGGCGGAATGGATCACCCAGTTCCTGATTGATCATCGCTTCGATCAATGTGGTCACACCGTTTTCCATCTGGTCCTTGATCGCGGTGGCCAGCGCCTCGGTCAGCTCGTCCTGGGTGCGGGCGACCACGCCTTTCAGACCACAGGCAGTGGCGATGCCGGCGTATGATACATCTTCGTCCAGCTCTGTGCCGACAAAGTTGTCGTCAAACCACAGGGTGGAGTTCCGCTTTTCCGCGCCCCACTGGTAGTTGCGGAAGACGATCTGAGTGATTGCGGGCCACTCACCCCGGCCAATCGCGGTCAACTCGTTGACGGAGATGCCGAAGGCACCGTCGCCCGCGAAGCCCACAACCGGCACGTCCGGCTTGCCGATTTTTGCACCCACGATGGAGGGCAGGCCGTAGCCACAGGGGCCAAACAGGCCGGGGGCCAGATACTTGCGGCTCTCGTTGAAGGATGGATAGGCGTTGCCAATCGCGCAGTTGTTGCCGATGTCGGAGGAAATGATCGCCTCAACCGGCAGCGCGGCCTGAATGGCGCGCCATGCCATGCGGGGGGCCATCCAATCGGGCTTGGCCGCACGGGCGCGCACGTTCCAGTCGGTGCCCGGATCGTCCTGCTCTTCGGTCATGGAGGTCAGTTCCTGCGCCCAGGCTGATTTGGTCTGCGCGATGGTTTCTTTGCGTTCCTTGCGGCCCGCGTCACCTGCGTCATCCGCCAGTTTGTTGATGATGTTTGTGGCGACTTTGGCTGCGTCCCCCACGATGCCAACGGTGACCTTCTTGGTCAGGCCAATGCGGTCCGGGTTCAGGTCCACCTGGATGATTTTGGCGTCTGTGGGCCAGTAGTCAATGCCGTAGCCGGGCAGGGTCGAGAAGGGGTTGAGGCGCGTGCCAAGGCACAGAACCACGTCCGCTTTGGCGATCAGCTCCATACCGGCCTTGGAGCCGTTGTAGCCCAGAGGACCCGCAAACAAGGGATGGTTGCCGGGGAAGGCATCGTTGTGCTGGTAGCCCACGCAAACAGGTGCGTCGAGCTTTTCGGCCAGTACGCGGGAGGCCTCAATACCACCCTTGGACAGGATCGCACCTGCACCGTTCAGGATCACCGGGAATTTGGCAGAAGACAGCAAATCAGCGGCCTGCTGAACCGCGCTTTCGCCGCCCTGTGGCAGTTCGAAATCCACGATTGTGGGCAGGTCGATGTCCACGACCTGTGTCCAGAAGTCGCGCGGGATGTTGATCTGTGCAGGTGCGGAGGCACGTTTGGCCTGCATGATCACGCGGTTCAGTGTCTCCGCGATGCGTGTGGGGTCGCGCACTTCTTCCTGATAGGCCACGCAGTCCGCGAACAGGTTCATCTGTTCCATTTCCTGAAAACCACCCTGACCGATTGTCTTGTTTGCGGCCTGTGGCGTCACCAGCAGAACAGGTGTGTGGTTCCAGTAGGCGGTTTTCACAGCCGTGACGAAGTTGGTGATGCCGGGGCCGTTCTGGGCGATCATCATGGACATCTTGCCGGTGGCGCGGGTGAAGCCGTCCGCCATCATGCCGCCGGATGTTTCGTGGGCGCAATCCCAGAACTTGATGCCCGCATCGGGGAAGATGTCAGAGATGGGCATCATGGCAGAGCCGATGATCCCGAAGGCATTGTCGATGCCATGCATCTGGAGGGTTTTTACAAAGGCTTCTTCTGTTGTCATCTTCATGGCAGACATTCCTTAGCTTAAGACAGGGATGGGAGAAACTTCTACGCCGTGGCGTAATGCGAATCTTGCTTGGGCGCAAATTAGAGCCTGTGCCCGCGGTGGGTTAGGGCCAAATGTATGTATCGGGTAAGTCCAGATCATAGGCTGGCCTCAAGCTCTTGTGCGATGAGGGTGACCCCATCTGCGATGCGGGTATGCGGGATGGAGGAATAGGCCAGTCGGTAATAGTTGCCGGGCTGTTCGTCCCCGGCAAAAAATGCACGCCCCGGTTCGATCAAGACGCCCCTGGCCTGTAGGTGGCGTGCCAGATTGTCTGTGTCCACGCCGTCCGGCGCGCGCATCCAATAGGACGAGCCGCCCGAGGCGCCGCGCCCGGCAACCTGCAAACCGCGCCTGTCCAATGCGTCATCCATCACCTCGCGGCGCTCTTGCAGGGCGGTGCCCATGCGCCGTATCAGGGCATCGTAGTGCCCCAGTGACAGGAAATATGCAGCCGTGCGCTGGATGTGACCGGGGGGGTGACGCAGGACAGAGGCGCGCAGGGCGCGCGCCTCACGTACAAAGGGCTCCGAGCCCACCAGATACCCAAGGCGCAGCCCCGGAAACAGGGATTTCGAGAAGCTGCCAACGTAGATCACCCGACCCTCATTGTCGAGAGATTTAAGGGCAGGCGAGGGGGATTTAAGAAAGGACATTTCAAATTCGTAATCATCTTCAACGATCAGCGCGTCCATTTCGCGGGCACGCTCCAACAACGCCCGGCGGCGCGCCATGGGCATGGTTGCGTTGGTCGGGCATTGATGGCTGGGTGTGGTGAAAATAACGTCCGTGTCAGGCGGGATCGCGTCAGGTGGCAGGCCGTCCTGATCAACACGTACAGGGGTCACGTGGCAGCGCGACTGGCTGAGGATGTCGCGCAGGGCGTGATAGCAGGGGTCTTCCAATGCGGCACGACGGCGCTGCGTGAGCAGGACCTGGGTGGTGAGCCACAGGGCATTTTGCGCGCCCAAAGTGATCAAAATCTGCTCTGGTCGCGCTGTTATGCCGCGCCGTGGCAGGGTGTGGCGGGCGATGAACTCGATCAGTTGCGGGTCGTCCTGATCGTAGTAATCCGTGGTGAGCGAGGTGAAATCGCGCTGGCCCAATGCTTGCAAGGCGCAGAGGCGCCAATTGGCGTGATCAAACAGTGTTGGATCGGCCTGACCGTAGATGAAGGGATAGCGATACTTGGCCCAATCCTGTGGTTTGGAGGGGGTCGCACCGCCCGTAAAACGCTGGCCAATCGCGCGGGTCCAGTCCACCGCATCCTGCCCCTCGGGTGCGGGCGCAAACGCAGGGGGTGCCGGCGCGTTTTCCGAGACGAAATAGCCCGACCGCCCTTTGGAGGTGAGGTAATCGTTGGCGAGCAATTCCGTGTAGGCGATGGTCACGGTGATGCGGCTGACGCCCAGATGCATGGCCAGTTTTCGGGTTGAGGGCAGTTTTTCACCTTGCTGAAAGCGACCAGACAAAATGCCCTGCGCAATCATTTGCTGAATTTGCTGTTGCAGCGTGCCTTGCGCCTCTGGGTGGAGAAAGAATGTTTCAACTGGGAGGGCCATGGTTCCACCCTATATTGGACTTAAAGCAGATTCAATCTGGATATAAAAAAACTTGAAGTAAGTACGGTGTTGAACCCCAGTGTAGCAAGGTCCCTGCAGGCAGTAAACAAAAAATGAGACTAGAAGTTTCAATAATTGGATATTTTGGTCGAATCTCGACAGTGTTCGATGCAGGCGATGCAAAGCGCAGGATTCGCAAACTGGTCACATGGCAGGCGGATTAAGCTGAGCCCTTTGTTAAGAAGCGGTAAATTGTTGCGTGTTTAAGGGCCAATGCCAGGGCCAACATGTGCTGAACCGTGGTGCGTGCAGATATTTCAAGGCGGGCGTATCGCAGGTTGGATGGAACCGCCGCAGCCTTTGCAGGCAGGGGTCCGCACTTGACAGGTGTGACCGGAGGGGCGTCTACTCAGGCTTTTAAGAGAGATTTCAGATGACCAGAAGGTGGTGGCATTCCCGCAGATCAAGTGCGCCCTCGGATATGGACTATCCCGGCACACAGTTTTGGGTAGCCTCGCCCAATGCGGTTGACAGACCGAGGGCCGTGACGTCGATCATTATTCACACCACGCAGGGGCCGGCAACGGATGAAAGTGCCAGTGTGAACAAGTTCATCAGCACAAGCGCCAGCATCCATTACATCGTAAACCGGGCGGGCACGATCACGCAGATGGTGCGGGATGATCAGGCCGCGTTTCACACAGGTGGGCGCATTCAGGATCCGCACAACCTCAATTCCATCGGGATTGAACATGTAAACCCCGCAGGTCAAACGCCGCCCCCAGTCCTTTATGCGAATTCTGCTGCCCTGGTCACCTGGCTGTGCTATCGCCACAAAATTCCCAAGATCCACCAGATGATGGCAGGATCACCCGGCATCAAGGATCACCAGACCGTCAGCCCCAATGACAAGCCGTGCCCCGGATCAGACTGGGATTGGGATCATTACATGGGGATGGTGCAACAGAACGTGTCACGCGCCGTGCCCTGAGCACGGCCCCAAAAAGGAAAAAGCCCCGCGTGATGCGAGGCTTTCTTAGAGTTCACCGGCCAAAGTCAGCCCAACACACGCCCCAGCGCGCCATCCACAGCCGATATGATCTGGTCAATATCGTCCTTGGTCGCGATCAGCGCGGGTGAGAAACACAGCGTGTTGTTCTTGCCCGGAACAGAGCGGTTGGTGGCACCAATGATCACGCCGTTGGCCATGCAGTCGCCCACCACCTGTGCAACGATCTTTTCGTTCAGCGGGGTTTTGCTGGCGCGGTCCTCAACCAGTTCCAGCCCCAGGAACAGACCCTTGCCGCGCGCTTGGCCCGCGTTGGGGTGTTTGTCCATCAGTGCGTTCAGCTGATCCAGCATGTAGTCGCCCATGGCGGTGCAGTTTTCCAGCAGGTTTTCACGCTCAATGATCTTCATGTTCTCAATCGCCGCCGCCGGGCCCGCCGTGCAGCCGCCAAAGGTAGAGATGTCGCGGAAGTAATTCAGGTGGTCGGAGGCATCATCCTTGAACATGTCGAACACTTTTTCAGTGGTCACACAGCAAGAGATGGCGGCGTAGCCGGACGCCACACCTTTGGCCATGGTCACGATGTCCGGCTGGATGCCGTAGTGTTGGTAGCCGAACCACGTGCCGGTACGGCCCACGCCGCAAACCACTTCGTCGATGTGCAGCAGGATATCGTACTGATCGCAAATCTCGCGCACACGCTCCCAATAGCCCTCTGGTGGGGTGATCACGCCGCCGCCAGCGGTCACAGGCTCAAGGCAGAGCGAACCGATGGTGTCGGGCCCTTCGCGCAGAATGACCTTTTCGATTTCATTGGCGGCCCAAAGGCCATAGTTTTCCTCCGGTGCGCCGTCCTGTTCATGCTTGCGGTATTCAAGGCAGTGCGGGACGCGGATGAAGGCCGGATCAAAGGGGCCGTATTGGGCGTTGCGCTCATCCTGACCGCCCGCCGACAGGCATCCGATGGTGGTGCCGTGATAGTCACGGTCGCGGTAGAGGATCTTGTGCTTTTTGCCGCCATAACGCTTGTGCGCGATCTGACGGACCATTTTAAAGCCCTTTTCATTGGCCTCGGACCCGGAGGAGGCATAATAGACGCGGCTCATGCCCGGCATTTTGTCGATCAGCATCTCAGAGAACAACGCGCCGGGGATCGAGCCCATGGTGCCGCCAAAGAAGTTCAGTTTAACCAATTGGTCCCGTACTGCATCCGCAATGGATTCGCGGCCATAGCCAACGTTGACAGTCCAGACACCACCGGCAACAGCGTCGATGTGTTCCTTGCCCTTCTGATCCCAGACGCGCAGGCCTTTGCCCTCAACGATGATACGGGGATCGACCTGTTTGTCGGGGTCCGCATTCATGTAGGGCTGGTGCTGGCTCAGGTGATGCCAGACGTGGGCGCGGTCCGCCTCAACAACGCGGGAGATGTCGTTTTCGTTAAAGTTGCCGTCCATGGGTCAGACCTTTCGTAGATAAGATGTCACGTGAATTGGCGCAGCGCTACGCGCAGTTTAAGCTGACCTCACTGTAATTATTGCGAATCGAATAGGGCCAGTCGGCTTTGATCGTATTGCCAGAATCGGTGTCTGTCGAATGGTGGCGCGTGAAATCGGCAGTGCCGGGTAATTTTGAGGGCCGCAGAGGGCGGTTGGGAAGGTGGGGAGTGCCTTGGGCGGGCCGGGAGGGGTGCTGAATGTTGCGACCATAGCATGTATCGTCTATGGTATAAGCATGCGTGGTTTTATCATTCCGATGTGAGTTCTGGCCGCTTTGTCAGGATCGCTGGGGCACAGATCATCAGCGGATCTGCGCTTCGGGCTTTGTGTCCAGTTCTGCTCAATTGCTCTAACTGGACTCATCTGCTTGCGGGATTTGGACGTTTATTCTTGCCCGGCAACCCGCACAGATATGGCGAACAAGGCCACAGGTGGCGCTGGTTTCATTGGCGCCTTGATGGGGGTTTGCCAAAAAACGGGACAATCGGGACGGAAGTTATTGCCGAACATGATTTTAACCGACATGGTGTGGCCGGGGTTCCTGACCAGATGTGGTTTTCCGTCGTCACCTGCCGGAATGAGGGGCTAGTCCAAAACAGACCGACGGTAACGTCGGCACCTAACCAGTAAATCGATCTGCTTAAGGGTCGGTCAATGATCAACGGGAGAACAAGATGATCAAAAAGACAACAATGGGTTTCATTGCAGGCGCTATTGCTGCAATGGGCGCAAACGCTGCGATGGCAGACGGCCACGGTGAAATCACCGTTGCGTATTTCCTTGAGTGGCCCATGCCAATGATGATGGCAAAAGCCGCCGGCACCTATGATGAAGCGCTGGGCACAAAAGTGAACTGGGTTTCTTTTGAAACAGGGACAGCCATGTCCGCCGCGATGGCATCTGGCGACGTTCAGATCGCGCTTTCACAGGGCCTGCCGCCTTTCGTGGTTGCCGCGTCCGGTGGTCAGGACCTGCAGTTGGTTGATGTAGCCGTAAGCTACGCCGAAAATCAGGGCTGTGCGGTACACTCCGATCTGGAGATTGACCTTGCGTCCGCAAGCGAGCTGGCCGGCAAGAAAGTTGCCGTTCCACTGGGGACCGCCGCGCACTACAGCTTCATCCGTCAGATGGACCACTTTGGTGTGCCTCTCGACAGCCTGCAGATCGTGGATATGCCTCCGCCAGAAGGTGCAAACGCACTGGGCCAGAAGGCTGTTGATTTCGCATGCGGCTACGGCGGTGGCTGGGCCAAGATGCAGGAGTTTGGTGACGTTCTGCTGGACGGTAAAGCCAAGCAAGAGATCGGCATCCTGGTATTTGACGTGACGTCTGTGCCTGCCGCATTTGCCGCAGAGAATGGTGACATGCTCGCCAAGTTCCTGAAAGTGACAGCCGATGCAAATGCCGAGTGGGCCGCTGACCCATCCGACGAAAAGCTGGCCGTTATTGCAGAGCAGGCTGGTATGGATCTGGAAGCCGCACGCAGTGCGATTTCAACCATGTCGTTCCCCACAATCGAAGAGCAGCTTTCCGAAGCATGGCTTGGTGGTACAGCCGCACCCTTCATGAAAGGCGTTGCAGACGTCTTTGTGAACGCCGGTTCCATCGACTCCGCTCTGGACAGCTACGAGGGTGCGTTGAACACTGCGCCTCTTGAGGCCGCAAAAGGGATGTAATCATCCAGGAAAGAGGCGCGACGTCAGTTTCGCGCCTCTTTTGTTATTGATGTTCGCCGCGACAGGCTGAACACTGCTTTCAAGACATTACAGCTTCAGAGAAGGAGGGGATCTGATGTCAGGGTTATCCCTACAAGATATCTCCATGCGCTTTGATCTGCCCAACGGCGGGTCTGTTCAGGCGTTGGAAAACGTGTCGCTTGACCTCAAACCGGGTGAGCTGATGAGCGTGCTTGGCCCCTCAGGCTGTGGCAAGACGACATTGCTGAATATTCTCGCAGGTTTTCTGGCGCAGACCAGCGGTCGGTTGGAGCTCAATGATCACGAGATCACGGGCCCGGATGCCGAGCGCGGCATGGTGTTCCAGAAAGGGGCCCTGTTTGAATGGATGTCCGTGCGGGACAACGTGGGGTTTGGCCCCTCGATGAAGGGCATGCCCAAGAACGATAAGACAGAGATTGTTAATCATCTGCTTGACGTGGTTGGTCTACAGGAATTCAAGGAAAAGGCAGTTTACGAATTGTCCGGCGGGATGCAGCAGCGTGTGGCATTGGCCCGCTGTCTGGCAAATGACCCTGATGTGATCCTGATGGATGA
Organism: uncultured Sulfitobacter sp.; assembly: GCA_937928635.1. Lineage (GTDB taxonomy): Bacteria > Pseudomonadota > Alphaproteobacteria > Rhodobacterales > Rhodobacteraceae > Sulfitobacter. The sequence goes on along the minus strand of CALFWM010000038.1, from coordinate 6,199 downwards.
ACCCCTGGGGGCGCTTGATGCGTTGACGCGCGAAAAGATGCAAAGCCTGGTGCTGAAACTCTGGAAAGAGACCGGCAAGACAATCATTTTGATCACCCACTCGGTGGAAGAGGCATTGTTGCTGGGCGAACGTCTGATTGTCATGGCCCCCCGCCCCGGTCGTATCCACAAGGAATACCGTCTGCCGTTTGCCGAACTTGGCGTTGGTGCAGACCTGCGTGAGGTGAAAAAGCACCCCGATTTCGCCGTCAAACGCGATGAGATCCTGAATATGATCTGGGACATGGAAGAAGAAATTATGGGTCGGACGGAGGAAGCATCATGACTGGTTTGTTTGTTCTTGCCATTTATCTGGGCATCTTTATCGCCGCCTATTTCATTGTCACCAAGGTGGTGCAGCGCGCCACGATGAAAGACTACACATCCCTCAAGACAGTGACGTTCGGGGATGAAAGTGCGGTGCGTCCCAACCGATGGGCCGGCATCATTTCGATCCTGACACTGTTTTTGATCTGGGGTATGTTCACAGGCTCCAGCTTGCTTCCAAAATTCCTGCACGCGCCGGGGGCCTATGTCGGAACGCTGGAATTTACCTACACCGCAGAAGCGGATGGGGAACGTGACGACGGGACCGTCACGGTTGTTGTTTTCCCACGCGAAACCGAAACCGCAGCACCCGACGTGGAGCCGGGCGATGGTTTTGCCAAGAATGACTCATCTGCCATCGCACAATGGCGCACAGGTCTGGTGCGGGTGGATAAGAACGACGAGATTACCAAGAAGGACGGCGCAAAGGTTGTTGCGATCAACGGGCAGGCCATTTTGCCCGGTGAAACAGTTCAGATCGAAAACGGGGCGGTGACATTGTCCGACAAGGGCACGCCCAACGTCGCCCCGTATCGGGGCTGGCAGATGGAGCCGCTGTATCTGCCCCCGCCGGAGCAGGTCTGGAGCCGGACATTGACAGTTTTGAGCGATGGGTTTCGCAGTTTCACATTATTTGAACACCTGGGATACTCATTGTTCCGTGTTGTTGCCGGGTTCCTGCTCGGGGCGCTGGTGGGTATTCCGCTGGGCTATGCCATGGGGCTGAGCAATTGGTTCCGGGGCTGGTTTGACCCGATTGTGGAATTCATGCGCCCGGTGCCACCGCTTGCCCTGATCCCGCTGGTGATTATCTGGTTTGGCATTGGGGAGACAGGCAAGATCATCCTGCTGTTCCTTGCCGCCTTGTGGATCATGGCCATTGCCGCACGTTCGGGCGTGTCGGGGGTCAATATTTCCAAGGTGCATGCGGCCTATTCGCTGGGGGCCAGCAAATGGCAGATCATGCGTCATGTTATCATGCCCAATTCCCTGCCCGAGATATTCACCGGGGCCCGTGTGGCCATGGGGGTCTGTTGGGGCACGGTTGTTGCGGCTGAACTGGTGGCCGCGGAACAGGGCGCGGGTATGATGATTATGGTGGCCTCTCGTTTCCAGAACACTGACATTGTGATCCTGGGGATCATCCTGATTGGTGTCATCGGTTTTGGGATCGACATGCTGATGCGCTGGGCCGAACGGCTGCTGGTGCCTTGGAAAGGCAAGGGCTGATCCCGCACGCCTTTTAGGAGAATTGAAAAACGCCGGCGTTTTCGTTTGGGAAACGATTTCTTTGAGAAGAAATCGGTCCGGAACTTTCAAAAAGTCCGTATCCGCGTCCAGCCGTTGGTGTGCGGCATAACACGAAAGGGCTGGTCTGTTTTTGTGGCCCAATGGCCGCCGTCCGTTACTTGCGGCGCTTGGGTGTCGCGTTGCCGCCCTGTTTGCCAATTTTACCGGGCGGTGTGAAACGCTTGGAAGGGTCCGCAGCGCGCTTGTAAGACTTCTCTCCCGGTGCCGCAGGCTTGCCGGGTTTCCCTGTTGGTTTGCCACCCTTGCCTTTGGGTTTGCCGTCAAACTTGGGCTTGCCCTCGAATTTTGGCTTGGCCCCCTGCGGTTTGCCCCCTTTGGGTTTGTGTGGCGCGTCGGCCGGACCGTCGGTTTTCCAGACGGCTTTTGCCTTGGGCTTGGCCCCCGGTTTCATCGGTGTGCGCTCGGTCTTGTGCGATTTTGGCGGGCGCTCCCCCTTTGGTTTGCGCGGAGCCTCATCGCGCGGTTTGAAGTCTGATCTTGCCTTGCGGGGTTTGTCGGGTTTTGAGGTGTCGTCAGCACGTGGTTTGCGCGGGGCTGATGGCGCATCCGGGTCATAGCTTTTGCGATGGGGTTTGCGATCCGGCTTTGGCCCACGGTCCGGGCGGCCACCGGGTTTTGGCCCGCGCCCAGCATCCCGTTTTGAGCCGCGCGGAAACTCCGGCGCTTTGTCCAACTGCGTGATCACCGCACCGTCCTCGCCCTTCATATCAGGGCCCAGCGCAGTCACAAACCGGGTGGCGGAGGCGGCGAGGATTTCCACAAAGGCGTGGGTGTCCTGCACGCGGATTGCGCCAACGTCGTCTTTGGTGAGGTCCCCCAAACGGCAGAGCATCGGCAACAAGGTACGCGGCTCTGCCCCATCGTTGCGCCCTTTGGAGACGGAAAACCAGACCGACGGCCCAAAGGCCGGGCGCGGTTTGTCATCGCTTGCCTCGCCCAGTTCTTCGGGGGCGGAGGCACGGGCGCGAAACAGGTTCACGAAAGCCGTGGCGAGTTGTTGTTTGGTGAATTTGGTGGCCAGGCTGGCCACAAAATCAGTTGCATCATCCGGGGCAGGGGTGGTCCAGGCATCGTCATTAAGCAGGCGTTCTTCGTCCGCTGCGTTCACCTCAGCCGCAGAAGGCGGTGCCGCCCATTCCGCAGTCAGATGGGCCCAGCCGAGCAGGCGGTTGGCCTTTGTGCGCATCTTGGGGGGCACGATCAGGGCAGAGACGCCCTTGCGCCCCGCGCGCCCCGTGCGGCCAGAGCGGTGTTTCAACGTATCCGCATTGGTGGGCAGGTCGGCGTGGATCACCAGTTCAAGGTTGGGCAGGTCAATGCCACGCGCGGCCACGTCGGTGGCGATACAGACCCGCGCGCGCCCGTCGCGCAGGGCTTGCAGGGCGTTGGTGCGTTCGGATTGGGTCAATTCGCCGGACAGCGCCACCACGGAGAACCCCCGGTTGGTAAACCGCGTTGTCAGACGGGCCACGGCAGCACGGGTGTTGCAGAAAACGATGGCATTCTTGGCCTCGTAAAACCGCAGCACGTTGATGATGGCGTTTTCAATGTCGCGCGGATGCACTTGCAGGGCGCGGTATTCGATATCGCTGTGCTGCTTGGCCTCGCCCACGGTAGAAATGCGTTGGGCGTCGCGTTGATAGCTTTTGGCCAGTTTCGCGATTGCGGCGGGCACAGTGGCGGAAAACATCAGCGTGCGGCGGTCCTCTGGCGCTTCGCCCAGGATAAATTCAAGGTCCTCGCGAAAGCCAAGATCCAGCATTTCGTCCGCTTCATCCAACACCACGGCGCGCAACTCGTTGAGGTCGATGTTGCCGCGTTTGATGTGATCACAAAGCCGCCCCGGCGTGGCCACAACGATATGTGCACCACGATCCAGCGCGCGGCGTTCCGTGCGCGTGTCCATGCCGCCCACGCAGGTGGTTACAACGGCGCCCGCCAGCCCGTAAAGCCAGCCCAGTTCGCGGCTGACCTGCATGGCCAGTTCACGGGTCGGCGCGATGATCAGCGCAAGGGGCGCGCCGGCACGGCCAAAGTGGGTGTTCTCGCCCAAAAGTGTTGGCGCAATCGCCAGCCCGAAGCCCACGGTTTTGCCTGAGCCTGTCTGGGCCGACACCAGCAGGTCAGCGTCGTTCAACGCAGGGTCTGACACGGCCTCCTGAACCGGCATGAGGGTGTCATAGCCTTGTTTTGCGAGGGCATCAGCGAGGGTCTGGATCACGGGGTGGGGTGTCCTTTTGGGGGTATAGGGGCAATATTTGCCCAGCCGGTTCGGCGTTGGCGCTGTCGGTAAGGGGTCGGGGCGCAAATGTACACCGGTTTGTCAGGGCAGGCTGTTTGGTGCAGAAAATCAGGGAAACCTTGCGATAGCGCAAAAATTGCGGAAACTGTTGCATCACAACGTTCCTGATGGGTGGCCGTGCCATGACCAAGCCGACAATTTCTGATCGCGACAGCAGGGGGTCCGGGGCCAAACACCCGCCCATTGTCTCCATTGAAGATGTCATCGTGTTCAAACTGGCGCGGCTTGTGGGGCTTAATGAGCGAACGGGCCAGCGCTGGACGCAAAAGCTGTTTGATCTCAGTATCAATGAGTGGCGTTTGCTGGCGCTTACGCAGGCGCATGGCCCCGCGCATCCCGGTGATCTGGCTGATTTGATGTTGATGGACAAAAGTCAGCTCAGCCGGTTGATCAAGGCATTGGGGGCCAAAGGGTTGATCAAGAACAAGCTGGACCCAAAGGATGCGCGCGCAGTTGTGCTGAGCCTCACGGCACGGGGGCGCACGCTTTATGATGATGTGATCAAGGAAGTGATCCGGCGCAATGAGCGTGTGCTGGCCCCGTTAAGCACCGCAGAAGTGCAGGTGTTTGATGAGATGTTGGGCCGGCTGATTGATCACAATCTCACTTTGTGGGAGCGGTTGGAGCGGTAGGGCGCAGGTCAGGACACCGCCACCGCATCCGCCCACGGGGCCATGACCTCCGTTGCGCCCGCATTTTCCGCACCCTGTCGCGACACGGCAGAGGGGCAGGCAAAGTGCAGGGGATAGATCGTGCGCGGGGCGGCGCGGACATCATCCAGTGACCCGCGCAGGGCGTCGATGGTCTCTTGTGCCATGGTGTCATCCACAATGGTTACCTTCGCAAGGCTCGCGTCCAGACGTGGGGTATGCATCGCCGTGCCCAGATCCATGCCATAATCCAGCAGGAATGACGTCAACTGTGCCACGCTGGGCATGATTTTGCGCCCGCCAGAGGCCCCGAGCGCAAACATCGTGCCATCGCTGCGCGACAGGATTGTGGGGCACATGTTGGCCAGACATCCTTTGCCCGGCGCAAGGGAATTGGGTTTGCCCGGTTCAGGGTCAAACCACATGATCCCGTTGTTCATCATGATGCCAGTGGTCGGCAGCATCAGCCGCGAGCCAAAGATCGACAGCAGGGTTTGGGTGCAGGAGACCATATTGCCCGCGTCGTCCACCACGTTGAAATGGCTGGTGCAGGAGGGGTCCGGTTCATGCTCCGTGTCGCCCATTGCGTTGTAGCGATACCGGTTTGCCGCGCGGATGGCCGCGTCGTAGGCCGCATAGGCCTCCGCATCCGGGGTGTTGCCCGCAGGCTGCCAGCCTTTGATCAGTTCCAGTGCATGGTTCAGCGTTGGCCCGGCTGTCAGGTTGGGTGTGCCGATGATTTTGTGGTCGCGGTAGGGGTGGATCAGCGCATCGAGCAATGTGGCGCGATAGCCTGCGAGGTCTTGCAGACTGTGCCGCCCGCCAGCTGTGGTCAGCTCCGCGATGATCGTTTCGGCAAGGGGACCGGTGTAAAAAGCCTGTGGGCCATGGTCTGCGATGGTGCGCAGGGTTGTGGCCAGTCGCGACAGGTCACAGCGGGTATCGTCCAATGCCGTCCAGCCTCGCGACTTTGGAAAAGTGCCCTGCTCCAGAAATGTCTCAGCAGAGGCGGGAAAGGCCGTGAGGTCTTTGGCGGAGCCTGCAAGGATCAATTGCGCATACCAGTCTACCGGCAAGCCCTGATCGGCCAATGTGATCGCCGGGGCGATCAGGTCTGCCCAGGGCAATGTGCCAAAGGTTTCATGTGCCAGCCCCATGCCCGCGACCTGCCCCGGAATGGCGACGGATTTGGCGCCCAGCACATTGCGGTCCTCAAGGACAGCAGGCCATGGAAATAGATCACCGGCCTTGCCGCCAACAATCGGATAGTCGTCCAGCAGCAGGCCACGCGGCGCGCGCATGCCAAATTCGATGACCTTTGGGATGGGGTTATCCACGAGGTGGATCACCATGTACCCGCCGCCGCCCATGCCGCTCATCCAGGGTTCTGCTGCTCCGAGTGCAAAGGAGGTCGCGATGGCGGCGTCAATGGCGTTGCCGCCTTTGGAGAGGATCTCCGCGCCGATGGTGGCCGCGACACGCGATTGCGCGGCGACGATGCCGTTGGGGGAGGTAATTGCGGGTTTGGTGATCTGCCAGGAGGCGTTTTGTTGATCGGTCATGGGGGGAT
>CALFWM010000037.1 GCA_937928635.1 uncultured Sulfitobacter sp. | reverse complement strand
GCCACAAAATCGAAAACAGCTTTGCCCGCCTCAAGGACTGGCGGAGGATCGCAACCCGCTATGACAGATGCCCAAAAGTCTTCTTGTCAGCATGTGCCTTGGCAGCGGTGGTCATGTTTTGGTTATGAATCCTGATCGTAGAGATATCCCGACGGTCGATTTTCACTTGGTCCGAATTGTCGGGGAAAAAGAATTGTCGGAAAATGAGCAATCTTGTGGGCCCAAAACCCCTTGTATCTTGCATTAAACCCCCCTAGATACCCTGTTTCTTGCTTATCCGTAGAAATTGGAGCATCCCATGGCCCGCGTTACTGTCGAAGACTGTGTAGACAAGGTTCCGAACCGGTTTGAACTGGTGATGTTGGCGTCCCATCGGGCGCGCGAAATTTCTGCCGGTTCAGCCGTGACCGTCGATCGGGACAATGACAAAAACCCGGTTGTTTCACTGCGCGAGATCGCAGATGAAACCCAGTCTGCGGATGAATTGCGCGAGCGGCTGATCGAATCCAACCAGACCCAGATCGAAGTTGACGAGCCCGAAGAAGACGCCATGGCGCTGTTGATGGGTGCAGAGCAGGACAAACCCGAAGAGGACAGCATGTCCGAGGAAATGTTGCTGCGTCAGTTGATGGCAGCGCAGGGTCAGGGTTAACCCCAAAAGGGTGCAAGGGGCACGGCATGATTTCCGCCGACGTTACTGCCGACAACCTGATTTCACTGGTCCGGGTGTACAACCCCAAGTCAAACGAACATCTGATCCGGGATGCCTTTGCTTTTGGTGCAGAGATGCACGAGGGGCAGTTTCGTCATTCCGGTGAGCCGTATTTTACACACCCCGTTGCGGTTGCCGCGATCCTGACAGAACAACAGCTGGATGACGCCACCATCGTGACGGCGCTGTTGCACGACACGATTGAAGATACCAAAGCCTCCTTTGGTGATGTGGAGCAACGCTTTGGCACAGAGGTTGCCGAACTGGTCGATGGGGTCACCAAGCTGACCAACCTGCAGTTGAACTCGACCGAGACCAAACAGGCAGAGAATTTTCGCAAACTTTTCATGGCGATGTCCAAGGACCTGCGTGTTATTTTGGTCAAGCTCAGCGACCGATTGCACAACATGCGCACGATCAAATCCATGCGCCCCGAAAAGCAGCAGCAAAAAGCGCGCGAAACGATGGATATTTTTGCGCCGCTTGCAGGGCGGATGGGGATGCAGTGGATGCGCGAGGAGCTTGAGGATCTCGCCTTTCGCGTGCTGAACCCCGATGCGCGCGCCAGCATCATCCGCCGTTTTATCACCCTGCAAAAGGAGTCAGGCGATGTGTTGCAGCACATTACCGGGGACATGCGGTTGGAGCTGGAAAAGGCGGGTATCGAGGCGGAGGTGATGGGGCGCGCCAAAAAACCCTATTCAGTTTGGCGCAAGATGGAGGAAAAGGGGCTCAGCTTTTCCCGCCTGTCCGACATTTACGGGTTTCGTGTGATCACCGATACAGAGGACAGTTGCTATCGTGCGCTTGGGGCGATCCACAGCCGCTGGCGGTCGGTGCCGGGGCGGTTCAAGGATTACATCAGCCAGCCCAAAACCAATGGGTATCGCTCGCTGCACACAACAGTGTCAGGGCGCGATGGCAAACGGGTCGAGGTTCAGATCAGAACGCGCCAAATGCATGACGTGGCCGAATCCGGTGTGGCAGCGCATTGGTCTTACCGGGACGGCGTGCGGTCGCGAAACCCATTTGCCGTGGATCCCACCCACTGGATCAGCCAACTGACCGAACAGTTTGATGCAGAAGAAGATCACGAGGATTTTCTGGAAGCCGTAAAGCTGGAGATGTACGCCGATCAGGTGTTTTGCTTTACGCCCAAGGGGGATGTGGTCAAGCTGCCGCGGGGAGCCACGCCGATTGATTTCGCCTACGCCATTCACACGCGCATCGGCAATGCCTGCGTGGGGGCCAAGGTGGATCACATGCGCGTGCCGCTGTGGACACGGGTCAAGAACGGCCAATCGGTTGAGATTATCACCGCGCAGGGGCAGACCCCACAGGTAACCTGGCTAGACATTGCAACCACAGGCAAAGCCAAAACAGCAATCCGCCGTTCCCTGCGCGAGGTTGACCGGGAACGGTTTGTCAAACTGGGTCAGGAGCTGGCCCGCGCTGCGTTTGAACATGTGGGCAAGCAGGTCACGGACAAGGTGCTGCGCACGGCGGCCAAAAACATGCGCCTTAAGGACTCTGATGAGGTATTGGCCCGTTTGGGATCATCAGAGGTCACCGGCGCGGAGGTGGTAAAATCGGTCTATCCCGACATCACCCCACAAGCCACCGACCAGATTGATGTTGCGCGCGCGGTTGTGGGGCTGGAGGCCGGGCAGAGCTTTGACCGCGCGCCCTGTTGCAAACCCCTGCCGGGGGAGCGGATCATCGGGATTACGTTTCGCGGTCAGGGCGTTGTGGTGCATGCAATTGATTGCGACACGCTGTCGGCCTATGAGGATCAGCCGGAACGTTGGATTGATCTGCGCTGGCATGACGGCAGCCACCCTGCGGTCTATGATGCGGTGATTGATGTGACCATTGGCAACGGGGCCGGGGTGCTGGGACGGATCTGCACCTTGATCGGTGAGGCCTCAGCCAATATCTCGGATATGGAATTTCTGGAACGGCGCCCTGACTTTTACCGATTACTGATCTATGTCGATTTAAGAGACGTGGGCCATTTGCATTCTCTGGTCGCCACTCTTGAAGCCGAAAACGACGTTGCAGCCATTGAACGACACCGTACATCCGCAGAGCATATTGAAGAAGACGTATACCCTTAATGAATGGCCCCTATTGCAGGGCGCACGAAACATCAGCGCAGGATCCCTGATTTGATCTTTAAACGCCGCGACCCGAAACCGACCTTGCGTGCGGTGGCCGAATTCGTTTGGCCACGTGGCGGTTGGACGCGTGCGTTTCATTACGTCAAACACCGGATGCGCCGTTTGCCCGACAGCCCCGAGCGGATTTCGCGCGGGATCTGGGTGGGTGTGTTCACGGCCTTTACCCCGTTTTACGGCCTGCATTTCTTGATCGCGGCTGTGCTGGCCCGCGTGATGAAGGGGAACTTGCTTGCCGCTTTGATGGGGACGTTTTTTGGCAATCCGCTGACCTATGTGCCGATCGGCGTCGCGGCGTTGCAGACCGGGCACTTTGTGCTGGGCACAAAGCTGAGCGAGGGGATGCAACGTTCCTTTGGGGGCAAATTTGCGGATGCCGGCAGCGATCTGTGGCACAATTTCAAGGCCATTTTCACCAACGCCGAGGCGGAATGGTCCGGGCTTAGAGTATTCTGGTCAGAGGTTTTTTACCCCTATCTGATCGGTGGCATCCTGCCCGGCATCCTCTGCGCAACGATCTGTTACTATTTGATGGTGCCCTTGATCCGCGCCTATCAAAAACGCCGCCGGGGGATGATCAAGGCAAAGTTTGAGGCATTGAAAAACAAAGCAGCGATCAAGGCCGAAACCAAGCGCAAACCAGAGGTCGCAGACGAAGGCTAGAGCAGAAATGCAAATAACCTGAATCACCTAACCCTGCCTGAAATCAGAGATTTCAACTGGCTAGGAGATGCAGTGTGTTTCAAGTTATTTGCATTTCGCTGTAGGTGCCTTTGTGTGGGTACAATAATTTGATCAAATCGCTGATTTCGGGGGTTGGGTTCATCCGATATTCCGCCTTATAGCATTTCAAGTTAAATATGATTCACTTGTTCGCGGCCTCTCCCTTGGTCGAACGCGGAAAGTGGTAAAGCATGTTTCAAGTTAAACTCGAAACACTTTAGATAGGCCAAAGACAGGCAGCGGAAGGGCGCAAAATGGCTGAGAAACTCAGACTTGGTGTGAACATTGACCACGTGGCAACCGTACGCAATGCGCGTGGTGGGGCCTATCCCGATCCGTTGCGCGCAGCACAGATTGCGCAGGAGGCAGGGGCCGATGGCATCACCGCGCATCTGCGCGAGGACCGCCGCCATATTTCAGATGCAGATATCGACGGGTTGATGGAGGTGCTGAACATTCCGCTCAACTTTGAAATGGCCGCTACCGAAGAGATGCAGCAAATCGCCTTGCGTCACAAACCGCATGCCGTCTGTATCGTGCCCGAAAAACGCGAGGAACGCACGACTGAAGGCGGTCTGGAAGTGGCGCGCGAGGAAAACAAGCTCGCCCATTTTATTGCCCCGCTGCGCGAGGCGGGCAGCCGCGTGTCGATCTTTATCGCAGCAGACCGCCGCCAGATTGAAGCGGCCAACCGCATTGGTGCCGAAGTCATTGAACTGCACACAGGGGCCTATTGTGATGCCTTTGCCGAAGGGCGCTGGGCGGATGCGCAATCTGAGTTGAAAGCGCTGGCTGAGATGTCCACCTTTGCCCATGATCTGGGGTTGGAGGTGCACGCGGGGCACGGGCTGACCTATGACACGGTCGCCCCGGTGGCGGCCTTTCCTGAGGTCAGAGAGCTTAACATCGGGCATTTCCTGATTGGCGAGGCGATCTTTTTGGGATTGAAGCCTGCCATTGTCGAAATGCGACGTCTGATGGATGAGGCGCGCGGATGATCCTGGGGATCGGCACCGATTTGGCCAATATCGAACGTATCCAAGGCACGTTGGATCGTTTTGGTGATCGGTTCCGCAACCGGGTGTTTACCGACGTTGAGCAGCGCAAATCGGAACGGCGCATGGATGTGGCAGGCACCTACGCCAAACGCTGGGCCGCCAAAGAGGCCTGTTCAAAGGCGCTGGGCACTGGTCTGCGTATGGGGATCGCGTGGAAAGATATGGCCGTTAGCAACCTGCGCACCGGGCAACCTGTGATGCATGTCACCGGCTGGGCGGCAGAGCGGCTGGCATCCATGACGCCGGCGGGGCACGAGGCGTTCATTCACGTCACGCTGACCGATGATCACCCCTGGGCACAGGCCATTGTGATGATTGAGGCGCGGCCCATCGTACCGGCCTCTCCTACGTAAAACACTGCGTAAAATACTGCCACAATCAGGGCATTGCGCCGGTGCTAGTAATGGTGATGCGCGGCCTGTTAATCGCGCCAAAGCCTGCGTTTTGGCCGATTGTCTGGAAGTCTGTGTGGGATGTCTTATTGGCAAAGCTGCCGGATACGGCCCCATCGGCCATACCCTGTCAAAAAGGGCCTGATCTGAATTGGCACCTGAAATCCTGCGCCAGGCCAAACCACCAAAATTAATCGGGGAGGCGAATGCCCCGCCAGACGAGGCGCAAACCATTGCAGCGGATGTCAAAAGTTGGCCCTTGAGATATCCCCAAATCGCAAAAAATCTTTCGCCAGAACGGTGTGATAAATGAAAAGGGCAGTTTCAATTGTTTGGACGATGTTGAAACACAAGCGTGACCCTGTCCTGAGTTGACTAACACCTGCGCAGCAGCCATGTACCCTTGGAATGAGGCATCAAAAAGGCAAACCGATGGCGACTGAGAAAAAGAGCGGCAACCCCGTTGTCGAGACGATCAAAACCATCGTTTATGCACTGCTGATTGCAGGCATTTTTCGCAGCCTGTTTTTTCAACCGTTTTGGATCCCGTCAGGCTCCATGAAACAGACGCTGCTGATTGGTGATTTCCTTTTTGTAAACAAGATGGCCTATGGCTATTCCTATGCCTCTTGCCCCAGCCTGATGATGCCCCGTTTTGGCATTGAAATCGACGCCAAGGATGTCTGTGGCATGTTCGACGGGGATAACACGCGCCTGTGGGGCGGCGCGCCCGAGCGCGGCGATGTGGTGGTGTTCCGCCATCCGGTGTCGGGGCGCGACTACATCAAACGCCTGACCGGTTTGCCCGGTGATACAATCCAGATGAAAGCCGGTGTTTTGCACATCAATGGTGAAGCGTTGAAGCTGGAAGATGACGGGCAGTTTGCTGAATTGATGGAGCCACAGGGCCCACAAGGCCTGCGCCCGCGTTGTGAAAATGGCCCTGTTGGGGTTGGTGGGATGTGTGAAAAGGGGCGTCAGATTGAAACCCTGCCCAATGGGGTGAACTATCCAATCCTCAACATCGCAGATCAGCAGTCTGACCGTACCGGGATCTACAGCGTGCCCGAGGGCCATTACTTTTTCATGGGTGACAACCGCGACAATTCTGCGGACAGCCGGTTGGCGCAGCAGGCGGGTGGCGTTGGTTTTGTGCCTTACGAAAACCTGATTGGCCGCGCGGATCGGGTGATGTTCAGCTCTGCCGGGCGTTCCATGCTGTTCTTCTGGACCTGGCGCAGTGACCGGTTCTTTGAAGCGGTGAGATGAAGCTAAGCGGCGATTTGAAAGCCTTTGAGGGGCGCATTGGGTATCGTTTTGCCGCGCCCGAGTTGCTGAACCGGGCCGTGACGCACGCCAGCATGTCCTCGCCCAACCGGGATGACAATCAGCGGCTGGAGTTTTTGGGTGATCGCGTCCTGGGGCTGGTGATGGCAGAGGCGCTGCTGGCGCTTGACCCACAGGCGACCGAGGGGCAATTGGCACCGCGTTTTAACGCGTTGGTGCGCAAGGAAACCTGCGCAGATGTGGCCCGGCAGATTGAATTGGGTGCCGTGCTGAAACTAGGCCGTTCCGAGATGATTTCAGGCGGGCGGCGCAAGCAGGCCTTGCTGGGCGATGCGATTGAGGCGGTGATTGCCGCGGTTTATCTGGATGGTGGGTTTGACGCGGCCAAGGCGCTTGTTTTGCGGCTGTGGGGGGATCGCACCAGCACCGTTGAAGAAGACGCGCGGGATGCCAAGACTGCGTTGCAGGAATGGGCGCAGGCGCGCAAATTGGCCCCGCCCAAATATGTCACCACCAACCGCAGCGGGCCAGATCATGCACCCGTTTTCACGATCACAGCGCAATTGGAAAATGGCAGCGCGGCACATGCCACAGCCCCCTCCAAACGCGCCGCAGAACAGGCGGCCGCCGCGACACTGCTGGCCCAGTTGGAAAGTAGCTAGATGACGGAAACAGACACACGCGCCGGTTTTGTCGCCCTGATCGGAGAGCCGAACGCGGGCAAATCCACTTTGCTGAACCGCATGGTCGGGGCCAAAGTGTCGATTGTGACGCATAAGGTGCAGACCACACGCGCGCGTATTCGCGGGGTGGCGATGGAGGGCCAAAGCCAGATCGTTTTTGTTGACACACCCGGCCTGTTTCAACCGCGCCGTCGGCTTGACCGGGCCATGGTCGCCGCCGCCTGGGGCGGGGCTGCGGATGCAGATGTGGTGGTGCTGTTGGTTGAGGCTCATCGCGGTGTCAGCGAAGGGGTTGAGCGCATTCTAGAAGGGTTGGCCGAGATTGGTGAGGGCCGAAAGGTTGCGCTGGCGATCAACAAAATCGACAAGGTGGAGGCTCCCGTCTTGTTGGGCCTGAGCCAAAAACTGAACGCAGCCTATGATTTTGTTGAAACGTTCATGATTTCGGCAGAGCGTGGGCACGGCGTGGACGCGTTGCGTCAGTGGTTGGCAGGCGAAGTGCCTGCGGGGCCATGGTTGTATCCCGAAGACCAGATTGCCGATCTGCCCATGCGAATGATTGCCGCCGAGATGACCCGCGAAAAGCTGACGCTGCGCCTGCATCAGGAATTGCCGTATCAGTTGACGGTGGAAACCGAAAACTGGGAGGAGCGCAAGGATGGTTCCTGCAAGATTGATCAGCTGATTTACGTGGTGCGCGATGGGCACAAGGGGATCGTGCTGGGCCATAAGGGCGAGACGATCAAGTCAGTCTCTAAGGCGTCGCGGGAGGAATTGGAAGCGTTCCTGGGGCGGCGGGTGCATTTGTTTTTGCAGGTCAAGGTGCGGCCCAACTGGCTGGATGAGGCGGAGCGGTATTCAGAGATGGGGCTCGATTTCAAGGATGGAAACGGGTGATTGAACGGCGTTGGTCCTGCGTGTTGAGGCTGCGGGATTGAGTTTACCCGGAAGGGTGAATGGGGGTGTTGTGACCAGATTGACAGCGCGGTTTTGGGTTGATGCCTATTTGGCGCGGTTGCGGGTAGTTGATATCCCCGCGTTTGTGGTCGCGCATGGGGATGACACAGGGGGCGCTGTTTTGGTGAAACTGGCGACGCTGGATGGGCAGGCGTCCGTTTTTCAACGTTCTTTTGATCTGATGACAGGAGACCGGCGTTGGATTGAACTTGCTGCCGGTGCAGAGCCGGAGGTGGACGACGCCATCACCCGACAGCGCGGGTTTGATCCCGACCTATGGGTGATTGAAGTCGAGGATCGGCAGGGGCGGCATCTGCTGGATCAAGAGGGCCTTGCCTGATGGAATGGCGCGATCAGGGGATTTTGCTGAGCGCGCGGCGGCATGGGGAAAATGCTGCGATCATTGAGATGTTTACCCCCAGCCAAGGGCGCCATGCGGGTGTTGTGCGGGGGGGGACCAGCCGCAAAATTGCCCCGATTTTGCAACCCGGCGCACAATTGGATGTGGTGTGGCGCGCGCGGCTGGAAGAACATATCGGTAGTTTCAGTGTGGAACCCGTGCGCAGTCGCGCAGCTGTGGCCATGGGCGACCGGATGAGCCTGGCCGGTCTGAACACCGTGACGGCACTGTTATCCTATTGCTTGCCAGAGCGGGAGCCACACACAGAGTTATATGACCTGACCGTCACGCTCCTTGATTTGCTGGAGCAGCAAGCGGTTTGGGCGCTGGCCTATTTACACTGGGAACTGCGGCTTCTGGAGGAGATGGGGTATGCGCTTGAACTGGACGCCTGTGCGGTCACCGGGGCGACGCAGGATTTGCGGTATGTGTCGCCCAAATCCGGGCGGGCCGTATCGACGCAAGGTGCCGGAGAATGGGTGGAGCGGTTGTTGCCCTTGCCAGCTGTGTTACGTGGATTGATGGATGCAGACCGCGAACAGATTGCGCAAGGGTTTGTCACAACAGGGTATTTTCTGGAGAACCATCTGGCGCGTGACCTTGGGGGCAAGCCCCTGCCAGAGGCACGGGCGCGGTATGTGGAGGGGTTTAGCCGTCAGCGTTAAACACCATCAGCGGGCCATTTGGATCAGATAGGATCAGCACATCGCCCAGAACCTCAGACAATGTTGCCCTTGTGAGGGTCTCAAAAAATGCGCTTTCCGCAGCCAGATCGGGGCAGGCGCGTTTGGTGGCCGTGATAGGGCCGGTTTCAAACCAGGGGTAGGGGACTTCAAGCGTGGCGGAATAGCTGTTGCAAGGGGCATCGCCAGCGAGGCGGCCCTCCTGCGGGAACGTGATGGTTGCGTTTGCAGTGAACGGTGCGCCATTCAGTTCGCTTAGTCGCCAAACCTTGTCGGCCGCGCCGTAGGCCCGAGTGGTTTCGTCGCCGTAACAACCGGCAAGGGGCAGGAGGAGGGAGAGCGTAAGATACCGCATTCAGAGCGCCAATATAGTGTCAACCAGCGTATCAAACGTGGCACGTTGCACAGATGGGTCTTGGGTCAGGTGAGGCACCCCAATCAAAGCGGCCTGTAGGGCGCGGGCAAAATCCGCGTTGCTCAGGCCAAGTTCACGCAGCAATAAGCTAAGGTACGTCAGGCGCTCCGCGTCAACTTCCCCCAGGGCGGTCGCCATTTGATCGTTGGACTGCGCCCAGATGCGCAGGGTCGCCTCCACCTGATCCGTCAGCACATGGTGCCCAAACTGGCGTAAACGCTGATCAGCGGGGCGGTCAGCGGCCAGCGCCTCCACCAGATGGGCCAGTGCATCGCTGCGCCAGCGGTCAATCAATGCCGCGTGGTAGGCGGGCACATCTTTGAAATGCCAATAAAAGGATCCTTTGGTGCTGCCGATCTGGCGTGCCAACGGTTCTGCCGCAAGGGCATGTGCGCCCTTGGCAACAAGGGCGTCAAATCCGGCATCCAGCCAATGATCAGGGGTCAGGCGCATGGGCGCTGCATAGGACGCAGCGCGCGCCAGTGCAAGTCAGCCCAGCAATCGGCGTGCGATGACCTGTGCCTGAATTTCAGCAGCACCTTCAAAGATGTTCAAAATGCGGGCATCGCACAGCACACGGCTGATTTTATACTCAAGCGCAAAACCATTGCCGCCGTGGATTTGCAGACCGTTGTCCGCCGCGGCCCAGGCCACGCGGGCGCCCAGCAGTTTGGCCATGCCGGCCTCTACGTCGCAGCGCCGTCCCTCGTCCTTTTCAAAGGCAGAGAAATAGGTGAGCTGGCGTGCGAGCATCAGTTCCACTGCCATCATGGCCAGTTTGGAGGCAACGCGTGGGAATGCGATCAGCGATTTGCCAAATTGTTTGCGGTCTTGGGCGTATTGCATGGAGATATCCAGCGCGGATTGCGCCACCCCGATGGCGCGCGCTGCGGTCTGGATGCGGGCAGATTCAAAGGTTTCCATCAACTGTTTAAAGCCTTTGCCCTCTTCGCCGCCCAGCAGGTTTTCGCCTTTGACGTGAAAGCCATCAAACGCGAGTTCGTATTCTTTCATGCCACGATAGCCGAGCACTTCGATTTCGCCGCCGGTCATGCCCTCTGTCGGGAAGGGGTTGGCGTCATCGCCCGGTGTCTTTTCCGCCAGGAACATGGAGAGACCTTTGTAATTGGTGGTCTCCGGGTCGGTACGGGCCAGCAAGGTCATGACCTGCGTGCGGGCGGCGTGGGTGATCCAAGTCTTGTTGCCAGTGATCTTGTAGTCATTGCCGTCCTTCACCGCGCGGGTGCGCAGGGAACCGAGGTCAGAGCCGGTGTTGGGTTCCGTGAACACGGCTGTGGGCAGGGTTTCAGCGCTGGCCAGACGGGGCAGCCATTTTTCTTTCTGCTCCTGCGTGCCGCCCGCGATGATCAGTTCAGCGGCGATTTCGGAGCGGGTGCCGAGGGAGCCGACCCCGATGTAGCCGCGCGAGAGTTCTTCGGACACCACGCACATCGACGCCTTAGACAGACCAAGCCCGCCAAATTCTTCCGGGATGGTCAGGCCAAAGACGCCCATTTCGGCCAGTTCATTGATGACCTCCATCGGGATCAGCTCATCCTTGAGGTGCCAGTCGTGGGCGTGCGGCTCAACCTTTTCGACGGCATAGCGGCGGAACTGGGCGCGGATCATCTCAAGCTCTTCATCAAGGCCAGAGGCCCCGACGGTGACGTTGGCGGATTGTTCCTGCATCAGTTCAACCAGGCGTACGCGGGCAGCCTGCGTGTTGCCGGACTGGCATAGCGTCATAACAGCAGGGTCCATCAGCGCACGCTGGTCATCTTGTGACAGGCCAAGGTCCTGAAGGCGCACGACCTCGCCCTGATTCATCTGTATGCCACCGTAGATTTGCCAAAGGTATTCGCCAAATGCGATTTGGTGGAGCAGTTGTTCAATTTCTCCGAATTTTCCATCAGCCTCAAGGCGCGATGCCCAGTTTTGCATCTGGTGCAGCGCCTGCGCATAGGTTGCCAGCCAGGCAAGGCCATGGGCGGCAGTTTGATGCGTTTCGATCAGGCTGGCGGACACACGACCCTCTTGTGTGACCAAGGCGCGCACAGATGTGGTGGCGTTGTCCATCAGTGCATCAACAGGGGGCAATGCCGCCGCAGTGAGGGCTAGCAGGCCCTCAAGAAGTACAGGTGTTTCCATTGTCATATCCTGACCGTCATGCGCCATGTGTCCAAGTCCTTTTGTTGCTGTCTTGCGGCATATCTCTTTCGCAGGCGCAGCACAACAAAGATGCGCAAAGCCGCGACAATTTGGACGAAAATTACGTCATGAATTTGAGATGCGGCGTCTGCGAGAGTTGATAGAAGGGGGGAATGGACAGTTTGTTTCCTTTTTTGACGTCACTTCAGCTGGCTTTTGCGCTGCTGATTGCCGTTGGATCGGGATTCGTAAAAGGCGTTGTGGGATTCGCGATGCCCTTGGTGCTGATTTCGGGGTTAACGCTGTTTATCGCACCGGAATTTGCGCTGGCCGGTCTGATTTTGCCCACTTTGGTCAGCAATGGAATGCAGGCGATGCGACAGGGCATGGCGCTGGCCTGGGTCTCTATCAAAGCGTTTCGGATCTTTTTGATTGTTGGCGGGATCACCCTGGTGGTGTCGGCGCAGATGGTGCGCGTTGTGCCGCACGACACGCTGACCCTCCTGATCGGTGCCCCGATTGTGTTTTTCGTCCTGCTGCAATTGTCGGGGTATCAGTTTCAACTGTCCCGGCGCACAGGGCTGCTGGACATATTGGTTGGTGGTGTGACCGGTGTCATGGGCGGCATATCAGGGGTGTGGTCGGCCACAACGGTGACGTATTTGACGGCATTGAACACGGCCAAAAGCGATCAGATCAGAATTCAAGGGGTCATTTACGGCCTTGGTGCCATCGCAATGGTGGGGGCGCATCTGGGCTCTGGGGTGCTGCGGGCCGAGACCTGGCCATTTTCGGCGTTGTTGATTCTGCCCGCGGTCCTTGGCATGTGGATTGGCGGCAAGGTCGCGGACAGAATTGATCAACTGATGTTCCGGCGCGCTACCCTGATTGTTCTGCTAATGGCAGGGGCCAATCTGGTACGCCGTGCTCTTTTGTAGTGGTTAGCCCTGACGGGCCACAGTTACGCCTGAGACGTCTTCAATAAACGTCACGATACGGGATTTGATGTCTTCGTCTTTGATCGCGGCAAGTGCCGACACGATTTCCATGCCGTGGTCCTGGCTGGGCGCGACATTTGCATTGTCATGCAACCCATCGAAGAAATATGCGGGCGGTACGTCGAGGATTTGAGACAGTTCAAACAAGCGGCTGGCAGCGACGCGGTTTGATCCAATTTCGTATTTCTGGATTTGCTGAAAGGATAAATTGAGCTTGCGTGCAACATCTGTTTGGGAAAGGCGACGCAAAGTCCGTACTTGTTTTAACTTGCGCCCGACGTGGACGTCTACTGGATGAGACATTGTTTTTAGAACCTCCGGTTGAACAATGACTTATTGATCGTGGGATTCTCATTTTCGTTCAATTGCATAGATTTTGTTAATTTCTGTACATAATTATACACTCTATGAGTGATTTTTTGTCGATGGAGGGGTGATTTGTATTGCAATAATGGGTGATTTGCGTACCATCGACACATTATGAAGCAAGACATTACAGACCTCGATCAAGGGGCTACGGCAGTGCCTCAGACACCTGCAGACTTACCTCCTCCGGCATTGTTGTTTGAGATGATGCGGTCCTTTGTGACTCTGGCGCGCACCCTAAATCTCAGCCATGCGGTCAAGGAACTAAAGAGCACGCGGCAGACGTTGCGGCGCCATATCACGCTTCTTGAAGAAGAAATGGGCGCACAACTATTCCGTGTGGATGACCGGCGTTATTCACTGACAGAAGAAGGGGTTAACGCCCTGCCTGAGGCGCTCAATCTGGTGGCCAAATCAACCATGTGGCTGCGCGGTGCGGCACGTCATCGGAACAACCTGCAGCGGGTGTCTTTTGAGCTGCCAAGCGGGTGGACGTTTGATCAGCAGCAGCATGCGCTCAGCCGGGTCTGGACCAAACAGTCGATCCTGATGCGCGAGGTGCTGAGAGGATGGGCGATGAGCGGTGGTGATATCGAATCACCTTTGCTGGCGCATGTGCGTCCCTATCTGATTGTATATCGGATGACCCCCGCTGGCTGGATCACGGTCGAGTTTGGCGAAGAGAGTTTTTACGTCAAATGGTTTGGCTGGGCCGCAGCACGCAGCAACATTGGCCGCACCATCGGTAGTTTGCCGGGGGGAGAGGACTTTGCCCGCCTGCTCGAACAACCTTTTGATGAGATCACCAACACCCAAGGTGCCCGTTTGGACCATATTGTGACCCAGGTGCCGAAGGGGGAAGAAGGCACAATCACGCCGATTCGCTACGCGCGATTGATGCTGGGGGGACGCTTCCCGGACCAAAGTCCGGCGCTGCTTGCATTGGTCGAGGCAGAGCCAGAAATAGACATACAAGGAGTAACAAACACGGATCTTCCGCCGATTCCCGCCGACATTATCGTTAATTTTGACAAAAATTTGGCAAAATTTGAGCAATTTCCTGAAGATTAGGCTACCTTTGCTATAGCGAGTCGGCAAAGGAAGAGAAAATGACAGTTCAATTTGTGAATGATGGTGCGCAATTTTTTGCAGCAAGCCACGATATTCTGCATGCGTCAGGGATCGAGATAAAGATCGGAACTGACTTTGACGAATACGCCGAGATTGTCAAAAAAGGCAGGCCGATTCAAGGGCTTGGTGCGCCATTTGACCCCGAATTGCACGACTTGGGACGGGAAAATGCGTTCTGGCTGGCGGCCTATGATGAGGGCGGCACGCTGATCCATACACAGGCGGCAAAGATGGTTGCGATGGAGGGAAAAAACCTCAGCAACTATATGCTGACTCGCTTCCGCGATTTCCCGCCAGCGTTGCCAGACATTGATTTTGTCCGCTCCAGATACCGCGCAACGCCCGGTTCGCACGCGATTCAGGGCGATGTGGTGTATCACGGTGACATTTGGATCAATGCCGAAGCCGGCAAGAAATATCGCGGTGTGGGGCTGTCGTCCGTCTTTGCGCGCTATGGCCTGATGATGGTTATGGAACGGTGGAACCCGGATTACATCTTTGGCTTTATGGCGCGGACCGTCGCGTTCAAGGGTTTTGCGGAGCGGATGGGCTATATGCACAACGAACCGGGATCGTTGCGCTGGTATCGAGAAGGCAATGACACCCCGATGGAAGGGTTTTTGAGCTATCTCAGCAACGAAGACGTGCGGTTCCTGTTTGATATGCCGCTCTACGAACTGGTGCAGCAGGCCGCGTAAAGCCACCCGGTCACAATCTCAAACAACAAAGGCCACGAGAGCAATTCTCGTGGCCTTTTTTAAAGCGTCCGACCTTCAGCTTGAAACATAATATCGCTGATGTCCTGAGAGCGCGAAGCGTGGCAGGGTATTGGCGATCCAAGTTTAAGGTCAGGCGCAGTAGTCCCGGGTAACCGTGCTTAACTGATTGCCGCTGCTTTGACGTCATCGTTGATAAACGGCAGGTACTGCGCGAAATTGTCAGAGAACATCCTCACCAGTTTTGCGGCCTGACGGTCATAGCTTTCTGCATTGTCCCAGGTGCGGCGGGGGTCCAGCAGAATGTCTGCAACGCCGGCAACGGAAACGGGCACGTCAAAACCAAAATTCGGATCTTTGCGATAGGTCGCATGACCCAGATCACCTTCAAGCGCGGCGGTCAGCAGGGCGCGGGTGGCGCGGATGGGCATACGTGATCCGGTGCCATAGGCTCCGCCCGTCCAGCCAGTGTTGACCAACCAGCAGCTGGCCCCGTGCTGGGCGATCTTTTCGCGCAGCAGGTTTCCGTAGACTTCGGGCCGGCGGGGCATAAAGGGTGCACCGAAACAGGTGGAGAATGTCGGCTCTGGCTCTGTCACGCCGCGCTCTGTGCCCGCCACCTTGGAGGTGAAACCTGAAAGGAAGTGATACATCGCCTGTGCCGGGGTCAGACGCGCGATGGGCGGCAATACGCCAAAGGCGTCGCAGGTCAACATGATGATGTGCTTGGGGTGGCCACCCATCGCCTTTTCAGAGGCGTTCGAAATGTAGTGCAACGGGTAAGCGCAACGCATGTTGGCGGTCAGGCTATCGTCGTCAAAATCAAGCTCTTTGGTGTCAGGATCAAACACCATGTTCTCGATGACGGTGCCGAATTTTGTGGTAGTGTCGTAAATTTCCGGCTCTGCCTCGCGGGACAGGTTGATTGTCTTGGCATAACAGCCGCCTTCAAAATTAAAGGTGCCATGGTCCGACCAGCCATGTTCATCATCGCCGATCAGCGTGCGGTTAGGGTCCGCCGACAGGGTCGTCTTGCCTGTGCCGGAAAGGCCAAAGAATACGGCGGTGTCCACCGGGTTGCCCGTGGCGTGGTTGGCCGAACAGTGCATCGGCATGATGTTTTTCTCAGGCAGCAGATAGTTCAGCAGGGTAAAGACCGATTTCTTGTTTTCGCCTGCGTATTCCGTGCCGCCGATCAGGATCATCTTGCGGTCAAAGTTCATCGCGATGACCGTTTCAGAGCGGCAGTTGTGTTTTTTGGGGTCCGCCTGAAAGCTGGGGCAGTTGATCACGGTGAAATCCGCGATGAAATCATCCAGCGCTTCACGGTCAGGGCGGCGCAGCATGGTGCGGATGAACAGCCCGTGCCAGGCAAGCTCTGTCACCATCCGTACATTGATCGCATGGCGCGGGTCTGCACCGCCCACCAGATCCTGCACAAAATATTCTTTGCCCTGCATGTGGGCGATCATGTCGTCATAAAGCGCATCAAACCCTTCCGGGGTCATTTCGGCGTTGTTTTCCCACCAGATCGTGTCTGCGACGCTGGGTGATTTGACGACGTGTTTATCCTTGGGGGAGCGCCCGGTGAACTTGCCGGTGGTCACCAAAAAGGCGCCGCCGTTTCCCAATGTCCCTTCGCCCCGCAATAGCGCGGTTTCGATCAACGCGGGCTCCATCAGGTTGTAATAGACATTGCCTAGTCCGCTAATCTGTTGATCTTCTAAGCGAAAATTCGGGTTTACCCGGCCTGATGTCATTGCACGAACTCCTGTGGCTGCAATTGATGCGCGCGAAAAAACTGGTCTTGGGCGGGTCTTAACACGCGGCTTTTGCTCATGGATAGATGGCTTGGACGCAGTTAGCGCCACCATTTTGATCTTTGCACGATCTGGCTGTTTTCAGGGCCCTGTCTGTCGGATTTTATTGTTCGCGGGTGACGCGAAAGTGCGACAATTTAGCCATTCCTAACCAAATTATGGCGAAAATAGCGACAGTCCTCATGCTGATTCGCAGTTTGAGATTGATTCGATGGCTAAAAATGGCGATCAATAGCCAAAAAAATCAAAAGCGATTGATTGAGCAGGACAAGGAAACAGGCAATGAACAAAATTGCATTGGTAGACGACGACAGGAATATCCTGACGTCTGTTTCAATGACACTTGAAGCCGAAGGTTTCGAGGTGGAAACGTACAACGACGGCCAGGCGGCCCTAGACGCGTTTAACAAGAAACTTCCAGATATGGCTGTGCTCGACATCAAGATGCCGCGCATGGATGGGATGGATCTGTTGCAGCGTCTGCGCCAGAAAACCGCGATGCCGGTGATCTTTCTGACCTCCAAGGATGATGAAATCGACGAGGTGTTGGGCCTGCGCATGGGGGCAGATGACTACGTCAAAAAGCCCTTTAGCCAGCGTTTGCTGGTGGAACGCATCCGCGCGTTGCTGCGCCGTCAGGATACAATCGGCACTGATATCGTAGGCGACACCGAAGAAACCAAGGTCATGGAACGGGGTGATCTGCGGATGGACCCCCTGCGCCATGCCGTGGCATGGCAGGGCAAGGACGTGTCCCTGACCGTAACAGAGTTCTTGCTGTTGCAGGCGCTGGCACAACGCCCCGGTTTCGTGAAGTCACGCGATCAGCTGATGGATGTGGCCTATGACGATCAGGTCTATGTGGACGATCGCACCATCGACAGTCACATCAAGCGTTTGCGCAAAAAGATGCGGACAGCGGATGATGAATTCTCAGCGATTGAGACACTGTACGGGATTGGCTACAGATACAACGAAGAGTGATCTAAGCCCATGGCCCTTGCCGAAAGGAACTTCGTGCGGGATCTAAATCCTAATACGCGGGACGGGGATGTGGTGCTGGGCGACGATTGGGTCGCCCCTGATGCCGCCGCCCCGGGTGAAATGCGCGCACGCCGTGAACGGCGTGGGCTGTTTTCGTTGCATGCCTCACCGCTGACCCGCAAGATCATCACCTTTAACCTCATTGCCCTGACCGTTTTGCTGGCCGGGATTTTGTATCTGAACTCCTCCAGGGATTCACTGGCCATCCAGCGCGCTGCGGCTTTGGTGTCAGAGGCAGAGCTGATTGCCGACGTGATCGAGGCCCAATTGCCCGATGGGGCACCGATTGATCTGGCGCAATCCGACAGCATGGATGTGTCCGATACGCTGGATAATCTTGATTTGCGCAGTGGCATTGAAGTTTTTGTTTACCACCCTTCAGAAACGTTGATTGCGCAGACCGAAGGCACGGCCAAATTCAATGCCGGGGGTGCGCTTGCCGATCAGAACGACCGCGCCTTGCTGACCGAAGGGTTGAATTGGATCTGGAACAAGCTGTCTTCGCCCTTTGATGGGTGGTCTGGCGGCGATGACATGCAACCTATCGAAGAGCAGCTTAAAGGGTTAATCGCTGATAGTCTTGCCAACGGGGCGCAGATTGAAAACCGTCGCGACAGCAACGGGCGCACGTTCTTTACCGTGATGACCCCCATTATGCAGGGCGGCCAGGCCGTTGGAACCGTGGCAATTGCCTCCGCTGCCGGTGAGATTGACCGTCTGGTGCGCGGGGAGCGTGAACGCGTCTTGCAGATGTTTGTGATTGCGACCTTGGTGTCGATTGGCCTGAGCCTTGTGCTGGCCTCCACCATCGCCAACCCGCTTGCGGATCTGTCCGCGGCAGCCGAATTGGGCCGTGACAAGGACGCGCGCAAGATGAACCCGGGGCGTATTCGCATCCCTGATCTGACCGCGCGGCCTGATGAAATTGGCCGATTGTCCGGCGCGCTGCGCGGTATGGTTTCCGCCCTTTACAACCGCATTGATGGCAACGAACAATTCGCCGCCGATGTGGCACATGAGATCAAGAACCCGCTTGCCTCCCTACGCTCTGCGGTTGGCACCTTGCGAATGATCAAGCGAGAAGATCAGCGTGAAAAACTGCTGGATGTCATTGATCACGATGTGCGCCGTTTGGACCGGCTGGTCAGCGATATTTCAAACGCCTCACGGCTGGATTCCGAACTGGTCAAGGAAGAAGAGGAACGCTTTGACCTGCTCATGATGCTGGGCAACCTGGGCCAGTATCTGGGGGAAGACGCCAAAGGCAAAGGGATCGACTTTATCACCGACCTGCCAGCGGAGCCGATCCACATTTACGGGTTGGAGGCGCGTCTGGCGCAGGTTTTTGTCAACCTGATCACAAACGCCATTTCATTCTGTGAAGATGGCGATGCGATCCGGGTCTGGGCGCGGCAGAAAGAAAACCGCGTTTTGGTGGTGGTTGAGGACACAGGTCCCGGTATCCCGGATCAAGCGCTGTCCAAGATTTTCAAACGGTTCTATTCGCAACGTCCGGATGAGCATTTTGGAAACAACTCTGGCCTTGGCCTTGCGATCTCAAAACAGATTGTCGAAGCGCACGGTGGCGTTGTCTGGGCCGAAAACATTCGCCCCACCGAGGCTGACATTACCTCAGAACCGCTGGGCGCACGTTTTGTTGTTGGCCTGCCAACCTAAGGTGCAGATCAACCCCCATTTGCCTCTGTGTCCCCTGTGACGCCTGATATTCTACATGCCACGACCGTCGCGATAGAGGGGCGTGGGCTGTTGATCATTGGGCCTTCTGGGACGGGGAAATCGTCACTTGCCTTGCAACTCCTTGCCTTGGGCGGTCGCCTTGTTGCGGATGACCGCACGCAGGTGTCGCGACAGGGGGGCGATGTTATTGCGGACGTCCCCGACGCCATCGCAGGACAGATCGAGGCTCGCCATGTAGGCATCCTGAATGTTGCCCCTGCCGGGCCAACCCCGCTGGCAGCCGTTGCTGACCTGGGGCAGCTTGAAACAACGCGTTTGCCGGATCTTCACAAGCATGTGGTAGCAGGGATTTCGTTTCCCTGTCTTCACAAAGCGGACACTGCGCATTTTCCTTCTGCGGTTCTGCTATATATGAAGTCCTTGTGAACAAGCCTGATATGATCAAACCGTCTAACGACATCATCCAGCCCCTTCCTGTGGGCCAACGGCGCATCGTCCTGGTGACAGGGCCATCTGGTGCGGGCCGTTCGTCTGCCTTGAATGTGCTGGAAGACGCGGGATTTGAGGCGATTGATAATTTGCCACTGCGCCTGCTGCCCGCCTTGTTGGACGGCCAGCCGCAACCCCATTCGGTTGCCTTGGGTATTGATGCCCGCAACCGGGATTTTTCGGCCAATGGTGTGCTCGATCTGATGGGAAAGCTGTCGGAACGCGCTGAAATGGTGGTCGAATTACTTTATCTGGATTGTGCGGATGACGTATTGCTGCGCCGCTTTTCCGAAACCCGCCGCCGTCACCCGCTGGCACCACAAGACCGCCCGGCCGATGGCATCACCCGCGAGAAAGAAATGCTTGGCCCGATCCGTGCACGCGCGGATGTGCTGATTGATACGTCCGGTTTAAACGTGCACCAGATGCGCGAAGAGGTGGAACGTTGGTTTGCTCCCGGCGGCACACACCAGCTGAGCGTTTCGGTGCAATCCTTTTCCTACAAACGCGGATTGCCGCGTAGTGTGGACATCGTGCACGACTGCCGCTTTCTGCGAAACCCGTTTTGGGAGCCCACCTTGCGGGCGCTGAACGGCACACAGGCAGACGTGGCAGACTACGTCGCGCAAGATCCATTGTTTGTGGGTTTTTCCCAAAAAGTGCTTGAGCTGAGCGCCCTGTTATTGCCGGCCTTTCGCGATGAGGGAAAATCGTATCTTTCCATTGCTTTTGGGTGTACGGGCGGGCAGCATCGGTCAGTGACGTTGGCGGAACATCACGCATTGCATCTTGCGGATCAGGGCTGGCGGGTGTCAATTAGGCACCGCGAGCTGGACCGCCAGCATCCCAAAGAGGCCTGAGTTCGGTGATTGGTATAGTCATAGTTGCCCATGGTGGCCTGGCGCAGGAGTATCTCTCTGCTATTGAACATGTGGTGGGGTCGCAAACCGGTGTGCGCGCCATTGCCATACGCACTGAACATGACCGTACGGAAAAAGAACGTGAGATTTGCAGGGCTGCGGATGAGGTTGATAATGGGGCCGGGGTGGTGGTTGTGACCGACCTGTTTGGGGGCTCGCCCTCAAACCTCAGTCTGATGGCCTGCCGCCCCGAAGATCGCCGCATTCTCTATGGCGCGAATTTGCCGATGTTGATCAAACTCGCCAAGTCCCGCCAGAAACCTATCCCGGATGCGGTGCGCGCGGCACTGGAAGCAGGTAAAAAATATATCGACAGCCAAAATGTCAGTGCAACCTAAAGGTCTGAACACATGAGCGAAATCTCCTTGCCCATTGTGAACGAAAAGGGGCTGCATGCCCGCGCCTCGGCCAAACTGGTCGAAGTGGTTGAGGCATTTGACGCCACGGCGGAGGTCAGCAAAGATGGGATTACTGCATCAGGCGACAGTATTATGGGCCTTTTGATGTTGGCAGCAGCGCGCGGAAGCACTATTGAAGTGACCACCTCAGGCCCGGACGCAGATGCCTTGGCCGAGGCACTAAAAGCCCTCGTGGCGGACAAATTTGGTGAAGGCAATTGAGGGCTGAACTGGCCCGACCATAGGTGACCCTCTCTGATGGACGAGACACAAACGATAGCGACACAGGGCGTTCAACCGCCTCAGGAAAAGACGGTCAACTTTAACAAGTACGACCGCAAAAGCCTGTCTTATGCCTCGACGTTTGATGATCCGCTCAAATCCACAATCATCAGTGTGATGGAGATGTTCACCGGCAAGCTCTCCATTCTGCGGATGATCCGAAAGTTTGAAAAGCGTGGTGCCCCGACGGGTCAGGCGTTTTGGCGTGCGGCCCTTGATACCATGGGCATTGATCTGACCACGCCGCAGTTACAGCTTGATCGGATCCCAAAAGAGGGGCCGGTTGTTGTTGTGGCCAACCACCCCCATGGGATGGTCGATGGTATGATTTTTGCCGATCTGATTGGCCGTGTGCGGCCCGATTACCGGATTCTCACGCGGTCCTTGCTGACCTCGATTGATGAGGTCGCAGGCAGTTTCATGATCCCTGTGCCGTTCCCTCACGATCCGGATGCGCAGCGCAAAGGGGTGGAGATGCGCGCCAAGGCAATGCAGCATCTCAAAGATGGCGGTGTTGTCGCCTTGTTTCCATCGGGCCAGGTTGCCGCGTCTGAAACATGGTGGGGCCCTGCGGTTGAGGCCGAGTGGAATGTATTCACAGCCAAGGTGATCCGCCGCTCAGGCGCAACTGTGATCCCGATGAAATTCCCGGGCCAGAATTCCCGGGCCTACCAGATTGCCAACAAGCTCAGCCCGATGTTGCGCCAGGGTCTGTTGCTGCATGAGATTGTGCACAGCTGTAACAAGCCGCAAGGCCCTATTGTTGGCTATGCCATCCCGCAGGAAGAGATTGATAAACGCGCCGATGATCCACGCGGGTTTATGGCGTGGCTGCGCGATCAAACCTTGTCGCTCAAAGACTAAAGCGTCCGGCCTTTAACCTGAAACATGATAAATCGCTGATGTCCCGAGAGCGCGAAGCGTGGCAGGGTATCGGCGATCCAAGTTTAGGGTCGCGCGCAGTAGGATCAGCGGCCCTTCCCTCTTTCTGGCCATAACTCTTCCCAGAGCGCGAGACAGCGTCTCGCAAACCGATTTGCCTGGGGCAAATCAATAATATCACATGCGGCGCAGCCGCCCCTTTTTAACGGGTTGGGACGGGCGCATCCCCCCGATAGTCATAAAAACCACGTTGTGTTTTACGACCCAGCCAGCCGGCTTCGACATATTTGGTCAGCAACGGACATGGACGATATTTGGTATCCGCCAGACCGTCATGCAACACGTTCATGATGGCCAGGCAGGTATCCAACCCGATGAAATCTGCCAGCTCCAGCGGGCCCATCGGATGGTTCGCACCCAGCTTCATCGAACTGTCGATGGATTGCACGTTCCCGACCCCCTCATACAGGGTATAGACCGCCTCGTTGATCATCGGCATCAGGATCCGGTTCACGATAAAGGCCGGAAAATCCTCTGCGGAGGCCGCAGTTTTGCCCAGCCGATCCACCACGGTTTTGCAGGCGTCAAAGGTCTCCGCATCCGTGGCGATGCCGCGGATCAGCTCCACCAGCTGCATCACCGGCACCGGATTCATAAAATGAAACCCCATGAATTTCTCAGGTCGGTCTGTGCGACTGGCCAGGCGTGTGATGGAGATTGAAGAGGTGTTCGAGGTCAGGATCGTTTGCGGTTTGAGGTGGGGCAACAGGTCTTCGAAGATGGCCTGTTTGACGGTTTCACGCTCGGTCGCCGCCTCAATAATCAAATCACTGGGCCCCAGATCAATCAGGGTTTGCGTCGTTTTGATCCGACCGAGGGCCTTTGCCTGATCTGCTGCGGTGATTTTGTTCCGGCTGACCTGGCGGTCCATGTTTTTGGTGATCTGTGCGACCGCATTTTGCAGCGCGTCGGCACTCACGTCCGTCATCAACACGTCATATCCTGCCAGCGCCATGACATGGGCAATCCCGTTGCCCATCTGCCCTGCGCCAACAATCCCGATCGCTTGGATTTCCATGCCCCAAATCCTTTGTTGTGTCAGGCTACAGTATGGCGCTGATCGGTACAGCCGCAAGGGTAGCCCACCAGATCGCGGTATCTTTCGGGTGAACCATCCACCAACTTCTGTGCGTTGCAAGGTTTTAGGCGATTTGGCGGCTGAGAAGGGGCGTCGAAAAGCGGTCATGGTTTAGAAAAAGTTGATCCAAATCTGCACATTAAGCGAATCGCAGGACAACGCAGCCCATCCTGCCCACGGGTGAAATGGAGAGGTGGGTATTATGTCCATAGAATCGATGGGGCCGGGGGCGCTCGACTATTTGCCGTGCCGGTATGGTGCGTCAAAACTGGTATTTCGAGGGCCACGGCGCGATCTGTCTGATCCCTTTGTGGCCTTTGTCGGCAGCACGGAAACCTACGGAAAATTCATAGAAGAGCCTTATCCGGCGTTGGTTGAACGGGCGCTTGAAAAGACCTGCGTTAATTTCGGGCTGTTGAACGCGGGCATTGATGCCTTTGTGCATGATCCCTTTGTGCTGGAAACGGCCGCACAGGCAGATGTGACCGTGGTCCAGGTCA
Source organism: uncultured Sulfitobacter sp. (assembly GCA_937928635.1). Taxonomy (GTDB): domain Bacteria; phylum Pseudomonadota; class Alphaproteobacteria; order Rhodobacterales; family Rhodobacteraceae; genus Sulfitobacter. The sequence goes on along the minus strand of CALFWM010000037.1, from coordinate 12,341 downwards.
TGGGTGCACAAAATATGACAAACCGGTTTTACGCCGTGCATCCGCGCCGCAATGATCGGTTTGTTTCTGCGTCTGCGTTGCTGCAAACCATCTACCGCGAAGTCGATTTTACGGAATTTAATTTCACCAAACATATGTTGGGTGATCTGCTGACACTGTCTCCGGATCGGTTTTACACCGTCAAGATGGAGCTACAACAGGCCTGGATCGCGCGGATGCGCCTGATGTTGGGGTCGATCAAGGGCAAAACCGTGTTGCTTTGGTTTGCATCACAGCCGCCACCAGAAGATATCGAGGGGGAGGACAAGGATCTGGGGCAAGACCCGCTGTTTGTCATCCGCAAGATGATTGATGAAATCACGCCATTGGTGACAAAGGTTGTTGAAATCAACACATCCACGCAGGCGATGGAAGCAGGCACCCAAGGGATGGTGTTTAGCGAAATGGAAGCTCTTGCGGCTCAGGAGATGCTGGGGCCCATCGCCCATGCTGAGGCTGCGGAAAGGCTTGTCAAAGTCATTGGTGATTTGCTGGCAACGTGACATGAAAAAGGCCCGCTGAAACAGCGGGCCTTTTGATGCGTACCGCAGGGACGCGTTTGAGTTACAGCTTTTCGATCAACTCAGGTACAGCCGTGAACAGGTCTGCAACCAGACCAAAATCAGCCACCTGGAAGATTGGTGCCTCTTCGTCCTTGTTGATGGCGACGATGACTTTGGAGTCTTTCATGCCTGCAAGGTGCTGGATCGCACCGGAGATACCCACCGCGACATAAAGGTCGGGGGCCACCACCTTACCGGTTTGACCTACCTGCCAGTCGTTCGGCGCATAGCCGGAGTCCACAGCCGCACGCGACGCGCCCACGGCGGCGCCCAGTTTGTCTGCCAGTTTCTCGATCAGGGCAAAGTCATCCTCGGAACCGACACCGCGACCACCAGACACAACAACACCCGCAGATGTCAGCTCTGGACGGTCAGAGGCGGCAACCTTGTCTTCCACCCATGAGGACAGCCCGGGATCAGCCGCAGCCGGAACCGTTTCAACAGAGGCAGAACCACCGGTCCCGGCCGCATCAAACGATGCACCCCGGAAGGTGATAACCTTTGTTGCGTCACTAGATTTGACGGTTTGTACCGCGTTGCCCGCGTAGATGGGGCGTTCAAACGTGTTACTGTCTACCACGCCGGAGGCGTCGGAGATCACCATCACGTCGAGCAGTGCCGCGACGCGGGGCATCACATTTTTGGCGTCTGTGGTGGAGGGCGCAACGATGTGCTCATAGTCACCGGCCAATGACACGATAAGTGCCGCCGTAGATTCCGCCAGGCGGTGACCAAGGGTGGCATCTTCGGCAACCAGTACCTTGGAGACGCCCTCAATCGTGGCTGCCGCGTCACCTGCTGCGGCGGCAGAACCACCTGCAGCCAGCACAGTCACATCACCCAATTGCTTGGCGGCGGTCACGGCCTTGGCCGTTGCGTCCATTGCCAATTCGCCATCGGTTACTTCTGCAAGGAGTAGAACAGCCATTATACAGCCCCCGCTTCTTTGAGTTTTTCGACCAATTCGTCCACGGACCCAACAGTAATGCCTGCCGCGCGCGCTTCGGGTTCCACCGTTTTGACAACTTCCAAACGGTTGGCGACATCCACGCCATAATCCGCCGGTGTCTTTTCATCCAAAGGCTTTTTCTTGGCCTTCATGATGTTGGGCAGAGAGGCATAGCGCGGTTCATTCAGGCGCAGATCAACGGTGACAACCGTTGGCATGGAGACCTCAATGGTCTGCAATCCGCCGTCCACTTCGCGCGTGACCTTGGCCTTGTCGCCTGCAATCTCAACTTCTGATGCAAAGGTGGCCTGTGACCAGCCCATCAATGCCGACAGCATTTGGCCTGTCGCGTTCATGTCGTTGTCGATGGCCTGCTTGCCGCAGAGCACAAGGCCCGGCTGTTCTTCATCCACAATCGCCTTGAGGATCTTGGCCACGGCCAATGGTTCGATGTCGTTGTGCACGTCATCTGTTGCCACTACGAGGATCGCGCGATCCGCGCCCATGGCCAAAGCGGTGCGCAGGGTTTCCTGTGACTGTTTCACACCGATGGACACAGCGACAACTTCGTCCGCCTGACCCGCTTCTTTCAAACGGATGGCCTGTTCGACAGAAATCTCGTCAAACGGGTTCATCGACATTTTCACGTTGGCAAGATCGACCCCGGAACCGTCCGCTTTGACGCGCACCTTCACGTTGTAATCGATCACGCGCTTTACAGGTACAAGCACCTTCATGAGCGTTCTCTCTTTCTCTCTTTTTTCAAAAAAACGAACGCCGAACCTCGGCGTATCCCGACTCAAGGAATTGATATATCCTTCGGTTAGATCGAAACAGGGGTAAAATCGCCAATTTGATGTGCAAGGACGTCACGTCTGACGCCCAAGTGCCAGAATCATGAGGATGGCCTGCAAAAACGAATAGGTTCGAATTGTAAAAAGACCGAATATGTGCCGGGGATTGGTGTATTCGGGCACCTTACGGACCCGGAAGGCACGGTTGTTGAGCTTTGGAAACCTTTGTCTTGATGGTGCTTACCGGTTTGCGCCCGGCACCCACAACACGTCGTTCTTACCGCTGTCGTTTGCCATCCGGGCAGCCACAAAAAACCAATCACTCAGGCGGTTCAGGTAAGTCACGGCCACCTGGTTCAAGGCCTCCTGCTCCCCTGCCAGCACCGCCAGCCGTTCGGCGCGGCGCGCCACTGTGCGGCAGACATGCAGATGGGCGGCGAGGGCAGATCCGCCAGGCAAAATGAAGCTGCGCAGGGGTTCCAGATCAGCGTTCATCACGTCAATTTCTGCCTCCAGCCGGTCGATCTGTGCCTGCGCCATGCGTAACGGCGGGTATTCAGCATCGGCATCTTTTTCCATTTCCGGGCGGCACAGGTCCGCACCAAGATCGAACAGATCATTCTGAATGCGCGACAGGGCGTTGTCGGTCTCCCCGTCTGCCTCCAGCCGGGCGACACCCACAAAACAGTTCAGTTCATCAGAGGTGCCATAGGCCTCGACCCGGGCGTTGTGCTTTGCCACGCGGGTTCCGTCGCCCAAGGCCGTTGTGCCCGCGTCACCGGTGCGGGTGTAGATTTTGTTCAGAACGACCATTCAGATTACCCTTTGATGAACCACACGTAGATCACAATCAGGACCACGGCGATGAATTGAGTGAGCAGGCGCAAGCGCATGATCTTGTTTGAATTTTTCTTGTTGAACGCGCCGCCACCGGCAAATCCGCCAAGGCCGATCATCAGCACAATGACCACGGCCACAACGGCCAGCAGCACAACAATGAAAAACGGATCAGACATGGCGCATCCTTTTGCTTACGTGTGTGATGTAGTCATACCGGTGCCAGAGGCAATGGTGATTTAGGATTACCAAGGGCTGACCCTAACGCCCCATCACCCATTCCAGTGCCCGCGTCGACAGAATGCGTCGCAGAAAACCAGAGAGATAGGTCGGGAACGTAACATAGTAGCGCGGTTTGGGGCGCGGGGCCTCGCAGGCGTGCACCAGCTTTTTCAGAACAGCCTCCGGGCCAAGCTCAAATGTGGAGGATTCTGTTGAGCTGTGCAGCCGGGTCAAAAGATCAGATTCGTATTGCGCCGCGCGCGGGGAGGATTGCCAGTCCACCCAACGTTCAAACTGTCGAATCGAGTTTTTACGAAATTCCGACGTGATCGGCCCGGGTTCAATTGCGATGATCTTGATCGGCGTATTGCGCATTTCCATGCGCAGCGTGTCCGTCAGCCCCTCAAGCGCAAATTTGGTTGCGTTATAGGCCCCGCGCCAGGGCATCGCGATCAGGCCAAGCACCGAAGAACACTGGATAATCCGGCCATGCCCCTGCGCGCGCATCACAGGCAGCACGGCGCGCGTCAGCGTGTGCCAGCCAAAGAAATTGGTCTCAAAGATGTCACGCAAGGCGTCGGTCGGCAGGTCTTCTGTTGCACCGGGGATCGCATAAGCCCCGTTGTTAAACAGCGCATCAAGCGTGCCGCCTGTGGCTGTCAGCACGTCGTTCAGGGCTGCGGTAATGCTCGCCTCGTCCTGATAATCCAGCAGAGGCGCGTCAAATCCTTCGGCTTTCAGGCGCGCGCAGTCTTCGGCTTTTCGGCAGGCGGCAAAGACGCGCCAGCCCCGTGCCAGCATCCCATGGGCGCACACATAGCCAATGCCGCTGGAACAACCGGTGATCAGAATGGATTTTTCAGACATAAAAAAGGCCCCGTCAGGAGCCTTCTTTTGATCGTTCAATCGGAAATTGACAAGGAGGCCTTAGCTGTTGAGCAGGAAATCCGCGAGCCAGCCTTGCTCCCCGGTATCGACAGAGCGCATCAACACCCAGCCCGCGCCGTTGTCTTCGATGATTTCAACTGCATCGCCCCGCACCAATTTGCCAACGATGTCAAAATTCGTGCCAGGGCCGCCCCGCACGTTGACGCGGTTGCCAGATACGGTGCGCAGGTCAATCAACGTGGTCACCGTGGATGCGGCCTGCGGCTGCTCCGTTTCCGTTTGCAGCGACGCATTTTGAACGTTGGCTGCGCCAGAATCGTTGGGCAAAATCAGGCTGGGGATAATTGCAGGCGTGTCGGCAGAGGCCAGGGTCACACCAGCGTTCACCGCCACACCGGTATCCGGATCGAGGTTTGTATTGGTTGTGCCAGCGGCCCGTGTCGTCACGTCCGCGGCGTCTTCCTGAACATCCTGAAGCGTCGTCAGGTTCAGCGACACACGGGTCACCTCGCTGCTGGCAGGCGGATCAGTGTCGATTACCGTGTCTGACGGTGTGGCCAGCACCACCTGTGTCTCAGCCGGTGCTTCATCTACCGCACTCACAGTGACCTGTGGTGCAGGCTCCAATCGGGCCATGCGGGCAGTGGCCGATTCAAAATCGCTGCCGCCGCTCATTTCGTAAAACGCCCAACCCAAAAAACCGAATGTCAGCAGAATAAACCGCTTCATATCTCACCCTCAACTTCACGTCGTCCCGCACCTATGGCGGGTTGTCCCGCATAGTCTTTAGCAAATATTCATCTTTCTGGGCAGGGGAATTCGAAAAAAACCTTCCCCGTCGTTAATTTCCGGCGCAGTGGCAGGGATAAGTGGGCGTTGCCGCAAGAGCCTGCTTGCCGCCTCTCGCGCCCTTGGCTACACAGCATCTATGTCAGACGTGAGCGATCCCCCCAACATGGACCCGATGAACGTGTCCGAACCTTTGCGCCGTGCGCTGGGCGATCGGTATCTGACCTATGCGCTTTCCACGATTATGCACCGCGCCTTGCCGGATGCGCGGGACGGGCTAAAACCGGTGCACCGGCGAATCCTTTTTGCGATGCGCGAGCTGCGGCTGGCGTCAAACGGGGGGTTTCGTAAGTCGGCCAAGATCAGCGGCGATGTAATGGGCAACTATCACCCGCATGGCGATGCGGCGATCTATGATGCCATGGCGCGTCTGGCGCAGGATTTCAATGTGCGCTATCCGCTGGTGGACGGACAGGGCAACTTTGGCAATATCGACGGGGATAACCCTGCCGCCAGCCGTTACACAGAGGCGCGCATGACCGCCGTGGCCGAGGCCATGCTGGAGGGGTTGAACGAGAACGCCGTTGATTTCCGCGATAACTACGATGGCACGCTGAGCGAACCGGCGGTGCTACCCGCGCAGTTCCCCAATCTGCTGGCCAATGGGTCCAGCGGGATTGCGGTGGGCATGGCCACGAACATTCCGCCGCACAATATTGCGGAACTGTGTGACGCCTGTATCCACCTGATCAAGACGCCGGATTGTCGTGATGACACATTGCTCAACTTTGTGCCCGGCCCGGATTTTCCAACCGGTGGCATCATTGTTGAACCTGCCGAGAATATCGCGACCGCCTATCGCACGGGCAAGGGCGGTTTTCGCCTGCGGTGCCGATGGGAGGTGGAGGATCTGGGCCGGGGCCAGTGGCAGATTGTTGTTACCGAAATCCCCTATCAGGTGCAAAAGTCCAAGCTGATTGAAAAGATTGCCGAGGCGATCCAGACCAAGAAAATCCCGATCCTTGCGGACGTGCGCGACGAAAGCGCCGATGACGTGCGCATGATCCTAGAGCCCCGCTCAAAGAACGTGGACCCGGAGGTGTTAATGGGCATGATGTACCGCGCCTCTGATCTTGAGGTGCGGTTTTCGCTCAACATGAACGTGTTGATTGATGGGGTCACGCCCAAGGTGTGTTCCATGAAAGAGGTGCTGCGCGCCTTTGTGGATCACCGCCGTGAAGTGCTTCAGCGCCGCTCGACCCACCGGATGGAAAAGATTGATCACCGGCTGGAGGTTTTGGAAGGGTTCATCGTTGCCTTCCTGAACCTTGATCGTGTGATCGACATCATCCGCTATGATGATGAACCGAAAGCCGCGTTGATGCGTGAGGATTGGGGTAAAACCCATGTGCGCGCGATGGACGAGGCGGATTATGTCAGCCCCGCACCAGGTGAGGGAGAGCTGTCAGAGGTGCAGGTCGATGCTATCCTCAACATGCGCCTGCGGTCGCTGCGCCGTCTTGAGGAATTGGAGCTGATGCGCGAGCAGTCGGAGCTGATGGAAGAGCGCGCCGGCCTTGAGGACCTGTTGGAAAGCGATGATCTGCAATGGGATCACATCATTGAACAGTTGCGCGAAACCAAAAAGCAGTTTGGCAAAGACTATGAAGGTGGCGCGCGGCGCACCACCTTTGCCGAGGCGGGCGAGATTGAGGATGTGCCAATTGAGGCCATGATTGACCGCGAGCCGATCACGGTGGTCTGCTCTGAAATGGGGTGGATCAGGGCGATGACAGGCCACATTGATCTAACCCGCGAGCTTAAATTCAAAGACGGCGACGGACCGCGCTTTGTCTTCCATGCGGAAACCACAGACCGGTTGTTGGCGTTTGGATCAAACGGGCGGTTCTACACGATTTCTGCGTCAAACCTGCCGGGCGGGCGTGGCATGGGCGAACCATTGCGCCTGATGGTTGATCTGCCCAATGAGGCCGGGATTGTCGATCTGTTCATCCACACGCCGGACCGTAAGCTGCTGGTTGCTTCTAGTGCGGGGGACGGGTTTGTGGTGCCGGAAACCGAGGTGGTGGCCCAGACCCGCAGCGGCAAACAGGTGCTGAACGTGCGCGGTGAGACCAAGGCATTGGTGTGCAAACCGATCGCGGGTGACATGGTCGCAACCGTGGGCGAAAACCGCAAGGTGCTGGTGTTCCCGCTGGATGAGCTGCCCGAAATGGGCCGCGGTAAAGGCGTGCGCTTGCAAAAGTACAAAGACGGCGGCCTGTCTGATGCGACCACCTTTGACAGTGCCACGGGGCTGAGCTGGCTCGATCCGGCGGGGCGCACGCGGACGGAGACAGAGCTGGTTGAATGGTCTGGCAAGCGTGCCTCTGCAGGGCGTATGGCACCGCGCGGGTTCCCACGTGACAACAGATTTACCTGAGTCCAAACCGTCCGGCGCCTGGAGTGCGGCATTGGGCTGCCCCGAGCCTGAGCCCGCGCAAGCCCGCGCGCAAAACATCACAGAACCAACACTGCCCCCGGTGGACCATACCGGCGACATGGCCGTTGATTTTGTGGGCAGACGGGGGGCGCTGTTCTGGCTGGCGCTCAAGACCGGGTTTTTCACGATCCTGACGCTGGGGTTTTACCGGTTCTGGATGAAAACGCGGATGCGACGCTGGTATTGGTCCGCGATCCGCCCCGGTGGCCATCCGATGGAATACGTTGGCGACCCCTTTGAAAAGCTGCTTGGGTTTTTCATCGCTGTGGTGATTCTGACGTTTTACATTGGCATCCTCAATTTGCTGCTGATGTTTGTGAGCTTTTCCGTCTTTAACTCCAGCGTGATTGGCTATGTCGCCAGCTTTGCCGGGGTTGTCCCGCTGTGGTTTTATGCCCGCTACCGCGCGCGCCGCTATGTGCTGGGGCGCACCCGTTGGCGCGGTGTGCGTTTTGGGCTTGAACCGGGGGCCTGGGGCTATGCAGGTAAGGCGCTGTGGTATTGGTTCTTGACGATCATCACGGCGGGAATCCTATGGCCACGAATGTCCTTCCTGCTAGAGAAATACCGCACGGATCGTACCTATTTTGGTTCCGCCAAACTGGTGCAGGGCGGGCGCTGGCAGATGCTCTATCGTGCGGCCGTGCCTTTTGTTTGCGCATTTGTGGCGGTGCTTTTGCTCGCCGCATGGCTCTATTATTTCGCCCCATTGGTTGAGGCGGACATCTTTGAGGATTTTGATTTCCAACGTTGGTATTTCAGGTTCATGACCTCAGGGAGCACAGGTGATCTGACATTCAACGCCCCTTGGCGGCTATGGCTTGTACCGTTTTGCCTGTCAGCGCTGCTCTATGGTGGCATCCATTATCGCTGGGTGGCCAAGCGTTTGATGGCCAATCACAAAAGCGCGGATGGCGTCAGCTTTGCCTCTTCAATCAAGGCACCGCGGGTGACGATGATCTACGTGTTTGGCATCTTCATATCCTAATATGGTGCTTGTTTTGGGTATCTCGCTGTTGCTGGTCATGTCGGCTGTGTTCTTTGGATTTGACGGTCTCAACAGCACGGAGGCCGGGGCCCTTTCGACGCTACCGGATTGGTTGAATTACTTGCTTTTGGGGGTCGTATACCTTGGCGTGTTCCTGCTCTGGGGCGTGTTGCACAACACTTTTGTAACCTACCCGCTGATGCGCCACATGGCAGTCACCACAACGCTTCCAAATTCCTTGGGGCTTCCCGACATCAGCCAACGCGCGCGGGATGAATTTGCCGAGGCCGAAGGCTTTGCCGAAGCGCTGGATCTGGGGGCCGCGATATGAGTTTGCTCCCGCCGGACCGCGCGCATTACTTTGATGGAGATCGCCCGGTGCCCCAGCCCGCAGAGCTGCGCGTTGATGGCGATACCCTGTTGATCAATCGGGTTAATGGCACACCAGTAGCATGGCCGCTTTTCCAGATACGGCAGGTGCCCGATGCGGCGGCCCCTACCAATGTGGTGCTGCGCTGGACGGGTGATCCCTTGGCGCGGCTGATCCTCAAAGACCCAAGCGTGCTGCGCCATATGCCCATGCTGAACCGTGCGGCCCCTCCAAAGGGGCGGGGGCGTCTGGCGGCATGGGCTGTTGCGGCGGTTGCGGCCGTGGCGGTTCAGATTGGTGTGCTGATCCCGCTGCTGGCGGACAATCTGGCAGGGTTTATCCCGCCGGAAGGGGAACGCGCGTTGGGTGATGCGACCTTTGGCCATATCCGGGCTGCATTGGATGAAACAGGGTTAAGTCCATTAGAGATTTGCGAAGACCCGGCGGGGCAGGCAGTGTTGGAACGTCTGGCACAAAGGCTGACGCAAGGGCGCGATCTGCCTCAGGAGATCAGCGTGGCGGTGCTGGACCATGAGATGATCAACGCCTTTGCCCTGCCAGGCGGTTATGTTGTGTTGTTTCGTGGGTTGATTGATGCGGCAGGTGGCCCGGACGAAGTGGCCGCCGTGCTGGGCCATGAAATTGGCCATGTGGTCAGCCGGGACCCGACCCGCCATGCCCTGCGCTCTGCCGGATCCATCGGCGTGTTGGGGTTGCTGTTTGGCGATTTTGCCGGAGGTGCGGCGGTGTTGGTTTTGACGGAGCGGCTGATCTCCGCCAGCTATTCGCAAGGGGCGGAGACGGATGCGGATCAATTTGCGCATGAGGTGCTGGCGCAGGCCGGTATTTCACCCGGCGCATTGGGTGATATGTTTGAAAACATGCGCCGCAAACATGGGGACAGTGAAGGTCTTGCCGCACATTTTCTCAGCCATCCATCATTGGGTGCACGCATTGAAGCGGCGCAAGAGGCTGTGGACGGGACGGCCCGTTACACCGCTTCAATGAGCGATGCGGATTGGGCTGTATTGCAGGACATTTGCAGCTGAGAGCCACCGGACTTTTTGAAAAGTCCGGGCCGATTTTTTCGAAAAAATCGGGCTATACCGCTTCTGCTGTCATCCAGACGCCACCCTGAGGGCGTAAGGTCAGGATCATCACAGGTTCCGGGTCTTTGCCCTGCACCGGCGTGAATTTGAACCGGGACAACATGGTTGCCAGAATGATCACCGCCTCTTGCAAGGCAAATGACGCCCCGATGCAGATGCGTGGGCCATCGCCAAAGGGCAGATAGGCGTAGCGGTCAATCGCTTTGCGGTCCTTGAACCGCTCAGGTCGAAAGGCATCCGGTTCGTCCCACAGCAAGGCGTTGCGTCCCAATGCGTAGATCGGGATCATGACTGTGTCACCGGGCAAAATTTCACGTTCGCACAGCGTGTCTTTTTGCATGGCGGTGCGCGAGATGATCCCGGCGGCGGGGTACATGCGCAGCGCCTCGTCGATGATCATGCGGATGTAGGGCAGGTGTTCCACGTCCTCTCCGGTGCAGGCGCGCCCCTGTAGCACCGATTGTGCTTCTGCGCGCGCGCGGTCCTGCACTTCCTGATCAAAACCCACCAGATACATGGCCCAGGCCAGTGTCAGCGCGGTGGTCTCATGCCCTGCCACGATAAAGGTCAACAGATTGTCACGCAGTTCCGCCGTGGACATGCGGCGCTTGGTTTTAGGGTCTTCACCCTCCAACAACAGATCGAGCAGGTCGGGCACACCCTCATGGCCGCGTGCCGAGCGCGCCTCAATCGCGCCATCGGCCATGGTTTTCATTTCCTTCAATGCAGCACCTGACATCAGCCGCCCCGGGCGCGGCACCCAGTCGGGAAAGCCGAGAATGTCAAACAGGCTGATCTTGCCAGCCTCCGCGATATAATCATCAATCGCGCCATGCACCTTGTCCCGGTCAAAGGTGTCGCCGCCTGAAAACGTCACATCTCCGATGACGTCAAAGGTGGTGGTGACCATTTCCTCCAGCATGTCCACGGCGCGTGGGCCGGCATCGGAGATGCGCTGGGCCGCGCGCTCTGCGGCACCGGTCATGATCGGAGACAGGTTCATCACGTTGCGGTGGGAAAATACGGGTGCCGCCGCGCGCCGTTGCCAGCGCCAATGGGCACCCTCTGCGATGAACAATGATTCCCCGATGGCAGGCTTCAACAGGTTCTTGGTGACCACCGATTTTGGATAGTGTTCCAGCTTGTCGAGCAGGATTTCGCGGATCGTTGCGGGGTCCATCACCATGTGCCAGCGCTTGCCGGTCTTGCCGGAAATCATTGGTTGTTTGGTGGCCAGATCAGGGATGATGCTCAGCACATTGCGCCGCGCCATTTGCAGGCTTTTGAGAATGCCCCAGGGTTCTGTCACGAGGGGGACGCGCACGGGTGTTGTGGCCTGATCCAGCATGGGGATGCTTTTCCTGTTTAGGTGTCTGGCCTTTATGATAGGGCTGTGTCGCCCCCCTGCCAACGCGGCAATTGATTGCACCCTGCTATGGCTTGCGGTATCGCGGTCAGGTGGTTGTCAAAAGGTGCCTTATGATCCGGATTGTTGCTGTTTTACTGTCTGTTGCCATGCTTGCGGCTTGTAACGGGGCGCGGGATCTTGATCAGGCACCGGTCGCGTTGGGCGATTTTAACCTCCAGCATAACATCGCAGTGGCCCCCAAGGCGCAAAAAGGCCCGCTCAGTCGTGAGGTGTCCAAGGAGGTGCTGGTCAAGGTGCTGACCGACGCCACCGCAGAACGTTTTGGCCGGTATGAGGGCACGCGGAACTATCATTTTGGCATGAGTGTTGAGGGCTATGTTCTGGCCCAGCCGGGCATCCCACTGGTGCTCGCGCCCAAATCGATCCTGATCATCAATCTGACCGTTTGGGATGATGCCAAAAACAAAAAGCTGAACCCAAAACCCAAGCAGATCACCGTGCTCGAATCTTTGGATCAGGGGCCGGTGGTAGGCTCCGGTTTTACAAAGACCGCCGAAGAGCAGTTGAAAAATCTCAGCCAGAACGCGGCCAAGGCCATTGAGAATTACCTGGTAAAGCAAAACAAGGCAGAGCGTTGGTTTGAAGGCGAGTAACACAGCGCAGCGCCTTAGCGGAGCAACGGCTTTGGTAAACCTGACGTTTTGATGTTCAAACCTGCTTGATTTTGTCGCTCAGACCCAATAGATGGCGCGCCAGATAGGTTCGGGTCTCGCGCAAGGGGCCCCTCAATATAAAGGGTGCCACCATGGCAAAGGCAAAGTTTGAACGCAATAAACCGCACGTGAACATCGGCACGATTGGTCACGTTGACCACGGCAAGACGACGTTGACAGCGGCGATCACGAAGTACTTTGGCGACTT
>CALFWM010000036.1 GCA_937928635.1 uncultured Sulfitobacter sp. | reverse complement strand
AACACATCATCAGGTTGGCCTGACGGCCAACGCGCCTTGGAACGTGCTTGCTACTTGAGGGCATCACGCCCCAAGGCGCGACACCAAATGGCCGACTTTTGCTCCGCCCCAATGGCCGGATATTACGCCGCCGTTGACAGGTTTTCCTCCAATCTGTGTCAGACGCCAGACGTTGCCGGGTGCGTTCCTTAGATTGGCTTGCTGTTCGTGAACGCAGTGTGAGAGTGATGTGAAGCGGTCAGATTTGGCTGCATCGGTCAATTGATGGAGGAATATTTACCAATAGATCTGCGCAAATCTGGTTGCCTGGAGGAGAGCGCTTTGCATGGGGTAGGGCGGCTGTTCGGGAAAAGCTCGGCATTTTGAGTTTATTCTGGCGAATTCCGGTAAAATCTCGATTGGTTGATCTGCTGGGCAATCTCATTTTGTTCTGAAAAACAGACCTCTACAAGGTGCTCTGAGCTCATGGAAAGGCACTAAACAAGTCAGTCTCCAGGCAATATTTGAACAGTGTAGAAGACAATATCTTGTCTGGTTTCCGCATTGCAGCGAAAATCGCTGGAAACAGTAAAACACCCTGGCACAACGTTAGGACCGTGCGTTGTGAGTGCCGCGCCGATGCCCCAAGCCGCTGGCCATTCGTGTGGACAACGGCCCTGATTACGTCAGTGGGAAGCTCATGGAATGGGCTGAGAAACGCAATATTAGGCTGGAATACATCCAACCCGGCAAGCCGCAGCAGAACGCTTATATCAAACGTTACAACCGCACGGTTCGGGGTGAGTGGTTGGGGCATTACCTCTTTGAAACCATTGAGGAGGCACAAGTTCAGGCAACGGAATGGCTCTGGTCTCACAACAACGAGCGACCCAACATGGGCATCGGCGGTATGACACCCGTTATGAAACTGAAAACAGCCGCGTAAATTCAAAGGCTGAGCCCCATTACAAATGGGGAGATTGCCCTTATTCGATATTAAATCCGGTTCCTCTTAGTGCGACAAATACAGTCAAAGGAATGGCAATAAATACGGAAGCGCCACATCGTGAAAAAATAATCAAGAACTGCTAAAGAGGAAATCAGCAGCGCTCAACTCAGATATTTGAACATTCAACAGTGTGATGTTGCTTTCAACGCCTGTTGAAATCGAAGTGTTTTGCCCGACCTGCGTAGAATGAGATAAGATATCCTGAAAATCCTGAACGCTGCCAAGTCCACTCAGATCTATCTTTTCAAACGCACTCTCTACTTGAAAATCAGCAATTGTATCGTTGCCATGCTCTTCACCAAAAACAAATACATCTGCATTAAAATTCCCAAATAGGAGGTCGTCTCCTGTATTCCCGATCAGCGTATCAAAACCTGCACCAGCATAAATGGTGTCATTGTCCGCACCCCCGTCGCTGATGTCGTTGCCGTGGCCCCCAAAGAATCTGTCGTTTCCGCTGCCACCCCAAAGCGTATCGTTGCCAGCTTCACCAAAATGTCCGTCGTTGCCATCGCCGCCAAATAGTTGATCGTTGTCGCCACCCCCAAAAAGGCGATCCAATCCGGCGCCGCCCAGCAATGTATCCATTCCACCTCTGCCAAATAGATTATCCGCCTGGTGACCGCCATCTATCAGGTCATTTCCGATGCCACCGTCAAGGTAATCAAACCCGGCATCTCCAAATATTGTGTCGTTTCCTGACCCTCCCCAGACGCCGTCTGTGGTATAGCCAAAGTTGCTTCCGGCGCTGATCCAATCGTTGTGGGCACCGCCGTATATACGATCGGGGGAGGCACCGCCCCAAAGGGAGTCTGCGCCATTGTCTCCATGGATTTGGTCAAATCCATTTCCCCCCATAATGACATCGTTTCCCTGCCCGCCGCTTAATGAATCGGCGGAATCGCCACCATCTATGGTGTCAACACCGTCACCGCCATGGATTGTGTCAAATCCCAATCCCCCCAAGATGAGGTCAAATCCGCTGCCCGCGTCGATACTGTCATTTCCGTTATTGCCTTCGACGCTGTCGTTTCCGGCGCCAGAGCGAATAACATCGTTTCCATTACCACCCAAAATCTGATTGCTGGCATTATATGTAATGATCGTATTGCTATTCTGGTTTCCGACGATTGCGTTATCTCCTATGATATGGGTAATCGTCGGTTGACGTAGTTGATCTGGAGATGTGGGAATGGCCCCCATAAGTGCTGCATAATCGGGAGAGAGCGCAGGCATCTCAGGCGTTTCCGGTTGCGGCGGAAGGTCATACACAAGTTCGATGACCTCGTAAGGCAAAAGGGTCACGGTGTAGTCTTCGCCGCTCTTTGTGCCGGAGATGTCGTGCACTTCGATTGTGGCCTGCACGTCGTGTTCATCGATGTAATATTCGGCCCCATTCACCAAAATTGACGTGGAATCCACAAACCTATCAAGGGTATAGTCGTAATGTTTCCCGTCAGATGTTGACTGGTCATACCCAACCTGGGTCGCGGAGCGCAGTGTCGCATTGTCCCAAATCTGATCCACACTGAAGGAAATAACTTCCGTATCATTCGACCGTGATGTGAGATAAACCACAACGGTATCCGCATCGCCATATACGTATTGTTCGACAAAACCACTTGCCTGTGTTGTGACCGATGGGAGGTATTCCAGACCAACAAGAGAGGAGGACATCAGATCATAGGTTGCGCCGCCCACACTGTTGACGACAATTCCCGTTTCGCCATCCAGAATAACCACGTCCCCTCCGGCAAGATCGCTGGATGTATTATGCATCGGCGGCCAGATGTAGGCCTCATCAACCTCCAATTCCATCATAAATGAGAATTGCGCGATAAGAGATGACGCGGCCTTGACCCCAAGCTGCTCCAGGTTTGTGGTGCGAATATTCCATTCGGTGATGTTTAAGGTAACATCATGTTCAAGGGCGCTTTCCCAAATTGCCCGATCCAGCCGGATGTTCTGATCGTTTAATTCACCATTCAGAAATTGCCCCTGTTCCCGGAAGTAATAATGTTCAACAAGTCCGTCTATTTCCGCGCGTGCTTCTGGCGACAGTTGATCAATGATGGAATTGTTCGCCTCAATATTGCGCCAAAGCCACCCGAGGTCTTCACTGTGTCTGAATTCGCTTGCCGGTCCTCCCGCATCCCCCATTTGCACCCAGATAGGGACATCAATCTGTGCGGCACTCAGCCCTGCGGAAATCGCAAGCACGCTGTCATTGGCAACCTGCCCATAGGAGGTTTCAGTCTGATGGTTCCAATATTCATTCCCAATTTCAAAGGCATGCACGACATCGTGATACCCCTCCATTAGTAGCCTGGTAAAGGGGATCAAATCATCTGCACCAGAATAGGCCGCATGCGTGGGCGTTACGATAACGACCCGTTGCCCATTTTCCTGGGCCGCCTCCAGATAGTTGACAAGGTGCTGTGGCAATGCGCCGTCTATCAATAAACCATCAATGTATGCGACATCAGGCTCCCCCGCCGGATAGCGCGCGACGGAAATATCCAATTCGCGATGGGCAAGCTGGTTTTCGGAGTCAGGCGTGCCGTTGTCTGTATTTCTCGAAAATACGACATTGCCGCCAAAGTGTTCCGCTGAAACGTTCTGATCTGATCGCACAATCTGCGTCAGCGCAATGTTGCGCATGTACCTGCTCCTGAATTTCTTCAAGAGCCACATGGGGGCAATGGGTGATGTATTTCACTCTTTAAGAAGGGAGCATATAATCCAATTTTTTTCTATTAATATTGCCTCCCGGAAAGTGGGTGTTGGAATTTCAAACTAATGCCACAATCGGGATTTCGAGTGCGATTTGTCAGTCAATCGATTTGGGATTTGGTAAGGATTTTGGTGAGAAAATGGAATTTACACACAATTTACCGAATATTGGATGTTTGGAGAGGATGCGAAACCATTCGCTGGATGTGGTTGGTTGTGCTAAATGGAATGGTCAATCTATTTGCCATATAGTATTGACATTTTTATCGGCTTTTTCGAGAGAATCTGCCGCCTGATCTTCTCGATCAGATCTGCTCAGATCAAGACATCGGCAGCGTCATTGCAGATGGTACATTTGATACGCGCAAGTGCCATGATGCAGGTGCAACCCGCGACGCCCATGCCGTCAGTCCGCTGCGCGAGAATGCGAAGTTATGGAAAACGGGCACGCCAGGCACCAGGGCCCGAAATGAAGCGATGCGATTTCACAATATCCGGGACGCGCACTATGGTGACACTTGACAGGTTATCACCGCAGAAGCCGCATTTTTACGGTTGTCGCGGTGCCATTTCACTGTAGCATTCCAAGAAAGCCAAATACATTTCACGGAGCCGCCGCATATGAAGTCATTCTCTTTTCGTTATTTGACAGCGACCATGGCAACCTGTGTCGCGTTTTCCCTGACGGCCACGGCCCCCAGCGCACAGACCTCTACCAGCGATTTGCTGGAAAAGGCGAAAAAGCAGGCGGATCAGATCAACGAAATCCTGCGGGCGCTGCAAACCGCAGATGCAAACACGCAGTATGCGCTGGTCAAGGTCTTGCTGGAGGAAAAGGAGCCCGCCTTGGTGCGCATCGGGCGGGAATTTGCGCTGTTTTCAACCAACCCTGTGATCCAGAACATGGCGATCCAATCGGTGTTCAACACCAATCCACAAGTGCGCTTTGACGTGACCGGTGGGGATGGATTGGAAAGCTATGGTTGGGTCGAATATGTCGGCGGTGTTGCAACAGCACAATCCGCATCAGTCATGGTGTCAACCCAGACCTATAATGGGACGTGTTGGGCCGCCTCAAATCGGTCATGTGTCTTTTATATTCGGGGTCTGAACGTTCAATACAACTACGCTTTCAATAGTTGGAAGGCACAAGCCGATCTGACCCTCGGCCCGGATGGGGTGCTGCGCGGACCGATTTTGATGAACACGGGGCGCGCGATGCTCTCCATTGACCTCAAGGAATAGCGTTTACTCCAACTCGATCCGGTCAATGTGAACGGCATTGGCCGCGCCCCAAATGCTCTGAATGCGCAGCTTCATCCGGCGCGCGCGGCTGCCCCCTGTCGGGATTTTCAGCACACCTGCTGGTGACATGTCATCGCTGCTGATCGGGCGCCAGAACGGTGCGCCGGGCATTCCGCGGTCCAGTTCAACCAAAATGCGCTGCGGGGCGGCGGCTCCACCGGGCACGGTGGGTTTGCTGATCAGCGTAATCTGGCGGATCGGAATCGGGGCGGTGTTGGAAAACGTCAGTTCAATTTCGACAGGTGCGCCGGTCCAGGGCCATTGCAGGGTGCCGGTGACCCCTTGCAGCACCCCGTCGATTTCAACCGCCTGACCCGTCACGCGAAAACCGGGGCCATTGGCATCTGATGCGATCCCG
This sequence comes from uncultured Sulfitobacter sp., assembly GCA_937928635.1. Classification (GTDB taxonomy): domain Bacteria; phylum Pseudomonadota; class Alphaproteobacteria; order Rhodobacterales; family Rhodobacteraceae; genus Sulfitobacter. The sequence continues at coordinate 11,169 of CALFWM010000036.1, read as the reverse complement.
GATTGCGCAGGGTGGGCCGCAGCACCGCCCACCAAAACAGGGTTGAGCAGACCGTAAATACGGTCCATCCGCAAAAACCGTGCACTGCGGTTTGTAAGCGCGCTAAGCGCCATGCCGACAGGCACGCGGTCTTTGTAAAACAGCGCGCCACTGACGCCGCCCTCAACCTCCGCATCCGACCAGGCTTCGGTTGTGTTCACGATAAAGGTGTTGGCATCCGCATCAATAACCACACCCTCGGCGCGGTCCACGATCTCTCCCCCCCAGTTGATCCGCGCCAATGCGCCGCTTCCTTGTTGTTGCAGCAAAGTGCCCACGCTGCGCTCCAGCGTGGCCCAGTTCAGATCGCAGCTGCGCGCCAGTTCGCCCTCAACATAGGCGATGGCCAGATCAATTTGCGGATCGCGCCAGAACACGGTGCCGATGCCCATAGTTTGGGGCAAGGCGGAGACCAGCGACAGGTTTTGCCCCTCCGCCACGTGATGGGGCAACACGGCGTAACAATTGCCCCGATGCTGCACGAGAAAGGCATGACCCTTTTCACCGTTCACATCCACCAGCGTGGCCGCCTGCGCATCCGGCGCGATGCCCCCGGTCGCCACCGCGATTATGCAACTTGTCCAAAATGCGCGGAGATGTTTACCTAGTCTCATGAATAAAGGTGTTTCCAGATGATGCGTTGGGCCGGATATTGTACAATCTTGATGGCCTATATTGGTGCATCAGAACCTGTGCGTGCGCAAGATATTCCCGTTATCGCCCCTACCCGGTTTCAGGATATCCCCGAGGAAGAGGGGTTTGTTGCCGCTCCCAATTGGATGGTGGGCCTGCATCTGATGTCCGCACGCGCCGAACGCGTGCCGCGTTTGCTGACGTTTTTGCCGGATAATTTTGTGGGCGGTGTTTTATGTGTGGAGGCGATCACGATTGACGGGCGTTTCGCTGCGACAGCGCAATATGATGTTGCTGCCAATTGGGCGGGCCAGGGGGTAGAGCTGGAGTATCCGACCGCGTTTCCCAATATCTGGTCGCGCTCATCCCTGGCGGACAGCGGTGTTGTGGTCTCCATCGGGGCCTGTGAAAAACGCGCGACACCCGAAGCACAGGTGCTGCCTTCCGTGCTGAACGGTCTTGGCGCGGTGGACCGCACGACCGACGGTGAGGTCACATTGGTGTTCAACATCCACGCGCGCAAAACCAGTGAACTGCTGGCCAGGCTGAACACCGGTGCCGGGACATTAAGTGTCCCCTGCGAAAAGCTGGAAACGTTGGATGCGATCAAGTTCAACTTCACCTGCCGGGTCACCCTGCCGCAGGAGGCCACAGGCATCGGGGTGTTTGAATATACCCGTCTGAACAATGGGCGCGCGCGGGATGGGCACCCGGCGCAGATCGTTCTGCCGGCGCTTAAATGAGCAGGCGCACGGATCGCCTGATGACATTGGCGCGCAGCCTGCCGGGCACTGTGCCGCTTGAGGTCTTTGTGCGGGTCGTGTTGCTGATCGTTTTTGCGGCCGTTGCCGTCTATTACCTGCTGGATCGCAAACAATCCTTTACCTTGTATGTTCACACCCGTCTGGCCACGGTTGAACTGACAGGCAGCAGCCAGCAAACCTGGTATCTGAGCAGGGCCACGTTGTGCCAGCGTGCCACAGGGGAGGGGACGTCAGACTCCCCGCAATGCGCGGCTCCCTATTATAACAGCTTTGAGGGCGAAGAGGTTGAGGTCACCTGGCAAGAGGGCGTTACGCTTACGCTGCGCGGCATGGATGAGACGTCTTTCATCACCGAAATCACCGTGCCGGACCCGGAGGCCGAACCGCCCTATTTTGATGACACGCCCATTACGGATAAGAGCCTGATCATTTTTGATCGCCGGTCTTTGCTGGACAGCGGTGCGCTTGTTCTGACCGGAGAACTGACCGTTGGGGCCTCGCCCGAGTCCGGTGCGACACATTTGTTGCAAGGGGGACGATATGAAATTCGCGAATCTTTGCGGCTGTCGTCCGGCCCGTCGGTTGTGGCAACCGGCACGTTCCTGCCCGGTGATACGCTGACGCTGGAAGATGCGACCGGCACGCCCGTACCCTTGCAAATGCTGATTTCACCGCCGCGCAATGCCGGGTCAGACTTTGACATCGTTGCCACCTCTCCGCCGCGCAAAAGCGCCATTGTGCTGCAACGCATTGGGACTGCGAAAACCCGCATCTCGTCGCGTTGGATGGACCGTTTGGCAAATGATGCCCTGCCTTTGGCCTTGTCGATCTTTCTGGGCCTGTTGGGTGCCTCACTGGGCATTGCAAAAAGTCTGGTGGGGGCGGGGCCAAGAGATAAGAACCAATAGCGGGCCGGGCGCGCGGTTATCTATAGCGTCCCGCCTTTACCTTGAAGCATCACATATCGTCGATGCCCCGAGAGCCCGGAGCGCGGCAGGTGGTTCCAGCCCCATCTTGGCAGAAGCGTTATGCCCTTTGTACACGGCGGTTCACGAAGTGGTGATAATTAGGAAATGTTCACCCTACCATAAAGCGCCGGTGGCGCACGCCGCCTATATTCACGGTATTGAGGCAGGCGGATCAACTGGCCCTGGCCAAATCCCATTGCAGAACGGGCCGTCGAGCGCATGAATTTGAGAGACTTAGAATACGTCATAGCTGTTGCGCAGCATCAGAACTTCACGCGCGCCGCACAAGCCGCAGCTGTCAGCCAGCCGGCTCTTTCAAACCAGATCAAGAAACTTGAAACCGAACTTGGCGTGCCGATCTTTCAGCGCGGCAAGGATGGTGTTCAACTGACCAATGCCGGACGCGAGGTGTTGGAAAAGGCTAAGCAGATCGCAGAGCTGGTGGAGGCGATAGGCGATGTGGCCCGCAAACATCAAAGCACAGACACCCAGCCGATCCGCCTTGGCATGACGCCGACACTGGCGGCCTATCTGTCGCGTTATTTTCATGATCTTTTTGCCCGGATTACCCCGGAACGGCGTGTGGTCATCACCGAGGCCTATCCGGTCAATCTCGCTAAAATGGTGGAAGAACGCAGCGTAGACTTTGCCTTTTTTGCACGCAAAACCTATGAGTCTCTGGTCGCCAATTCGGGCAGCGCCTTAAATTTTCAGTCGCTTTGGTTGGAGCCGGTCTATCTTGCGACCCGCGTCAATCATCCTTTGACGGAACGCAAATCCATCTGGGCGCATCAGGTGCCTGCGGATCTGCTGATCCGCTTTCACGTCTCATTTGGCTATGAACTGGAGCATGATCTTCCTCCGGCCTCAGATATTTCTGATGAAACGACGGGCATTGATGTCAAAACCGCGCGGTTTGAAACCGTGTGCCGCCATGTGGCCCAAAGTGATGCCTGTACGATGGTGAATGCGATTGCAGCGGAGCAATTTAAACATGACGGGTTCGGGTTGGCGTTTATTCCGTTCAACGATGAGGGCAACATTCGCGAATTGGGTATTATCTCACGCGCGCAATACCCTGATCCTGAGCTTCTGAAGGCCTTGGAGGACAGTGTTTGCCAAACACCCCCGAAAGGGACGGTCGCATCTTGTCGGAAACAACTGCTGGGTGAGACGGCCACTGCCAGTCTCTGATCCCGGACTGCCTGCCGTTTTTGGGACAACTCACATCGTTTTTCCTGTAGGCATGCCCGCAAAATCACCTTGCGGGTTGTTCCCCTGCGAAACCTCCGCCTGAAATGGCATTTCTGCGCCTTTGTTGTGCGTCTGTCGGTGGGGTGCGTGGAATACGGGCTCATATCTATGCGCGGCGCACCTGTGATCTCCCCTGACGGGTCGCTGCAAGGGGCGTGGATATATGTTCTGACCGAATTTTTGATCCCCACAATCAAAGTTACCAGGGTCAAAAACCCATTAATTTAATCACTGTCACTTACGTTTTTGTCATTTGACGTAAATGAACAATTTTCGGCTTCTAATTTTTACGACTTAACATTTTGATATTTATAAATAATTTATAAGGCTTCTTCACGGACGCTGTGATTATTTGCAATCATTATAGCCCCCATTCGCAGCAAGAATTTCTAACTTTCCAAGACGCACACACTTCTAAGAGCACGGCACTGAACCCGCTTGGTGCCTGATCAAATGATAACCCTTAGGAGATCACTATGCTTACTGAAATTCTCGCGAGTTTGCGTGCCAGATTGCTGACCACATCGTCGCTGGCCCAGGAAACGGTCCGTGATGGCCAGACACTGACCAACGGCTTTTTTCAAAGTACCGTTGTCGATTCCACGCCCGCATTTCTGCTCGACAATGATTTTGCCCGCTTCCTGAACTTTGGGCAGGTCGAAACCAATGGCGCACCTGCGGCAGTATCCGTCACGGGTGAAGATGCACAGGTCTTTAACTTCCGCAGCGGCACCATCGACGCCAACTCCTCCAATGCGACAAATGCCACAGGTATTCAGGTCACCGGCAGTGCGGACATTCGCAACTTTGGCGAAGTGACCGGCGATTTTAACGGTGTACAGTTTGCGGGCGCAGGCAGCTCCGGCACTCTCGACAACTTCCGCGGCGGCGTTATTTCCTCCGACAGCCGCGCGGTTGATATTCAGGGCGATGGCGTCAGCGTACGCAACTTTGGTGATATTGTCGGCACAGGCGCACAGCGTAACGGTACGATCTACACCAACTCCACGGCTGAAAACGTATCCATCTCGAACTTCTCCGGCGGCACCATCGATTCAGGTGTGGCTGGTGCGGGTATTTCGCTTCAGGTCGGGGATGAGGCAGGTGATGTTGTATCCAACAGCATCTTTAACGGCTTTGGCGGCACCATTCAGGGTCGCGGTCAGGCAGCCTCCAACACACCCGGTGCGGGCGACGGCATTCGCATCAACAATGGCGCAGAAGGCACCATTTCTGAAACGGATATCGTCAACAGCGGTCTGATCACAACAGACAGCAACCAGGGGACAGCCGGCGGCATTCGCGTCGCGGACGGTGTTGCGGCTGAGGGTCGTATCCTGAACACCTCTACTGGTACAGTTGAGGGTGCGCGCAACGGTGTCTACATCGGTGAAGCAGAGCATGACCTTGATATCCTGAACTTTGGCACAATCCAGTCAGGTAGCCGCGCGGTGAACATCGACGGCACCGGTGTGGATCTGACCAACGGTGGTGACATTCTGGGCACCGCCGATCAGCGCAACGGCACGGTTTATGGCGATGGCACGGCGGATGATTTCTCAGTTCGCAACCTGGCCAACGGCACGATTGATGCGGGCGAAGGCAACCTGGGGTCCGGGTTCGCGGCAGAGATCGGTGGTGCTGCGGATGGCGCAAATACGTTCAATCTGGAAAATGACGGTACAATCCAGGGGCGTGGCAATGGCGGTGCAGGTGTTGGTCTGGCCGGTGACGGTGTGCGGGTCGGCAATGCCGGAAACTCTGGCACATTTGACGGAACCATTACGAACCGTGGCGAGATCCTGTCAGAAGGTGCAAATGGTACAGTCGCTGGTTTCCGCGCTGTCAACAACGTCAACTTTGCAGGCGAACTGACGAATGCCGGCCTGATCGCTGGTGTCCAAAACGGTGTCTACTTCGGCACTGGGGATCACACAGGTGGTCGTTTCGTCAACGAGCAGGGTGGCACAGTCACCTCTGACAGCCGTGCACTGAACATTGACGGTGAAGGTCTGGACGTGGTCAACGATGGCTCGATCCTGGGCACCGGCAACCAGCGCAACGGGACCGTTTATGCCGATGCCACAGCCGACAACTACACCTTTACCAACAACGGCACGGTTGATGCGGGTGTTGGCAACAATGGCTCTGGTGTGGCGCTGCAAACTGGCGATGTTGCCAATGATGTGGTGTCTGCTGCGGTCTTTAACACCGGCACGATCCAGGGTCGTGGCGATGCGGCAGAGGGTAATCAGGTCGGTGACGGCTTGCGCCTCTTTAGCAACCAGGACGACGCAAACTTTGCCGGCTTGGTACAAAACGACGGCCTGATTGCGGCCTCCAGCGACAGCGACGCTGCCGCAGGTATCCGCGTTGATGGTGGTTTGAACATCCTCGGTGCAATTATCAATGACGGTGAAATCACAGCCCCCGTGAACGCCATTGATGCTACCGAGGCTGGCTCAGTAACATTTGTGAACGACGATGATGGTATCGTAAATGGTAACGTGTTGCTGGGCGCTGAAGACGACATCGTTGTGGACCTCGGTCAGATCAACGGTGTCGTCGACGGCGGCGCAGGGGATGACGTATTGATCGCTGGACAAGGCGACAACGTGATCATCGGCGGCCTTGGGAACGACTTTATCGAAGGCGGCGACGGCTTTGATACGGCGGACTTCTCCGATCTTGATGTGGCGGTAAACGTGAACCTGGGGCCAAACGGCAACGGCACAGCGACCCGCGACACTGGCTTTAACGTTTCAGTTGCCGATCAGGCGGTTGTTGCACCGGGTCAGTTTGGGTCGAACATCGCCAATGGCGCACAGTTTGTGGAGCAGGCAGTGGCGGGCAACCTCTACTACAACATCCACACCGCTGACTTCCCCGGTGGGGAAATCCGTGGCCAGCTGAACGTGGTGAGCGACACAGGTGAAGGCCACAACCGCGTCATCGAACTGGCTGGTGATCTGGATGCTTCTCAGGAACCAGGGCCAACCTCTGACAGTGCTGCAACGGGCGAGGCGACGCTGACCATCAGCTTCACCGAAGCGGGCGAAGTGGTCTATTCCTCTGAGTTGTCTGTTGTAGGTCTGAACGAGGCTGATCTTAACACGCCAATCCCAGGTGTTGTGTCAGCAATCCACCTGCACAATGCACCAGCTGGCGCGAATGGTCCGGTGGTTCAGGACACGCTTGTTGATGCCGGGGCAACCCTGAATGTGGACGCTGTTGGCGGCACAGGTGTGATCGGCGCGGATGTGATCGAAAACCAGATTGAAACCGATGTTCTCAGCTCCATTGAGAACGTGATCGGCTCCAATGATGGCGACGTGATCATTGGCTCTGATCTGGACAACGTGCTGGAAGGCCGGGACGGCGACGACCTGCTGAGCGGTGAGGGTGGCAATGACATCCTGATCGGCGGCCAAGGCGTTGACACCTTTGCCTTCTCCGTCGGTGACGGCATTGATCTGATCCAGAACTTTGAGCTGGGGGTCGACCGTATCCAGCTGACTGACTTTGGCTCTGACTTTGATGTGCTGGGCAGCATCACGCAAGACGGCCGTGACGCAGTTCTGTCCTTCTCATCAGACAGCTCTGTGCGCCTTGAAGGCATCGACGGCTCCTTGCTGAGCGACGACGACTTCATCGCCTAACCCTCCCTGGACGGCGGCCCCCCCCCGGGCCGCCGTTCTTTCACCCTGAAAAAGAGATCACCCCCATGTTTCAGAAAAAATCACCCGTAAAAGCCGCCTGGGCCTCGTTAAAACCAGGTTTTGCCGCCATCGCCTTTTTTAGCCTTATCCTGAACGTTCTTATGCTCGCTGGTCCGCTCTATATGCTGCAAGTCTATGACCGCGTGTTGACCAGCCAGAACATGGATACGCTTATCGCACTCAGCCTTTTGCTGGTGGGCGTTTTTGCCGTCACTGGCATGCTTGATCTGATGCGCAACCGCATTCTGGGCCGCTTGGGTGCCCGCTTTGAGATGCGGGTGGGCGAACCGATCCTGAAATCCGCCATGGCACGCCGCCAGCAAGGCCGCGCCACGGCCGGGCAAAGCCCTTCTGCTGATGTGATCGGCTTGCGCGACTTTATTGCCGGTCCAACCCTCACCGCCTTTTTTGATGCTCCCTGGATCCCGCTTTATCTGGGCGTCCTGTATATTTTGCACCCGCTTTTGGGGGCACTGGGTCTGGCTGGCGCGCTGATCCTGACGATCTTGGCCCTGATCAACAACGCGCGGTCTTCTGATGTGATGTCAGAAGCATCCAAAGCGCGTGGCAGGTCCGACGCCTTGTTCACGACCAGTGAACAAAACGCAGAGCTTGTCCACGCGATGGGTATGACTGGTGATCTCGCCCGCCGCTGGACAGCTCTGCAACTTGACTCCCATCACCTGAAACTGCGGGTGAGCGACCGGATGTCCAGCTTTTCGGTGCTGTCAAAGACCATTCGCATGGGTTTGCAGTCCGGCATGCTGGGCTTGGGTGCGGCTCTTGCGATCACCGGGCAGGCCACGGCTGGCGTGATGATCGCCGCCACCATTGTGCTGGCCCGTGCGCTGGCCCCGATTGACCAGTTGATTGGCCAATGGCGCAGCTTTCTGGCCGCTCGGGGGTCTTATAAGAACCTCGTCGCCCTCGATAAGGAATTCCCACAGGCCCCGATGCGCCTTGCGTTGCCACGCCCACATCTGACGCTGGATGCGGATATCGCAAAGGCAGGCCCGCCCATGGCGCGCAACGCGACCATCGGCGGGATCAAGTTTTCGCTGAGCGCTGGGGATGCGGTGGCTGTGATCGGACACAGCGGCTCTGGTAAATCGACGCTGGCAAAAATGCTGGCGGGCATCTGGATGCCGCAGCAAGGATCCATCCGGCTGGATGGTAACCCCACCGCCAAATGGGACGCTCAGGAATTGGGCCAACTGGTGGGATATCTGCCACAGGACGTTGAATTGTTTGACGGCACGATCCGCGAAAACATCGCGCGGTTTTCGACCTCGATTGATGATGCCAAAGTGTTGCAGGCCGCGGTTGATGCGGATGTGCACGGGCTGATCAGCAGCCTGCCAGATGGCTACAGCACTGAAATTGGTCAGGGATTCCATTTGTCTGGCGGACAACGTCAACGCATCGCGCTGGCACGTGCACTTTATAATGACCCCTTTGTGCTGGTGCTGGATGAACCGAACTCTGATCTGGATCACAAGGGCGAACAAGCGCTGCGCGGTGCCATTCAGGCGGCCCGGGCACGCGGTGCCATCACCTTTGTCATGACCCACCGTCCCAGCACATTGGAAGCCGTGAACAAGGTGATCACCCTCAGTCAGGGCGCGCAGACCGGGTTTGGCGACAAGGAAGACATCCTGCGTCCGCGCACCCAAAACAGCATCGCCTCCACCAAACGCCGTGAGGTTGCTGCACCATCACAGCCGCAAACCCGCGCCCAGCAAGGAGCAAACGCATGACCGATCTCATCCAACATCGCCCCCAATCCAGCACCCTGCGTCTGGAGGGATATAACCGCATTCAAGACAAGAACGCCAATTCTGGTATCAAGGGTTTTGTGCTCATGGGAACCCTGACCATTGTCCTGTCGATTGGCGGCTTTGGCTACTGGGCCTTCGCCTCAAAACTAGACGGCGCTGTTGTCGCGCCTGCCTCGCTCGTGGTGGAGGGTAACCGCAAAACCGTAGAGCATCTTGAGGGAGGCGTTGTGCGCTCCATTCTGGTGGCCGATGGTCAAATGGTAAAGGCTGGTGAGACACTGGTCGAACTCGACAGCACAAATCTGGATGTGAACCTGGATGTGCTTGGCAGCCAGGTGGGTGACCTCACCGTGCGCCGCGCGCGCCTGTTGGCACAGCTGAGCCAGGAGGACAAATTTGAACGCGCAAACGTGACCGCCGTGCTGGGGGTGACCATGCCACAGGAAACATGGGCCAGCGCCTATGCCACGCACCGCCAATTGTTTGACGCCGAACGCCTGACCACGGCATCTGAGCGCGCCTTGCAGGAGCAGCAAATCCTGGGGCTTGACCAGCAGGTGGCAGGTCTGGCCGAACAGCGTGCCTCAAACGCGCGCCAGCTGGAGATCACCCGCAAGGAGCTTGGCAATCTGGAATCGCTGTTTGCCAAAGGGCTGGTTGCAGGCGCGCGGGTCAATGCCCGCCGGGTTGAGGTGGAGCGCTTGAACGGCGTGGATGCCGCGTTGCGCACGCAGGTGGCAGAGGCCCAAAACCAGATCCGAGAACTGATGCTGACCGGGCTTGGCCAGCAAAAGCTGCGCGATGAAGCGATTTCAACCGAGCTGGCCGCTGTTGAGGCGCAACTGGCGGCGCTGGTTCCGCAGTATTCAGGTGCCGCAGAGCGGTTGAAAAGCATCCGCATCACCGCGCCGGTCAGTGGGCGGGTTGTGGGCATGACCGTCTTTACCAAAGGGGGCGTTGTGCGCCCCGGTGCACCCATTCTGGATATCGTCCCGGAAGGTGACGCGTTGATTGTTGAGGCGCGTGTGAACACGGCAGACATTGAAAAGCTGTTTGTGGGCCAAACCACCCGTGTGCGTCTGTCAGCCTTTGATCAGGGCGATGTGCCCGAGGCGACCGGGCGGATCGTGGACATTTCGGCGGATAGTCTGGAGGACGATCGCACCGGGCAGCCCTATTACACCGCGCGGGTCAAGCTGGATGCGGAACAGCCCCAAGAGGTTGCCGGATTGGAGTTGTTGCCCGGCATGCCCGCAGACCTGTTTGTGAACACCGGCGAGCGTACGGCCCTGAGCTATCTTGCCCAGCCGCTGATGGCCCGCCTGGCGCGCACCTTTATCGAATAAGGCGTCCGACCTTTGACCTGAAACATAATACATCTGCGATATCCCGAGAGCGCGAAGCGTGGCAGGGTATCGGGGATCCAAGTTTAAGGTCGGGCGCAGTAGGACGCGTTTATCTAAACCCTGCCAGAACACCGCGATCTATCACAGGTCGCGGTGTTTCACTGTTGGAACTTAAGAAAGGTCAGGGCCTGTAAGGTCCTGAAAAATATTCTGAATCCTGAGGTGGTTCTCGCTCAATAAGATGTGACTGCACATTTGCTCAGGGTTGGTGATACGCTCACACGGATAAATACAAAAGCGACTTTGATGTGCCCCGCGCGCGCTGCACGGGCAAGCTGATCCTGAAAGGAACTGATATGACACAGGCCCAATCAACGCTGACCCGACGTGGGTTTCTGGTCGGCGGTGCCGGGGTTGTGCTGGCATCTGCTGCCGGTGCCCAGAATATCAGCATTCCCAAAGACGGTGGCACACTGTCGCCCCCGGATGCCTATCAGCTGGTTCAGGAGCGCCGGATTTTCCTTGTTGACGTGCGCCGCCCGGATGAATGGGCGTCAACCGGCAGTGGTCAGGGTGCCTTGCGGCTGGACCTGCGGCGCAAGGATTTTGTAACCGCGTTGGACGGTCTTGTCGCGGGGGACAAAGATGCGCCTATCGCGTTGATCTGT
>CALFWM010000035.1 GCA_937928635.1 uncultured Sulfitobacter sp. | reverse complement strand
ACAACGGAATATTATCGTGCTTCTTCCAAGGCATCTGCACCTTCTTATTCCGCAGCGAGGCAAAGGCCCGTGACACCCGTTTGCGCGTGGAATGCGGCATGATCACCTCATCAATGAACCCGCGCTCGGCGGCGACGAAGGGGTTGGCAAAGCGATCCTCATAATCCGCCGTGTGCTGCGCGATCTTTTCTGCGTCCCCCAGATCCGCGCGGTGGATGATCTCTGTCGCGCCCTTGGCGCCCATCACCGCAACCTCGGCGGTGGGCCAGGCGTAGTTGAAATCACTGCGCAGATGTTTGGAGGCCATCACGTCGTACGCGCCGCCATAAGCCTTGCGCGTGATAACCGTGACCATGGGCACCGTGGCCTCTCCGTAAGCGAAGAGCAGTTTCGCGCCGTGTTTGATCACGCCGCCATATTCCTGTGACGTGCCGGGCAGGAAGCCGGGGACATCGACCAACGTCAGCAGCGGGATTTCAAAGGCATCGCAGAAACGCACAAACCGCGCGGCCTTGCGCGAGCTGTCAATGTCCAGACACCCAGCGAGCACCATCGGCTGGTTCGCAACCACACCCACCGTGCGCCCCTCAAGACGGATGAAACCGGTGATGATGTTCTTGGCAAAATCTTCCTGAATTTCGTAAAAATCGCCCTCATCCGCAAGCTTGTGAATGAGTTCTTTCATGTCATAGGGCGTGTTCGGATTGGCGGGCACCAGCGTGTCGAGCGATTTTTCAACCCGGCCCGGATCATCAAAAAACGGACGCACAGGCGGCGTTTCGCGGTTGTTGGCGGGCAGGAAATCGACCAGACGGCGCACCTCAGCCAGCGCCTCAACATCGTTTTCAAATGCGGCATCCGCGACGGAGGATTTTTTGGTGTGGGTCGAGGCCCCGCCAAGCTCTTCGGCTGTGACAACCTCGTTGGTCACCGTCTTGACCACATCAGGGCCGGTGACGAACATGTAAGAGGTGTCTTTGACCATAAAGATGAAGTCGGTCATGGCGGGCGAATAGACTGCACCCCCCGCGCAGGGCCCCATAATTACGCTAATTTGAGGTATGACGCCGGAGGCTTCGATGTTGCGCTGAAAGACTTCGGCGTAGCCGGCAAGGCTTGCCACCCCTTCCTGAATACGTGCACCACCGGAATCATTGATGCCAATCAAGGGCGCGCCGTTCTGCACCGCCATGTCCTGAATTTTGCAAATCTTCTGCGCGTGGGTTTCTGACAGTGATCCGCCAAAGACTGTGAAGTCCTGACTGAATACATAGACCAGACGGCCATTGATCGTGCCCCAGCCCGTGACCACGCCATCACCGGCAGGGCGTTGTTTTTCCATGCCAAAATCAGTGCAGCGGTGGGCGACAAACATGTCGAATTCTTCAAAAGACCCTTCGTCCAACAGCAGATCAATACGTTCGCGCGCGGTCAGTTTGCCACGTCGGTGCTGTGCATCAATGCGCTTTTGCCCCCCGCCCTGACGGGCCTCCTCGCGGCGGTTTTCGAGTTCGTTGAGAATATCTTTCATGGCGATCTCCTGCGGGAATTTGGCGCAACCTACAGGAGCGGGACGGGGAACCAAAGAGGAGATCTGCAAATTTGCAAATACTATTCAGCCGGAGATCGGCTAATTGCAAATCAGCAAATAGCTATGCCCGCCATTTACTTCCCCCAGACACCGGACTAGTTGCATTTGCATGGATAATGCCCCCATCATCCGGTTCCTCGACAACAGCACGCCACCGCATATCACAACGCTGATCTTGCTTGCGGGCATGAGCGCGATGATGATGAACATCTTCCTGCCCGCGCTGCCGGAAATGGCGGACCATTTTGAGACAAGCTATGCGGTGATGCAGCTTTCTGTGCCGCTTTATCTGATGTTCAGCGCCGTGGTCCAACTGTTTGTGGGGCCGATTTCTGACAATCTTGGGCGGCGCGTGGTGATGCAATGGGCGCTGGCATTGTTTCTGGTGGCGACCTTGGGCTGCTTGCTTGCGCCCAATGCAACCGTGTTTCTGATCTTTCGCATCGGCCAGGCCGTTGCCGCCACCGCAATGGTGCTGAGCCGCGCGATCATCCGCGATATGTACAGTCACGCGCAATCTGCCTCCATGTTGGGCTATGTCACAACCGGCATGGCGGTTATGCCGATGATCAGCCCCGCCGTTGGCGGCGCTTTGGCGCATTTGTTCGGCTGGAAAGCGACAATCTGGGCAATGTTTGTGGTCGGCGTCGGCACATTTCTTTTGGTGAACCGGGACCTTGGCGAGACCGCGCGGGCGTCGCAGAAATCCATTCTGGGGCAGTTCAGGGAATACCCCGAACTGCTGACCTCTCGCCGGTTCTGGGGCTATGCACTGTCCTCCGCCTTTTGTACCGGGACCTTCTTTGCCTATCTGGGCGGCGTGCCTTTTGTGGGCAGTGAGATCTTTGGCATGGATCCATTCTGGCTGGGTCTTGTGATTGGCATCCCTGCCCTTGGGTATATGGCGGGCAACTTTTTCACAGGCATGTACGCTGCGCGCATCGGCATCAACCGGATGGTGCTTGCGGGCTGTGTGACAGCGGCCCTTGCCAGCATGGTGAGCCTGACGATTTTTGCGCTTGGCCTTGGCACACCGGTGACCTTCTTTGGCATGATGATTTTTATTGGGCTGGGTAATGGGTTCTGCATCCCCAATGCCACTGCGGGCCTGTTGTCCGTGCGCCCGCATCTGGCGGGCACGGCGTCTGGCCTTGGCGGCGCGATCATGATTGGCGGCGGAGCGGCCCTTGCCACGGTGGCTGGCCTGTTGCTGACACCACAGACGGGCGCATACCCGCTGCTTTGGCTGATGCTGCTGACCGCAATTGCGGGGGTTGTTTCGATCCTGCTGGTGATCCGGCGCGAACGGATATTGGGGCTGCGCTGAACCGCCCATCGCCCCGGTCAGATTATTTGCAAATTTGATCAACGCACCATGGAAAGTTTGCAAAGTCTGCCTTAAAAGATCACCCCATGGCTACACAGAAACTATACGCCGGGGCCAAGCTGCGCGAATTGCGCACCAAGCTGGGCCTGACACAAAAGGACTTTGCCGCACGGCTTGGCATCTCCCTGCCCTATCTCAACCAGATGGAAAACAACAACCGCCCCGTCAGCACCACGGTTGTGCTGGCACTGGCAGGTGAATTTGGCCTGGACGTCACAGAATTGAGCACGGGTGACGGTGAACGTCTGGTCAGCGACATGCGCGAGGCGCTGGCCGACCCGGTTTTTGCCGGTGACATGCCCCCGCTTGCGGATTTGCGGCTGGCGGCCAGCAACGCGCCCGGGTTGGCCCATGCCTTTCTGGAACTGCACCAAAACTATCGCCAGACGCACGAACGCCTGGCCTCGCTGGACGAAGCATTGGGGCGCGAGGATGCCCGCGCCGCGCCCAGCCCCTGGGAAGAGGTGCGTGATTTCTTTCACTATTGCGACAATTACATCGACGCGGTGGACCGCGCAGCAGAACATTTCGCCACCCGCGAAGGCGGGCATCGCAACATCCGCGTTGCCGCGGTGGCCGCCCTGTCAAATGCCGGTGTCACCACGGTTTTTGAAGACACCGAAGCCCTGCGCAGCTTTGACCCCGAGGCGCGCCTGCTGACACTCTCCACCCGCGCGCCTCCCGAAACGCAGACCTTTCAACTGCTGCTCCAAGTGGCCCTGACCCGGCAGGACACCTTGCTGGAGGCAACCCTTGATCTGGCCCGTTTTCACAGCACCGCCGCGCGCGACATCGCCAAAATCGGGCTGGCCAATTACTTTGCCGGGGCCGCCCTCCTGCCCTATTGCGACTTTCACACCAAAGCGCAGGAATGCCGCCATGACCTAGAGGTTCTTGCCAGCCACTTTGGTGCCTCGATTGAGCAAATCACCCACCGGCTTTCCACCCTGCAACGTGCAGGATTAAAGGGGATACCGTTCTTTTTTGTGCGGGTCGATCAGGCCGGCACAATCACCAAACGCCACTCTGCCACACGGCTGCAATTTGCGCGGTTTGGCGGGGCCTGCCCGCTGTGGAACGTGCATGCCGCATTTGAAACGCCGGGGCGTTTTCTGCGCCAACTGGCTGAAACGCCTGATGGCGTGCGCTACATCTCGCTGGCGCGCGACATCTCCAAACTGGCCGGGCGCTACGGGGCACCGGTGCGGCGTTACGCCATTGCGCTGGGGTGCGAGGTGCGCCATGCATCTGCCTTGGTCTACAGCGACGGGCTCGACACCAGCCGCGATCAGGCCTTTGAACCTATTGGCATTTCCTGTCGGATTTGCGAACGCAAAGGCTGCCATCAACGCGCCGTACCACCGCTGGAACGCAAACTGATCGTTGATCAAAACCGCCGGGATGTGTTGCCCTATCAGGTGGAGTAAACTGCCCCGCGCGCCACCCCCAATGCGCCACACTCAGCTCCGCGCGGCGCGCCAGCCAGAGGCCCGCGCCTGGGCCTCAGAGCAAAACCACCGCTCGCCCTTTTCGGCCCTGATCCCGGTGCGTTCATAAAACGCCCGCCCCGGCATGTGATAAATCCGCGCGCCCTTGCTATTGATATTGCCCTTAATCCGGCATTTGGGGTCTGGTGCCACGCGCCCCCTGATCCGTGTCAGCCGATAGCGTCCAGGCGATTGCAGGGTAAAGCCGTGAATGCCCACGTCGGCCCTAAAGGCCGCCTTTTCATCAAGATCATAATCCATTGAATACTTGCGATAGGCATAGGCCCACCCCTGTTGCACCGCTTTGCGTGCCATATCCGTGCCATTCACCATACAGCGCGCGACGGTGCGCCCGTAGCGGTCTATGTCAAGGACCGCGCACCGTGCCTCAGCCCCGCCAAAGCCGTCGCGCATCTGCCGCGTGACCCAATCACCGCAGGCCCAGTTTTGCCCTGTCAGCGTACTACAGGGTTGCCCCCGTTCAGGTGCATCAATGCCGTGCAGGCGGATGCGGGTCTGGCCGACGTCGATGGTATCCCCATCAATCACCCGGACCTTGCCCAGGATTTCAGCCCTCAGCGGGCTTGCCATCATCAGGATGAGAGCAAACCATGAACAAATTTTTAACATTTGGTTAAGGTAGGAGCAGAACTCTTAACAAACAACAGCGATCAGTAAGGAAGGTTACCGGCGGGTTAAGATGCCCACCCGTCAACGCTGCTGTGTCTCCCAGTCCGGATGCACCCAAGGCACATCATTGGCGCGCGCCAGCGGATCACGCCCCAGCAAAAGGTCAGAGACCTTTTCCCCCACCATAATGGAGGGCGCATTGAGGTTGCCATTGGTAATGCGCGGAAAGACTGAGCTATCCGCCACGCGCAGGCCCTCCACCCCGATCACCCGTGCCTGCGGGTCCACCACGGCCATCGGATCGCTTAGCGCACCCATCTTGCAGGTGCCACAGGGATGATAGGCACTTTCGGCGTGCTCCGCGATAAAGGCATCCAGATCCGCATCGCTTTGCGCCCCGGCCCCCGGTTGAATTTCGTGTTTCACAAACGGCTTGAACGCTTCTTGCGCAAACACCTCCCGGGTCAGGCGAATACAGGTACGGAAATCCTCCCAATCCTCGGGGTGCGACATGTAGTTAAACCGGATCACCGGATCATCCGCCGGATCACTTGAACGCAAGGTCACCGCGCCACGGGATTTGGAACGCATCGGACCGGTATGGGCCTGAAACCCATGCCCTTCTGCCGCCGCCTGCCCGTCATAGCGTACCGCAATAGGCAAGAAGTGATACTGAATATCCGGGTACGCCACGCCCGCGCGCGAGCGCACGAATGCCGCACTCTCAAACTGGTTGGAGGCCCCCATGCCGGTCTTGGTGAGCAGCCACTGCGCGCCAATCACGGCCTTTGAGACAAGGTTCCAATGCCTGTACAAGGTGATCGGCTGCGAGGACGCCATTTGAATATAAAGCTCCAGATGATCCTGCAGGTTTTCCCCAACACCGGGGCGATCTGCGACCACCTCAATCCCATGGTCAACCAGTTGTTGGGCTGGCCCAATCCCGGACAGCATCAACAGCTTGGGCGAATTGATGGAGGACGCGGCCAGCACAACCTCTCCCGTCGCGCCAATCACCTCAACACGCCCGCCGCGCAGCACCTCAACCCCAACCGCGCGGCCCTCTTTTATCACAACCCGCTGTGCCAGTGCGCGGATCAGCGCCACATTCCCGGTCTTTTGCGCAGGCCGCAGATAGGCATTGGCCGCCGACCAGCGCCGCCCGCCCCAGACGGTTTGCTCCATCGGGCCAAAGCCTTCCTGCTTTTCCCCGTTGTAATCATCTGTGGCCTGATACCCGGCCTGTTTTCCCGCCTCGACAAAAGCCTTGAACAGCGGGTTCTCACGCGGCCCGCGCGACACATGCAGCGGCCCATCTGTCCCGCGCCAGCCCGCATCACCGCCGTGCCCACCCGAATGCCAGCTTTCCATCCGTTTGAAGTAGGGCAAGACATCCGCATACCCCCAGCCCTGCGCGCCGCTGTCCTCCCAATGGTCATAATCCATCGCATGACCGCGCACATAGACCATCCCGTTGATTGACGAGGATCCGCCGATCACCTTACCGCGCGGGCAGGCAAGTGCGCGATTATTCAAATGCGGCTCAGGCTCGGACCGATAGCCCCAGTCATACCGCTTCATGTTCATCGGATAAGACAGGGCTGCGGGCATCTGAATGAACGGGCCGGCATCCGTGCCCCCATGTTCAATCACAATCACGCGCCGCCCGGCCAGCGCCAGACGATAGGCCATGGCACAGCCTGCTGATCCGGCACCAACAATCACAAACTCAGCCTGCATGATGGCCCCCTGCCGCGATTCCACAAGGGGTCAAGGATCGCGCAGCGACCAATCTCTGATTGGCTTGTCCGTGAGGCCTTGGGGACTCGCACCACACCCTTGAACAGGTGTCTTGAGCCACGCACCGTGGGCTCAAGCGCCTCTCAGCAAAAAGGGCAAAACTCTCACCCCATGCCAACATCCACCGCGAGGGGCTCACCCCGGCCCCGCGCGCCAAAAATGTAACGCGCGTCAGCGCTCCTTTTAACAGCACTCTACTCACCGCGCGGAAAGCGCTTGCTTTCCTCCAGCACGTTCAAATCCATATGGTTGCGCATGTATTGTTCAGAGGCTTTGCGCAGGGGCTGGTAATCCCACGGATAATAGCCGCCCTCGCGCAGCGCCTCATACACCACCCAGCGGCGTGCCTGCGATTTGCGCACGTCTGCGTCATAAGCCTCCAAATCCCAACGGGCCTCGGACTTGGCGCGCAGTTGGGCCAGAGTCCCCGCATTTTCAGGGGCTTCCGCAAGGTTATTCAACTCATGTGGGTCCGCCTCCAGATCAAACAATTGGTCCGGGTCCAGTGCGCAGCGGTTGTACTTCCATTTGCCATAACGCAGCGACACCATCGGCGCGTAAGACGCCTCTGCGGCGTATTCCATCGCGACAGGCTCCGTGCGCTCCACGCCCTGCCCCATGGGGACCATGGACTGCCCGGTGGTCCAGGGCATGACCTCTTCCATCGAGACCCCGGCCAGATCACACAACGTCGGACAGACATCAATATTGCTGACCGGCGTGGTCTGCAAACCGGGCGCCATCTGCGGCGCGGCAATCATCAGAGGCACACGGGCCGAGCCTTCAAAAAAGGACATTTTGAACCACAGACCACGTTCGCCCAGCATGTCACCGTGATCTGAGACAAAGAGAATGATCGCCTCTTGGCGCGTGTCTTCGAGCACCTGCAAAATCTCGCCCACTTTGTCATCAAGATAGCTGATGTTGGCAAAATAGGCCTGTCGTGAGCGGCGGATGTTTTCATCTGTGATGTCAAAACTGCGCCAGTCGTTTGCATCAAAAATGCGTTTGGAATGGGCGTCGTGATTTTCATAATCCATTGCAGGAATATCGGGCTGCAAGTACGCGCAATCATTATATAAATCCCAGTACTTTTCGCGCGCCACATAGGGGTCATGGGGATGGGTGAAGCTGACCGTCAGGCACCAGGGCCGCGCCTCTGCACCGCGTGACAGGTCATAAATCTTGCGCGTCGCGTTATAGGCGACCTCGTCGTCATACTCCATCTGGTTAGACGTCTCCGCCACACCCGCGCCTGTGACCGACCCCATGTTGTGATACCACCAGTCAATCCGCTCACCCGGTTTGCGGTAATCGGGCGTCCAGCCGAAATCAGCCGGATAAATATCAGTCGTCAGGCGCTCTTCAAACCCGTGCAGCTGATCCGGTCCGACAAAATGCATCTTGCCCGAAAGACAGGTGTGATACCCCGCCCGGCGCAGATGATGGGCATAGGTGGGGATATCCGCGCCAAATTCCGCCGCGTTGTCATAGACCCCGGTGGCGGAGGGCAATTGACCAGACATAAACGCCGCCCGCCCCGGCGCGCAGAGCGGGGACGCGGTGTAGGCATTGGCAAACCGGGTTGAACGCGCCGCCAGCTTTTTCAGGTTGGGCGCATGCAACCAGTCCGCCGGGCCATCCGGAAACAACGTGCCATTCAACTGATCGACCATCAGGATAAGAATGTTGGGATGGGTCATGACGCCCCTTTCAGCAAGAGTTCAAGGGTTGAGAGCGCGCTGGCGCGCGCGGCATTGGCGGTGCCCGCCTCTGACAAGGCCGCGCGCAGGTACAGGCCATCAATCAGCGCCGCCAGGGTTTGCGCATCGACCTCCGGGCTGGCGCTGATTGTACGCAAGGCGTGGGTCAGGTTGGAGCGCAAGCGGCCTTGATAAATCCGCAACAAACGTTTGGTTTCAGGGTTGTTGGGGGCCGCCGCATAAAGCGTCATCCAGGCGTTCACCGTTTCGGGCGCAAAACAGGTTTCATCAAAGCTGGCGATGATAATGGCCGCCGCCCGGTCTTTGGGGCCGCGTGCCTGGGCCAGACGCGCGCGCACTTCGCCGCCGTATTCCGACAGGATATGGCGCATCGCTGCCAAAAAAATCTGATCTTTGCCACCAAAATAGTGATGCGCCAGCGCCGACGACATGCCTGCCCGACGTGCGATCTGCCCAACGGTGACATCCAGTGATTGCGCCTCTCCGATTTCGGCAATCGTGGCCTGCACCAGTGCCGAGCGGCGGATTGGTTCCATTCCAAGTTTGGGCAAAAGACATCCCCCAAGAGTCAGTCAAAACCCTAAGAGGATTTTTATTGATCGGTCAATCAATAAAAATAGGGCAGCTGAATTTTAGACCTTGGGTGCGTGGGCGTGGGGCGTGATCTGGCGCTTGAGCATCGCCTCACGCCAGGTGATGAAAGCCACAGAGCCAAGGATCACCGTGCCCCCCAGAATGACCCATATGTCCAGCGGCTCTGCAAACATCACCGCCCCCAACAGCGTGGCCCAAACGAGTTGCAAAAACGTCACCGGCTGGGTGACGGTCACGGGTGCAGCGGCGAGTGCCAGCGTCATCGTATAATGCCCGCCCGTGGCAAAGACCGCGACACCAAAGAGGATCACAATCTCCTCCCAGGTCGGGGTGATCCAGACCGGAATCGCGAAGGGTGCCAGCCCCAGTGTCACAAAGATCGACAGCATGCCCACAACGACAGCCGGTTTGACCTCATCCGCCAGCAGCTTGGCCAGCAGATATGAACCGGCAAAAACCACCGCCGCCAGCAGCATGGCCAGATGGCCCATACTGATCTCACGAAAGCCCGGCCGCAGGATGATGACGGCCCCCAGAAGCCCCAGGATCACCGCCACGATGCGCCGTGCCGCCAGCCGTTCGCCCAGAAAAAGCGCCGCGCCGATGCTGACATAGATCGGCGCGAGGTAGTTCATCGCCGTGACCTCCGCGATGGGGATACGCGTCATGGCAAAGAACCACAGGATCACCCCCAGCGCGTGAAAGAAACCCCGCGTCGCGAACATGGCGTAGTGGCGCCGGGTCAGCGGGGCGGCACGCAGGGCGCCAAGCGCGGGCAGCAGAAACACCAGTCCGATGGCGTAACGCAGAAACGCCGCCTCCGCCGCAGGCAGCCGCGGCCCCATGTATTTGACCAGAGCGGTCACCACGATGAAACAAAAGCCGGTCACCAGCATCCAAAAGATCGCGGTCAAAGGGCGGTGAGGATGCGCAGTGCTCATATCGCGACCCTAGAGCAGCCACCGTCAAGAGCAAGATGTGTTCCGCCGCCCCGCCCGCCCTATATGACCCCCAGGAGTGGTCAAAACGAGGTCACTTTCTGAGGCAAAGGTAATTGCGTCACGTCCATCACGAAAACGTGGGCGGTCAGGCTTCACAACGTGATAACGGACAAGAGATAAGGAATACAGGCAGGAAACCCCCATAGGATTATGATATTAAACGATTATTACGCATATCAGCGCGGCCATAGGGGGACATCAGGGGCGACGTTACGTCAGTCTTACGCGGAAATCCGCGAAATCGCACAAATTTATGAATGAACCATTCAAGGACATCTGGCGTATGCTTGATACAGTGCATAAGTGCTGACCTGAGATAAGGATGAAACACATGTTTGAAAAACAACAAAAGCTGGACGTCACCGCTGACGAACTTGCTGTCATTCAGGCCGCATTGCACACACAGGCAAAGATCCTGAATGTTCAGGCGAGTGCCGGGGGAAATGCCGCGCGCCGCCGTCTGAACGAGGTCAAACGTGCGCTGGCCCGGATTTCGCAGCAGGTTGAGGGGACATCCCCCACAGGATACCGCAGGTTTATGGGATGGTTTGGATTTTCCCGCGCGTCGGGATAACCGCGCCGTTCCAAAGGAATTTTGCAAAGGCCGCACATCACATGGTGCGGCCTTTTTCGTATCTGGCGTCACCTGCTTGCGTTCACCTGTCGCACTGCGCAGTGTTCTGTGAACCAGCCCAAACAGATCGAGGCCGCCAAGATGACCCGCACTGCCGCGCTAGCCCAAGCAACCCGGTATCACGACAGCGGAGCGTTTGATGCCCAGCTTGCAGCGCTGGTTGCGCACCCCACCGAAAGTCAGACCGCAAACAACCAAGCCGCTTTGCACGCCTATCTGGATCAGATGATCATGCCGCGTCTGACGGCAAGTGGTTTTGACTGTCAGATATTTGACAATCCGGACCCGCACGGCGGGCCATTTCTGATCGCCAGACGGATCGAGAACCCGGACCTGCCCACGGTCTGGGTGCCCCATTCCTATCGCGGCTGTTCCCAGCATGCGCCGGGTGAGCACATGCTGCGCGATGTGGCGCGCGAAGGGCTGGAGATGATGGC
>CALFWM010000034.1 GCA_937928635.1 uncultured Sulfitobacter sp. | reverse complement strand
GCCAACATGGCGTTACTGGCCACAGGTGCGCGCTTTGGGTTTCGCGCGGCGCTGCCCTTTGTCGCGGGTGTCGCCCTTGGCAAACAGCTGATCATCTGGCCCATCGGCTTTGGCCTGATGGAACTGTCCGACCGGGCACCTTGGTTATTTACCACGCTCAAATACGCCTCTGCCGCCTATATCATCTTTCTGGCCTGGAAGGTGGCAAACCTGCGTTTGAAACCGAGGCAGGGTGACACAACGGCCCCGGGATTTGCCGCCGGGTTGATTGTACATCCGCTCAACCCAAAGGCCTGGGCGTTGATTGTGGGCAGTTTTACGAACTTTGTGACTCCCGGCAGCGGCACATTTGCGGTAACCGCGACCATCGCGGCGGTGCTGCTGACCTGCCAGATCATTCTGCATCCCCTCTGGACACTTGCAGGGGACCGCATTGCAAAAGCTGTCGCAGGCACGGCGGTGGAACCCTATCTGATGTGGACATTGGCGGCACTGACCGTCGCCTCTGTTCTTTTTGTTCTGTTCGCAGGAGGAACATGAAACATGCAAATGACACCAATCCGTACCCAGCAAGTCATTGAAACGGAGCGGTTTGATCTGCGTCCCGTCCGGCGCTCTGATCAGGCTTTGATTGAACTCTATGCCAGTGATGCGCGCGTGGCACACAACACCTCCGGCATTCCGCACCCGCTCCCACCCGGTGCGATGGAGGCCTTTGTCACCCGTGCCATAGCAGAACCGCGCGAAGAAGATGTCTGGGTCATGGATTGCTCCAAATCCGCCGGGGCAGAGGTGGCCGGAGTGATTTCACTGATCCATCTTGACCGCAACCAGTCTGAGGTTGGCTTTTGGGTGGCCCCGGCATTCTGGAATTCGCATCTGGCAACAGAGGCGGTCAATGCATTGGTGCACGACAACCCGCTGGGCAACATCGACATGTTCGCAACCGTTTTTCAGGACAATCCCGCCTCGGCCAAGGTGTTGACCAACGCAGGATTTGTCTATTTGGGGGATGCGGAAACCTATTGTCTGGCACGTGACGCTGCCGTACCAACCTGGACATACAGCACCAAGCTGTCCGCATGATCCGAAAGAAGCCTGATGAAGTTCCTTGACCTGTGCAAAGTCTATATTCGATCCGGCGCAGGCGGCGGGGGCTGCGTGTCGTTTCGCCGTGAAAAATACATTGAATACGGCGGGCCGGATGGCGGTGATGGCGGCGGCGGCGGCTCTGTCTGGGCGGAGGCCGTTGATGGCCTGAACACCCTGATTGATTTTCGCTATCAACAGCATTTCTTTGCCAAAAACGGTCAACCCGGCATGGGCAAACAGCGCACTGGTAAAGACGGCGATGACATTGTGCTGCGCGTGCCTGTGGGCACTGAGATTTTGGACGAGGATCAGGAAACCGTCATTTGTGACCTCACCGAGGTGGGCCAGCGCGTTCAACTGGCACGCGGGGGCAATGGCGGGTTTGGCAACCTGCATTTCAAATCGGCCACCAATCAGGCCCCGCGCCGCTCAAACCCCGGGCAGGACGGCGTGGAGCGCACGCTATGGCTGCGCCTGAAACTGATTGCGGATGTCGGCCTGTTGGGGCTGCCCAATGCGGGCAAATCCACGTTTTTGGCCGCGACGTCCAATGCGCGGCCCAAGATTGCCGATTATCCCTTTACCACGCTGCATCCCAATCTGGGGGTTGTGGGCGTGGACAACACAGAATTTGTGGTCGCGGATATTCCGGGCCTGATCGAAGGCGCATCAGAAGGGCGCGGCCTGGGCGATCTTTTTTTGGGGCATGTAGAGCGCTGCGCCGTCTTGCTGCATCTGGTGGATGGCACGTCTGAAACCTTTGTCGAGGACTACCATACGATCATTGGGGAGCTTGAGGCGTACGGCGCCGAACTGGCTGACAAACCGCGTGTGACAGTGCTGAACAAGATTGATGCACTGGATGAAGAAGAGCGCGCAAGTACATTGAAAAAATTGAAGAAAGCCAGCAATGGCGATGTTATGATGATGTCTGGCATCGCGCGTGAGGGCGTAACAGAGGTGCTGCGTACATTGCGCGGTCAGATTGATGACGACCGCCTGCGCCACCGCCCGCAGGAAGAGGTCGTGCCGTGGCAGCCCTAGCCCGTTCCAAACGTTTGGTGATCAAGATCGGTTCGGCCTTGTTGGTGGACCGCGACACTGGTGCGCTGCGGGTCGATTGGCTGCATGGGTTGGCGCAGGATGTTGCCTGGCTGAAGTCACAGAGCACGGATGTGGTGCTGGTGTCCTCGGGGTCCATCGCGTTGGGGCGGGGGGTGTTGGGGTTGCCCGGCACTGCCTTGGCGCTTGAGCAATCACAGGCCGCCGCGGCGGTGGGCCAGATCCGGCTAGCCCGCGCCTATGAAGAGGCCCTGGCCCCACACCATATCACCACCGCGCAAGTGCTTGTAACCCTTGAAGATTCCGCCGACCGCAAACGTTACCTCAACAGCCGCGCAACCCTGGAACAGCTGCTGAGCTTTGGCGCAGTGCCCATCGTGAATGAAAACGACACGGTCGCCACGGATGAAATCCGCTTTGGCGACAATGACCGTTTGGCGGCACAAATTGCGGTCACAGTGGGGGCTGATACACTTGTATTGCTTTCGGATGTGGATGGGTTTTATTCGGCTAATCCGTCTGATGATCCCAGTGCCACGCGGTATCCGCAGATAGATCAGATCACGCCGGAAATTGAAGAAATGGCCGGCGATGCCGGGTCTGGCCTGTCCAAGGGCGGGATGAAAACCAAGGTGATGGCGGCCAAAACCGCAACTGCGGCAGGCTGCGCCATGGTGATCACCGAAGGGTCGGTTCTGCGCCCGCTCCAAACCCTGGAGCAAGGGGCCAATGCCACATGGTTCAGCGCGCAAAGTGATCCGCAGGTGGCGCGCAAACGCTGGATTGCGGCAATCAAACCACGCGGGAGTGTGACGCTGGATGCGGGAGCCGTAGAAGCATTAAAACGAGGCAAGTCCTTGTTACCTGCGGGTATTTCGGCGGTGTCCGGCCCCTTTGGGCGGGGGGACAGCATTGCCTTGCTGGACCCCGAGGGGCGCACGATTGGCTATGGGCTGACGCGCTATTCTTCCAGCGAGGCAAGCCAGATCAAAGGGCACCGTTCCGCCGAAATTGAGCAGCTTTTGGGCTATCCGGGCCGCGCCGCTTTGATCCACCGTGATGATATGGCACTTTAGCGGCCAAAGACCCCAGATGCCTTACCCTTAGACAGGTGAAAGACATGAAAGACTTTGAAAACATCCACGATCTGATGGCCGACATCGGTGCGCGTGCCAAGGCGGCCGCCGCCGTGCTGGCCACCGCAACAGCAGAGCGCAAGCACGCGGCACTGATCAGCGCGGCAGAGGCCGTTTGGAAAAACCGCAGTGATATTCTGGCGGCCAATGCCAAAGATCTGGACTATGGCCGCGACAAAGGTCTGTCAGACGCAATGATGGACCGGCTGATGCTGGATGAGAACCGTATTCAGGGCATGGTTGACGGGCTGCGCAGCGTGGCCGAACAACCCGACCCCGTGGGCGAAGTGATGGCGGATTGGGATCAGCCCTCTGGCCTTAATATCCGCCGGGTGCGCACGCCTTTGGGGGTGATTGGCGTGATCTATGAATCGCGCCCCAATGTGACCGCCGACGCCGGGGCCCTGTGCCTGAAATCTGGCAATGCGGTGATCTTGCGCGGCGGGTCGGAGAACTTTCATTCATCCGGGGCGATCCACGCCTGCCTGCAACAGGGGCTGCGCGATGCGAACCTGCCCGAAGATGCGGTGCAACTGGTGCCTACACGGGACCGCGCGGCGGTCAGTGCGATGCTGACGATGACGGACAGCATTGATGTGATCGTGCCCCGTGGCGGCAAAGGGCTGGTTGGTCTGGTGCAACGCGAGGCACGGGTGCCGGTCTTTGCCCATCTTGAGGGCATTGTGCACATCTACATTGATCAATATGCGGACCCTGAAAAGGTGCTGAAAGTGGTGTTGAATGCAAAGACCCGCCGCACCGGGATTTGTGGATCAGCCGAATGCCTGCTAATCCATGAAAATGTCGCAAAAACAATTGGTAAGGACGTGTTGCGTACGTTGATGGATGCCGGGGTTGAGGTGCGTGCAGACGCGGCGATGGCAGAAATGGAGGGCACGATTGCGGCCAGCGAAAGCGATTGGGGGCATGAATACCTTGATATGATCATCTCAGCCAAAACCGTACCTGACGTGGCAGGCGCGATTGCGCATATCCGCACCCATGGGTCCAATCACACCGATTGTATCCTGACAGAAGATGCCGCCACCGCGGCGCATTTCATGAACGCGCTTGATTCCGCAATTGTGATGCACAACGCCTCCACCCAGTTTGCCGATGGCGGTGAATTTGGCATGGGGGCCGAAATTGGCATCGCGACGGGCAAGATGCATGCGCGCGGGCCGGTGGGGGCCGCACAGCTGACCAGTTTCAAATATCTCGTGACCGGGGACGGAACGATCAGAAGCTGATTGTCACCTTTGACTCATCCGCGTGAGTGATCACCTTGCGCCCATCATCAAAGGCATGCACGGGCAGCAATGCAAATTGCACCTGTGCAGGCTGGAGCGGTGCCACAGAGGCGCGCGCGGCGAGGTTGCCCCAAAGGTCCGGGTCAACATTCACCTTGTCTGCCGCACCCTCCAGCATCCAGGTGCCGTTTTCTTCCGAAACCGTTGCCTTGCCGCCATAAGGCATCGCCGTTTCAAGACAGAGAATACCCAGAAACGCCAGTCTGACCGCCGCACGGGGTTGCGGGTCTGTGGTGGTCCAATGCAGCTCCAACCGGCTTTCATCGTAGAGGTCGCGCAGGATTGAGATGATTTCCGCAGGGCCGACCATCTGATCGCCCGCTGCACCAAAAGCGATGCGGAAAAACCGGATGCGTGCACTGGCACTACCCACGCTTTGCCCGATTAGGCCCAACTCAGGGCCCTCGGCGACACCGGACATGCTGAGCAACTCAAGCCCATTGTCGATCGCGCCAATCGGGGATATCAGGTCGTGGCAAATACGGCTGCCGATCAGGGCCGCCAGATCAAGATTACTTTGCGTCATAAGATACCGCAGTCATGGGAGGGTTCTGATTTGGATGATTTGAATGCCATTTTGACTCCCGGCATGCTGGTGCGCCATCCTGACCAGCCGGATTGGGGCGTGGGACAGGTGCAAAGCAATATCGCTGGGCGTGTCACGGTTAATTTCCGGGACCAGGGCAAATTTGTCATAGATAGCTTTCGGGTTCATTTGGTGCCGGAGTTCGGCACGACGGCAAATCAGGCGCATGACTAATGCGTGTTGTTGAGCACTTTATGCAACCTATTGGAATATTGCGATACCTTTTTCCACGTTGTCTGAGGATTGCGTACCGTTACGCGATTGCCTAAGACGATTTTGGGCAGGTGAAGGGTGATGCAAAGTCAGATGCGCACGGGTGCCACAACAGATTTTCAGGTCAAGCTGGCAGAAACCGACGCGGACCTGCGCGCAGCGCAGCGATTGCGGTATGATGTCTTTGTGACTGAACTTGGGGGCGGTGGCACATTGGTTGACCATGACGCGCAACTGGAGCGCGACCGGTTCGACCCGTTTTTTGACCACTTGTTGTTGACCGATCTGCGCCGCGATCAGGTTGTTGGTGTTTACCGGGTGATGCGCGCAGAAATGGCCGAACGGGCAGGCGGATTTTACTCAGCGTCAGAATACGATCTGACACTATTGCTGCACTCAAAACGGCGCGTGCTGGAACTGGGGCGGTCCTGCCTGCACCGCGATTATCGGGGGGGTATGGCGATGTATCACCTCTGGCAGGGCCTGGCGCAGTATGTGGCACGCCACGACATTGAGGTGTTGTTTGGTGTGGCCAGTTTTCATGGCACTGATATCGCCGCGCTGGCGCAACCGCTGTCTTTGCTGCATCACCGGCATCTGGCCCCTCCGCCGATGCGGGTCAAAGCCCTGGCGCATGCCTTTCAGGATATGAACGTGATTGCAGAGGATCAACTGGATCGCAAGGCCGCTATGGTGAAAATGCCCAGCCTGATCAAAGCCTATCTGCGCTTGGGCGGATCTGTGGGGGAAGGTGCATTTGTGGATCATGCCTTTAACACCGTCGATATCTGCCTGATCATGGACACCAAAGAGATGAACGCACAGCAGGCGCGTCTTTACAGTGGTGCCCGTGCATGAACCAGACGTGGGAGAGTGACCATTGGCCGCAATATCCACGGATTACACCGTTGGGCTGGGGGCGGGTTGTGCTGCGGGCCGTGCTCTTGATTGTGCTGGTTTTTGGCGGGCTGTTGGTCTTGCTGGCGCTGCGGGTGGTGGAGCGGCCGCTGTGCGGGTTGCATCGCCCGGTAACGCCCCACATCACGCAGTTTGTTTGCCGCAACGCCTTTCGCGTGCTCGGGATCCGTCATCATGTGCGCGGCACACCGATGCAGGGGCGCGGGGCTGTTGTGGCCAATCACGCCTCTTGGCTTGATATCTTTAGCCTGAACGCGGCGAAACGGATTTATTTTGTCTCAAAATCCGAAGTGGCCGGCTGGCCCGGTATTGGCTGGCTGGCGCGGGCCACAGGCACGGTTTTTATAGAACGCAACAGGGCACGGGCACGCGCGCACACTCAGCTTTTTCAGGATCGCCTGTTGGCAGGCCACAAGTTGTTGTTCTTTCCCGAGGGCACCAGCACGGACGGTTTGCGGGTTTTACCTTTTAAAACAACACTCTTTGAGGCGTTCTTCAACGCGGACCTCAAGGAAGAAATTGCTCTGCAACCGGTCAGCCTGTTCTATCGTGCACCGGCAGGGCTGGATCCGCGGTTTTATGGCTGGTGGGGGGATATGTCCTTTGGCAGCCATCTGCTGACCACATTGGCCCCGGCTCGACAGGGCAGTGTGACAGTGGTCTATCATGCACCACTCAAGGTCGCGGATTTCCCGGACCGCAAAGCATTGGCACTGGCCTGCGAACAGGCGGTGCGCGCAGGCCATGAGGCACTGCGCGCGGTTTAGGCTTTACTTTAGTGGCCGAATACAGCGTCCGGGACGGGCTCCATCTCGCCACCAACGTTCCAGTCCATCATCAGACAGGCAGACCCTTTGCGCTGAAAATACGTGGCCTCAAGCGCGTACCAACCGGGGCTTGACACTTCGACCTGGGTCACACCTGCGGGTTCACAGCTGTGCACACCGTCAAACAAAACCACCTCTTGCCCCCCAATGCTGGCTTGCAGACCATCATTGCTGAAAAAATCAATGTCGAACGTGCCAGCTGTGTCAAACCTGATGTAGCCGGAAATGGCGGCGGCAACTTTGTGGGCCTTGGTGGCGGTCAGCGTATTCTCGCCATCGCTGCCATCAAGGTAGGACAAGCCAACCAGGGGCGTGCCCGGTGTTGCGTCGCGCAGTTTCTGCTCCGCTTCGGCCAATGTCCTCCCACCCGCACCGTAGGCATAAGACACCGCCAACCCAGGTGTCAGATCAGTGGGCTGCGGGTCAGCAGGGGTGAGCTTTACCGGCTCAGCAAAGGCGGGCGCGTCCATAGCAGCGATAAGGGCGAGGTTAAACAGCGGTTTCATGCGAAAGGTCTCCCAACTTGGTTGCGCAAGCAGTTTGCGCAATCAGGTCGCTGCTGTCCAATCATTTCATGTTGACCAAGGGGCAGCACAACTGCCTGAATTGCCCCTTGCACCACGGCGCAACCCGGCCTATACGCGCGAGACTTAAACCCGCAGTCGGGGTTGGGCCTTTGGGGGAGAAATCCCTGAATGTCCGCCGGTTGGCATCCTATGATGTCATACCCCCGATGAGGCTAAACCGGAAAGGTAATAAAGACATGGCTCTTCCTGAGTTCTCCATGCGCCAACTGCTTGAAGCAGGCGTACACTTTGGCCACCAGACGCAACGCTGGAACCCCCGCATGGGTCCGTTCATTTACGGCGCGCGCAACGGCATTCACATCATGGACCTGACGCAGACTGTTCCCATGCTGGATCAGGCGCTTCAGGCCATTCGTGATACCGTGGCCAAAGGGGGGTCCATCCTGTTCGTGGGCACCAAGCGTCAGGCAGCACAGCCGATCGCTGAAGCGGCAGAGAAATGCGCGCAATATTACATGAACCACCGCTGGCTGGGCGGCACGCTGACCAACTGGCAGACCGTGTCCAAGTCAATCAACCGCCTGAAAGCGATTGATGAGCAGTCCGAGATGGGTTTTGAAGGCCTGACCAAAAAAGAGCGTCTTGGCATGGAGCGCGACCAGGGCAAATTGCAGGCGTCCCTTGGCGGTATCCGCGAAATGGGTGGCCGCCCTGACCTGATCTTTGTGATCGACGTCAAAAAAGAAGCGCTGGCCGTGGCCGAAGCCAACAAGCTGGGCATTCCGGTTGTGGCTGTGGTTGACACCAACTGCTCCCCCGATGGCATCGACTACATCATTCCGGGCAACGATGACGCGGCCCGCGCGATTGGTCTGTATTGTGATCTGGCAGCCCGTGCCGCGCTTGACGGTATGTCTGCACAACTGGGCGCCGCTGGCGTCGATCTTGGCGAAATGGAAGAGGCCCCTGCAGAGGAAGCCTTGACTGAGGAAGCCCCGGCAGCAGAAGCCGCCGCCGAGGCACCAGCCGAAGAAGTTAAGGCGTAAACCGCCTAAGGTTTGACATTCAATGATGGGGCAGGGTGAATTCCTGCCCCACCCCTGAACCTTTCTAGTAAGGAGACCCAAAAGATGGCAATCACAGCATCAATGGTCAAAGAACTGCGCGACAGCACCGGCGCAGGCATGATGGACGCCAAAAAGGCGCTGACAGAAAACAATGGCGACATGGAAGCCGCCGTCGATTGGCTGCGCACCAAAGGCCTGGCCAAAGCGGCAAAGAAATCTGGCCGTACCGCAGCAGAGGGCCTTGTGGCCGTCAAGGTTGACGGTGGCACAGGTGTTGCGGTTGAAGTGAATTCTGAAACCGATTTTGTTGGCAAAAACGCCGACTTCCAGAAAATGGTTGCAGGTATTGCAGATGTGGCCATTGGACAGTCGGACGTGGATGCATTGAAAGCGGCCGACATGGGCGGCAAGTCCGTGGAGCAGACCGTGACGGATGCGGTTGCCGTGATTGGTGAAAACATGTCCGTGCGCCGCATGGCCGCGCTGACGGGGGACACAGTGGTCTCTTATGTGCACAACGCAGCGGCCCCCGGCATGGGCAAAATTGGCGTTCTGCTCGCAATGACCGGCGGTGATGAGGCGTTTGGCAAACAGGTCGCGATGCACATTGCGGCGGTCAACCCTGCGTCATTGTCCGAGGCCGATCTTGACCCGGCAGTGGTTGAGAAAGAAAAGCAGGTCCAAATGGACATCGCCCGCGAATCCGGCAAGCCGGAGCAGGTTATCGAAAAGATGATCGTGGGCCGCATGAAAAAATATATGGCCGAGGTGACCTTGCTGAACCAGTCCTTTGTGGTGAACCCTGACCTGACGGTGGACAAAGCCGCCGAAGAGGCCGGCGCAACCATTTCCGGTTTCGTGCGCCTTGAAGTGGGCGAAGGCATCGAAGTCATTAAAGAAGACTTCGCCGCGGAGGTTGCCAAAGCTGTTCAGGGCTAAGCTGACTTCTTTGCTAAGGAATTGGACCGTAACACTTTTGTGTTGCGGTCCTTTTCGTTTGTGCGGGTCAGCCGCCCCCCCCGGTGACATGCCAAAACACCACAAAACTTGACGTTTGGTGCCGTTTGTTCCTTTCTTGATGGGCACTTTTGCGCTCAACGCGCAATACTGGGAGGGACATATGAAAGTACTATCACTGGGTGGGATAGCTTTCCTGTTGTCAGCAACCACCGCACTTGCCGTGCCAATGGGATCGGCGTTTGCCAATGGCAGCCTCTTCTTTGAGGCCTTTCTCGAAGATCCGTTTATCGGACAGGTCGAGGTCGATCTTGATGTGACAGGGCGCAGCTTTGTCGACGCCTCGGTGCGCGTCGAAGGGTTGAATGATATCGGATCAGATCGTGATGAAACGACCTTTACCATCACCAACAACCAAGCCGGTGAGGTCGAAATTTTTGTTGAATTGATGGTGCTTGCCGATGCCTCAACGTCAATAGACTATGCGGACCCGCCCGGCACAACGCGGTTTGACTCAAACGCATTTGTCTCCCTGTCTGGGATTTCGACATTTGCGTCCACCAACGGGACCTACTCCTGTAGTAACGCCGACGAAACTGACGTTGGTTTTGATTGCTTTGGTCTCTCCGAAAGCGGCTTTGACGATGGTTTTGACAGCCTTACCCTTTTTCTTGCTCCGGGGGAAAGCAGGTCCTTTGCCATTACCGCCACCGCGTTCAGCTTTTTGGAAACAGAGATAGCCTCAGTGCCTTTGACCGCCACAGCGCCCTTGTTGGCCTTTGCCCTTACAGCCGGATTCTGGGTTCGCCGTCGCCACGCTTGGTGATGGCGCGAAAGACGAAAATTTGCGCCTGGAGCGCCAAAAACAAATGGGCGGACCCCGGGAAAGGTCCGCCCAATGTGCCCGGTACGACGGTTGCTCGGGGAGGAGCAAGGGCATCTATGACCCCGGTCAGCCAGATCGATCAATAGATCCGACTGATCCCGGAACCCCCAAAGCGCTCTGGTATGTCAGAGATTTGAAGGCTTGTGCCCCCGTGGATAAACCACTCACCGGAGACAAGTTGACCTTGCGGGAACTTGCCTTGGAACACCAGTCAGGGATTCCTTACCTTTTGGTCAAATTGTACCCTTATTCGACGACAATTCACCATATATGGCGCGAATTACGCGTCTAACACGAACATTTGGTTGGCAAAGGCGGCCTTCAATACGGCTTGCGCTGTTGTCTCAACCGACAGCGACTCACGTGCCAGCCGCAGGTGTTTCTCAACGGTCGCAGCCGTCAGCCCCATCAGGAGGGCAATGTCTTGCATCGTTTTGCCATCTCCGACCCATTCCAGCGCTTCCCTTTGGCGGCGGGTCAGGTTTCGGCTGGGCGTGGAATAGGGCAGGGACAGGATTTTAAGATGCGCAATTTCATTCATCAGCTGAATGTCCTTGCCATGCTCCTGCCACAACGCATCAACCTCATCCTGCTCCATACCGATCTTTGCGGTCAGGGCAATCGCCCCCTTAGAGCGCGCAGAGATTGACTTGAAACTCACCGTATATCCCGCCGTCACGTCCATGCGGCGGTTAAAGTCGATCACCCGCTCCTCGGCCGGGGTCATGGCACGTTCCTGCGCCATCTCATGCAAGACGGTCCAGCTGCAGGCACCGTCGTTCTTGAGCGCCCACAGCACCATCGGCGCGTGGTAGTACAACCCGCCGCCCAGAAATTCATCGGTGTATTCCGTGCTGTGATTGGTCAGGATGACAAAATCCTCAGGGTCGCCCAGCGACGTCGAGGTGCGATAGCGCGTAAACCCATAAATCAGACGGTCAAACCCATAGGTGCCCATCTTTTGGCAATGGGCCTCCCACAATTCCTCAATCGACGGGCAACGGGCAATGAATTGCAGGTATCTGCGCAGCTCGCTCATGATGCATCAAACCGGGCGGCCAGCGCGTCCAGCGCCATCACATACCCCTGCGCGCCAAATCCACACAGCATGCCAACCGCCACCTTTGACAAGTAGGAGGTATGGCGGAAGGTTTCGCGTGCGTGGATATTGCTCAGATGCACCTCAACCAGCGGCAATTCAACGGAGGCGACCGCATCCATCAGCGCAATCGACGTATGCGTATAGGCCCCGGCATTGATAATCAGCGCATCATGGGTGCCTTTGGCACCATGCACCGCGTCAATCATCACACCCTCGTGGTTGCTTTGTGCAAAGGCCACATTAAGCCCCAGCCGTTTGGCGGCCGCGCGGCACATGTCTTCCACGTCTGCAAGCGTGGTCGCGCCATAGACGTTCGGCTGGCGCGTGCCCAGCAGGTTCAGGTTTGGACCGTTGAGAATCAGAACAG
Source organism: uncultured Sulfitobacter sp. (assembly GCA_937928635.1). Lineage (GTDB taxonomy): Bacteria > Pseudomonadota > Alphaproteobacteria > Rhodobacterales > Rhodobacteraceae > Sulfitobacter. The sequence goes on along the minus strand of CALFWM010000034.1, from coordinate 20,904 downwards.
ACGACATAGCAATGTGCTCACTCAGAAAGATCGTTCATTCTTAGGGGGTTCAGGGGTGCTCTGTCCAGCACCTCAAAGGACCATTGCCGTTATGACGCTCCGTCCGCGACCAGCGCCATCACCCGCAAGGGGCTGCCGGTGCCGTTTTTGATCTTGAGCGGGGCGGCCAGCAGCAGGGCGCCCGTGGGGGGCAATTGATCCAGATTGGCCATGCATTGCAGGCCATATTTGCCTGCGCCATGCAGAAAATAATGCGCCGGAAAGGGCGGTGCGTAATGCGCGCCTTGTCCTGCATCGGTGCCGACGGTTTCGGTGCCAAAGCCGCGAATGTCACGCTTGTTGATCAGCATCTGGATTGCCTCTGGTGTGGGTCCGGGCGAATGGGGGCCGTCGTCTTTCATGTTCAGATAGGCTGCACCGCTGCGTTTGGACCAATCAGTGCGCATAAACACCCATGCGTCTTTGGGGATTTTACCATGTGTTGCCTCATGGACCGCGATCCCCTCAGGCGTAAGTTCAAAATCATCATCCTTTTCAGCGCCTTGCGTGCAGTCTATCACAACCACAGGGCCGACAAAATCTGACACAGGGATTGCGTCAACCGTGTTGTGGGGCAGGTCACGGCCCGAAATCCAATGGGCTGGGGCGTCAAAATGCGTGCCTGTGTGTTCATTCAGGGTCAGATTGTGCCATTTCCAGCCCGGCCCGCGATGATCATAGGCAGAGACTTCTTCCATGCGAAACCGCGCGCATTGGCCAAATTCCGGCGGCAGGATGATCACCGGAAAATCCGGGTCCAGCGTGTGGGTCAGATCCACGATGCGCACCGCGCCCGTGGCGATTTCTGCGGCAAGGGTGGCAAGGGTGTTCAGGCTCATCCCAATTCTCCTGCGGTGACTTCGTGTTCAAGCAATCCGGGGTTTTCACGAAACCGTTGCGCGATGTCTTGGGCGACGTCGCCGCAATAGACGTCTTCCAGCCCTTCACGCAGGCCCGTCACAATGGCCCGGGCAAGGGCGATTGGCGCAACCTTTGGCGGGTGCACCGGTTGCTGCCATGCGTCGTCCGTGGGGCCCGCATAGACGTTCATCACCCGCAAGCCCGAGGCGCGAAAATCCGCGCGCATGTTTTGGGACAGCGACCGTGCGGCGGCCTGCGAGGCGCTGAAGGTGCCAAACCCAGGTTGGTTGCTCAGCGCTGACACCGCCAACAGGTTAACCCAGGCCACTGCCGAATTCACCCCATCCGCCGTGCGCGCGCACATTCCGGGGCCAAAGGCCTGTGCCAGCCGCATCAGACCAAGATAATTCACCTCCATTTCCTGGCTGGCAAACCCGGTGCTGCCACGCGCCATCACGCCGCCGGGGCGCAAAAACCGGGCGTTGTTGATCAGAATATCGGTTTTGCCGCCAATCTCTGCCGCCAGCCGCTGGACAGAGGCCGTATCGGTGACATCCAGTGGCAAGATCTCAACATTCTTCACCTTATCAAGCGCTTGGCGCGTGGGGTAGGGCAGCCAACTTTCGGCCTCTCCGACAAATACAGTCGCCGCCCCCGCCTCCAGCAGCGCCTTGGCCAGCATCGGCGTGTTGGGGGCACGCGCATCCGTGATCAGCACGCGCCGGTGGGTCGGATCACTGCTGAGGGCGTTCAATTGCGGATCACTTTGCAGGGTCGCTTTGCCCCCTTCGGGCAGGGCAATCATCACCCCTTCGCCCGCACGGTCCAGACGGTTGATCAGACGCACGCGCCCGCGCGTCACACAATCGCAATGCAGATGGCAGACCACGCTGGGGCCTGCATCCAGATGCACCGTGCCGACGCGCCAATCGCCGCGTTCGCGAAAATACAGATTGACGGAAATGTTCACCGTGGTTTGCGCCAGCAGCGTGCCACTTGGGTCCACGTCTTGCCACATCAGGTTGGTGTTCAGGCAACTCACACAGGCATCGCGCGGCGGGTATTGGACGCTGTCACATTCCGGGCAGACCTGAAGCACAAACCGCCCCTCAGCCGCCGCTGCACTCAGTGCCATTGCGGCGCGGCTGCGCACTTGCGGGGGCTGCGTGGGGCTGGTGGTGCGCTGTTGCGGGCTTTTGCGGGGGGGGGGGAGCACGCTCATGTGTCACCTCTTGATAGGATGGCAGCACCGGTACAGATGCCGCGGTCATAATTGATCATGCCAAAGCCGGACACCATGGCGCGTCTGGCCCCGCGCACCTGCGTTGGCCCAGCGGTCTGTGTGACCTGCCGGATCGCTTCCACCAGCCCGATATACCCGCCTGCGGCCCCGGCCTGACCCACAGAAAGCTGTCCGCCAGACGTGTTATGAGGGAAGGTGCCGGTGATCGTCAGGTCATGATTTCGGATAAAATCGGGGGCGGCACCCTTGGCACAAAATCCCAAATCCTCGATCTGCATCAAGCAAATAACGGGATAATCATCATAGGTTTGCAACAGGTCAATGCCCGCCGGGTCGGTGTTGGCCATGGTGTAGAGGTCGTCAATGTCGAGTGTCCAGCCGCCGCGCCCCTGAATAGGGTCATCGCTGTGGGCATTATGCCGCTCAATCAGTCCGTCAATGCGGGCAAACGGCAGGTTCAGCGCTGTGGCGCGGTCCTCCGACATCAGCAAAAACGCCTCGCCCCCCGCGCAGGGCATCACGCAGTCAAACAGCGCAATCGGATCAGAGATCATGCGCGCGTCCAGGTATTGATCAAGGGTCAGGGGGCGTTTCATCATGGCGTAGGGCACGTTGAGCGCATTGCTGCGCTGTGCGACGCAGAGCGCGCCAAAATCCGCACGGGTCGCGCCAGTATCTTGCATATAGCGGTCGGTGAGCAGCGCAAAACTCATGTTTGGCCCGCCCGCGCCGTAGGGAAACGCCGCGTCAGAGGCAAAGCGCGAAAAGCCGCCCAGCAGCTTGCGAAAACTGTCGATCTGGTTGGTGTCTGCCGCCACGCAGGCCACGATATCAACATCTCCCGCCTGAACGGCACGCGCGGCCCGGCGCATCGCGACAATGCCGCTGGCCCCGCCCATCGGGATGTGATCGAGATAGCGCAGGGACAGGCCCAGATGCTGGGTCAGCCCCACGGCGGTGTCAGGAAACAGCGAAAAGCTGGAGGCGCAAAAACCGTCAATCTGTTCTTTGCGCAGGCCCGCCGCCCGCAGGGTACCGCGCAGGGCTTTGGCCATCCACCAATGGGCGGATTGCGTCGAAAACCGCGTGTAGGGGGCGGTAAAGGGGGCTGCCAGCACAACTCCGTCATAGGTCTGTCTGCGTGTCATGAAATCCGGTTGGCCAGGCGTTGCAAAAGCGTGAATGGCAACAGGGTAAGGGTTGTGGATGATTACACAAGCGCGATTAGGCGGTGAGGCTCGATTTATTTTAGGTCAGAAATATCTAACCTTGAAAGACATAGGGGCGCAGGCTAGCCTTGCATAGGCACAGCGTATGAGAAAGGACGCAGATGGGATATCTGCATCACCAAAAGATCAGGTTCAAACACTATGACCCGGCCGGGATCGTGTTTTACCCGCGCTATTTTGAGATGATCAACGACACGGTTGAGGGGTTCTTTGAAGCGGAGCTGGACTATGCCTTTGGCCCGATGCACCCGGGAAACGGCGTGCCGACGGTGCAGGTCAGCGCAGAATTTAGCGCGCCTAGCCGGTTGGGGGATATGATCGACATCGCGACGGGGGTTGTGCCACGCGGGGCCAACAAACGTTTTGCGGCCACAGCAACATTGGTACATGTAGGAAACGACGGCAGACCAACACCCTGGCCCGACCCGGTCAGAGCGCGGTTGGCCCTGCATTTGCAAGGAGAAGATGATGCCACATGATGTGATCCAACCCGAAGGCTGGGCCAAGGCCAAGGGCTATGCCAACGCGATGCGCACGCCCGACAATCAGCTGTTTGTCGGGGGGCAGATTGGCTGGAACGCGGATCAGGTGTTTGAAACCTATGATTTTATTGGCCAGATGGAACAGACCCTGCGCAACATTCTGAGCGTGGTTGAAACCGCTGGGGGACAGGCCAGCGATATTGTGCGCCTTACCTGGTATGTCATTGATAAAACAGAATACGTTGCCCGTCAGCGCGAGGTGGGAGAGGTCTATCGCAAGGTGCTGGGCCGCCATTTTCCGGCCATGACCATGGTGGTGGTTGCAGGGCTGGTCGAAGACGAAGCCCTGATTGAAATCGAGGCGACAGCGGTTTTGTCGTAAGGCGGGCTTCAGCCCGCCATGGGTGCCCAGAAATGTCGCGTCAGAACTTGCCGATGATGTTCAGAAAGATTCCCCTGTCATCGTAGGTCACATCGGCCAGATCATCCGAGAACCGGCCTGCATTGTACCCCAGCCCCACTTTGAAATTATTGCCAAAGTGACGGTAGGCCGCGGCCAGAATGCCAAATTGTGACCCTGCGTCCTGCGCATCCAACTGGCGCGCTTCCAGCAGGAAATCCCATTTGTGCACCGCGTGATAGCGCATGTTGATCACGCCCAATGTGGCGTTGTTGGACACAAAGCCAAAGCCATTGTCCTGATCAGACCAACGCCCCCCCAGTTTGCCGCCAATCGTCCACTGCTGGTTCAGATCGTAAGACGCATCCACACTCAGAATATGCGCCCGCTGGCGCGGCGTTGTCAGAAAGTTACTGCCTGCGGGGGCGGTAAAACCGGACCGCTCCGTCATGTCATGAATAAACTGGTATTTGGCCAGCACGTTCAGCCGGTCATTTTCGACAGGGCGAAAGGCGTATCCAAAACTCAACTCGGCATATTCGGCGTCCGGCACGGAGGCGGTGGCATTGTCCGACGTGATCCCTTCAAAGGCAAACAGGAACCGCGCGGCATCACTGACCTTGTAGCGTGCGGTGAACGTGGCGGCGACGGTATCCGCATCGCGGTTGCTGCCTGCCGTCAGGCCCTCGTCATGGCGGGCCTCAATGCGGGCGCGCCATGTTAGGCGTTCATCATCATAGGTCGCCCCCAGCGACAGGGCCGTGCGGTCAAAATCGGTGTTCACCAATTCGTCGCGCACGCGGCCGACCTCCAGGGTGCCATCAAACGTCAGCCGGTCGTTTACCGCATAATTTGCGCCATAGCTGCTGGTCAGCGATTTACGCGACCCAAACAGATCATAGGAATTTTCCCCGGTGATCGTCACCTGTTCGTTGATCTTGCGCGTGGCCCCGGCCACAAAACGCCCCTTGTCGCGCCCCGACAGGGACAACCCGTCAAGTTTGCGGTTCGGGTCCAGCGCATAGCCGAAATAGGTGGTGTTGCCCTGTTCATCCGCATAGCTGAATTTGACCTGCGCACCGGCGCCCAGATTGCCTTCAGAGACTTCGACAAAGGCCGTCCAGTTGTTGTTAAACGCATATTCCGCGCCCAATCCGATGCGGTTGTTTTCCGACAGTCCCCCGGAGCGTTCCACGCTGCCCTGCGCGTAGCCAAACCAGCGGAATTTCTCGGTTTGTTGCACGTCAATGCGAAAGGCCACATCAGTGCGTGTGCCGGTGTCAGCAGCCACGCCGGGGCGGACTTCATCCACATATTCCACCGCAAAGCTCAGATCAACGCGCTCAGAATAGTGATAGGTTGCGGCCAACGCGCCTTCGGCAATTTCGCGGCCCGCTGAGTCTTCAAAATAATCGTAGTCCGCGCGCAGGCTCCAACTGTCTGTCACATCAATTTCAAGAAACAGACCATAAAGGCGCTCATCATTCACGCTGCGGTAGCTGAGGGTCGAAAACCCCGCAGAGCGGTCTTCAAAATAGCCGCCAACCAGACCGGGGGTGGCAAAGCCAAGCTCTTGCAAATCTGCCTGCGCGTTGAGCCGATACGCCCGGCCCGAACCGGCAACGCCTGCCTCAATCCCGCCGGTCAGGCCGCCGTCAACAGACAGGCTCTGATCCAGACCCGGACCATCGGTGCGGGCATATTCAAAGCTGAAATAGGTGCGTTCTGAGGGTTGATACAGGATGTCCGCGCCGTAAGCGGTTTGATCATCGCTGCCCAGGTCCTCGCGTTGTGCCGTTACGCCAAAGCGCCAATGGTCGTTTGCCCAGACCTGCACCCGCCCGCCATAGGAAAAACTGTCGATGTCCGAGAGGGTTGGCGTGTGTTCATAGGTTGCGACCAAAAAGGCGTTGTTGTCGCCCGAGGGGTTGCCCTCCACCAGATCGCCGTCACCAACAGTGCCCGACAGGGGTGCGCGCAGGGTGACCAGACCCTGCACATAGTTGACGTCATAATCCACGCCATAGGCCAGCACCCGGCGCGAAATCACGCGGCCTGTGTTGGGGTCTTGAACCTCAATCTGGATGGTTTCAGACCCTCGGCTAATATCCTGAAACTGCAAGAAATAAACGGATCCGCCTGTGCCCAGAAACACGTCGCGCTGGGGCAGGGTGTCAGGCTGGGCCCCATATACCTGTGCCTCCACCCGGGACTGGCCATTGCCGGTCTGGGCCTGCGATCTGTAGACCGCCTGTGCACCGTAAAGCGTGCGGTCATTGCGCAGATATTCCGTGCCACCGATTTGCGATTTGAACGTGCCCCAAACCACATGGCTCGCATCTTTTTCCAGCCGCACATAAAGTCTGCCAGCGGTGGGTGCATCATCCACCGAGGTGCTGTCATCCCCGTAAACGGGATAAAATTCATCCGGGTCGATACGGTCAATCAGACTGCGCGGGTCTTTTTCATCCAGATTGCTGAGCAGGTTGGATAGATCATCCTCGCCCGTGTCCAGTGCGGCCGTCAGCAGCACATCGCCCTTGATCTTGCCCTTGAGGTAAAACGCCACGCGCCCCCGTTCGGTGGTTTCGTCAAACTCAACGCCAGAGGCTTCTTCAAGCTCGTTTTCCAGCGAGTGGTGCAGCGTCAGATCAATGATGCCGACATAAAACAATTCATGCGAGGGGATGGTGATGTCACGGCTCAGGTTCTGCCCGCCTGCGACATCAACATTCACCAGATGATCACCCTTCGGCAGGATACGCTGCACAACAAAGGTGCCCCCTTCATCTGCGCGCAGCCGTTCGCCCAAGGTCGATACAACTTGCCCATTGCCCAGATTGCGCCCCGAGACAGTAACGCCGCCACCATAGACCGGAATGCGGCTGGTGGCGGTGGTGTCGATCCCCTCCTCAACCAGATCGCCGTTTTGCACCGGGATCAACGGTGCGCCGCGCCCCATCAGGTCATTGAGCTCCAGGGGTTGGGTTTCGTCATAGCGCCCGCGCGCGTCATAAACACGGTAGCTGTAATAGACCGTGGTGCCCCCTGCGGGGGCGCGCAGGGTCAGTTCGTCGTTTGGGGCCAGGGCCTGTGTGCGGATCACCCGGCCACGGCCACGTGCATCCACCTCAATCACCCGCAATTCACCACGGGTCACAAAGGCGGGGTAGTTCATCTGATTGACCAGCCGCACGCTGTCGCCGGGTTGCGGTGCGCGGGTGCCCACAGCGCCAAGGGTCAACCGAGGGCGCACGTCCAGCCCGTCAAATTTAACCGCTACCTCGGCCTGCGCCAGCGCGACATCCTGACGGCGCTGCTTGGTGCTGGCGCGCGGCGGCGCGGTGGTGATTGTGCCATCCTGCGCTACGGGTGCGCCATCAACCGTGATGTCAAACCCATCAAGGCCAAGATCACCGCTGTTGCCCGTGAATTCGGTATTTGCACCGGCTGGAACACTCACAGCAATGTCACCAGAACAGGCCTCCCCATTGGGCAGCAGGCAATCTTGCGAGGCCCCTGCCACGGGCAGGGTTGTCAGGGCGGTGCAGGTCAGCAGCCAGCGCAGCGGGCACCGGAGGGTGCGGTGTTTTTGCGGGCGGGGCGTCAACATATCACTCATCATCACTCTCCCTATCGCCGATTCTGGATCGTTTTTTCGATCGTCAGCTTGTAGGTTCCATTGCGCCGCCATTCGCGTTTCAACAATTTCTCAACCGCGCGCATGCGGGCCCGGCCCAGTTTCACCTCCGCCTCGGTGCCCGCCACATAGGACAGGCGCACCACAGAGGGTTCTTTGCGCAGGGTTTTGGACAGGTTGCGCACCGCATCCGCCAGCTTGGGCGATGGTGTGGCACCGCCATCAAAGGCATTGCCAGACAGGGTGATGTCGATCACCCGGCCCAGTGCCGCGCCAAAGTTCATCTTGGCAAATTTACCCGCCGTCAGACGCACCACACGGGGGTTTTCCGTGGTCAGGCGATAGCCAGAGGGCAGGGAGCGTTCGTCCACTTTCAGGATAAAGTTGCTGCCGATGTTGCCGGGCAGTTCCGCGCATGGCACGTGGTAGCGGCCAAAGGCATCCGTTGTGATCAAGGTGCCGTTTACCGTGGCAATGCGCACGCCCGCCAGTCCCGGCTCGCCGCCGTCTTCTGCTGGTGCAGGTGAGAATTTACCACTCTCAAATGACTGGTCGGTGATCGGGTTTCCATCCGGCCCGTCCTGATAGCCATTGCGGTTGCGGTCATCAAAGACTTTGCCAATCACGTCAGAACAATCAAAGACATGTTCAGGCACGCGGCGTACAATGGCCTCTGCCACGTTTGACAGGATTTCGCCGGTTGGCCCCTGTGCCTGCGTGCGGTTCACCAGATTGCCGGTGGGCGCATTTGGCCCGACACGACCGCTGAGCATGATCACGGTGCGGGTGCCCGCCGTCATCATCTCACCGGACCAGCTGAGGCGACGACCCGCGCGCACAGGCTCCAGCGCAACCGCTGGCGCACCGGCCCGCGCGATGCTCGCAGAGCCCGGCACATAGGAAATGCCAACGGGCAGAATGTCGGTGAATGTCAGGTCGCGCAGGTCTGCGGCACCTCCGGCAAGGTCATAGACCAGCTGGTAGGTGACCAGATCGCCCAGACGCACATCGGAACTGCCGATGACCGATTTGCTGGCCACAAGATCACCCAAGGCCTGACACTGGAACGGGATGTTGTTGGAAAAGATCGCCGGATCGCCCGCGTCAATCACAAAGTTGGTGTAAAAGGCCGGGTTGCCCGCCGCGCTAAAGTCAGCCAGCGCGCCAGAGGTGCCAAACTCGGACGATCCCAATACACGTGGGTTTGACGTGGCGGAGCCGGTCAGCACGTCACGCACGTTGGTCACATCGAGCGGGGTGGTGGTGGCCAACAGGGTCTCTGACGGTGCGTTGCCGGGCGGCGTGTAAGACAGCTGATAGGTGCCCGGGCGGGTCACAAAGAACTGGTATTCCCCGGTGGAGCCATCGCGCAGAATACGGATCGGGCCGCTGCTGCCTGTGCCGGTCTGGCTAAAGCCATTGCCGCTGACGCTGATCTGACCACCGCTGAGGATACGGCCAGAGTCTTCGCAATAGAAATAGCCCGTTGGATCATAGTCTGACGCATCCGGGATGCCATCGCCGTCCCGATCAATAGTATCCGATTCAATGCCATCGGGCACGCCGTCGCCATCGCTGTCGATGTTGGTGGCAATCACCACCGCGGGCTCATCAATGGGCAATTCACCGGTGGTGGCATTGGCCGTATTCTCACCCGGCGTCGGGAACCCTGTTGCGGCTTCATAGACGGTTGTGATGGTGATGATGGCGGTTTCACCCGGTGCCAGTGTCGCACCCGGCGCAAGGGTCTGGATGTCAGTAACGCCGTCAAAGCCCGCGTTCACATCACCAGTGGTCAGTCCTGTCGCGCTAACTATGGTCGGAAATTCCGTGCTGAGGATCACCGCAGGGGCGGCAAAGGCAGCCAGATCGTCCACCACGGACAGTTCCGTCAAGGTGGTGTTGCCGTCATTTGCCACGCTGATGTCAAAAGTGACTTCCATCACCGTTGGAAACAACACGCGCTGCGCGACAAGTGATTTTTCAATGACCAGCGAGGGCAGTTGTTCCAGCGCCACCGCAGTTGGATCAGACGGGCCGGGGGCCGGGCTGTTGGGATCATCAGAAATGTCGGTCAGTGTTGCACCACCGGGGGTCATCACACTGCCTGTGACCGTATTTGAAATACCGCCTGCGTCGATGTCTTCCTGTGTGATCTGGTAGGTCGCGCTGTAGCTGGCAATGCCGTCCGGCAGCAGTGCTGCCTCCGTTGAGCCGGCCGTTGCGCCGGTAAAACGCGGGCCGCTCGTCAGTTGCAGTACCGTGCCATCCGCGCGGGTCAGGGTGTCGGTCAGTGCGATGCCCGACAGGGTCACGTTGCCGGTGTTTTCGACCTCAATCAGGAAGGTTGCTACGTCATCAATTGCCTCGACTGTGTTGGTTGCGGTTTTGCGCAAGACCACACCAGCAGCCGGGGGAATGTTGAGCAATGCCGGATCATCCACCGTGTTGCCATCGCCACTGTCGCCATCATCCGAAATGTCCATCACCGGGAAGCCGGAACCATCAACCGCCATCACAGTGGCCGTATTGGCGATGCCGCCCGCGTCAATGTCTGCCTGCGTCAGCATGTAGGTCGCACGGTAAAGGAACACTTCGCGTAGGTTCAAAACACCGGGTTGGGCCACGTCACCCGAAATCAGCTGTGGTGCGGTGGTGAGCGTGAGGGGCGCCCCATCCGCGCGGGTCAATGTGTCACTCAACGTGACATCTTCCAAATCGACATTGCCCAGATTGCGGACGGCAAAATCAAAGACCACCGTGTCACCCGCGACCGCGCCGGGGGTGCTGACAGACTTAACCATCCCAATCAGCGGCCCAAAGGGGATGTCAAAGACGGTTGGATCGTCGGTGGTGTTGCCATCCGCATCATCGCCGTCATCTGCGGTGTCATCGACGGGCGCACCATTTGGATCACGCGCCGTAACGACAACCACGTTGGAAATACCACCCTGATTGATGTCTTCCTGTTGCAGCGTGTAGGTGCCCGTATAGATCCAGCGCTCGGTCACATCCAGCGCGTTGTCATTGTCCGTATCGCCACTGATCAGGCGCAATCCGGGCGCGTTGAGCGCCAGCGGATCGCCGTTGGCGCGGGTCAGCGTGTCGGTTGGCACAACATCTGACAGGGTCACATTGCCGGTGTTCACCACGCTGACGTTAAAGGTCACCAGAGACCCGGCAATTGTCCCGTCAAAGAGGAACGTTTTGGTGGCCTCAAGGCCCGCTGCCGCAGCTGGGCCGGGGGTTGTGACGCTGCCCGAACCGCTGACCGGCGCGCCAGAGGGGTCACGGCCTGTCGCACTTGCCGTGTTGGTGATGCTGCCTGCATCCACGTCATCCTGCGTGACCGTATAAGGCGCGCTACAGCCGCCATTGACCTCCTGGGGCAGCAGACGCGGAATGGTGCAGGCAAAGCCGGGCACGCGCGGGTCGCTCAGGGCCACATTGCGCAGGGTCACGTTGCCGGTGTTGGTCACCTCAAAGCCATAGACGATGGTGCTGCCCACCGGACCAAAGGGGCTGACGTTGGCGGATTTCACCAGCGACAAGCCGGGTGCGGGTGTTGGCAGGGGCGTGATCAACTGATCGGTGGCACCCACCGCGCCGCCCTGAGGGTCGGCACCATTGGCGGTGGCGTCATTTACAATCTGGCCCGCGTCGATCTGCGTTTGAGTGAGGGTCAACGTCCCGCGACAACTTGCGTTCACACCACCGGGGGCAAGACTTGCAATGGGACAGGTCAGGCCCAGGAGCGGGTCCGCGACGGTGATGTTGCGGACCGTCTGGTTGCCCGGATTGCGCAGGGTGAGCGTATAGCTCAGGACATCGCCCGCAGTCAGGGTCTGATTGGTGCGCCCTTGCGGCAGAACCACCGATTTGATCAGCGCCAGTGCAGGCGTGCGGTTGGCATCAATGGTCACGCTATCCGGGGCGGAGACAACGGGCGTGTCATTGCCAAAAAACGTCTGGGCAAAGGCCTCATTGGTGACAAACCCGGCATCCAGATCCATCTGGGTGACTGTATAGGGCGCGCTACAGGTCGCACTTTCCCCGGCCTGGAAATCAGGATCGCCCGGCGTCGGGGTCCAACAGGTCAGCGAGCCGATGCGGCTGTCTTCGACGGTGATCGGGCGCACAAAGGCGCGTTCCCCGCTGTTGGTGATGTCAAAGCTGTAATTCAGCTGATCCCCAAGGCTGGCAAAGCTGGTATCGACGCTGGATTTCACAATCGACAGGGCGGGTATAGCATTGTCCGGAATGCTTTCAGACACTTGCGGGGAATCCGTGGTGCCACTGCGCCCCAGCGCAATGTTTGTGACCACGCCCAGATCAACGTCATCCGAGGTGACCGTGTAGGTGCCGATACAGGTGTAGGTTTCACCGGGGTCCAGCGTGCCGGGCCATGGAGGGCAGGTGATGTCACTGGCCGGGATCAGGTTGTCGATGATCTCAACCGGGGTGGTCAAGGTCACGTTGCCGGTGTTCGTTGTCACATAGTCATAGGTGACCGTGGCCCCCACGACGAATTGCGTGGGAGAGATGGGGCGCGCGGTTTTTACGGTGTTGATGGCCGGGCTTTGCACCGCGGTTACCGTCACATCCGCATTGGGCGAGGTCACATTGCCATCACTTGCGGTGGCGGAATTGTCCACCTGACCAGTGTTGAGATCATCCAGCGTCACCGCGTAGCTGCCGCGACAGTCCAGCGTGCCACCGGGCACAAGCGGCACCGGGTCACAGGTAATCACCCCACCCGCACCGGTGATCAACGGATCGGTGATGCTGACCGGATCGGTGATGGTCACATTGCCCAGATTGCTGACCCGGAAGATATAATCCAGCCGGTCCCCAACGGTGTCAAAGCTGGCGGCGGTGTTGTTGTCCGCCTTGACCACGGCCTCCAGCGTTTTGGTCAGGCCCAAAGCGGGCTGCGCGGGAATGTTCAGCAGCGTGGGGTTGTCATTGCCATTGCCGGGGATGCCATCGTCAGAGGTGTCTTCGACCGGGGCACCATTGGGCGGGTTGCCCATGGCGGTGGCGGTATTGGCAAGGCCACCTGCGTCAATATCCGGCTGGGTCAGCACATAAGACGCGGTGTAAACGGCAACCTCATTCGGCAGCAGCATGCCAAAGGGCGAATTGTCACTGGCGGAGACAAAGCTGACGCCCTGGGCAAGAGTAAGCGGCGTGCCATCCGCCCGGGTCAGTGTATCGCTCAGCGTGATCGCGGTCAGGGTAACGTTACCTGTGTTGCGCACCTCAATGCGGAACGTCACCGTGTCATCCAATGCCACGCCGGTGGAGGTGATGGTTTTAATCGCCTCAAGGCTGGGCGAGGGGGCCACACCCGTGACGTCAGTGTCAGTGGCCGGGGGCAGGGCGTTGCCGCCCGGCACGGTGCCGTCAACGGAGGCGGAATTGTTGATCTGCCCGGCGTCCACCTCTGCCTGTGTCACAGGAATTGAGGTACAGCCAAAGACAAAGGTTTCAACAGGGTTCAGCGCGCCGTCGTTGTTGGAATCCCCGCTTTGCAGCTGCGGGGGGGCGGCACATTTGGCGTCTGTGATCGCGATATTGCGAATTGAGACATTGCCGTCATTTGACACGGCGAAGGTATACTCCAGCGTCTGGCCCGCCCGTGTGATCACGCTGGTACTGTCTTTCACAACGGAGAAACCACCGTTTTCCGTGATGTCGGTCTGGCTGGTGTCGGTGGCGGTTGGGGCGCTGGTGCCGCTGGGGTCCTGGGCATCCACATCGGCCGTGTTCAGCACGATGCCTGCGTCCGCTTCGCCTTGGGTGACAGGCACAGAGGTACAGGTAAACGCCCAGGTTTCTGTCGGATTGAGGGCATCGTCATTGTTGGCATCCCCGCTTTGCAGGGCGGGGACTGTGGCGCATTTGGCGTCCGTGATCGTGACGCTGGAGAGCGAGGTGTTGCCGGTGTTGGTGACGCTAAAGTCATAGACCAATGTGTCGCCCGCAGCGGACGGGGTGGAGGCGCTAGATTTGGCAATTGCAAGGCCCGGGGTCGAGGGGACGTTTGTACTGCTGCTGGCATCCGCATCGCTCAGCGTGCCGCCTGTTGGCGTCCCTGTGGCGGTTGCGGTGTTGTTGACCTGACCTGCGTCAATTTCGACCTGCGTGACAGGAATGGACGTACAGCTCAGCATCCAGATCTCGCCGGGGGAGAGCACATCATCCGCGCCTGCATCAGAGGCCACATCAAGCACCGGCGCGGCGCTACATTTCTGATCGCTGATTGAAATCGCGGAGATCGACACATTGCCGGTGTTGTTCAGCGTGAAACCATAGACCAGCGTATCACCGGCCTGTGTTGGCGTGCTGCTTGTGGTTTTTGCCAGCTCAAAGGCGGGCAATGCGTCCACCGGGGTGACCAGCGTATCGCTGACCTGTGGCAAGGCGGTTCCATCCGGGGTATTGGCCGTGACGTTCACCGTGTTGGTGATGGTGCCACTGTCCAGTTCAACCTGCGTCAGCGGCACGGATGTACAGCCAAAGACATGGGTTTCATCCGGGTCCAACGCGCCGTTGTTGTTGGTATCCCCGCTTTGCAGGGTCGGCGCGGCGCTACATTTGGCATCTGTAACGTTGATATTGCTCAGCGAAACGTTACCGTTGTTCACAACACGAAAGGTATAGGCCAGTTGCTGGCCTGCGGTGCTGGGCGTGTCTGCGGTGACCTTGGTGACAGCGTAACCCGGAGCAGGGGCCACGGGCGTGTCCACGGTATCTGTGGGCGGCGTGATCGGATCACCCGACGGGGTGGTGCCGGGCACGCTGACGGTGTTGCTGACCAATCCATCGTTGATCTCTGCCTGCGTCACCGGGACAGAGGTACAGGTGTAGGTCCAGGTCTCTGTCGGGTTCAGCGCGTCGTCGTTGTTGGCATCCCCTGATTGCAAAACAGGGTTGGCCGCACATTTCGGGTCATCCAGCACGCCGGGCACGATGGACACATTCCCGGTGTTGCTCACCACAAAGGAATAAACGATCGTCTGATTGGCCTGTGTGGGGGCGGTGTTGGCGGATTTCACCACCTCAAGCGCGCCGTCTTCTGCCACGTCCGTTGACAGATCGGCAGTGACATCTGCCAATGCGCCGCCCGCAGGCGTGCCAGAGGCTGTGATGGTGTTATTGACCTGACCTGCGTCAACCTCGGTTTGTGTGACGGCGATGGAGGTACAGCTGTAGCGCCAGTTTTCCCCCACATTGAGGATATCGTTGTTGTCCAGATCACCCCCTTCAAACGTGGGGCCGCTTGCACATTTTGGGTCGGTCATGACGATGTTGGAAATTGCCACATTGCCGGTGTTGTTCACAAAGAACGTATAATCCAGCGTGTCGCCCGCCGCCGTGGGGGTGGAGGCTGTTTCCTTGCTGACCACAAAGGCGGGTTCGGGCGAGAAACCCGTGGTCGCCCCATCCGGTGTGACCGGGTCCAGCGTGCCGCTGCGCGGGCTTGCGGTGGCTGTGGCGCTGTTGGCAATCGACTGGCTGGGGTCTGCGCCTGCGGCCGCATTGTCGATATCCGCCTGCGTCAGCGTATAGGTCGCGGTGACGGTGGCGGATGCATCCGGGGCCAGCGTGTCCACCGCGCCATCGGTATTGCCATCCGGGCCAACGGTCACGGTAAAGGGCGTGAGGGTGTTGCTGGCGGGCTGGCCGCCAAATGTGGGGCCTGTGTCCAGCGGGATCACATCGTCCAGCGTGACTTCGCCGGTGTTTGTCAGCTCAAAGGAATAGGTGATCACATCGCCCGGTGCCACGCTGGTCAGATCTGCCGGTACAGCGGTTTTGGCAACGCTCAGGCGGGCGGGTAATGTGAAGGGTACTGTCACCCGGTCGGGTGCAGAGGCGATGGGCAGGTTTGACCCACTGGGTGCAAACACGGTTTCTGCAACCGCTTCGTTTTCGACAAAGCCCGCGTCAATATCGGCCTGTGTCACGGCATAAGTTGCACTACAGGTGGCGGTCTCACCGTTAATGTTGGACGGAGGCGTGCCGCCGGGATAGTTCTGGTCCGCGACAAACAGCGGGTCATCACCCGTTGGCTCCCAACAGGTGAACGGCGCGCCATTGTTGATGCGGTTGTCAGAGATGGTGATGATTTCGGTAAAGTCCGCGCCGCCGGTGTTTTGGATCTCGTAGGTATAGCTGATCTCATCGCCGGCCTCGCTGAAATCAGCAGGCAGGGGATCAGCGGTCTTGGTGAGGGACAGCGCAGGGGTAAAGTTTGCCGGCACGGTCTCTGACGTGGTGGGGGAGGTCACAAACCCATCCGTCGCGGTGGCGGTGTTGGTCACAGTACCAACCGACAGATCATCAGCATCAACAACGTAGGTGGCCATACATTGCAGCGTGCCACCGGGCGGGATGCCGCCCCCCGGCGTGGGATCACATGTCACGGTTGCGATGCGGTTGTCGTCGATACTAATGTTGCGCGATCCGGGAATTGTGGTGTTGCCCGTGTTGGTGACCACGTAAGTATATGTGATGGTCTGACCCGCCGAGAACGGCGTTGGTTCGGTGCCGGATTTGCTCACACTCAGTGCCGGGTTTTGCTGTGCAGGCACAGTAACCGTGTCTGAAGCAGAGGTTGTCGCGCCAGAGCTTGCGGTCGCGCTGTTTGTAAAGCTGCCCGCGTCGATTTCGGGTTGCGTGGCTGTGTGTTGCCCCATGCAGGTGAGACTTGCCCCCGGCAACAGACCACCTGCGGGCAGGGCGGGGCAATTGGCGGCGGCATCCAGCATCGGATCATTTATCGTGATCGCGTTTGTCAGGCTCACATTGCCGGTATTGGTGACCACAAAATCAAACAGCAGCACGTCTGTTGTGCTGTCAAAACTGGTGGGCGAATTTGCGTTCAGCCGCTTGTCGAGCGACAGCGCCGGGGCCGGGGTGATGGGGGTTGAGTTGCTGTCCTGCGTGTTGCCCAGAGTGCCACCGGCGGGCGTGCCGCTGACGCTCACCGTGTTGTCTACCTGTCCTGCATCAACCTCGGCCTGGGTGACGGGGATGGATTGGCAGCTGAATTCATGCACTTCGGTGACGTCCAGCGCACCGTTGTTGTTGGTGTCCCCCCCGGTCAGGGAAATGGAGCTGGCACATTTGGGATCACTCAGCGCGATGTTGCGGATCGTGACATTGCCATCGTTGGTCAGCTGAAAGGTGTAATTCAGGCGATCCCCCGCGCGTGTGGGCGTGTCTGCGGTGGATTTGACCACGGAAAAGGCGGGCGCGGGGTTGACAGGCGTGCTGAGCATAGCTGTGCCGGTTTCGGCCGTGCCCCCGGCACCGGTGCCTGTGATGTTGACCGTGTTGTTCACCGCGCCTGCGTCCACCTCTGTCTGGGTGACAGGAATGGAGGGGCAGGTGTAGGTGAAGGTCTCACTTGGGGCCAATTCGCCAAAGGGGCTGGTGTCGCCCGATTGCAGGACCGGACCACTGGCACATTTGGCGTCGGAGATGTTGATCGTGTTGATTGAGGCGTTGCCGGTGTTGGTCACCACAAACTGGTAGGTCAGCGTCTGGCCCGCCATTGTGGGCACCGCGCTGATCAGGGACTTTACCACATTAAAGTCTGAGGTCCGGGTGATGGGTGTGCTCAGATCATCGCTGATCTGGTTCAGGCTGCCGCCCGCAGGGGTGCCGGTTACAGTGACCGTATTGTCAATGACACCTGCATCAACCTCTGGCTGGGTGATCGGGACGGAAGTACAGGTGAACCTATGTGTCTCACCCACATCCAATTCGCCATCATTGTCGCTGTCGCCACTGGACAGGCTGATGGGGCTAGCACATTTGGCATCTGCCGGGGTGACATTGCGGATCGAGACATTGCCATCATTGCGCACGGCAAAATTGTAGGTCAGCGTCTGGCCGGCTGCGGTGGGGGTAGTTGGCGTGGATTTGAGCACGCTAAACGCGGGACTGGGCAGGGCAGTGTTGGTGGCACTGTCTAACGCGCTTTGCGCTGTGTTGATGGGGTCAACCGCATTCACTGTGGCTGTGTTGACGATGCTGCCATTGTCCACATCATCCTGTGTGACGCTGTAACTGGCCGAACAGGACAAAACTCCGTCGGGAGCAAGGCCGGCCTGCGTACAATTCAGTGTAGGCAAAAGCGGGTCAGTGACAGCCACATTTGACAGGGTCACATCACCGGTATTGCGGACCTCAAACGTGTAGTTGATCGTTTGGCCAGCTGCCGCGTAGGTGCCATTCTTTGGGTTCTTGACGATGGAAATGCCGGGATTGCGGCCCGGTCCGGTCAGGGTAACGGTGTCTGACAAGGTGCCCAACTGGCCAAACTCCGGGTCACCCGTTGCAACGGCAACGTTGGTGATCACCTGATCGTCAAATTCCTGTTGCGTGACAACATGACTTGCCTGACAGGTCGCGGTTTGGCCAACGTTTATGGTGGTGGGGGTACAGTTGACCACGCCGAGGCGGTCATCGGACACCTGCAGGTTGTCAATCCGAACAGAGCCAACATTCTGGATGTCATAGGTGTAAAAAACCGTCTCCCCGACGGCGTTGAAACTGGTGATGTCGGGCCCGTTAAACGACCCTGAGCGCGCGCGTTTGTCGAGCGTATAGGCGGGGGCCACCCGCGCCAGACCCGGGTTTGCCAGACTGTTGCCACGCATAAAGTTCCAAAAATTATCATTGGGGTCGGCATCAAACACCTGTGTTGTGATGCTTTGGTTTGCGAGGATGCCCGCAAGCAGCCCCGCATCATTGGTTGCAAACCAACCTGTGTCAAAGGTCCGGTTGCCAAAACCCAATTGGCTGGAGATCGCCTGCGTGCCCGAGGTATTGGTGTTTTCGGTTGGAACATCAGACCAATTGCCGATGTTCACGCCGTTGATCAGCAGGGAAATATCGTCCTGATCAAAACCACCTTGCTGGGTATCGCCGTCCTGGGCGGTAAACCTGACCTCCATTCTGACAATCTGATTGCCAAAATATTCCGCACAGGATTGCAGGCCACAGTCCAGCGTCAGAGGGTTGTTGATGGTAAACGGATTGCCCCGAAATGCAGCGGGCTGGCCGTTGTTCTGAAACCCGACAAAGGCACCGGCGGGGTCAGAAAACTGATAGTAGATATTGCCGTTTGCGCCGTACAAAATAAGCGCGACACCACCGGCCTCCGGATAGGCGGAGGGCAGGGCGGTGCCGTCGGGTGAGACCCGTGTGAAGGGTGTTGCAAACGCCGGTTGCGTGATGGCGATCAGGCACAAAAGAACCCAAGTTGCGCAGATCGTCGCAAAGGTGTTTAGCCGATTTTGCGCGCACCTGTCCGTGCGCCTTTTACTCGCCCTCATCGCTCCCCCCCGGAACTCTTACTGAACCATCAGACGTTTAGCCGTCTGTTACTCTTTTTTGGATGTGCAACCGTCGATTGAAACGCCACCCGTACGTGGTTGGAATTTTTAGGAGCAGAACGTTGTTCGGGCAAGGGGGAAAGATCACGCAGATTTGTCTTCTGTGACAATCTGCTGCGGTTTTCCGGAATTGCCCGGCGAGGACCATGCCCTGGGTACGCATTCACATCGCGTTGCAAGTGAGCCGAAACGCTCAACTTCCTGTTTTTCGCGGGATGCCGCGTGCGGCAGCCGACAGAAGGGGGGTACGTTTTAAAAAAGTTTGAGAATTTGGGTGTTTGTGAATGATGAAGGGGAAAACATGTGGTTTTCCGCAACATTCGTTTCTCAATTTCGTGGATGTGCGGTCCATTTCACGGGCGAGTCATGTGAACTCAAGTTAGGTTGCGACATTTTTCTATCGTAGGTTTCTGATTTCTGCGGCGAAGGCTTCGGCCGGCGTTCGCCATCCTAGGCACTTCCTTGACGTTCCGTTTAAGCGGTCACAAATCGCCACTATATCGCGATTTGAGAGCGCGGCGATTGGGGTTTCGCGAGGGAGGTAACGACGCGCACGTTTGTTCAGACTTTCTACTGAACCTTTTTGCCAAGGTGTCTGCGGATCACAGAACCAGGCTTCTGTGCCGATCCCCGGTTCGAGCTTTCGCCAACCTGAGAACTCTATCCCACGATCAAAAGTGATGGACTTGCGGGCCGTTTGGGGCAGGGGCTCCATGATATTCATCAGCCGGGTCATGAAGTGGTTTGAACTTCGATCATTGTTGCGGAACAGGACGGCGTAACGTGTTTTGCGCTCTACCAATGAGGCCACGTTTGCCTTGCCATGCTCGCGGCGAAAGATCATCAAATCTCCTTCCCAATCTCCAAAAGTGGCACGATCCTTAATGTGCGCGGGCCTGTTGTGGATTGAACGCTCCAGCGGAAACATCATGCCGCGGGGTGTCCGAGAGTAGCGCGGTTTCCGCTTCTTGCGTCGCTCGGGAAGGTACCTTGCAAGGGCCTGCGACTGGCCGTCGGCACTGTAAACATAGGCGTAAATCGTCTCGTGGCTGACCGTAGTTGCATGGCCTTCGAACTTCAAACGACCGGCAATTTGTTCGGGTGACCAACCTGTCTGCAACCGATCAATCACAGCGTCTCTCAGTTCTGGTATTTGTACCAGTTTGCGTCGTCTCGAACGCCGCTCCGCCGCCGATCATTGCGCGGACATGCTGTAATAGCCATTCAATTCTGGTAGCTCGTCGTCTTTGTAGAAGTTGCGCTTGATCTCACGATACACGGTTGCTCGGTGACGATTGATCCGGCGCGCGATCTCAGTCACGTTGACCTTTCGATGCAAAAGGTCTTCGATTTGACGTCGTTCAGCTAGTTTTAGCTCGGTGCGTTTCATAATCTGTTCTCCTTTCTTTCCAGTAGGATAGAACAAAAGTCGCAACCCAGTTTAGAATGTGCCCGTGTGAGCGATATCTGAACCGCGGCTCCTATTGGGTTTGAGGGTAGGGCGCTTTGCCCATTTCCTCCATCATCTTTTCACGGAAGACTTCGGCCGGTGTCTTCCATCCCAAGCATTTGCGGGGCGTGTTGTTGAGCTGATCG
>CALFWM010000033.1 GCA_937928635.1 uncultured Sulfitobacter sp. | reverse complement strand
GAAACCTTCTCCTCATCCGACCAGAACCGCTTCTTCTGACCCTTCTTGCCCGCCATATCCGCCCTCAAGATGTCCACTATCGTTCGTGGACACTATCAACACACTCTATGGCACGTCAGAGCAGCAAGGTCGGACGCTTACTATTGAGGCGCAGGATCATTACCTGAGCGTGACAACCACCAAGGGCCGTGCGCTGATCCTGTTGCGTCTGAGCGAGGCGTTGGAGGAATTGGCCAAGGCAGAGGGGCTGCAAACGCACCGCTCTCATTGGGTGTCACTAAAGGCGGTTCAGGCCCATCGCCGTGTGGACGGACGCGACATTTTGGTCATGGCTGATGGCGCAGAGGTCCCGGTGGCGCGCACCCGGCGAGAGGCCGCGCGTGATGCGGGGTTGTTCGCAGATAAGGGGCCAGCGCTCTAACGCGGCATCGGTATTGCCACGGGGTGTGGCCCCGTCAGCACCGCAATGGCATCCGCGCGCATCAGGTCGCACAGCACCTGCGTATGGCTGCGCAACCCGCCTGTGTAGGTGCCATAGGCGGGGAGGATCAGCCGGTCCCGGTCCACCAGAAAGGCGGGGCGCGAGATCGACCGGCCACGCGCGTTCACCCGTGCTTTGGGGTGATAATGCCCTGAGATTTCGCCGCGCGCGCCCGGCTGGGCAATGTGGCGAAAGGTCAGCGGCCCGATGGCCCATTCGCTCAGGTGCGTGCCGCCCAGATCAACCGGACCGGGGTCGTGATTGCCCTCTATCCAGATCCAGCGCCGCCCGGCTTGCAGGCGGGTGATCCACAGCCGTTCTGCCTCGGGCAGGGCCATGGCCGCGCCCAGATCATCAAAGCTGTCCCCCAGACAGATCAACACCTCGGCTTGGGTCTGGTTCAGATCACGCTCCAGCCGCTCCAACGTGTCGCGGGTTTCATAGGGCGGCAGGGTCGCACCGCCACGCCGCGCCATACGTTCAGATTTGCCAAAATGCAGATCGCTGACACACAGCAGGCGCTGTTCAGGCCAAAACAGTGCGCCGGAGCCAAGCGCACAGAGGCGGTGATCTGCAAAGGTGAAACTGTGGGCGTTCATCCTTTGTTCATGTTTGATAAACGTGACCTTTGCAAGGTGGCGGGCACCGGAAAATTCGAATTTTCCGGGCCGAATTCTTCAAAGAATTCGCCACCGCTAATACCCAACGCGCCATTTTGGCTTGTTTGATGGCGCGGGCGTGATCCGCGCGAGACCTGAATCCTCCATCAGGCGGGCGGCTTCTTCGGCCAGCAGGCGCTCTTCTGCGTCGCCGTTTACCGGCACGCGGCCCATTTCCAAAAACAGCGGTGCGGCCAACGGGGTGACGCGGGTCAGGCGACGATGATCAATGCGCCCCCCAATGCGGGTGATCATTTCCTCAATCCGGCCAAAATCGACCAAGCCGCGCAGGGCCTCTTCGCGGGTGATCTGCAACATCAGATGATCGGGGTCATATTTGTGCAGCGTGTCATAAAGGATGTCGGAGCTGAATGTCGCCTGCCGCCCCGATTTGCGCGCCGTGGGAGAGTTGCGCTCGATCAGCCCGGCAATGGTGGCAGAGGCGCGAAAGGTACGCTTCATCACGGCATTGCCTGCCAACCAAGTGTCCAAACCGGCCTGCAGGGTGACCAGATCAAACAGCGGCCCGGGGTCTTCCACCGCGTTCAAACCCCAGATCAATGTGGCGTAATCCGTGGCGACAAAACCCATGGGAGACAGGCCCAACTCTTCCATCCGCTTGGTGAGCAGTAGGCCCAGCGTCTGCTGCCCGTTGCGCCCGGCAAAGCCATAGATCACCGTCTGTTCGCGCCCGTCATGGGGAAAGCTCTCGATCAGCAATCGGCCCGGCTGCGGCAGTTGGCTGACCTCGCGCTGCAAATGCAGCCAATCGGCTGTATGGGCGGGCAGCTCCGGCCAGCTGTCCTGGGTGAACATGCGCTGCACCCGCGCGGAAAGCTGGGTAGAGGTGGCAAATTTGGTGCCCATGAAAGTGGCGATCTTGGGCTTTTTGGCGGCGTCCCGGCTGACCTCAACGGTCATTTCGCGCAGGCCTTCGTATTTGACGATCTGGCCCCCGATCAGAAAGGTATCGCCGGGGGTGAGGGTCGCGGCAAAACCTTCCTCAATTTCGCCCAAGGGTTTGCCGCCGCGGTTGCGCCGCATGCGCACCTTGAGCGTGTCAGTGTCCTGAATGGTGCCGATGTTCATGCGGATGCGCTGTGCCGCGCGCGGGTCGTGCAATTGCCAGCGCCCATCGGGCGATTCAATCAAGCGTTGCCAGCGGTCATAGGCGCGCAGGGCGTAGCCCCCGGTGGCGCAAAAATCGAGACAGGCATCAAAAGCAGCGCGCGTTAGGGTGCTGTAGGCCCCGGCTGATTTGAGTTCTTTATAGAGCGCCTTGGCCTCAAACGGGCCCGCACAGGCCGCGATCAGGATGTGTTGGCACAGCACGTCACGCGGGCCTGTGCCGCGTGGGTCACCATCAAGGTCACCTTCCAAAACCGCCTCCAGCGCGGCCAGACATTCGACCACTTCAAAGCGGTTTGCGGGCACCAGCAATGCCTTTGACGGGGCGTTGTAGCGGTGATTGGCCCGGCCAATACGCTGCACCAGACGTTTGACGTTTTTGGGCGCACCAATCTGGATGATGAGGTCCACATCGCCCCAATCAATGCCCAGATCAAGGGTGCCGGTACAGACAATCGCCCGCAGATCACCGCGCACCATCGCGGCCTCGACCTTTTCACGCTGCGCGCGGTCAAGCGAGCCGTGATGGATGCCGATGGGCAGGCTTTCGTCATTGGCAAGCCACAGATTGTGAAAGAAAATCTCGGCCTGCGCGCGGGTGTTGTGAAAGATCAGCGTGGTGTTGTGCTGTTTGACCTGTTCCAGCACCGCCGGAATGGCATAGGCGGCACCACCGCCGGACCAGGGCGGGGCCTCGTCGGTGTGCAGCATCTGAATGTCGGGGGCCGGGCCCGGGTCCGCCTGCAAAATCTCGCAAGGGTCCGGGTGGCGCGCTATGAAATGAGCAATCGCGGCCGGATCCTCCACTGTGGCAGACAGGCCGACGCGTTTCAGGTTTGGGCAGATGGTCTGCAAGCGCGCAAGGGCCAGCATCATCTGATCGCCCCGTTTGCTTTCTGCCAGCGCGTGGATTTCGTCGATCACCACCCGCTTGAGGCCCGCAAACATGCGCGGTGCGTCCTCATAACTGGTCAGCAACGCAAGGCTTTCCGGGGTGGTCAAAAAGATGTGTGGCGGGTCCGCGCGCTGGCGCTTGCGCAAGCTCTGGCTGGTGTCGCCGGTGCGCTCTTCAATCCGAATGGGCAGGCCCATTTCCTGCACCGGCGCGGTCAAATTGCGTTTGATATCAGCAGCCAAAGCCTTGAGCGGGGAGACATAAAGCGTGTGCATTCCCTTATGTTCACCCGTCGCAAGATCAATCAAGGACGGCAGAAAACCAGAGAGTGTTTTGCCCCCGCCAGTAGGCGCGATCAGCAACAGGGCAGGGGCGTCGGCACGGGTCAACATGTCTTGCTGATGGGGGTGGATGGACCAGCCCTTGCTGGCGAACCACTTGGCAAATTTGGGGGGCAGAGCGGGCATAAGGCGCAAGGTAGCATTGATGGCCTTGAGGGCCAGCGGAAACGAGAGGTTCAATGTGGGCCAGCCCCCATGCGAGAGGTTTAATGGGGGCCAGCCCCCATGCCCCCGGGAAGAGTTAAGGCCAGAAAGAGGAATGGCGCGGTGGGTGCCGCGCCAGTATCACTTTGTGTGGAGGGGAAAGGTTATTTGACGATAACCTCATCCTTCACGAACATATTCGCCCACGCGCGGTCAATCAGGTCGGGGGACATCTGATAGGGGATGCCTTCAAAATCGCAGATCGCAATCATCTGGTCGATCAGGAAGATCGGCTGGTAATTCGCATAGATGTTGTCAATCGTCGGGTATTTGACCTTGAGCAGGTGTACCAATGTCGCCTCATCCAGCGCCATGCCGCGTTTCTTGGCGACCATGGCAAAGATTTTCAGGAAGTTCTGCTGGTTCGGCCCGTCGATTTTGATCTTGAAGAAGATACGGCGCAGGGCGGCGGTGTCAAAAATCTCATTCGGGTGGAAATTGGTGGAGAAAATCACCAGCGTGTCGAAAGGCACCTCGAATTTTTCACCCGATTGCAGGGCGAGGATATCCTTGCTTTCTTCCAGCGGAACAATCCAGCGGTTCACGATGGACTGCGGTGGTTCTTTCTGGCGGCCCAAATCGTCCACAATGAAGATGCCGCCGGTGGATTTCAGCTGCAAGGGCGCCTGATAGGTGCGCGCGGTCGGGTTGTAGACCAGATCGAGCATGTCGAGAGAGAGTTCACCCCCGGTGATCACCGTGGGGCGTTCGCATTTCACATAGCGTGTGTCAAAACGGGTCACGCGGCGCAGGGAGTTCGGGTCTTGCACCTCTTCTTCCGCTTTTGAATGCACAATCGGATCATAGACCGTGATCACCTGAGAGGCATATTCAATTGCGCGCGGGACATAGACCATGTCCCCCAGCGCGTCGCGAATCCCGTTTGAAATCGAGGACTTACCATTGCCGGGCGGGCCGTACATCAGAATGGAACGCCCAGCAGAGACCGCAGGCCCAAGGTGATCCAGCAGGCTGTCGGGCAAAACCAGATGCCCCATGGCCCCGGTTAACTGATCGCGGCTGACCTGTATATTGCGCACCGACTGGCGCTCCACCTGTTCGCGGTAGACCTCCAGCGGCACCGGCATCGGGCCGAAGTATTCCGATTGCGCCAAAGCATCAAGCGCGCGCGCCTTGCCCGCGTCGGTCAGTTGATAGCCCATCTCGTTGCCATTGTTGGCGTTGAGTGTCCCGGTCGCCTCAATCAGGCGCTGTTCACGGGCCATATCGACCAGTTCCTGGGTCACGGGGATGGGCAAACAGACGGCTTTTGCCAGATCACTCACCATATCCACGTTCTTGCGGAAAATGGTTTTGATAATGATGTCGCGCATCATGACGATTGGCAATCGCATGTCGTCCAGAGTCTTGGGTGGTGGCGGGGCCATCACGGTGCTGTTTTGCATGTTCATTGGCGTGCTCCGGTTCAGTCAAAGAGGGCGGTTTGTTACTCTTTTTCACCTTAGCGGCTAAATTTGGCGTAAATTAGCCGCCGTATAACGTGCCCAAAATAAGATAGATTGCGAGGGTTGGCCCCAAGGCGAGGCCCATAGGGAATTTTTTGCCCTGGTCCCAGGAGACCCAGTGGGGGGCCAGATTGCGCAGTGGCGTGTATTTTGCAGTGCGGTGCACCACAGCAGCAGCCAGCAGGGTGACCATAAACAGTGCCATCAGCAGGCGCAGATCACCCAAGGCGATGAACGGCGCGGCAGCCGCGGCGAATTTTGCATCTCCCGCCCCCAAAACGCCAGCGGCATTCAGGACAATCCCAACCACCAAAACAATCACCATGGCCGCAAGCCGCCATAGATATGTGGTGAACGGAAACAGGAATATCCCAAGCACCAGAAAGACCAGCGCCAACAGCACCACAGCCTGATTTGTGATCTTCATCTGTGCCATGTCGGTAAACGCGACATACAGGCAGATGGGGAACACAAATGGTAAAAACCACAGCGCATGGCTGGCCAAGAGAGCCATGGTTTTACCCGGTTTGCTCTTCAAGCGCGCGCAAGGAGCGCACAGCGGCCTCAAAGTGCTGCGGATGCGTGTCGATTGCCTCGCGCAGCAGGCCCGTGCCCGTCTGCACATCGCCCTGTTTGATCGCGGACAGCGCCATTGTGTGCAAAAGCTGCGCGCGTTCCGTCTGGGTCATGTCAATGACTGGCAGGGTGTAGTCTTTTTGCGCAGCACGGGCCAGAACAAGGTTGTTTTTGGCGGTGAACAGATCATTGTTGTGACGGATCGCATCCGTAAACAGACGTTCGGCGGCGGGATAATCACCCCGTGTCAGCTTGGAATACCCCCAGTTGTTCATCACGGAACCGGGCGTCGAGGTCAGCCCCACAGCCGTTTCATAAAAGCTGTCGGACTTTTTCCAGTCCTGCTTGCTATCTGCGACAAGCGCCTCAAGACGGTAGCGTTTGAACGTTTCATGTGTCGGGGGCACGTTGTTGAGCACCTGTTCAGCGCCCGCCCAATCGCCGGAGCGGATCATGGCATCTGCCAGTTCCACCGAGTCATCTGACGTGGTTTCAGGGGATTTGGTCACGTTTTCCCAGGCGGTCACGCCTTCGCTGATGCGTTTTGCGCGGATCAAAGATGCGGCCAACCCCCGCAGGTGATCAATGCGGGTTGGGTCCGCTTTGGCCGAACGTTCAAAATAGGTAACGGCCTCGTTTGGGTCCGCCACGGTCAGCATCACGTCGGAAAGGTTGGTTGCATCCACAACATTGACGTCCTCAAAAGCGCGCTCAACGGTGTCGTTTGCATTTTTTTTAGCGCAGCCTGTCACTGCGGTTGCGCCTGCTATGCAGACGGCCAAAAGAATAGGGTGGCGCATGTTTTGCGTCCTTTTTACTGTTCTGCCTCGGTCCCGGTGTCTTACAGTGGCGCAGAGATCAAAAAGTCTCCGCCACCACGGCGCACCAATGTGTAATTTGCGTCGTCAACCCCTACGCTAACAGAATTTTCTGATTTTGCGAGAGCCAAGCGAAGATTGTCGCGGATTGCGTCACTTTCGCCATTGTCGAGCGCAAAAGCCCGTTTGAAAATCTCGACTGCTTCCAGGGTTTTGCCCCGTTCCATCAGGACAACGCCCAGATTGTTCCAAACCTCGGGCAGGGCATCATCCTCTTTCACGGCACGGCGCAGCAGGCGTTCGGATTGGCCCAGCCGGCCCAAGGCGAGGTTGGCAGAGCCCAGCCCAGATAGCACTTCGCTGTTCATACCATTTTCAAGAGCGGCACGGTTAAAGGATTTGATCGCAAGTTCATGTTGACCATTGGCGATCAGCCGGTGGCCTACCTCTATCCCATCCACAGCGGTGGCGCGTTGGTTGACGCCGGGCGCAAAAAGCTGATCTTCAGGCGCGGAAAAACCGCCCGGGGAACAGGCGGTTAATCCGAGTGTCGCTGTTAGGGTCAGAACGCAGAGTGTGCTGCGCCTGAAAGTGGTGTTCATTACTGCCCTGGTCCGCTCATTTTACCCAGCTGGGTGATGCCATGTACCGACGGGCCCACCAGAATGATCAACAGCGGCGGCACCGTCAGCATCATTGTGGCAAGGGTCATCTTGGTTGGCAACTTATTTGCGGCCTCTTCGGCGCGCATTACACGTTTGTCACGCATTTCACCCGCATAAACCCGCAGCGCGTCAGAGATTGACGTACCAAAGGCCGCCGATTGCACCAGCACGGTCACGAAAGACGACACGTCTTGAACGCCGCAACGTTCGCCCATGTCATTCAGCACGGTAATTTTATCCTTACCGGCTTTCATCTCATAGGCGACCACTTCAAATTCATCGGCCAGCGCCTTGTAGGAGGCTTTGAGTTCGTTGGCGACGCGCACAATACACTGATCCAGTGACTGACCAGCTTCAACACAGACCAGCATCATGTCGAGCGCATCGGGGAAACCCCGGGTGATTTCCTCTTTGCGCATGCCAACGCGACGGGTAACCCAGTATTTGGGTAGGTAATACCCGACGGCCCCGGGGCCAAGCGTGTAGATGATGGTTTTCTGCGTGCTCATGCCTGCGCCGCCACCAAGGAAGTTGATGTAGACAACCCCGGCCAGCAGACCCAGGAGACCCAGCGCCATCTGGGCAAAATAAAACACCCGCACCGCGTCGCGTGATTGATAGCCCGCCTGGCGCAGCATCAGCTGTTTGGCGGACAATTCGGCCACGTCCTCTGGTTCGAGGAACTTGGCAAACTTTTGCAGTTGTGCGTTTTCGCCGGAGTGACGCAATTGCGCCTTGTCACCCGTTTGTGCGCCTGCGCGGCCTGCTCGTTTCAGTTTGGCCAGCGGGTCTTCGGGCTGGCGCATCATCATGATGACCGTAATCACCACAAGGGCCAGACCCAGCACACCAACGACAATGATCAGACCCAAGGGGCCAAAGATCTCGCTGATCTGGTTGTTAAGATCGGTCATAAATTGCATCAGTCGAGGTCCTTACACTTTGATGTCGGTCAGGACACGCATCACCAACAGGTTCACGGCCAGGAAGATACCCACAAGGAAACAGGCGGGAATGAAATAGGGGTGGTCGCGCACTTCATCATAGTAATGCGGATCACCGATGTTGATCACGATCAGCGCAAGGATCGGGAAGGCCGATAGGAATTTGCCGGACCATTTCGCCTCAGCCGTGATCGCCTTTACACGGCGGAACAGGCGGAAACGGGCACGGATCACCTTGGCCAGACCGGCCAGAATCTCGGCTAGGTTACCACCGGATTGCTGCTGGATCGTCACCGCCACCGCAAGAAAGCGAAGGTCTTGCATGTCCAGTCTCTCCGCCATGTCTTTGAGGGCTTCACCCACATCACGGCCATAAGCGCTTTCATCAGCGATCACGCCAAATTCAGAAGCCAGTGGATCTTGAATCTCTTTTGACACGATGGAAATGGCGTTGGAAAACGGATGCCCCACCCGCAGGGAGCGCACCATCAGTTCCACCGCATCAGGCAGTTGTTCCTCAATCATGCCCATGCGTTTGTTGGCCTTGGACGAAATCCAGAAAAATACACCGCCCACACCAATGCCCACAGCCAGCAAGGCGCGCACGGGGGCTTCGGTATCGGTGCCGACAGTCAGCGCCATAAAGGCCATGGCGGCAACGCCGCCCATGATCATCAACAGTTGTTTGGGGGTAAAGGCAATCGCCGCCTTCTGTGCCTTTTCAGACAGCAGGGAATAGAGCGGGATCGTCTTTGCGCTCATGTGTTGCTGCATTTCCTTGCGCAACTTGTCCAGCACTTCTTCGCGCCGGCTGCCTTTTTCCAGCATTTCAAGGCGTCGGTTGACGCGGCTGTTCAGGCTGATTGACTTACCAAAGGCCACCAGGTAGAGGCCCTCAACAAGCACCAGGACACCGACAAAAATCAGGCCATAGATAATGGGTTCTGCGCTCATGAGACTATTCCTTACTCTGCGGCAATGGGTTCGTAGATGGAAGCAGGCAGGTCATAGCCCCACATGCGGAAGCGTTCCGCGTAGTGGCTGCGCACGCCTGTGGCCGTAAAGTGGCCGATAATTTTGTTGTCCGGGGTCAGGCCAACCCGCTGGTAGCGGAAAATTTCCTGCATGGAGATCACATCGCCCTCCATGCCCGTGATTTCCGTGATCGAGGTCATGCGGCGCGAGCCATCCTGAAGGCGGCTGGCTTGCACAATCAGATTAACCGCCGATGAGATCTGGGAGCGCACAGCCTTGAGCGGCATTTCAATCCCGGCCATCGCGATCATGTTTTCCAGACGTGACACACCATCGCGCGCGGAGTTCGCGTGGATTGTGGTCATGGAGCCGTCGTGGCCTGTGTTCATCGCCTGAAGCATGTCGATAACTTCTTCGCCACGCGTCTCCCCCACGATGATCCGGTCAGGGCGCATCCGCAGGGCGTTTTTCAGACAGTCACGCGGGGATACCTCGCCCTTGCCTTCAACGTTGGGTGGCCTTGATTCCATCCGGCCCACGTGGGTCTGTTGCAATTGAAGTTCCGCCGTATCCTCGATCGTCAGGATGCGCTCGGCATTGTCGATGAAAGAGCTAAGTGCGTTCAAGGTGGTCGTCTTACCAGACCCCGTACCACCCGACACGATGATGTTTAGGCGTGTGGCAACTGCGGCCTGTAGATAGGCGGCCATTTCTTCGGTAAAGGCACCAAAGTTCACCAGGTCATCAATGCCCAGTTTGTCCTTTTTGAACTTACGAATGGAAACGAGGCTGCCGTCCACGGCAACCGGAGGCACCATGGCGTTGAAACGTGAACCGTCTTTCAAACGGGCATCCACGTAAGGGTTGCTTTCGTCCACACGACGACCCACCGCCGATACGATCTTGTCGATGATCCGCAGCAGGTGCTTTTCGTCTTTAAACGTGATGTCGGTCAGTTCCAGCTTACCGGAGCGTTCCACAAAGATCTGTTGCGGACCGTTAACCAAGATATCGTTAACGCTCTCATCTTTCAGCAGGGTTTCGAGTGGGCCAAGGCCGGTAACCTCGTCATAGAGCTCTGAGTTGAGGTTCAGCCGGTCCTCGCGGTTTAGAACGATGGATTTTTCAGCCAGCACTTCAACAGCAATCGTGTTGATTTCCTGGCGCAAATCCTGCTCTGTGGCATGTTCAAGTGCCGCAAGGTTCAGGTTGTCCAACAAGGAGCGGTGCAATTCGAGTTTGATCTCACTCATGCGCTGCTTGCGTTTTGTTTCCTTGTCGACAGGGGCTGCGGCGGCAGGTTGTGCCTGTTTGCGCGCAACTTTGGAAGGGGCTGCTGCGGGGGCGGCCTCCTGAATCTTCGTTACATTGCTGGCCTCTGTTGCCTCATCTGCCTTATCGGCGGGGGCACTAGATTTCTTGTACTTGGAAAACATGCACTTTGTCTTTCAGAATGGGATCAGGCGGCCTGCGCCTGATCACTTTTGAGGTCATGGATGGAGGCGGCGAGTTTGGCGATTTCACGGCGCAGCGGGCTTTTGGGGGCGGAGCTGGCCAGTGGCGTGCCATGGTCATTGGCCTGCGTGATCGGTTTGCCCCCGTCAGGCAGTTGCACATCCATCGAGATATCGAGAGATTCTGCCATCCGTTTGACCCGGCCTTTGCCGTTGAGGTCCGTAAACTTGGGGGCGCGGTTCATCACATAGCGCAGCTTTTCAATGGGCAGATCTTCGGATTGCAGCGCGCGCTTGAAACGCAGGGTGTTTTGCGCACACCGCATGTCCAGTTCGAGCATTGCAAAATAGACATGCGCGGAGGACAGAACCGTTTCTGACCATTGCACCAGTGTGGACGGCATATCGACCACAACATAATCAAACTGATTGCGGGCCATTTCCAGCACCGCATTCACCTCTTCGGAGGTGATCAGATCAAGCGGCAACATATCTGTGGGCGCGGTCAGCACCTGAAGTTGATCCTCATAGGTCAGCAGGGCCTGACCAAAAATCTCTTCGTCCATGTTTTCGGTGTCTGACAGCATTTCATACACCACCTCATGGCGGGGCAGATCAAGGAAGGTGGCAACGGCACCATATTGCAGGTCCAGATCAACCAGACAGACGGACGGATTGCTGTTCTTGTCAACTGTGGCCAGTTCCCACGCCAGATTGACGGCCAATGTGGTGGAGCCAACGCCCCCTGCAAGCCCATGCACAACAATCAATGCACCGTCTTTTTGGGCACCGGCCTTGAGTTGCGGGGCGGTGGCTGTGTCGGCCACTTGGGCAGACACCTCTTTGGCGCGCACACGGGCGATGGCTTGTGCCAGCTCGCCTTCGGGCAGGGGATAGGGGACAAATTCGTCAGCACCCTGGCGCAGCAACGAATGCAGCGCGGCGGGGGTCACATCTTCGGCAATCAACACAACCTTGATGTCGCGCTGTTTTGCGGCGTTGATGATTTCCGTCATCAAAACCAGATTATCTTCGTCCGTTTCGTCCATTGCCAGGGCGACAAACTCCATGCTGGCCCCCTCTGGCTGGCCAAAAAAGGAAATCGCTTCCGCAAACCCCAGATCGCCCCAGTTTTCCCCAAGAGCGTCTTCCATATCTTCGATTAACAGATCAAAGTTCTGCACATCACGGCTGATCGTACAGGCGATCAAGGGGGCTGTTTCAGGTTGCGGCATTGTGCTGCTCATCGCGTAATCCTCTGCTCAGGTTGGATGTTGCCCTGCTGTACGTCACCGGGAAGACTCCACAGTGCGCACAGCGGCGCAGTCACCCGTGCCTGACGTTTTGCCCAGACACATTTATCCTACTGAGGGGTTCATCGCAGCCAACTGGGGCGAGATTGGGGCCAAATCGGTCTGATTGTTGGGTAAGATGAAACGATCTACAGCACCGAAACCGGATTGGTCAGAGCGAATTTGGCCCGTGTCAGTGCATTTTACTGTCGATTTTGGACAGGGCAGGGCGCTAAGCCCTTGGCGATGCTTTTGTTTCTTGCCTCAACGCCACGAAATGAAAATGCTTCTATCGGGTAAAAAAAAGCCCCGCGATTTCAGCTAAAATCGCGGGGCTCTTCTTGGAAATGTCGGGTTTTAGCCGCCAGATTCTACCGTGGGGGATTGGCTGAGCGTGCTGGTTGCTGCAGCGCTTTCAACGTAGTCACGATAGACGATCTGGGCGTATTTTCCGTCCAGAACCGTTGGATGACGTCCGACAAACCCGCTGACCTCTGTCACGGTGCGGCGATTCTTACGCTCGCGGCCCTGTGAGACGATCAAGGGCTGTGATTCTCCAAAGGACACAACGGCCTCAAGACGAGAGCGGCTGATGCCCTGACTGGAGAGGAACGCGACAACCGCATTGGCGCGGCGCTGACCCAAGTTTTTGTTGAACCGGCTGGAGCCAACCGCATCGGTGTGCCCGTAGACCCGGAAACGAATTTCCGGGAATTGGCGGATCCATTGGGCCTGCTTGCGCAGGATGTCCTGTGCAGATTGGTCCAACTGAGCGGAATTAAAGCCAAAATTCACTGTTGAGGTCGTTTCAGAGGCAAACCGTTGAGCCAGATCAAAGGTGTACTGTCGTTCACCCGTCATCACCAAACGGTTGTTCAGGGTCGCGTTGCCAAAGTTGCCAGTGTCCACCAGAGCACCCGCTTCGCGGTAGAACTGCGTGTAGACTGGATCAGGGCTGGGGCCACATGCCAAAAGACTTGCAGCTAATGCTGAGATCCCGGTGAGTTTTAGCGTCTTCGCCATCGCGTTTTTCATGGGTTTAGTCCAATACATAACCATATGAACCGCTAAAGTCCTGTTGTGCAACCTCTCCCGCGGCACCTTTCTTGGGCGTGCGGGTGCCGGCAGATGTCCGGCCATAGAGGAACAGGTCCTTTTCGGTAGGTGGCTTGATACGATCCGTTGGCAGGGCCAAAGCCTCACCCCGGGTCGGTGTTACCAGATGGGCAGTGACGATGATAACCAACTCTGTCTGGCTGCGCTGATAATCCGCAGAGCGGAACAGGGCCCCCAGTACCGGCACATCCCCAATCCAGGGCAATTGGCTGGTGTTGTCCGTGAAATCATCTGTCAGAAGACCGGCAATGGCAAAGCTCTCGCCATCGCGCATTTCCACTGTTGATGAGGTCTCGCGCCGGGTAAAGGCGGCAATTTCGATCCCACCACCCAGCGAAAGGCTGTTTGTGGGGTCAATCGCGGATACCGCGGCCATCAGTTCAAGGTTGATCAGATCCTTGCCCACCACACGGGGGGTAAAGACCAATTCAACGCCAAATGGCTTGAATTCAACGGTAATGCGGTCATCTGACTGCGCCACAGGCACCGGGAATTCGCCACCTGCAAGGAATTTCGCCTCCTGGCCGGAAAGAGCGACCAGATTGGGCTCCGCAAGAAAGCGCACAACGCCTTTTTGCTCCAGAGCCTCCAGCAGAATGCCAACTTGCGTTGATCCGGCGTTAAAGCCGAACAAAACTGCGCCTGCATTCTGGTTTGAGGCCGGAATGTTGCCGGCAAGAGCGTTTGCAACGCCACCGGAGGTGTTTGTTGTGCCCGTACCGCCGTTAAGACCGGTGCTGCCCCCAAGAATGCCGCTCAGTTGAAGCGACGAACTGAGTGATTTGGAAACGTTGCGCTGCATTTCTGCAAACCGCACCTTCATCATCACTTGCTGGATGCCGCCGACGCTCATCAGGTTGCTGACCCGCTCTGGCGCGTAACGTTCGGCCAGATCAAGGGCGCGCTGAAGGCGCTGGGTGGAGGAAACGATACCCGAAAGTACAATCCCGTCATTGGCGGTGCGTACTTCGATTTTTTCGCCCGGCAGGATCTGTCTCAGACGTTCCTTGAACTCGGAAACATCTGCTGCCACCCGCACATCAACGTTTGTGATGAGTTGCCCGCTGGCGTCCAGCAGGGTCAGGGTGGTCAATCCGGGGGATTTGCCAAGCACGTAGATCGTGCGATCCGACAGCGAGGAAATATCCGCGATGCCGGGATTGGCGATTGAAAGTTCCGCAAACGGTATGTCGCTTTCAACGACCACCGCGCGGTTCATTGGTACATTAAGTGTCGCGTTGGTCCCTCTTTTCACAACACGCAACGTATCGGCGGAAGCCGATGTCGGAGCAGTCATGGCCAAGGGTACGGCACTCAGTGTCAGCCCAACGAGGGCTGCCTTCAAGAATCTGTCAATTTTCATGTGACCTGCCTTTTTGATCACGCCTCAGGATAGGGTCTTTTTGCCCGTCGTTTGAGTGACTGTGCGGCAGATTTGATTTTATTGCAAGAATCAATAGGTTCGAGACGGAGCTTTATGTGGATAAATGGCAACATAGTGGCCTTAAACCCCTAAAAACAAATAGGCACCGTGGGGCACGGTGCCTATCTAAAACGCGTTTTGATCCTGTGAAGGTTGCTTAGTTCGTACAGGGGATTGGCAATTCCAGCATTTCCGCGCCACGACGCGTGCGAATTGTACAAACCCTGTCCTTTTCTGTTTCGGCCTGTACCGTCTCTGCCTTGATACCCAAGAGCGAGCGCTGGTTGACCTCGACGGCGGAGGCGATTGTATCGTCGCCGGCACCAACCAGCGACAAGGACAGGTTGCCTGTTGACTGTGCTTGCGCCAGCGAGGCCACCTGTTGTGGATCAATGGATACTGTGACCGTACGTGCAATCAATGTCTCGCCCAGATCTCCGTCTG
This sequence comes from uncultured Sulfitobacter sp., assembly GCA_937928635.1. Lineage (GTDB taxonomy): Bacteria > Pseudomonadota > Alphaproteobacteria > Rhodobacterales > Rhodobacteraceae > Sulfitobacter. The sequence goes on along the minus strand of CALFWM010000033.1, from coordinate 76,000 downwards.
CGCTTTGGTCAACCGCGATCAGTTTAACGCCAGCCTCGATCAGCTTGGTCACCTCGGACTGACCGGAGGACCGGTCAATGTTGGGACGACCTGTCCAGTAGACATCAACATGATCGCCTGGACGCAAGAAGCCGGACACACCGCTTGCCACGTCAACGGAGATGGTAAAGGCGCGCTTGCCGCGCTCCAGACGGGAGGTCAGGCCGGTATCTTCGCCGGGCTCTGTGACCTTGACGGCCAATACGGCCTCGTCTTTTTCGATGGCCCGCAGCACAACGCGCAGTTCATCGGTATTTTCAGGGAAAAGATCGGTCGCCTCAAAAAACGCGCCATCAGGAATGGCGTTTTCGGGCCACTCGACCGTGCGCACGACGTCCGGGGTTAGCTTTTGACCGTATTTTAGGGGTTCGGTGGCCACATAGACCGTTTTTGTCGCCACCACTTTTGCCAACGCCGCCTGCGCTTGTGCATTCGCGTGTTGGTATTGCGCAATGCGATCCTTGGCCAGATATACGGCCCCACCTGCAAGCGCGATGCCCACCAACAGGACCAGTCCAAATACCATCCGCATGTTATTCACCTTTTGCTACTCATCAGCCGGGAAGGGCCCGGCGCCATTTTTATAATTGCGTCGATAGCCGCCAATTGTGGCCTCATTGTGCACTCGGCACGGCAATAGCGCGGCTTTGTTTTTGCGCGGATGGGAAGGCGCAAAATACAAAGCGGCCAGGGATAGGGTGACCGCTTTACAGAAATTTGGGAATGATGCGTTATAGGCCTATTTGACGCTCGCCAAGCCAACCACCAACAGAATCACCCACGTTGCCGGTGGACCCGTGTATCGAGATAATCGCAGCAACGGCCAAAGCGACAATTGCAGCCGTCAAAACGACCCAGTCAACGGTAACCGCGCCATCTTCGTTACGCAGAAAATTCCTAAAAAAGTTACTCATGGAGCCATTTCCCTTAGTATCGACCCAGCGCGATGTTGAGCCTGTTCATCGAGAAGGCCGCATCCTGATGTTCAGAATGCGGCCCCAGACTAATCAAGTTAGATCAGTGAACCCGAATTAGTTAGGGTCTTGGTTGTCCAGGAATGTCGCGGTGTTCGCGGTCAGACCAGTTGCGCCTGTTTCGATTGAGGAATAGGCAGCAACGGCCAGGCCAACAACAGCAGCTGTCAGAACAACCCAGTCAACAGTTACGGCGCCGTCTTCGTCTTTTTTGAAGTTTTTGATAAATTTCATCATGTCATGTCCCTCCAAGGATCATATATTTACAGTTTATACCCTTTCGTCCGTTGTGGCACCCGCTTCTCTCAGTTGGCTGCCTGTCCGACTTGGTATGCCGCTATATAGACTTGGGAATGGGGCATGAATTTGACGCCAAATGTGACATTTTGGTTATTTCCGTTAAAACATGTAACTGACGGGCTACGTCATTGAAAATGAATAATAAAAATAGATCTTCATAGCCAGTTTTCTAAAATTTGAGCGGACTGCCGCCCTAATTGTGGCGAAATTGCCGTATTCTGTGCCTCGAATTGCTGGTTTGAAACCCGGTTTTGTGGGATGTTGGTGGAAAATCGAGCCAACAAAGCAAAAAGCAGGCAGGCATGATCCGTATTTTCGTTTACACGCTTTTGGCGGCGGCATTTGCCGTGGGGCCAGCGGCGGCAGAGACACCTAAACCCTTTCCAGAGTTCAGCGCGAAGCGCGTCAAAGTGGGCCAACGCCCCATCGGCAGCCGGATTACCATCCAGATTGATCCCGCAACCCAGGTCAAACCAGCCCCAAAGGCACCCAAAGATCCCGCAAGAGCCGGCAAAGCAGCGCCGCGGGTGGCGGGCAGCTATGATTGGTTCTGGGAGAAGGTCTCACCCGAGGCTGCCAAATCTGGTCCCGGTCGGTTGCAGACAGCCATGCGCACCCTCGCAGGGGCGGCGGACAAGGTCACGTCCCCCCGGTTACAGCAGATGCAAGACATCGCAAAGGCCAACGGCGTCGATATCTTGCGCTCCACCATCGACACAAAGGTATCGCCCGCCTTGGTGCTGGCGGTTATTACTGTCGAATCCTCGGGCCGCGCAGACGCAGTGAGCGGTGCAGGGGCACAGGGCTTGATGCAACTGATGCCAGCGACAGCCGCGCGGTTTGGGGTCAGCGACAGTTTGAAACCAGCCCAGAACATCACCGGCGGGGTCAAATACCTCAATTGGCTGATGGGGGAGTTTGACAATGACCCGATATTGGTATTGGCCGGATATAACGCGGGCGAAGGATCGGTGCGCAAACATGCAGGTGTGCCGCCGTTTGCTGAAACGCGGGATTACGTGCCAAAGGTGCTGGCAGCCTTTCAGGTGGCCAAGGGGCTGTGCCAGACTCCGCCTGAGTTGATTTCGGATGGCTGTGTGTTTGCAGCGTTGAAGTGATATTGTCGGGGTGAGGCGGGCCAAGGCCCGCCCTCTTTCTTTAAACCAGCGTTGCTTGGGTGGCGGCGCGCAGCTCTTCTTCGCTGACACCTGTCGCACATTCGACAATGCGCAATCCGCCCTCAACCACATCCAGCACACCTAGGTTGGTGATGATGCGATCCACCACACCTTTGCCAGTCAGGGGCAGGGTGCATTCGCTCAACACCTTGCTGTCGCCGTGCTTGTTGGTGTGATCCATCACCACAATCACCCGGCCCACGCCCGCCACCAGATCCATCGCACCGCCCATGCCTTTGACCAGTTTACCGGGGATCATCCAATTGGCGAGGTCACCGTTTTCGGCCACTTCCATTGCGCCCAAGATCGCAGCGGCGATTTTGCCGCCCCGGATCATGCCAAAGGAGGTTGATGAATCAAAATACGCCGTGCGGTTCAATTCCGTGATGGTCTGTTTGCCCGCGTTAATCAGATCGGGGTCTTCATCCCCTTCAAACGGGAAGGGGCCCATGCCGAGCATGCCGTTTTCAGATTGCAAGGTGATGTCCTTGTCGCCCACATAGTTGGCCACCAGCGTCGGGATGCCGATGCCAAGGTTCACATACATGCCGTCTTCAAGCTCTTGCGCGGCGCGCTCTGCCATTTGGTTGCGGTCCCAAGCCATTATGCGTCCTCCCGCGTGCGCGTGGTGCGCTGCTCAATACGTTTCTCATGCTCACCCTGCACAATCCGGTGCACATAGATGCCGGGCAGGTGGATGCTGTCGGGGTCAAGGGAGCCTGTTGGCACGATTTCCTCAACCTCTGCCACACAGACCTTGCCGCACATGGCCGCAGGCGGATTGAAGTTGCGCGCGGTCTTGCGGAACACAAGGTTGCCGGTTTCATCGGCTTTCCACGCCTTGACGATAGAGAGGTCTGCAAACAGGCCTTCCTCCAGTATATAGTCTTCGCCATTGAACTGTTTGACCTCTTTGCCCTCGGCAATCACTGTGCCCACGCCGGTTTTTGTATAGAACCCGGGGATGCCGCAACCGGCGGCGCGCATACGCTCGGCCAGCGTGCCTTGAGGGTTGAATTCCAGCTCCAACTCGCCAGAGAGATACTGACGCATGAATTCTGCATTCTCACCAACGTAAGAAGAGATCATTTTCTTGACCTGACGGGTGTGCAGCAAAATACCGATGCCAAAATCATCCACACCCGCATTGTTGGAGGCAAAAGTCAGGTTTTTGGTGCCCATTTCTTTGATGGCCTGAAGGAGCAATTCCGGAATACCGCAAAGGCCAAAACCGCCCGCTGCGATCAACATACCATCTGACAAAACGCCTTCCAGCGCCTCAGCGGCTGATCCGTATATCTTGTTCATAAAGCTCTCTCCCGAACTGTTGCGTTGCGCGTTGTCTGACGCGGCGACAGAAGAGAGTCAATAAACCGGGGCGTGTCAAATGTTTCAGGACAACACCGCAGCTGGCCCGACATAGAAACGCTCAAATTGCGCAACCATCGCTTTGCTGGGGCGCGCGTTATGATAGGTGCCCTTGTCAATCCACGACTGCGTCAGAAGGAAGCCCGCAACCTCGGGCCAGGTCAACATTTCGTCATGGGGAATGAGATACCATGACCCGGCATGGGGAAACGCGATCCAGATGTCCCGGTCGCGGTACTTTTTCAAAATGGACCAGCGGCCCTTTTGCTGGATCAGTTTTAGGTCGCCGTCGCTTTCACGATGCGCGATCAGGTCGATGCCGTTGTCAAAAACAGGCAAAAAAACGTTGTAGCCTTTGCTGATCAGCAAAGAAGACAACTGATTGCGCCAAATGACCTCCTGCGCATAGGACTTCAGCTTGCGTGCTTCCATGTGCACCTGCCCATTTTCTGCAAAGGCGTGATCAACCCTCTGATGCAGGCTTCTTCTTGGCTGCCGGTTTCTTTTTCGCGGCGGGCTTCTTTTTTGCCGCTGCCTTCTTCTTTGGCGCGGCTTTCTTTTTGGCAGCGGGCTTTTTCTTGCCAGCTTTGGCCGCACGTTCATCAATCAGATGCACGGCCTGCGCCATTGTCAGGTCCTCTGGCGTGATCGTATCTGGGATCGTGGCGTTGATCTTTTCCCACTTCACGTAAGGACCATACTTGCCGTCAAAAACATTCACAGGCCCGCCTGCCTCAGGGTGTTCACCCAATTCGCGGATCGGTTTGGCGGTTTTGCCCCGGCCACCCCGACTGGCAACCTTTTCGGCCAGCAGTTGCACGGCGCGGTTCATGCCGACGGTAAACACCTCATCCAGGCTTTCCAGATTTGCATTGGTGCCGCCACGATCCGAGGTGCTTGGCGCGTGTTTCAGATAAGGCCCGTAGCGCCCGATGTTGGACCAGACCATGATCCCGTCTTCGGGATGCGGGCCAATCTCACGGGGCAGGGAGAGCAGTTTGAGCGCGGTTTCCAGATCCAGCTCTTCTGCGGGCCATTCCTTGGGCACGGACTGACGCGGCGGTTTCTTGTTTTCTTCTGTCACCGGTCCGCGCTGCACGTAGGGGCCAAAGCGGCCCTTGAACACGCGGATCTCATCACCGGCATCTTCACCCAGCAATTTGCCGTCGGGGGGGATGGCGGAGGCTTCGGCCTCAGGGTCCGGCGGACCAAAGGGGCGGGTGTAGCGGCATTCGGGATAGGAGGAGCAGCCGATAAAGGCACCACCTGAACGCGCTGTGCGCATGGACAACCGCCCCTGACCACAATGCGGGCACAGGCGCGGGTCGCCGCCGTCTTCCATGGGCGGGAACAGATGCGGCTCCAGCACCTCATTGATTTTCTCAAGCACATCGCCAATGCGCAGATCAGCGGTTTCGGCAATCGCCGCAGAGAAATCGCGCCAGAACCGTCCCAACACTTCCTTATAATTAGCATCCGCCGCCGAGACCTTATCCAACTGATCCTCAAGATCAGCCGTGAACTCATAGCCCACATAGCGGCGGAAATAATTCTCTAGAAACGCTGTTACCAGCCGCCCCTTGTCCTCGGCAATCAGGCGGTTGCCCTCTTTGCGCACATACTCCCGGTCCTGAATGGTCGTGACGATGCTGGCGTAGGTCGAGGGGCGACCGATGCCAAGTTCTTCCATCCGCTTGACCAATGTCGCTTCGGTATAACGGGGCGGGGGCTGGGTGAAATGCTGCTCTGGTGTGATGGCGCGTTTGTCCAGACCGTCGCCCTGGGCGATCTGGGGCAACCGCTTGTCATCATCATCCACAACCACATCATCGCGGCCTTCTTCGTAGACCTTAAGAAAACCGTCAAACACCATGACCTGCCCGCTGGCGCGCAGTTCGACCTGTTCATCGGCACTGCTGATCATCACTGTGGTCCGCTCAAACTTAGCCGTGGCCATCTGACAAGCAAGCGTGCGCTTCCAGATCAGATCGTACAGTTTGCGCTGATCGGGTTCCAGTTTGGACAGGCTGGCGGCATCTTTGGTCATATCCGTGGGGCGGATACATTCGTGCGCTTCCTGGGCGTTCTTGGCCTTGTTCTTGTAAACGCGCGGTTCTCTGGGAATGTAATTGGCGCCGTAACGGTCCTTGATCGCATCACGCGCCATGGTCACGGCCTCAGGGGCCATGTCGATGCCATCGGTCCGCATGTAGGTAATGTGCCCCGCCTCATAAAGCCGTTGCGCGGTAGACATGGTGGCACGCGCGCCCATGCCGAACTTGCGGCTGGCCTCCTGTTGCAGGGTCGAGGTCATGAAGGGGGCGGAGGGGTTCCGGCTTGCCGGTTTTGCCTCAACAGAGGTGACTTTTAAATCGCGGCTGGTGATCGCCTGCACGGCCATTTCGGCCTGCGTGTCATTGGCCAGGTCAAATTTGTCGAGCTTTTTGCCGGCCAGAGTGACCAGACGCGCCTCAAATTCCTGCCCGCGCGGCGTGGCCAGCAGCGCCTTGACGGACCAATATTCACGGGCACGAAACGCCTCGATCTCCATTTCACGCTCCACAATCAGGCGCAAGGTGACCGATTGCACACGCCCCGCCGAGCGCGCGCCGGGCAATTTGCGCCACAACACAGGGCTGAGGTTAAACCCCACCAGATAGTCGAGCGCACGGCGGGCAAGGTAAGCCTCCACCAATGGCATATCGACCTCGCGCGGGTTTTCCATTGCCTCTGTCACAGCGGTCTTGGTGATCTGGTTAAACACCACGCGGCTGACCGGCGTGTCCTTCTTGATAGATTTTCGTTTGGTCAGCGCCTCTTGCAAATGCCAGCTGATCGCCTCGCCCTCGCGGTCCGGATCGGTGGCGAGGATCAGTGCATTGTCATCTTTCAGCGCATCGGCAATCGCCTTGACGTGCTTTTTGCTGTCCGAGGCAACCTCCCACAGCATGTCAAACTCGTTGTCTGGATCGACCGAGCCATTTTTTGGCGGCAGGTCCCGCACGTGCCCATAAGAGGCCAGAACGGTATAGTCATTGCCCAAATATTTGTTGATTGTTTTGGCCTTGGCCGGGGATTCGACAACAACAACGGGCATAAATACTGGCACCTTTAATGGGTAAATCGAGCGGTCTTTGCGGTGCCACATGTGGGGGGACGCATGGAATTGTCAATGCGGCGATGTGATCAACGGGGTCAATTTTGATCACAAGCCGCATCTGCGTCCCTCGTTTTGGCTCAGAGTAATGGCCGGTCAAAATCGTGATCGCATTTGGTCTTGCCGCGTGCGCGGCTTACCGGCCCAAGTGCTGAATTCAGGGCAGAGAGTTCAGACCACACGGGTCAAAAGGCCACCGGGGCGGCGCGTGATTTGACCATCAAGCTCCAGATCAACCAGGGCTGGCGCGACCTGGGCGGGCTGAACTTTCAGATCGCGGATCAGCTGATCTTCCGCCAGTGGGGAGGGGCCAAGCCGGGACAGAATCTGCACATGCAAATCTGCCGTTTCGCGCAGGTTGCGTTTGGGTGCCGGGGGTACAACAGGGGCATTGACCCGGTGCTGTTCCAGTGGGCTCAGCACCTCCAGCACATCCGCCGCCGAGCGCACCAATGTCGCCCCGTCCCGGATCAACATGTTGCACCCGGAGGCACGGGCATCAAACGGGTGGCCGGGCACGGCCAAAACATCGCGGCCCTGATCCAATGCATCCCGCGCGGTGATCAAACTGCCTGATCTTGAGGCCGCCTCCACCACAATTGTTGCAGGGCTCAACCCGGATATGATGCGGTTGCGTGGCGGGAAGTGGCGCGCCATCGGCTGCAACCCCATTGGCTGTTCTGTCAGGCGCACCCCGGTTGCGGCGATGTTGCGCGCCAGTTCTGCATTTTCAGGCGGATAAATCACATCTACGCCGCCTGCCTGCACGGCAAGTGTGCCCGTTTCAAGTGCTGCGGTATGTGCGGCGGCATCAACCCCGCGCGCAAGGCCTGACACAACCACATATCCTGCCGCGCCAAGGTCGCGCGCCAGTGCCTTTGCCATCCGCGTGCCTAATGAGGACGCATTGCGCGCGCCGACCAATGAAATCATCGGCCGTGCCAGCACATCAGGATCACCAATCATCCAAAGAAATGGTGGCGCATCTGACAGATCGTTCAACAACGCGGGGTAGGAGGGCTCCCCCTGAACCAGCAACCGGGCCCTGGCTGCGCGGGCGGCTTTAAGTTCTGCGTAAATCACCCCCTCGGGACAGATCTGGTAGCCAGAAACGCCCGCGGCGCGCGCCACCTCAGGCAGCGCGGCCAGCGCGTTTTGCGCGGTGCCGTGTTCAGCCAGCAATCGACGAAATGTGGCGATGCCAACCCGGCGCGAACGCAACAGACGAAGTCGGGCAAACTGTTCGTCTTCCGGGGGGGGTGGGAGTGGGGGGTGAGTGGAAGAAGGATGTTCGTCCTTGTCAGTCATCCCGTTAACTCCGTCCGTTGCAGAATCAGGTATAGGTACGCTTGGTTAACAGGGAATGAAGATATGCCTCGCCATTTCTGGGGAGGGCGCGGCACCACACCCCTTCACCCTTCCAATAAACTCTGTCCAACATGTGCCGCAGGCACCAAAGTCTGCGTTAAAAACCCGTAACGCGGGCCTTGGCCCGCCCCCGCTTTCAAGCCGCGGCGCCGCCGACGGTTAACCCACCAATCATCAAGGTCGGCTGGCCCACGCCAACAGGCACCCATTGGCCCTGTTTGCCGCAGTTCCCCATGCCGGGGTCCAGTGTCGGATCATTGCCAATTGCGCGGATATGCTTGAGGGCGGTAGCCCCATCCCCAATCAGCGTCGCCCCGGTGACCGGCGCCCCCACCTTGCCGTTCTGCACGCGGTAGGCCTCGGTACAGGAAAACACAAACTTGCCATTGGTGATGTCAACCTGACCCCCGCCAAAGCCGACGGCGTAAATCCCGTCCTTGAGATCGGCAACAATATCGCCGGGGGCCGTTGTGCCGCCCAGCATATAGGTATTGGTCATGCGTGGCATCGGAATATGCGCAAAACTCTGGCGCCGCCCGTTGCCGGTCGATGTCACGCCCATAAGGCGCGCATTCTGACGGTCCTGCATGTAACCAACGAGCTTGCCATCCTCAATCAGAACATTCTTGGCGCTGGGCGTGCCTTCATCATCGACCGAAATTGACCCACGCCGGTCGGGAATCGTCCCGTCATCCAGCACGGTCACGCCCTTGGCTGCAATCTGCTGGCCCATCAGCCCGGCAAAGGCACTTGATCCCTTGCGGTTAAAATCGCCCTCCAACCCGTGGCCAATGGCCTCGTGCAGCAAGATCCCGGGCCAGCCGGGGCCCAGGACCACATCCATGACACCCGCAGGTGCAGGCACCGCCGTCAGGTTAACGGCGGCAATGCGCACGGCTTCGCGGGCCTTTGATGTCCAATCCACCGGGTCCAGCAACCCCTCCAGCCCGCTGCGCCCGCCCCCACCGGCGGTGCCGCTTTCGCGCCGCCCGTCCTGTTCAAGAATGACCGAGACATTGACCCGCGTCATGGGCCGTACATCGCGCACGGAGGTCCCCTCGGGGCGCAAAATCTCAATTTCCTGAAGACTGGCCGAGATCGAGGCACTGACCTGCACGACACGCGGGTCCAGATCGCGCACAAAAGCGTCGATCTCGCGCAATGTCTCGACTTTTACAGAAAAAGTTGCTCCCTCGATCGGGTCCATATCGGTGTAGAGCTTTTTGTTGGTGTCCTCAGGCACATCGGCCCAGGTGCCGCCCCCCTCCCCAACGGCCAGCCTTGCGGTTTGTGCGGCCCGTCGCAACGCGGCTTCTGTCAAGGTGGTGGAATGGGCATATCCTGCCACTTCGCCCCGGACAGCGCGCAGGCCAAAGCCCTCAGATGCATCATAGCTGGCTGTTTTGAGGCGACCGTCATCAAACATCAGCGCCTCTGATCGGTGGCGCTCCAGAAACAACTCACCATCATCGGCCCTCGCCACGGTCTCGCGCAGGACACCAAGGGCGGTGTCACGATCCAGATCGGCCTCAAACGGCGCAAAGGGCGCATTGCTCATGGAGGTTTCCTCATCTTAGGGCAAAAATTCACAGATCGCGTCCGATTGACGCAATCGAGTGGCTTTATCTTGGGTTCAGAATATGATTGTAAGCAGAAAGAATTCAACGGGGCCTGTGACAACGTCAGGCGCTGACGCGACAAACCGACAAAAATGGTCACCAGATCAGGACGCACTATGAAACATCTACTCTCTCTTTCGGCCACTCTGGCCAGCTTTGCGGCTCTTCCGGCGCTGGCACAGGACAATCTGCGCATTGACGGGCTTCAGTCGATTGGCAAGCCGGAGGACGGCGAAACGGGCTTTCAGCCTGCGGTGACGCGTCTGGCGCAGGACATCCACGATCTGGACTGGATGCTGCTGGTGATCATCACGCTGATTTCGCTGTTTGTGACGGCGCTGATGGCCTGGGTGGTGATCCGCTACAACAAGTCGCGCAACCCCACGCCGGCGACCTTTACCCACCACACCCCGGTTGAAATCGCCTGGACCGTGATCCCGATTGTGATTCTGGTACTGATCGGGGCCTATTCCCTGCCCAAACTGTTCCGGCAGCAGGAAATTCCGGTTGCGGACATCACCATCAAGGCGACTGGCAACCAATGGTACTGGACCCATGAATATGTGGACGAAGGATTCGCCTTTGACAGCTACATGATTGGTGCCGCTGCAACGCTGACTTCCGAAGAAGAAGACGCAGGCGCAATCGCACATGTCATGAGCGACGTGATGGAGAAAAAGCTGGCTGACGCCGGGTATTCTAAAGATGAGTTTCTGCTGGCGACAGACACCTCCGTGGTGATTCCCGTGGGCAAGACAATCGTCGTGCAGGTCACCGGATCCGACGTGATCCACGCCTGGACGATCCCCGCCTTTGGCGTCAAGCAGGACGCGGTGCCGGGCCGTCTGGCCGAACTGTGGTTCACGGCCGAAAAGGAAGGCGTGTACTTTGGCCAGTGTTCAGAGCTTTGTGGTCAGGCCCACGCCTATATGCCGATCACCGTAAAAGTCGTGTCCGAAGAGGCCTATGCCGAATGGCTGGGCAAGGCGCGCGAAGAATATGCTGGCATCAAACCCAGCGTTCAGGTTGCCTCCAACTAAGAGGCGGGCGGGGGTGTCTCCCGTTTGATTGAGAAAGTGCCAGGGCGGGGGAGACCCCGCCTTGATCTACACGCAGACCCCGTAAGGCGGGCCTTGGCCCGCCCCTCTCGCAAGGAAGGTGAAGGATGACCGACGTCCCCCACACCCAGCAATACGAAGCAGAATTGGGCGATTATTTTGCCCTGCTGAAACCGCGCGTGATGCAGCTTGTGGTCTTTACCGCGCTTGTTGGCATGTTGGCCGCACCACAATCGGTGCACCCCGTGATCGGATTTGCCTCCATTTTGTTTATCGCCATCGGGGCGGGCGCGTCCGGTGCGCTGAACATGTGGTGGGATGCGGACATCGACGCGGTCATGCGCCGCACGGCCAAACGCCCTATTCCCGCTGGCAAGGTTGAACCGCGCGAGGCGCTGTATCTGGGCGTTGCGCTGTCGGGCCTGTCGGTGATGATGCTGGGCCTCAGCGCCAACCTGCTGGCCGCCTTCATGCTGGCCTTTACGATCTTTTTCTATCTTGTGATCTACTCGATGTGGCTCAAACGTCTGACACCGCAAAACATCGTCATTGGCGGTGCTGCGGGGGCCTTCCCGCCGGTGATTGGCTGGATCGTTGCCACTGGCAGCTTTTCGGTTGAGGCTTGGCTGATGTTCGCGCTGATCTTTATGTGGACCCCGCCCCACTTCTGGGCGCTGGCCCTGTTCATGCGCTCTGACTACGACGATGCGGACGTGCCCATGCTGACCGTGGCCCATGGGCGCCCGGCCACCCGGCGCCACATTCTGATCTACACGGTACTGCTGGTGGTTCTGGCCATTGGCACCGGGTTCACGGCTGTTGGTGGATATGTCTACCTGACCACTGCAGTGATCCTGAATGCGATGTTCCTGCTGGGTGCCTACCGCATCTGGCAGCGCGATGAGGACGATGCGGAGGGTGACAACTATGCGGTTGAGCGCAAATTCTTCCGGTTGTCCCTCTACTATCTCTTCCTGCACTTTGGCGCGATTCTGGTTGAGGCGACGTTGCGCGGTTGGGGCCTGACCGGCGGGGGGGTGTCATGAGCCTGAATAAGGAACATGAAATTCACAACCGGCGCCGCGGGCGCAACACCGGAGTTGGCCTGATGTTGGGCGGTTTTGTGGTCCTGATCCTTGCCCTGACCTATGTGAAAATCACCCAAACGGATTTCTCAAACGCGCCTGTCAACGCGGGCACGTCGGAGGTGTCAGACTGATGGCCCTTGCCCCGCAACGTTGGACATTTGCGCGCAAGATCGCCGCAGGCCTGACGCTTTTGGGTCTGTGCGGCGTGATGGGCGTTGTGATGATCAGCCGCGATTTGGCCAAAATGGATCTGGGTAAAGTTGTTGTCCACAAAGACGGCGTTGGCCCAACCTACGAAGATACCCTTTCAAAGGCGGAAAACTGATGGCGTTGTCGGGACCTCAAAAGACTGTGACACAGACGGTTTCACTGGTTTTGGTGATGGGCGCGCTGGCCTGGGCCTCGGTGCCGTTTTACGACTGGTTCTGCCGGGTCACGGGCTTTGGCGGCGTGCCGGGGCAGGTCGATGTTGCCTCCGATGAGGTGCTGGACCAGACCATCACGGTGCGCTTTGACGGCTCTCTTAATCAGGGGATGGCCTGGGACTTCAAACCGGTTGTGCGCGAAATGGAAGTGCGCATTGGTGAAACCGGCCTTGCATTTTACGAGGCGCACAATCCTACGGACCGCCCCATTGCAGGGCAGGCAAGCTATAACGTAACACCCTACACCGCTGGCACGTTTTTTGAAAAAATTGACTGTTTCTGCTTTCAGGAACAGGTGCTCGCCCCCGGTGAGACCGTCCAGATGCCGGTCAGTTTTTACGTTGACCCGGAAATCGTAGAAGACCGTGACGGGAAGTTTGTACATACGATCACACTGTCTTATACGTTTTATGAAATTGACTTGCCTGAGGGCTATGCCGCCCTTGAGCAGGACACCACCACAGACTTGAACTAAGAAAAGCCCAAGGGAGCCCGCCATGGCCCACGCAAAAGACCACGACTATCACATTCTGAACCCCTCCAGCTGGCCTTTCATTGGCGCACTGGCCGGGTTTCTTATGCTCTTTGGCGCCGTCGGCTGGATGTCGGGCGGCTTTACGGTGCTGTTCGGGCTGATCACGATCTCCGGTCCCTGGCTGTTCCTGATCGGCTTTACCGCTGTGCTCTACACCATGTGGGGCTGGTGGCGCGAAGTTGTGATTGAAAGCCGTGTGGGCGATCACACCGGCGTTGTGGCCATTGGCCTGCGCTATGGCTTTATCCTGTTTGTGATGTCCGAGATCATGTTCTTTGTGGCCTGGTTCTGGACCTTCTTCAAACCGGCAATCTACCCGATGAACGAATACCTGGGCTCTGAATATGTCCCCCCTGTGTTTGACCCGGTCGATGCCTTCCATCTGCCGCTGATCAACACGCTGATCCTTCTGTTGTCGGGCTGTGCCGTCACATGGGCGCACCACGCGCTGGTGCATGAAAACAACCGCAAGGACCTGATCAACGGTCTGATCATCGGCATCATTCTGGGCGTCGCCTTTACCGCGCTACAGGCCTATGAATACGGCGAACTGCTGTTGCACCATGACTGGAAGTTTGGCGAAGACGCGTTCTTCTCTGCCTTCTTCATGGCCACGGGTTTCCACGGCGCACATGTGATCATCGGGACAATCTTTTTGACGGTCTGTCTGGTCCGTGCGATCAAGGGCGACTTTACGCCAGAGCGCCACATCGGTTTTGAAACCGCCGCCTGGTACTGGCACTTCGTGGACGTGGTCTGGCTGTTCCTGTTCTTTGCGGTCTACGTTTGGGGTGTGTCGGTCTTTACCGTATAAAGCCCAAGCGCACCAAAACGATCATTCAAAGCGCGCGGGCCCTCTCGCGCGCTTTTCCTTTGAGCAAAGGATAACAGATGCGCAGTGCGCTGTTTCTTATCATCGTAGGTCTGGGCGGCGCTGCCATCCTGATTGGACTAGGCACTTGGCAAGTGCAGCGGCTGGCGTGGAAGCAGGGGGTGATTGCGGATATTGAGGCGCGGATTGTTGCGGAGCCAGTTGCGCTGCCAGATGACCTTGATCCCGAAAATGATGCCTATCTGCCGATCAAAACACAGGGTTTCATTGGGCCTGAACACTTGCGCGTTCTTGTTTCCCAAAAACAGGAAGGCGCGGGTTATCGGATCATTTCGCCATTGTGGTTTGGCAATAACGGCGACCCGGAAGGCGCGATCATGGTTGATCGTGGCTTTATTCCGGCTGATGTGCGCGGCATTGTTCTTTATCAGGGTGGTACGCTAAAGGAAGTGATTGGGAATCTGCAATGGCCTCAGGAAACTGACAGTTTCACACCCGAACCTGATGAGGCCAAAAACATCTGGTACGCCCGTGATGTTGAAAGAATGGCAAAAGCATTGGGCACGCGTCCGGTGCTGTTGGTCGCGCGAGAGATCTATCTGCCCCATGGGAAGATCACCCCCATGCCCGTCGACACCTCCCGCATCCCCAACAACCACCTTCAATATGCGATCACTTGGTTCTCGCTCGCGTTCATTTGGCTTGCCATGTCCCTTTATTTCGTGCGACGCCGCAGGGCATAAACCAACGGCCCACCCGAAAGCTGACCCATGCGCTATACCTCGACCCGTGGCACCGCCCCCGCACTCACCTTTGAAGAGGCCATGCTGACCGGCCTTGCCCGCGACGGCGGCCTTTATGTGCCCGAAGAGATCCCGACGTTGACACACCCCGAGATTGCCGCCATGGCGGGCAAACCTTACGAGGACGTGGCATTCAATGTCATGCGCCCTTTCATCGGTGATACCTTTACCGATGCGGAGTTTCGCAGCCTGATCGCGGATACCTACGCCAGCTTTGGACATACCGCGCGCGCGCCTATGGTGCAGCTGGCGCCAAACCATTTCCTGCTGGAACTGTTCCACGGCCCCACACTGGCGTTCAAAGACTTCGCCATGCAGTTGATTGGCCAGATGTTTAAAAAGGCGCTGGGCCGCGCAGGGGAGCGTGTGACCATCGTTGGGGCCACATCAGGTGACACAGGGTCGGCGGCGATTGAGGCGTTCAAGGGGTTGGACAATGTGGATGTCTTCATCCTTTACCCCCATGGCCGCGTCTCAGAAGTTCAGCGCCGCCAGATGACCACACCCACCGAATCCAACGTGCATGCGCTGGCCGTCGATGGTGACTTCGACGACTGCCAGGCCCGCCTTAAAGACATGTTCAATGACTTTGAGTTCCGCGACGCGGTGAAACTCGCGGGCGTAAATTCCATCAACTGGGGCCGGGTGCTGGCCCAAGTCGTGTACTACTTCTCCTCCGCTGTCTCCTTGGGCGCACCTGACCGACGGGTCAGCTTCACTGTGCCCACCGGCAACTTCGGAGACATTTTCGCCGGTTACATCGCCAAACGCATGGGCCTGCCTATCGACAAGCTGGTGGTCGCCACCAACCAGAACGATATCCTTGACCGCTGCCTGAAAGGGCAGGGGTATCACAAGGGGCCGACGCATCCGTCAATCAGTCCGTCGATGGACATTCAGGTGTCCTCCAATTTTGAGCGGGCGTTGTTTGACGCCTATGGGCGGGATGGCAATGCGGTGGCCCAACTGATGCAGGAACTGGGTGAGGGCGGTTTTGACGTCTCGCAAGGGGCGATGCAGGCGTTACAAGACGTCTATATATCCGGGCGCGCCTCGGAGGAGGAAACCTCCGCCACCATCACCAACCGTCTTGCCACCACGGGCGAGCTGCTGTGCCCCCATTCTGCCGTGGGCGTGAAGGTGGCAGATGAAAAGCGTGATCCGGCCACGCCGATGATCACGCTTGCCACTGCCCATCCGGCGAAATTTCCCGATGCGGTTGAGGCCGCGACGGGCATCCGGCCCCCATTGCCCGCCCGTATGGCAGATCTGTTTGAACGCGATGAGCGCGTCACCCGCATCGCCAACGACCTTGACGCGCTGAAAAGCCACATCAAAGGACATCTCGCCTCGTGAGCCTGAACCAACATCGCCTTTCCAACGGCTTTCGCATCGTAACAGAAAACATGCCGGGTCTTGCCAGCGCCTCGATTGGGGTCTGGGTCTCAGCCGGTGCGCGCCATGAAACGCCACAGCAAAACGGCATTGCGCATTTTCTGGAGCATATGGCGTTCAAAGGCACTGCCAAACGCACCTCGCTGCAAATCGCCGAAGCGATCGAAGATGTGGGCGGCTACATCAACGCCTATACCTCGCGCGAGGTCACGGCCTATTACGTGCGGGTGCTGGAAAACGACGTGGCGTTGGGGCTGGATGTGATTGCCGATATCCTGCGCAATCCCATTCTGGACCCGAATGAGATTGAGACAGAACGTGGCGTGATCCTGCAAGAGATCGGTCAGGCGCTCGACACGCCCGATGACGTGATTTTTGACTGGTTGCAGGAGCGCGCCTACCCGGATCAGCCTATGGGCCGCACGATCCTGGGCCCAACCGAACGGGTGTCCAACTTCAGCCGCACAGATTTGCAGGGCTTTATCGAAGATCACTACGGCCCTGATCAGATGATCCTGGCTGCCGCCGGGGCGGTTGATCACGATGAAATTGTCCGGCTGGCCGAAACCCTGTTTGGTGACATGCAGCCAAAGCCGCGTTTTGAGATGGATGTGGCCAGGTTTCAGGGCGGCGAAACCCGTCAGATGAAATCCCTTGAACAGGCGCATTTTGCACTGGGGTTTGAAAGCCCGGGTTACCGCGCCGATGATATTTATGTTGCGCAGATTTATGCCTCAGCACTTGGTGGGGGCATGTCCTCCCGCCTGTTTCAGGAAATTCGTGAAAGCCGCGGGCTGTGCTATTCAATTTTTGCGCAGGCCGGGGCCTATGCCGATACCGGCATGATGACGATCTATGCGGGCACCTCTACGGAGCAACTGCCGGAGCTGGCCGGCATCACCATTGATGAGATGAAACGCGCGGCAAGTGATATGTCCCCCGCAGAGGTCGCGCGCGCGCGTGCTCAGATGAAAGCGGGTATGTTGATGGGGTTGGAAAGCCCCTCAAACCGCGCGGAGCGGCTGGCGCGGCTGATCCAGATCTGGGACCGTATCCCGCCACTGGAAGAAACCATCGAAAAGATTGATGCGGTCACCACCGGCGACGTGCGCGATTTGGCCGGTCACATGGCGGCAAAGGCCCCGGCCGCCTTGGCGCTCTATGGCCCTGTGCAGGACGCACCCAGTTTGGATGCCTTGCAGGCGCGCCGCGCGGCCTGATGCTGGGGATCAAGCGTAAATTCCGGGTGGAAACGGAGCGGCTGACGCTGCGCCCGCCGATCCACTCTGATTTTCGCGCATGGTCCGCCTTGCGGGTGACCAGCCGGGCCTATCTGACCCCGTGGGAGCCGACATGGGCCAATGACCATCTGACCCGCAAGGCATTCACCAACCGGGTCTATTGGGCGCAACGTTCTGTTTCCGGTGGCACGGCGCTGCCGCTGTTTCTGTTTCGCCGGGAAGATGACGTGCTGTTGGGCGCGATCACCCTTGATAATATCCGGCGCGGTCCGGCGCAGGCGGGCACCTTGGGCTATTGGACCGGCGAACCCTTTGCCCGGCAGGGGTATATGCGCGAGGCAATCACCGCTGTGGTGCATCAGGCGTTCACCCGCCTTGATCTGAGCCGGATTGAAGCCGCCTGCCTGCCTGAAAACGCGGCATCACGCGGGTTGTTGGAGCGCACAGGTTTCAAATACGAAGGTGTAGCGCAAAGCTATCTGCAAATCGACGGACGCTGGCGCACCCATGTGCTCTATGCGTCCTTGCGCAAGGACCGGCGCGGCAAGACCGAGGCTGGTTGAAAAACAGCAGGCGGCGCGCGGTTTGCGAGGGAAAGACAGGTCGCTGGCGCGTGCGATCAGAATGCCCATTTTTATCCCGCACGCACAGCCCCACCCGAAGCTGGCTTATCGCCGCCAGCACGCCGGGCCAGAGTGATGCCCTTGCGCCACGTTCAGGGGCATTCCCCAACAAAGTGCAGTTTTTGAAATTGCGCCCTGAGGGCCGCCACCTCTTGTGCCATGCCCGCCGGATCATTCGAGCGCAACGCACGGGCCACCAGCCCGGCCAGAACCGGCGCGTCAGAGACACCCACGCCCCAGCGGACCAGCTCCGGCGTGCCAATGCGCAGACCGTTCATGTCACCGGGCACCTCGTCAATGGGCAGGCCAATGCCGCAGGCCAGAAAACCCGCCTTGCGCAAGGTCTTGGAGGCGGTTTGCCCGCCGCCAAATTCGCCCGCTTCCACTGCAAACTGGTGGGAATTTGTAAAGCCACGCGCCTTGCCGAAAACACGCAGCCCTTCGGCGTCCAGCGCATGGGCAAACGCCTGTGCAACGGCAATCATCTCAGCGGCATAAGCCGCCCCATGATCAAGCCAATCCAGCATGGTCAACGCAAGCGCCGCCGATTTGGCCGCGTCAAAATTTGCCGTCATGCCGGGAAAGGCGATGGCATCCAGCCGCTCCACCAGAGCCGCATCATTGCTGACAATCAACCCGCCCGCCGGGCCGCCAAGGCTCTTGTAGGTGCTCATGCTCATCATATGCGCGCCCTCAGCCAGTGGATTTTTCCATGCACCCCCGGCAATGATCCCGCACTGGTGGGCAGCATCAAACAGCACCTTTGCCCCAACTTCATCCGCAATGACACGCACCTGAGCGACCGGGTGTTCAAACAGGTTAAGCGAGGCCCCAACCGTGATCAGCGCTGGTTTTAGCTCATGGGCCAGCGCGCGTAGCCCTTTGATATCAAGGGTGTAGCCATCTGCGTCGACAGGCGCGTTCACGGTGTTCAACCCGAACAGGCCCGCACAGCCGTCCAGATGATGCGTGACATGTCCACCCACAGAGGCAGGCGGCGCGATGATCGTATCCCCCGCCGTGCAGGTCGCCATGAACCCGTAAAGATTGGCAATCGCACCGGAAGGCACGCGGATTTCGGCGTATTTCGCCCCAAAAACCTGCGCGCAAAGCTGTGCGGTGATCACTTCGATCTCCTCAATCGCCTCCAGCCCCATTTCGTATTTGTCACCCGGGTAGCCGAGTGAGGGCCGCGTGCCGATCCCGCTCGACAAAATCGCCTCTGCGCGCGGCGACATGACGTTGGTGGCAGGGTTGAGGTTAAAGCATTGGCGTTCGTGAATGTTGCGGTTGTCCTGCACCAGCGTTGTGATGCGCGCAGCGATGTGACCGCTGTCTGCGCGCGCCGTTTGCGCCGCGATTTTTTGCACCAATGCCTCGCTGTGTGCGGGCACCCAATCTCTTTTGGCCAACATCTGAACTCTCCCTGTCGCAGGTAGATGACGTGGTTTTGCCTACCTGCGCAACTAAATTTGGGTGGCCCGGTGAACAATCCCGCGCTAGGCTGTTGCCATCCAAAAGGAGTTCTGCGCCGTGATCTTACGTTGCCTTGCCCTATTGCTCTTGCTGCCCACGCTGGCGGCTGCCCAGACCCGCACTCCCAGTCACTGTATCGCGCTGGCGCAGATGGCGCCGGGCCTTGAATACGTCACCCTCGCCAGCCTGCCCGACGTGCCCAGCGAACAGGTGCACATTCACTACATCGCCCATGCGTCATTCCTGATCCGCAGTCATGGCGGACTGAACATGGTCACGGATTTCACCGGCTTTACCGGCACGCTGCCGCTGACCCCGGATGTGGTGACGATGAACCACGCCCATGAAAGCCATTGGACCGCCTTTCCCGACCCCGCGATCCCGCACACGCTGCCCGGCTGGGGCGAATTTGGCCAGGGGATCAGCCATAAACTTGATCTGGATGAGGTCCTGGTGCGCAATGTCAGCACTGATATCCGGTCCCAGTTCAGCGGGATTGAACCCAAGGGGAATTCGATTTTCATCTTTGAAATGGCCGGCCTGTGCATCGGGCATCTGGGGCACCTGCATCACGAACCGGACGCGGGGCAATACGCGGCCATTGGGCGGCTTGATGTGGTGATGGCCCCGGTGGATGGCGGCATGACACTGGATTTGCCAACCATGACCAAAGTGCTGAAACGCTTGAAATCCTCCATCGTGATCCCGATGCACTGGTTTGCGGAGTCCGGGTTGGAGCGGTTCCTGACCGGCATGCGCGATGAGTTTCAGGTGGTCCGTGTGGAGGGCCCCGTGATCAATGTCTCGCTGGACCGGTTACCGTCTGAGCCGACAATTATGGTGCTGCGCCCGGCCTATTTGCGCGCGCAGGAGTAGGGCGGCACGCGCGGATGAATAGCCCTTGCATCCGGCGCGTTTGCACCTGATCAATTGGCCATGACACTTGCTTCTGCTGACATATCGTTTGCCAATGCCCTGCGCGCCGAGCTGCCTGCGGGCACGCTGCGCGACACCGAACAACGCCATCTCGAAGAGCCGCGCAACCGCTGGTATAGCCGCCCCGGCCTTGTCGCCATGCCCCAAACGGTCGAGCACGTCGCCACGGTGATCCGCCATGCAAACGCGGCGCGCGTTGGGGTCGTACCTTTCGGTGGGGGCACCGGTTTGGTGTCTGGCCAGATCATGGAGCAGGGACCCGCGCCCTTGCTGCTGTCGTTGGAGCGCATGAATAAGCTGCGCGGGATTTACCCGGACGAAAACGTTGCCGTGGTTGAGGCCGGTGTGATCCTGGCCGATGTGCAGGCCGCGGCGGCAGAGGCCGATAGGCTGTTTCCTCTGTCCCTCGCGGCCGAAGGGTCTGCGCGCATTGGCGGCAATCTCTCCACAAACGCGGGCGGCACGGCGGTGCTGCGCTATGGCAACGCCCGCGATCTGTGTCTGGGGCTGGAGGCGGTATTGCCCGATGGGCAAATCTGGCACGGGCTGACGCGGCTGCGCAAAAACAACATGGGCTATGATCTGCGCAATCTGCTGATCGGGGCGGAGGGCACGTTGGGTGTGATCACGGCAGCGGCGCTCAAACTCTTTGCCAAACCTGCGCAAAATGGCACTGCGCTGTTTACGGTGGAGAGTCCTGCTGCTGCGCTATCCCTGCTCTCGTTGGCGCGCGCGCGCTTGGGCGAAATGGTCAGCGGTTTTGAGCTGATCCACCGCCAAGGCCTTGATTTTATGCGTGAAGTCCTGCCAAATGTGCGCATGCCCTACAGTAACCTGCCCGAGTGGTCTGTGCTGGTGGAACTGGGGCTCAGCGGCGGGTTAGACCCCGCCCAGGCGCTTGAAAAGCTGTTTGAAACCGGGGCCAGGGCGGGCCTGGTCAGCGGCGGTCTGATCGCGCAGAACCAACAGCAATCAGATGATTTCTGGCACATCCGTGAAATGATGCCAGAGGCGAACCGCCTGATCGGGGCGATTGTATCGACCGACATCGCACTGCCCTTGAGCGAATTATCGGGCTTTATCGCGGAGGCCGCGGAGCGTCTTGCGCGCATCGACACCTTCCGCATCAACTGCTTTGGCCATGTGGGTGATGGCAATCTGCACTACAACGTTTTCCCTCCGGCGGGCCGCACGCGCAGTGATTTTGACCCAGTGCAAGGCGCTGTGAAAGAGACCATTCACGATCTGGCCCACGCATTGGGCGGCTCCATCAGCGCGGAACACGGCATCGGGCGCTACAAGGTCGCGGATTTGGAACGTTACGGCGACCCGGCAAAACTGGGCGCGATGCGCAGCATAAAGGCGGCATTGGATCCTATGGGCATTATGAATCCGGGTGCGGTTTTGCGTTAGAATAGGAAATGTTCTGCACGGTCTGAATGCCACTCCAGCCCGGAAACAAGCCGCAGGCGCCGGGCCATCGCCTGCCCGCCCGTCGCACCAAGGGCGCGCCCCCTATTTATCGCACGCCTCAGGCGTGACGGTAGGCGATTTGGTGAGGCTTGGTGGTTCAGTGAGAGGAAGCATCAAAGCTGAGAGATAAAGTGGCAGAGAACTGCCGTTGGATCGCCCACCCCGGGTAGGCGATCTCCCGCCGCTGATAGGTTTGCTCTTGTTTCAGTGCGGCTCCAGCCGACAAATCACTCCCCGTCAAAGCTGCACAGCGCCATCACTTCCATGCCCATCGCCTCCAGCCTGGCACGGCCCCCCAGTTCCGGCAGGTCGATGATGAACGCGGTGGAGACAATCTCTCCGCCGAGCCGTTCAATCAGCTTGATCCCGGCCTCCGCCGTGCCCCCGGTGGCCAGCAAATCATCCACCACCAGAATTTTCTCACCCGCCGCAATTGCGTCGTCGTGGATTTCCACAATCGCTTCACCGTATTCCAGTGTGTAGTCCTGAGAAATCGTCGTGCCGGGCAGTTTGCCTTTTTTGCGGATGGGCACAAACCCCACCGACAATTGATGCGCGATGGCACCGCCCAGGATAAACCCGCGCGCCTCAAGCCCCACAACTTTGTCGATCTCAAGCCCCGCGTAGGGATGCAGCATCTGATCAATCGCCATGCGAAACCCGCGTGGGTCGGCAAACAGTGTGGTCACGTCGCGAAACATGATCCCCTCATGGGGGAAATCAACGATCGTGCGAATGTAGTCGCGAACCTGTTTCATGGCGCGGTCCTTTTGAGTGTGGCGGTCAGAACGCCCATGGTGATCAGGGCCAGCCCGCCGCCACGGGTGATCCAGGTGAGAACAGAGGGGCGTGCGATGACGCGGCGCAGGCGGTCTGCCAGCAGCGCATAGGCCAGCGCATTCACTGCCGCAAGGGTCACAAAGGTTGCAATCAGGATGCTGAATTGCGGCATCAGCGGCGCATCGGCCCGGATGAACTGCGGCACAAAGGCGATGAAAAAGGCGATTGATTTGGGGTTCAGGGCCGTGACCGCCGCCGAGGCCACCGCGACAGAGCGCCCTTTGCTGAGCGCATAGCTCAGCACCAGCAGCACGGTTGGGCCGGGGATCAGTAACAAAGCCGTGGTGGCCGCAACAAATGCAAGCCAGAGTTCAAACGACATGATAGGGGCTCCTTATGAACGCAACCTTGCAATCAAAGCGGCATATCGCGCGGCTTGTCAAACCCCTTTGGGCGCTTTGCGGTGGCCCGCCATGTTAAGCCGCCGCAGCCTCATTGCGCTGGGTCTGGCGGGGGTGGGGTATGGTGCGTTTACCGGGGCGCGCGCCATCTGGCCGGCGCCCAAACTGGCCTTTACCCCCGTGGCACAACCGGCGGGGTTTCGGCGCATCGCAGGGCAGGGCATCACCACCTCAAATGTCGGGCTGGTGGGGCTGGATCAGGCCGGGAGCGCCCCGGTCCCGCAAGGGCGTGACCTTTGTGCGGTGACCTTTCAGGGCGGCGTGCGGGGGGCGGGCCAACTGACCATCGCCTCGTTTTCCGATTTCTTCTGCCCCTATTGTCGCGTGCTGGACATGCAACTGCATGACATCGTGAAGGACGTGCCGCAGGTCAGCACCGTCTGGCATCAGGTGCCCCTGCTGGGCCGGGCGTCACAATTGGCGGCGCGCGGGGCCTTGGCAGCCATGCAGCAAGGGGCGTTTGAGGCGTTTCAATCCCGTCTGATCCGCACCAGTTTTGTGCCCACCTCCGCCTACATGCGCGCCTTTGCCGAGGAAAACGGGTTGGATGTTGAACGCTTTATGCAAGACCTCAGCGCCCCTGCAACCGAAACCCAACTGGCCCGCAGTGCCAGTGCGTTTCGCGCCTTTGGGTTTGTGGGCACGCCGGGGTTGGTGGTGGGGCGCACATTGGTGACGGGTGTGATCAGCCCGCGTGATTTGCGCAGCCTGATCGCGCTTGAGGTGGAGGAAGACGCGCCACCGGGCTGTGCCTAGCCGTTCAACACACGCCCCGCGACAGCGTCCAGTTTTGCAACCAAACCCGGATCGCGCGCGTCGGGTTGCGTCAGAATGGCAAATTCAAGGGCGCGGTCACAGCCATGCGGGCAGGGGGCACGTGCGGCCTCCAGCAAGGCGGGCAATCGTGCGACCAGATTGCGGCCCTTGTCCGCATTGCCCATCAGGGTTTTGATGATCTCTGTCACGTCCACTTCGCCGTGCTCAGGGTGCCAACTGTCGTAATCCGTGATCATCGCGACGGAGGCGTAACAGAGCTCCGCTTCACGGGCGAGTTTGGCCTCTGGCATATTGGTCATCCCAATCACATCTGCGCCCCAGCTTTCGCGGTACATCTTTGATTCCGCCAGAGTGGAAAACTGCGGCCCCTCCATCGCGAGATACGTGCCGCTACGGTGCACGCTGATCCCGGTGTCGCGCGCGGCGGTCTCACAGGCGTCGCTCAGACGCGGACAGGTGGGATGCGCCACGCTCACGTGCGCCACACAGCCCGTGCCAAAGAAGGATTTCTCGCGGGCGAAAGTGCGGTCAATAAACTGATCTACAATGACAAAATCCCCCGGTGCCATTTCCTCGCGGAACGATCCGCAGGCCGATACGCTGATTACATCTGTGCAGCCCAGCCGTTTCAGCGCATCAATGTTGGCGCGATAGGGCACTGTGGTGGGTGCGTGTACATGCCCGCGCCCGTGACGTGGCAAAAACGCCATCTCAACACCATCCAATGTCCCGGTCAGGATCTGGTCAGACGGAGCACCCCATGGCGTGTCCACCTGCACCCATGCCGCACCTTCCAGCCCGTTGATGTCATAAATGCCAGAGCCGCCGATCACGGCAATTTTTGTCTGTGTCATGGGGTGTCCTTTGCTGTCGCGCGCAATGTGCACATTTGCAGCTGCATTGAAAAGATCACTTTGCCACCACGCAGCGGCTGATGGGTGGCCGAATTGCCATGCTCCGGACAGGCTTTGGTCCATATCCCGCCCGTTTGGTCATGCCGACATGGCCACACACGCCGGGTTGCGTGTACACATAAGATCACCAAACCTTAATGCTTTGATCCTAGGAGCGTTTACTAGAATTCTATCGAGGGCATGCCATGTCTGGGACCGGTGCGCAAAAAAATATTCTGCTGATCAGTCTTGATGATGCGGTCGCTTATTGGCGTTACAAGGCGATTTTTGGGATCGAGCTGAAAACGCCCAACCTTGACCGCATTTGCGCGCAGTCCACAGCGTTTCAAAGTGCCTATTGCCAGGCCCCTGTGTGTAGCCCGTCCCGTGCCAGTTTCATGTCCGGTAAATCGCCGCATCAAACGGGGGTAACCGGCTCGGACAAGAATTATTTTGAGAAAATTCTGCCCGAAGACATGTGGCCCTACCGGCTCAGGCAAAATGGCTATTTTTGCTCCTCCGGGGGCAAGGTGATGCGGGGGTTTGTCCCGCTGCCCGGAGATATCCACAAAGTGTTGTTTTCCGACCGACGCAGACGGTTCACCACGGATCGACGTAAAATGTATTCAGGACAGGAGGGTGATCCACCCGATACTATTGAGCGCATTGAATACGGCGGGTTTCGCGGTGGGCTGGCGACCTTGAATGAGACGGATGACAAATGGTTCTACGATCATCAAGTTGCTGATTCCGCAAAGGTATTCCTGAACAAGCACCCAGTTGATAAACCGTTTTACCGCGAGGTCGGGTTTTCAGGGCCTCACGGCCCCTGGACCACGCCAAAACGGTTCAAAGAGATGTACAATCCGCGTTTTATCAAACAGCCCAAGGCCTGGGCCGATGGATTTGATGAAAACGCCCATATGCTGGCCGAAACCACGCAGAACATTGATACCAGCAAGGTCAAACACTGGCAGAAAAGCGTGCGCAATTATTTTTCCGCGCTGACCCACACGGATCAACATCTGGGCCGGGTGTGGGACGCGCTCAAGACGTCGCGCCATGCGGATAATACGATTGTGATTCTGGTGTCTGATCACGGGTTCCATCTGGGCGAGCGCAATCTGTTCCGCAAACATACCCTGTGGGAACAGGTCGCAAATGTCCCACTGATCATCCACGACCCGGATCACCCGATTGCGCAGGTGGTCACAGATCCGGTTGGATTGATCGACGTGGGGCCAACAGTGATGGATTACCTTGATCTGCCCCCGATCAAGGGGAGTGTGGGCCGCTCCTTGCGTCCGCAGATGCAGTTGGACCGCGTGCCAGACCGCGCCGTGCCAACGTTTCTTCACGACAATGCCGCTGTGCGTAAGGGAAAATACAGGTTTATCCGCTACGGCGATGGCACAACGCAATTTTATGACCTGTCCAACGATTGGTGGCAGACCCGCGATCTGGGGCCGGATCACCCGGACTACGCAGACATGCAACTGGCCCACGCGGACTGCTGCAAGGAATACGGCCTTGATCTGGACGCTCCGGCGGCTCCTTAAGCGATCTGCGGTGCTCTGCCTGTTCAATTTTACGAACCGTGCAGGCCGTGTGGCGGGTCCCGGCAGGGTTTCCATCTGCGCCAAACTGCACTAGGACGCGGCTCAACAAGGGTTACACCCTTTCATCCCCGACCCCTCAAAGGATGTCTTATGCCCCGTGCCAGCCTGCGCAGCTTCACCAAAAATCTTGATGTGACCGATTTGCGCTGGATGCCGGAGGATGGATTTTCTATCGGGCGTTTGCGCATTGAGCTGCTCTCGGGGCTGACTGTGGCCCTTGCATTGGTGCCCGAGGCGGTTGCCTTTGCCTTTGTCGCAGGGGTGCACCCGCTGGTGGGTTTATACGCGGCGTTTCTGGTGGGGCTGATCACGGCTCTGATCGGCGGTCGGCCGGGGATGATTTCGGGTGCCACCGGGGCCTTGGCGGTTGTGATGGTTGCGTTGGTCGCCCAGCACGGGGTTGAATACCTCTTTGCCACAGTGGTGTTGATGGGCGCGATCCAGATATTTGCAGGCGTCATGCAATGGGGCAAGTTCATCCGCCTTGTGCCACACCCGGTGATGCTGGGGTTTGTGAACGGTCTGGCGATTGTGATTTTTCTGGCGCAGATGACCCAGTTCAAGGTGCCCGGCACCATGGTTGATACCGGCCATGGTATGGGCGGGGGCGAATGGCTGTCGGGGCAGCCGCTTTATCTGATGCTGGCCCTTGTGGCCGCGACCATGGCGATCATCTGGGTCATGCCGCGCATCACGAAATTTGTTCCCGCGCCCCTTGCGGGCATCGGCATTGTCGCGGCGGTGGTGATTGCCACAGGCATGGACGTGCCCCGCGTTGGCGATCTGGCCTCGATTGAGGGCGGCTTTCCTGCCTTTCACAACCCCTTTGGCGAGGGTGTAGGGATTTATGGCACGGCACTTGCGCCCTTTACCCTGGAAACCCTTTATATCATCGCACCTTATGCGGTCATTCTGGCGGCCATTGGCCTGATCGAAAGCCTGCTGACGCTGAACCTTGTGGGCGATATGACCAACAAACGCGGCGGCGCCAGCCAGGAATGTATCGCCCAGGGTGTTGCCAATACGGTCACCGGGTTCTTTGGTGGCATGGGGGGCTGCGCGATGATTGGTCAGTCGATGATCAACGTCAAATCGGGGGGCCGTACGCGCGTTGCGGGCATCGCGGCGGCGGTGTTTTTGTTGTTGTTCATTCTGGTCGGCTCCTCCGTGATTGAACTGATCCCACTGGCCGCCCTGGTGGGCGTGATGTTCATGGTGGTGATCGGCACATTCGCCTGGAACTCTCTGACGATCCTGCGCAAAGTGCCGCTGACGGATGCCTTTGTGATCCTTTTGGTCACGGTTGTCACTGTGTACGAAGACCTTGCTGTTGCCGTGGTGGTGGGCGTGATCGTCTCTGCCTTGGCCTATGCCTGGAACAACGCACGCCGCATTCACGCAACTACCCGCGAATCCCACACCGAAGAGGGCGCAAAGGTCTATGAAATCCACGGGCCGCTTTTCTTTGGCTCATCGGATGGTTTTGCGGAACTGTTCACTGTGGATGCCGACCCGGATTGTGTGATCATCGACTTTGCCGACAGCCGTGTGGTGGATCAATCTGCCCTGCAGGCCATTGAGGCGATTGCCGGAAAATACGAGGACGAAGGCAAAAAGATAATGCTGCGCCACCTGACCCGTGACTGCCACAGATTGTTGACCAAAGCGGGCCACCTTATGGTCGACAGTGATGATGATCCGGAATACGAATTGGCGGTGGATTACTCTGTGCGCACCGGGATTTTGGGCGGACACTAAGCTGTGCTGACCTTTGCCGCCGCTGTTTTCTTTCTGCTGGTGACACCGGGGCCGGGGGTCTTGTCGCTGGCGGGGGTTGGTTCTGGTTTCGGCGCCCTGCAGGGACGGCGCTACCTCTGGGGGCTGTGCACGGGCAGCAATCTGGTGATGCTGGCGGTTGTCAGCGGCCTTGCGGCACTGGTACTGGCCGATCCCCGCATCCGGCTGATGCTTTTTGCGGCCTCAACGGCTTATCTGCTGTACCTCGCTGCCCGGATCGCATTTGCAGGGGCCAGGATCGCCTTTATCGAGCGTGCGGAGGCACCGGGATTCTGGGGTGGGATCACCTTGCAGCTTATCAACCCCAAAGCCTACGCGGTTGGCACGGCGGTCTTCACCGGGTTTAACTTCCTGCCCGACAATGCACTGGCCGAGGTGGTGATCAAATTCGTGATCCTGAACGTGATCTGGCTGCCGATCCACTTTGGCTGGCTTTGGGCCGGCATCACTTTGCGCGCCATGGCTCTGTCCCCCGGCACGCAACGCGCCGTCAACATCGCAATGGCCCTTGCCATGCTCACGGTTGTAAGCCTTGCCGTCTGGGCGCAGCTCTGAGGGCCGCGCGCAGCACCCCTTTCACCCTTCCAATAAACTCAATCCCGCCATCTCATCCCGCGCGAACACCTGTTCAATCATCCGGACGGATCAACTCAAACACCTCTTCAACAGCGGTATAATCGCGATACCCCATCCGGGCCAAAGGCACATATTTGGTCGCGTCAAACTTGCCATCGACGATACAATCCTCCCGAAGATGAATACCAACCACTTCGCCCAGCACCACAAAATTGCTTGGCCCTTTCAACGGGATAATCTGCGTCATACGACACTCCAGCGTGGCGGGGGCATCCGCCACGCGCGCGCAGTCGATTACTGAACACGCCGCTTTGACGACGCCCGCATGGGTAAACTCATCTACCCCGCGTGGTAGGGTGGCCGAGGATGCATTCATTGCGTCTTTCTGATCTGCGGCACAGACATTTACGCAAAACACCCCGGTTTCGCGGATGTTGGCGACGTTATCCTTGGTATCGCCCACATCCTCCTTTGCCCCGGTGGACGAAAACATAACCTGCGGCGGCACGTAAGCCGCACCATTGAAGAACGAATATGGCGACAGGTTGTCCTCCCCTGCTGCCGAGCGCGTTGAAATCCAGCCAATCGGGCGCGGGGTGATCAGCGCATTAAACGGGTTGTGCGGTAAATCGTGGCCGTCGACGGGGCGGTAAAACATCAGCTCATTTCCTTTCGCAGGTTTGCCCCATGGCTAGCGCCATGTTAGGGGCAATGCCACTGCAAACCGGACGAGTGTGACCTTTGTACAGCCTAATCCCTGAAACACCTGACGACGATTGGGAGGTCGAGGCGCTTTATGATCTGTGCTTTGCGCCGGGGCGCACGGCACTCTCGTCTTACCGGTTGCGCGACGGTGTGCCGCCCGTGGTCGGCCTCAGCCATGTTGCGCGGGATGCAGAGGGTATTTTGGCAGGGGCAATCCGCTATTGGCCGGTTCATATCGGGGCGGCCGCCTGTTTGCTGCTGGGCCCCGTTGCGGTGCACCCCACCCGTCAAAGTGAGGGGTTGGGGCGTGCCCTGATCAACGAAAGTCTGGGCCATGCGGCCCCAAAGGGCTGGCAGCGGGTGATGCTGGTAGGGGATGCCCCCTATTATTCCCGCTTTGGATTTTCGCAGCTTTCCGGTGTGCATATGCCGCCCCCCACCAACCCCGAACGGATCCTGGGCCGGGCCCTGACACCGGGGGCATGGGACGGCATTACAGGGCAGGTCACGCGCTGGACGGATTGAAAAAATCACGCCAGCGCCCCATGTTATCAACCAGAGAGGGGCCTTCATGCAGATCGAAAATCATAAGCCCAAGACCATCGACGTTGATGCGGAACTGGACGCGCTGGCCAAACGCTACAAGAACGCAGGGGGCTTGGGCATCTCTGTACTGAACCTTGTGGGGGGCAGCGCGGACAGCCTGCTCAAGACTTTGCCCGAGGGCGTGCGCGGCAATCTGGAGGCCGCAACGATCACCGCGCTGAACCAGGCGATGAAGGCGGCCCATTCCAGCCGCACCATGGTGCCGGATCAGAAAAGCTGGCTCAATCAGACTGTTTCCGCCGCCATGGGCGCGGCGGGGGGCATGGGTGGTTTGCCCACGGCGTTGGCCGAATTGCCGGTCACCACAACCCTGCTGTTGCGCGTGATCCAAGGGGTCGCGGCAGATCATGGTTTTGATCCTGAGGCTGAGTCCGTGCAGTTTGACTGCGTGCATGTCTTTGCCGCAGCGGGACCGCTGTCAGGGGATGACGGCGCGGACCTTGGGTTTCTGGCCGCGCGGGTGACCTTGACAGGTAAGGCGATGCAATCCCTGATCGCCAAGGTGGCCCCACGGCTTGCGGTTGTGCTGGGCCAGAAACTGGCGGCCCAGGCGGTGCCCGTGTTGGGGGCCGTGGCCGGCGCGGCAACAAATTATGCCTATACCAGCTACTACGAGGATATGGCGCATATCCATTTTGGGCTGCGCAAACTGGCGATTGACGCAGATGTTCTGCACGCAGAGCTTGTCACCCGCCTGAATGAAAGAATGGGCAAGGTGCCTGTGAAGGCGTAAATTTCTTCAAAGAAATTTCCGGCCTTATGTATCAAGCGCACCAACAATATAGCTGAACAATTGGGCGGTGTGAATCCATACTGGGGGGGTATGCAGGACAGAACCATCAACAATGCCCTGATCGCGCTGTATCGCGCAGGGGGTGAGCAGGGGGATATCGCCCTAACGCTGCTGACCCTTCGCGATGCCGTTCCAGCTTACAAGCAGCATAGGTGCCGCACAGCCTTTAGGCGCGGGCATATGAGGGCGGCAATTATGGACGTGCTGCGGATGGGGCCAATGACCAGCGACGAAGTAGCTGTTCACATACAGTGCAGGAAGCCAGACTGGACTGTCAGGGAGGCAACCTTACGGGTGCGCAGCGTCCTCACCAAGATGAAGGCTAGGGGCATGGTAGCGCATGATGGGCGCAGGTGTGGGCTGTGGTGGCTGACCCCGGAGGGCCAGCCTTTCGCCTAGTCAGACTCTTTGTCTTTCTTGGGCTTCTTCGGTTTATGGTCTTTGCATTTGTCGTCACCTTTCACCGTTTGCACGGCGGGAGAATTAGACAAATTTGTGATGCTGAGGCCTATGCCTATCATCATGGCGTTCACCCCCTTTCAGAGGTTGCCGAGACAGGTCTTGACCAGTGAATCACCTTATGCGAAGAACATGGGGTGATCACAATCCCGACCCGCCAACGGTCGGTTCAAAGTAGAAGCGACAGGCCGTAACACCTGTCGCTTCATTTTTGTTAGCATAGGCTTAGCCACTGTGTCTAGCGGCGTTCACAAATGTTCACACCAACTATAGCGTCACGCCGCCCGCTGCCAGTAACCCTTCCACTGGCGCGACACAGGCGCTTCCATCGCGTTGCTGACCACGATCTGCGCCAATGTCCCGTTGTCGGTGCGACGGTTGTCCTCAAGCCATGCAGCGTGGTTGGCGTACTGGTAGAGGTACTGAGAGCTAACGTGGTGGTGCTGGCCCGACACCATGCGGCGCAGGCGCGAGAAGTAGCTTTCAACCATGTTGGTATGCTTGCCGTGGTCGCTGTAAATCTCGGAGTGGTTCACGCGGTCAACATTCCAGCCCATGTGCAATTCATCCCAGTGGGACGCTTCGTCGGCTGACATGGTGGACAGGCGCGATACGTTCTCGTTCGCCAGTGCCACGCCCTCGCCTTCACTCTCACCAACAAACGGCAGCGTGCGCCCCTCACGCTCACGCATGGCAATTACAACGCGGCGCTTACCTGCCTGGTGGCGCTTCAAACGGCGGTCCCTGCGGTCCTTCTTGGCGTTCTCTGGGCGAATGTGACCGCCAAAATACGCGCCATCAATCTCAACACGGCCTTCCAGCACTTCGCCCGTGTGAACCTCTTGTGCCATCGCCTCACGCAGCTTGTGGGCCAGCACAAAGGCTGTCTTGTATTGGCAGTCCAGATCACGGGGAAGCTGCACCATAGACACGCCCTTGGACGCGTTCACGATGATGCAGATCGCCGCCAGAAGGTCCACAAAGTCCATCTTGCGCGAGGCAAAGATTGTACCACTGGTCACGCTAAACTGGTGGTGACACGCCTTGCACTTGAACTTGCGGCGTGTGGTGATCTTGTAGGCTTCATCAAAGCCACAGCAGGGGCATACAGCCGCGCACTCGGTTTCAGGCCAGCGCATTTCGCAGAACACCTTGTACGCCGCGTCCTCGCCAGCCTTGTAGATGCTGCGAAGACTAAGGGTGCGTGATGCTGCTGAAAGAAGGAAGTGCTGGGCCATTATACTCTCTGTGATTACCTATATCACATATATAGTGTATTTGTCATATGTGGAGAAAGCGATGCCAGATCAGAGCGATTGGGAGGCCAAAGCGGCGAACATTCTGAAGGCCGAATTAAAGCGGCAAGGCGTGACCTACGCCCAGCTTGCAGAATTGATTGGGGATAAAGAGCCGAACGTGCGCAACAAGCTTTCACGCGGCAAGTTTAGCGCTGCGTTTATGCTTGAATGCGTGTCAGCAATAGGTGTTTCTGAGGTCCGGCTCTAGTTGGGCGCGCCAACTCGGTAAGACATAGCGCTTTCTGATACTTGGAATATCCGCGCCAGTTCAGAAACGGAGTTCACGCCGTTAGCCATATGCTGGTTGATTAAAAACCTTGGCATCAAAATGTCAGCCGCCATCTTGTTAGCCTGCACTTCCATCGAATTGCTCAATCGACTTCGATACAGCCCATCATCTACGATCCCATCCCCAATAAACTGTCTATGCAAAATGAAGTGGGCGATTTCATGTGCGGTGGTGAAGCGGCGACGATTGACGTGGTGGCCCTTGTTTACATAGATCGCGTACCCAGATGCCCCGCCTTGTTCGGCAGACTTTACAATCTTGCCGGACAAATCATCAGGCCAGTTAGGGACGTGCCAGACTTTTAAGCCCAGATCATCCGCCAAGGCGACAGTCTGCACTGGTGCAGCGGTCTGGTGCCTTTGGATAATGTCTAGTTGCTCTGGATATGTCTGGTTCATTCATCCTGCGCGGGTGTCGCGCCCTCGATTGGTTGATCGCCCAAGCCGTAGTCGCCGCCATGCTCCGGCGCTTCGCCCTGTGCTTTATTCATAGTCTGTTGGTACAGCTTGATTTGTTCACTGGTAGTCTCGCGGGCTTCTTTCTCTGCGGCCTCGACTGCGGCTCTAACGGCAGCATTCTTGATCTCAGTATAGCCGAAAAGCCCCAAAGCTGCGAGGATAAAGCCCACAAGTACCAATATCATCTCAAGGATCGTAACATTCAAGGCCAGCGCCTCGACAGTGTATCCCGTGGGGCTAACGGGCATAATAGCCGTTACTTCCGACACGCTGTACCAGTACACGAAGAAAGCGAGGTTAACCGCCCCCACAAGGGCGATGAATAAAATCAACAGTCTTTTCGCTAACTTCAAGACGTAAACCCCAGAAAGGACTCATAATTGGATATCCGAAATCATAGGATACTGAAAGGCTTGGTGCGTTTGATACATAAGGCCGGAAATTTGCCAAAACTCTTCAAAGAGTTTTGCGCCCCTAACGCCCGATGCTGCCCGGAGCCACTGTTGTGGCCTTCAAAATCGCGTAGCAATGGGTGCCGATGCTCAATCGCATGTCTCTGACCGCGCGGGCGGTGACGCGTGCCAAAAGGCGATCGTTGCCAGCCTCCAGGGCAAGTGCGGTTCCCGGTCCGTCCCCTTGATGGATATCACAAATGCGCACGGGCAAGATATTGACTGACGAGAGCCTATCCGGGCGGTTCAGTGACAGGATCACATCCTGCGCCAACACCCGCAGACGCACCCGCGCGCCAACCGGGGCCTGCACCCCCGGCAATTCCAGCGTGCCAGCCGACAGGGTCAGGGTCGACAGCCCATCGCCCGCATGGGCCGCGACCTCTGCCTCAATAACCGCGCCCGCCTCGCGCACGCCCAGCAGGGGCACAGCGGCGGGGTCAGACATGACGTCAAACAGCGGCCCCTGCGCGCGCACACCGCCGTCTTGCAGCAGCACCAATGTGTCGGCAAGGCGCGCGACCTCATCCACCGCGTGGCTGACATAAAGGATTGGCAGGTTCAGCGGCCCGTCGCGCAAACGCTCCAGATAGGGCAGGATTTCCTGCTTGCGGGGGCCATCCAGACTGGCAAGCGGTTCATCCATCAGCAACATGCGCGGATGGCTGAGCAGGGCACGGCCCAAGGCGACACGTTGTTTTTCACCGCCCGAAAGGCTGTTTGGGGCACGCGTCAGCAAGGACTCCAGCCCCAAGAGGGCGATAACATCGTCAAACCTCGCACCATGGCCCTGTTTTGCATAGCGCGCGCCGAATGTCAGATTGTCCCGCACGCTAAGATGCGGAAACAGCCGTGCGTCCTGAAACACATAGCCGAACTGGCGCGCATGTGGGGGCTGAAAGACGCCAGTTTTGGCGTCGCTGAGCACTTCCCCATCAAGACGTATGTGCCCCGCATCCGGCTGCAAGAGCCCTGCAACCGCATTGATCACCGTCGTTTTGCCCGCGCCGGAGCGCCCGAAGAGGGCGGTGATGCCGGAGCCAGCGGTAAACGCGGCTTTTATCGCGAAATGCCCAAAGTGATGGGTGATGTCGACCTCAAGACTCATGTGCCTGCAATCCGGCGTGCGACGCGTTTGGCCAACATTTCAGACAAGACCACAGCCCCCAATGCGACCACGCAGGCCAGCACCACCATGGTCACCGCCTGACCCTCCCCCCCGGGGATTTGCAGCGCGGTCCAGATGGCGCTGGGCAGGGTTTGGGTTTGCCCCGGAATGTTTGCCACAAAGGTAATCGTCGCGCCAAATTCGCCCATTGCCTTGGCAAACCCCATGACGGCCCCGGCCAATATGCCTGGCGCGATCAGGGGCAAGGTGACCCGCATAAACACGGCGCGGCGGGGCGCGCCAAGGGTGGCGGCGGCAGCCTCCAGTTTCGGGTCCACAGCCTCAATCGCCAGCCGCATGGCACGCACCATCAGGGGAAAGCCCATGATGATGGCCGCCAGCACCGCGCCGCTCCAATGAAAGGCAAGGGTCAGTCCAATGTTCTCCAACGCGCGGCCCAAGGGGGCAGAGCGGCCAAAGGCGATCAGCAGCAGATAACCCGTCACCACCGGTGGCAGGACAAGGGGCAAATGCACCAGCGCGTTCAGCGCTGATTTGCCCCAAAACGTGCGGCGCGCCAGCAGCCATGCCACCAAGAGCGCCAGCGGCACCGCCAGCGCAGTGGCCCAGCACGCAACCCAGAGCGAGAGGGAAAGCGCCTCCCAGGCGGCGGCGTCAACGCTCATGATGGGCCCTCAAACCCGTATTTGATGAATATCTCTGTTGCGGCAGGGCGCAGAAGATGCGCCAGAAAATCCGCGCCTGCCGGGGTAAGCGAGGCCGCAGGATAGGCAATCGGATCATGCAGAGCAGGGGGTACGGGGTAGAGCACATCAACGGCTTTTTCTGCCAAGGCGTCACTGGCATAGACCACGCCAAAGGGCACATCCCCCCGTGCGACCAGCGCAAGAGCTGCGCGCACATTGTCGGTTTCTGCCAGGTGTGGCGCAACGACATCCCAAAGCCCCTCGGCCCGTAGCCATTGCTGTGCATAGGCCCCTGCGGGCACAGCGTCCCGCTGGCCAATGGCCAGCCGACCCGCACCAAGACGTTGTGGCAAAGTAGAAATATCATCAATTGGCACCCCATCAACGGACCCGATCAAGACCAGTTGATTGTGCGCCACGATCTGAGCGGAGGCGAGGGGAACAGCCCCCTGATCCATCAGCCAGGTCATCCAGACCGGATTGGCCAGCACCACAAGGTCAGCAGGTGCGCCCGCCGCAATCTGTCGCGCCATCGCGCCCGAGCCCCCGTAGGCAAAAGCCACGGGGGTTGGATAACTTTCTGCGATCTCCTCCAGGACACCACCCATGCTGGCCGCGGCGAAAACCGTCACCGCGCGGTCTGCCCGCACCATAGGGGCAAAACAGGCAAAGAGGGTCGCGAAGATCAGGCAAAGACGCATCATCGTCCGTTTATCCGCCAAGCCTGACGGGTCCACAAGGGCAAGGTTGCGGATCGCCCATTGCACAACGTGGGCCAACCTCTATCTTGGAGGCACCCGAAACGCCACGAAAAGGCCAATATGATCAAGCAGCTGCCCATTTCCCTGCATGGCGGTGCCAAAGAAGAGCTGCGCACGCAGTTTGCCGCGCTGCCCTACCGGGTGAAGGAGGGGAAAGTACAAGTGCTGTTGATCACCTCGCGTGGGACAGGGCGCTGGATTGTGCCCAAGGGCTGGCCAATGGAAGGCAAAACGCCTGCACAAAGCGCCTTGCAGGAAGCCTGGGAGGAAGCCGGTGTAAAGGGCAAAGCCACCAGCGCCTGTTTGGGTGTTTATTCCTTTACCAAGGACATGGGGGATGAGGATGAACTGCCCTGTCTGGCCATGTTGTACCCCGTGCGGGTCAAATCCCTTTCAAAGCGATACCCGGAACGGGGTCAGCGCCGCCGCGTGTGGATGTCACGCAAAAAGGCGGCAGGGCGGGTGGCAGAACCGGAACTGGCGCGGCTGATTTCGGATTTTGATCCGCGCTAGTGGCTTGACCTTGGCCAGAGCGGCGTACATTTACGCCTTGAGAACGACACAGAAAGAAACGGCATCTGATGATCAGCTACACGCTCAAATGCAAGGATGGGCACAGTTTTGACAGTTGGTTTGCCTCCGCTTCGGCGTTTGAGGCGTTGGAGGCCTCGGGCCATCTGTCCTGTGCGGTTTGTGGCAATCAGGAGGTGGGCAAATCCCTGATGGCCCCACGGGTGCGCAGGGTAAAAAAAGCCGCCCTGCACGCGGAACCGGCCGAGGGTCTGCCCCAAGAGACCGCTGTGCCCGTGCTTAGCACGCCACAATCAGATGTGGAAAAGGCGGTGGCAGAGCTGCGCCAAAAGGTTGAGGCAAATTCGGATTACGTGGGCAAGAATTTTGCCACACAGGCCCGTGCCATGCACGAAGGCAGTCTGCCGGAGCGCGCGATCTATGGCGAGGCGCGGCTGGATCAAGCCAAGGCACTGGCCGAAGACGGCGTGCCGGTGATGCCCCTGCCGTTTCGTCCCAAGCAAAAACTGACCTGAAAAGGACGCGCCCTCTTATGACTATTTTGATCACCGGCGCATCGCGCGGCATTGGTGCGGGGCTGGCCGCATATTACACGGCAAAAGGCGCGGATGTGATTGGCACCGGACGCTCGGCAAGCGCAGAGATACAATTGGATGTGACCCAGCCGTCAAGCCACAGGGCAATGGCCGAGAAGCTGGACGGGCGGGCGATTGATCTGCTGATCTGTAATGCCGGGGTTTATCTGGACAAGGGCAATGATCTGGACACGGGATTTGGTGCCGATCTGTGGGCGCAGAGTTTTGCCATCAATGTAACGGGCGTGTTTTTGAGCATTCAGGCGCTGTTGCCGCATTTACGCCGGGCGCGCTCATCGAAGATTGCCATCATCTCTTCGCAGATGGCCTCAAGCGAACGCGCGCCGGGCGGGAGCTATATTTATCGCGCGTCCAAGGCGGCGGTTTTGAATCTCGGGCGGAATCTGGCCGCGGATCTGAAGAAAGAGGGTATTGCCGTGGGCATGTATCACCCCGGATTCGTGCAAACCGATATGGGTGGTGCCGGGGCGGATATCACCATAGATGAGGCCGTGGCCGGTCTGGTCGCGCGGTTTGAGGCGTTGAATATGGATCGAACCGGGTGTTTTGAAACCTGGGACGGGCGCGCGCATCCGATGTAAGTGATTGACCGTGCGACGGGCACGGCCAATTGGAGGCTTTGCCTCCAAACCTCCAGAGTTTTTCGGAAGGGTGAAAGGGGCAGGCGGTCTTGCCCTTGCAAACTCTTGCGCGTAAACGGCGCGGGAAGAGAGTGGTGGGGGACAGATGCCTGTTCTGGTGATGAAATTTGGTGGCACATCCGTGGCCACGTTGGACCGTATCCGGCGCGCCGCAAAGCGTGTGGGCGTTGAGGTGGCCAAGGGCTATGACGTGATTGTCATCGTCTCGGCAATGTCCGGTAAAACCAATGAGTTGGTGGGCTGGGTCAATGAGACTTCGCCGTTGCATGATGCGCGTGAGTACGATGCGGTTGTGTCTTCGGGTGAGAATGTCACCGCTGGGCTTATGGCATTAACCTTGCAGGAAATGGACGTGCCCGCGCGCTCCTGGCAGGGCTGGCAGGTGCCGGTGAAAACAACAGATGCCCATTCCGCCGCACGCATCGAAGAAATTCCGCCGCAGAACATTCGCGCAAAGTTTGCCGATGGTATGCGTGTCGCCGTCGTGGCCGGTTTTCAGGGGGTCAGCCCGGAGGGGCGCATCACCACTTTGGGGCGCGGAGGGTCAGACACCACCGCCGTTGCCTTTGCCGCCGCGTTTGAGGCGGAACGGTGCGACATTTATACGGATGTAGACGGGGTTTACACCACCGACCCACGGGTCAGCCCCAAGGCACGCAAGCTCGATAAAATTGCCTTTGAGGAAATGCTGGAGCTGGCCTCGCTGGGGGCCAAGGTCTTGCAAACACGCTCTGTTGAGCTGGCGATGCGTTACAAGGTCAAGCTGCGGGTGCTCTCCAGCTTTGAAGAACAGTCGGACGCGGCGGGCACGCTGGTCTGCGATGAGGAGGAAATCATGGAAAGCAATGTTGTGGCCGGTGTGGCCTTTAGCCGGGATGAGGCCAAGATGACGCTTGTGTCGGTCGCAGATCGCCCCGGTATTGCTGCCGCGATCTTTGGTGCCTTGTCAGAGGGCGGCGTAAACGTGGACATGATTGTGCAAAACATCTCCGAAGACGGGCGCACGGATATGACCTGGTCTTGCCCCGTGGATCAGGTGGCGCGCGCCGAAAAGGCGATGGCGGATGCCAAGACAGGTGAGGTGATTAATTTCAGCGAACTTTTGGCAGATACGGACGTGGCCAAGGTCTCCGTTGTGGGCATTGGCATGCGCAGCCATGCCGGTGTGGCGGCCAAGATGTTTGAGGTGCTGTCGGCTGAGGGCATCAACATTCAGGTCATCACCACCTCGGAAATCAAGATCTCCGTGCTGATTGATCGCAAATACATGGAACTGGCTGTGCAGGCGCTGCATGATGCCTTTGAGCTGGACAAAGCGGCCTGATCTGCACGGTGCAATGACCTCAATCTGATTTTTCTCGTTTCGCTTGTGACGTGGCTGTGATCTACACAAACGCGGGCGCGTCATGGGGCACAGCGAGAATGGCTGAAAGAATTGAGACAGAAAGCCGCAAACTGCTGGGGCGGTTGCGCGATGCGATGGCCAGTGATGCGGCGGGCCAGGAACGGCTGGACCGGATCACCCATCTGATCGCCAGTTCGATGGGGTGTGAGGTCTGCTCTATCTATCTGTTTCGCGATGAAGATACGCTGGAGCTTTGTGCAACCGAAGGGTTGAATCCCGACGCGGTGCACCAGACCCGCATGAAACTGGGCGAGGGCCTGGTGGGCCGGGTCGCCAAATCCACCAATGTGATCAACACAGCAGACGCCCCACAAGCCAAGGGCTTTCGCTATATGCCCGAAACCGGAGAAGAGATTTACTCCAGCTTTCTCGGGGTGCCGATCCAGCGGCTGGGCGAACGGCTGGGCGTGCTGGTCGTGCAATCCAAGGCCGCGCGGGAATATACCCCGGATGAGGTTTATGCCCTCGAAGTGGTCGCCATGGTGTTGGCCGAGATGACCGAACTTGGCGCCTTTGTTGGTGACGGGGCCGCCATGTCAGCGCGCCACACGCAGCCGGTTATGCTGCGCGGTGGCGTTGGTCAGGAAGGCGTTGCAGAGGGTCATGTCTGGCTGCACGAGCCGCGCGTTGTAGTGTCAAACCCGATCGCCGATGATCCGGCAGCCGAGGAGGAGCGCCTGATCGCGGCGGTTGATGAGCTGCGTCTGAGCGTGGATCAGATGCTGTCTATGGCGGACAACGACAAGGACCAAAAACAGGTTTTTGAGGCCTACCGCATGTTCGCCAATTCCAAAGGCTGGCTGCGTCGCATGTGCGAGGATATTGCCAGCGGTCTGACCGCGGAGGCGGCTGTGGAAAAAGAACAATCGCTGGCCCGTACCCGGATGGGGCAGGCGACAGACGCCTATCTGCGCGAACGTCTTGCGGACCTTGATGACCTGTCAAACAGGTTGCTGCGTATCCTGACGGGGCAGGGAGCGGATACAGGAGCTGAAATGCCGCTCGACCCGATATTGGTGGCGCGTAATATTGGCCCCGCAGAATTGCTGGATTATGGCCGCACCCTGCGCGGGATTGTGCTGGAGGAAGGGTCCGTTGGGTCGCATGCCGCCATTGTGGCCCGCGCGCTGGCGATTCCGTTGATTGTGAATGCCGGGCGCATCACCAATGAGGCGCTGAATGGTGATTATGTCATGGTTGACGGTGAGCAGGGCATCGTGCACCTGCGCCCTGATGATACGGTTGCCACGGCCTTTCGCGACAAGATCGCCATGCAGGCCGCCGCGCAGGAACGGTATGCCTCGATCCGGGATGAACCTGCCGTGTCAAAATGCGGCACCGTGATTGGCATGCAGATGAACGCAGGCCTGATGGCTGATCTGCCGTCGTTGGAAAATTCCGGTGCCGAGGGGGTGGGCCTGTTTCGCACGGAGCTTCAGTTTCTGGTGCGCAACCAGATGCCCAAACGTTCAGATCTTTCGGCACTATATGCCCGGGTGCTGGACGCCGCCGGGGGCAAGCGCGTGAATTTTCGCACCCTTGATATCGGGTCCGACAAGGTGTTGCCCTACATGAAGCCCACGGATGAACCCAACCCTGCGCTGGGCTGGCGTGCGATCCGTGTGGGCTTGGACAAACCCGGCATCATGCGCATGCAGCTTCAGGCGTTGATCCGTGCGGCCAATGGGCGCCCGCTGACGGTGATGTTTCCGTTTATTGCCCAACTGGAAGAGTTCCGCTCCGCCCGCGCGGAACTGGTCAAGACACTCGCGCGTGAAAAGCGTTTGGGTCATGTGTTGCCCGCCTTTATTGAGGTTGGTGCCATGCTGGAGACCCCCAGCCTTGCCTTTGCCCCGCAGATATTCTTTGAAGAGGTCGATTTTCTGTCGATTGGGGGGAATGACCTCAAGCAGTTTTTCTTTGCGGCGGACCGCGAAAACGAGCGGGTGCGTCGGCGCTATGATACGCTCAATATCAGCTTTCTGACGTTCCTGGAGGACATCGTAAACCGCTGTGCGGCCACCAACACGGCACTTAGTTTTTGTGGCGAAGATGCCGGGCGCCCGGTTGAGGCGCTGTGCCTTGCGGCAATTGGCATTCCTTCGCTCTCGATGCGGCCTGCCTCGATTGGCCCGGTGAAAAGCCTGATCAGACGCTGCGATTTAGGAGAAGTGCGTGATGTGATCCTAAGGGCACGTGATCGGGGCGAGATGTCGGTGCGGGCAGACGTGATGGAGTATGTGCGCGCGCAGCACCATACCTGATCGTCGCCCTCTTGTGTTGTCAGGTCTGCAATAATCATGGGCCTTGCGGCCAGCGCCACAAAAAACGCTGGCCGCATCCATATCCATTGACAGGTCAGGCCAGCAGCGCGCGTGCCTGATCCGGGTCCAGCGGCGCAGGGCGGGTGCAGGACGTGGACAAGGTGATTACCTCACCCTTTTCACCCGCCTCCAGAATGGCGGTCATGACCTCAACCACATGGGTGGCAAAATCCGCATCACAGCGATGGCTGCGCCCTTCTGCAATGGCCAACGCCATATCCGCAAGGCCTGCGCCGCGATAATTGGCATGCACCTCTTCGAAATTGGGTACTGAAAACGGATGATCCCAGGATTTTTCCGCAGCCGGTCCTGCACGGTCGGTCACGGTCAATCTGCCGCCAAACCAGTTCGGGTCAGGTACGTTCATCGTACCTTTGGTGCCATATAGCTCCATGTTGGGATGATCGCTTGCCCAGACATCCCAACTGGCAAGCAGCGTGATGATCGCGCCGCTTTCAAACGACAGGACAGCATGAATGGTTGTTGGGGTTTCAACCGGCACCGTTTCGCCATTGCGGGGGCCGTTCTGAATGGTGC
Organism: uncultured Sulfitobacter sp.; assembly: GCA_937928635.1. Classification (GTDB taxonomy): domain Bacteria; phylum Pseudomonadota; class Alphaproteobacteria; order Rhodobacterales; family Rhodobacteraceae; genus Sulfitobacter. Next base: position 33,539 of record CALFWM010000033.1, on the reverse strand, counting down.
GGCTGGTCTGGGCCATGCCGGTAAAGCTGGTGACCTGTTTCACAGGACCCAGCATCTGCACCAGATTGCACACGTAGTAAGGGCCAATATCAAGGATCGGTCCGGCCCCTTTGAGGAAAAAGAAATCCGGATTGGGGTGCCAGCCTTCCATGCCGGAGGACATCACCACCGCCACGCCAGAGGTCACGGTGCCGATTGCGCCCTCATCCACCAGACTGCGGGCAAGCTGATGTGTGCCGCCCATAAAGGTGTCGGGCGCCGAGCCGATGCGCAGACCCTTGGCCGCCGCGATCTCGCCCAACTCCTGCGCCTCTGCCAGACTAAGCACAAAGGGTTTTTCCGAATAGACGTGTTTGCCCGCCTGCAATACGGCACGGGAGACATCGACGTGGGCGGCCGGAACGGTCAGGTTGATCACCAGATCAATGTCATCCGCCGCCAGCAGATCATCGACAGAATGGGCGCGTACGCCATATTCTGCGGCGCGTGCCTCTGCGCTTTCCATATTGATGTCGGCCACAGCAAGGATCTTATACCCTTTGAACAGTGAGGCCAGTTTGAGATAGGCGGTCGAGATATTGCCGCATCCAATGATGCCAACGCCCAAATTTTTAGTCATGCGTGTTCTCCCACAAGGTGTTGAAGGCCACCGCTGAACGGCTGGCATAGCCAGTCGGATCGCTGGGTTTGTCATGTTCCAGCGCATAGATCAGGTTACCGGATTGGCTGCGGCAGGCCTGCAACAGCCCCGCCCAGTCCATGGTGCCTGCGCCCAAGTCGCACCAGCCGTCCTCATCCTCGTTTGTGCCCGCGGCCGCAATGTCTTTGACATGCACAACGGACAGACGCTTGCCATAGCGGTTCACATATTCAAGCGGGTCGCGGCCCCCGCGCACGATCCAGGCCAGGTCCGCCTCCCAGGTGATGTCCGGCGCAGTGTCAAGGATGATGTCCATGGGCACGTTGCCGTCCTCCAGCGCGACAAATTCAAAGTCATGGTTGTGCCAGCCAAAGGGGATGCCATGATCGGCAAAACGTTTCGCCGCAGCACTCAGACGGCTCGCCAATTCGACGTAGCCGGCTTGCGTTTTAGGGCGCTGGCTTTCGTCAAGATAGGGAGCAAAGACCTCTTTGATACCAAGGGTCTGCACGGTTTTCAGCGCACCCGCAAAATCCGCCTCAATGTCGGCCAGACCCACGTGTCCTGTGGGCATGGCGATGCCGTTGGCATCCATCGCAGCGCGATAGGCGGCGGGGTCGCCGTAGACGCCGCCGTATCCCTCGACCTTTGTGATCCCCAAGGCGGGCAGTTCACCCAACAAAGCGATTTGATCAGCGCAGTCGCGCATGGAGTAGAGTTGCAGTGCTAAGGTCATGTCATGTTCCCAGGATTAAAGTCGAATTTCGGTTTTTGCATCAAAGAGATGCAGGCGTGCGGCATCAAACCCGATTGTGAGCGTATCGCCCGATTTGAGACCCGATTGTCCCTCCGTGCGCACCCTTACGGATTGACCGGCAAAGTTGATCCACACCAGTGTGTCAGAGCCCATCGGCTCCACAATATCAATTTCAGCCGTTCCGCGGAACGATGCCCCCTGTGCGGCCTCGCCGGTCAGAATATGCTCCGGGCGGATACCCAGCCATGCGGCCCCGTCGCGGGGGTCTTGCGTGCCAAATTCATAGCCCGTCACGTCCACCTTGAAGGCGTCATTGCCAAAGGAGGAGCCCGCAAGATGACCCTCGAACAGGTTCATCGCAGGCGAGCCAATAAAATCAGCCACGTATTTGTTGCAAGGCTTGGCGTAGATCACCTCGGGCGTGTCCAGCTGCTGGATCATGCCGTCTCTCATGATCGAAATGCGGTCGGCCAGCGTCATCGCTTCCACCTGATCATGGGTCACATAGATCATCGTGTTTTTAAGCTGTTTGTGCAGGCGCTTCAGTTCGACCCGCAGATCGGTGCGCAGTTTTGCATCCAGGTTTGACAGGGGTTCATCAAACAAAAACACATCCACATCGCGCACCAAAGCCCGGCCAATCGCCACACGCTGGCGTTGTCCGCCCGACAGCGCGCCGGGTTTACGATCAAGCAGCGGTTCGATTTGCAGAATTTCAGCTGCCCGCGCCACCCGTTTGGCGATTTCGGGCTTTGGTATCTTGGCGTTTTTCAAACCAAACGACAGGTTCCCCCGCACCGTCATCTGCGGGTAAAGCGCGTAGGATTGAAACACCATGCCGATGCCGCGTTCGGAGGGTTCGGCCCAGGTGACGTTCTGTCCTTTGATGAAAATCTGCCCGTCTGACACATCCAGCAGCCCTGCAATGCAGTTCAGCAGCGTGGATTTACCACACCCGGAAGAGCCGAGCAGCACCAGAAACTCCCCCTCAGTGATGTCGAGGCTAAGCTGTTTGAGCACCTTTACGGACCCGAAACTCAGGTCCAGCTTTTTGATTTCTACGGAATTCGCCATAGTTGAGATCAGCCCTTAACTGCGCCAGCGGCAATGCCGCGAACAAAAAGTTTTCCAGACGCAAAATAGATGATGAGAGGCACCATGCCGGTCAGCAACGTGGCCGCCATGTTGACGTTGTATTCTTTGACGCCCTGCACCGAATTCACGATGTTGTTCAACTGAACCGTCATCGGATAGGTCGCCGGTTTGGTGTAGATCACCCCGAACAGAAAGTCGTTCCAGATGCCTGTCACCTGCAGGATGATCGCGACCACAAAAATCGGCAGGGCCATGGGCAGCATGATCTGGAAATAGATCTGCCAAAACCCGGCCCCATCAACCCGCGCGGCCTTGAAAAGCTCTTCGGGGATGGAGGCGAAGTAGTTGCGAAACAGCAAGGTCAGGATGGGCATGCCAAAGATCGTATGCACCAGCACCAGCCCGCCAATCGACCCCATCAGCCCCATTTCGCGCAGCAGGATCACAATGGGGTAAAGCATTGTTTGGTATGGAATAAACGCGCCAATGATCAGGATGGTGAAAAAGGTTTCGGACCCTTTGAACTTCCAGTGGGACAGGGCATATCCATTGATGGATGCCACGCCAATTGACAGCAGGATGGACGGGATCAGGATGCGCACCGAATTGCCAAAGCCACGTGACAACCCGTCGCAATTGATGCCCGTGCAGGCCTCTGCCCAGGCTTTGACCCAAGGCTGAAACGTCACCTCCATCGGGGGGCCAAACACGTTGCCCATACGGATTTCCGGCATGCCTTTGAGCGAGGTCACCACCATCACGTAGAGCGGCAGCAGATAGTAGAGAGAGACCATAATCAACGTGCCATAAAGGAAGATATTGGCGCGTGAGAATGTCTTTTTGGGCTTTGGCCCGCGGGGGCCGCTCAGTGTGTTTGTTGTGGTGTCAGCCATTTTTGCGGCCCCCAAATTCCAGATAGGCCCAGGGGATCAGGATGATCACAACAGAGCAAAGCATCATCGTGGACGCCGCGAACCCTTGGCCCAGGTTTTGCGCGCGGAACATGAACTCAATCACGTATTTCGCGGGCACTTCGGAGGACAATCCCGGTCCGCCGCCGGTCTGTGCCACCACCAGATCATAGAGTTTGATAATGCCCGACGCGATCAGCACCAGCGAGGTGATAAACACCGGGCGCATCATCGGGATGATGACCACCACATAGGTTTTGACCGTGCCGATGCCATCCACGCGGGCGGCTTTCCAGATGTCTTCGTCAATGCCGCGCAGACCCGCCAGCATGATGCACATGATCAGCCCTGTACCCTGCCACAGGCCTGCGATCAGCAGACCAAAAATTACCGTGTCGGGATCGTTGATCGGGTTAAAGACAAAGCTCTCCCAGCCCCAGCCCCGCACAACGCTTTGCAGGCCGAATTCGGGGTTCAGGATCCATTGCCATGCCAGCCCCGTCACCACAAAGGACAGGGCGAATGGGTAAAGAAATATCGTGCGGAAGGCGGATTCAAAGCGGATTTTGCGATCAAGGCAGGCGGCAAGGCTAAAGCCGATCACAAGTGTGAGAATCATCGCACATGATCCGTAAATCCCAAGGTTCTTGATGGAAATGATCCATCGGTCCGACCCCCACAGCCGTTCATACTGATCAAACCCAACCCATTTGGTTTTGGGCAGCATCCGCGAGCCGGTAAAGGAATACACTACCGTCCAGGCCGTGCCGCCGACAAAAACCACAAGCGCCGTCAGGATCATCGGGATCGAGGCAATCTTGGCCATGAGGTTTTTGAACAGCCGGCTGGGGCGCTTGGGGGCGTGTTCGGGGGGGTCCGAGGCCACGGTCATCGTGTCGGCTCCAACGAATAGGAAAAAGGGATGTGGGTGGCCCGACAGTTGCCCGCCGAGCCAAACGCGGGAGGAACTTAGTCCGCGTCTTCGATCAGCTGAGCATAGCTTTCTTGGGCATCTGCTGCTGACATATCACCGGACCAGAACTGAGCCATCAGATCTTCGATCTGGGTTTGCGTGTCTGCGGACAGGGATTGGTCACCCGAGGGCAAAATGCCGCCATCGGCCAGAATGCCAAGACCCTTTTGCATGCACCCGTTGGCAGAGGACATATCAATGTCACCGCGCACGGGCAGGGAGCCTTTGGCGAGGTTGAACGACACTTGCACCTCTGGGGAGATCAGCAAGGCGGCCAGTTCTTTCTGGGCTGCTGTGACCTTGGGGTCGTCGTTGACGGGGAAGTAAAACGCGTCCCCACCGGTATCGAGCACCTGGTTCAGACCAAGACCGGGCAGGCAGGAGTAATCCTGGCCCTCAACCTGATTGGCCACCGCAAATTCGCCCTGTGCCCAGTCGCCCATCAGCTGTGCGCCGGCTTTGCCGGTGATCACCAGATTTGTCGCCTGGTTCCAGTCTTGCACAGCGGAGCCGCGCGCCAGTTCACGTGCGTTTGCAACCGCTTCAAACACGGCAGTGTATTCCGGGCCGCGTGCAACATCTGCGTTTTTGTTCACGGTCACTTCGCGCCAGGCCTCGGTGCCTGCAACCGCAATGGTGATCGCGCCAAACGCCAGGTTTTGCTGCCAGCCTTGCTGACCCATCGCCAGCGGCAATGTGCCTGCGGCCTGCAGGGCGGGGGCAGAGGCCACAAATTCGTTCCAGTCTTTTGGCAGGTCTACGCCCGCATTTTCATAGGCCGCGTGGGACAGCCAGATCCATTGTGCGGAGTGAATGTTGACCGGCACGCAGTAGATTTTACCGTCCAATGTGCATGAATCCAGCAAGGCTGGCGGGTTGACGATGTCGGCCCATTTGCCTGCTTCTGCAACATCCGTGAGGTCCAGCATCAGGCCTGCCTCAATCAGCTCTTCGGCCTGACGACCGTGGTTCAGCTGCGTGGCTGCCATCGGGTCACCACCAAGGATCCGGGAAATGATGATGGGACGCGCGGTGCCGCCGGACCCGGCAATCGCGCCGTCAATCCACTTGTTGCCGGTGGCGTTCCAGGCTTCTGCGAATTTGGACACCGCCAAGGCTTCACCACCCGAGGTCCACCAATGGGTCACTTCAAGTTCTACACCGTCCGCCGCAGCGACCGTTGCAGAGGCCGCGGTAAGCGCGGTTCCGAACAAAAGAGACTTCAAGACATTAGACATTTTTTCCTCCCAGAAAACGCGGATTCCCGCCATGCTTTGTGCGACTGCGACTTCCTGCAATCGATTACAAAAAGACTTTATCATTGACGGCCCTGTCAAGAATTAATGTAATCGATTGCAGCCACACCATCATAAAGCGGACCAGAATGACCCTGAAAACCTCGACACTTCAAGATGTTGCACGCGTTGCGGGGGTTTCAACGGCAACGGTGTCGCGGGCTTTGTCCAACCCGAAAATGGTGACCGAATCGACTCGGACACGGGTATCCAAGGCGGTTGAGACCACCGGATATCGCATCAACCGGGCCGCGCGAAACCTGCGCACACAGCGCTCACATTCTGTTTTGGTTCTGCTGCCCGATCTGGCCAATCCGTTCTTTTCCGAGATCCTTGAGGGCATCTCGCGCATTCTGGCTCATCAGGGATATTCGATGCTGATCGCCAGCACCGGGCAGGTGCATGACAGTGGCGAACGGTTGCTGGATTATCTGGATGATGCCCGCGCGGACGGGATGATTATCCTTGATGGCGGGCTAGACCGGGATGTGGTGGACATGCTCGAAAACGCGGGCAAGACACGGCGTATCCTGTTTGCCTGTGAATGGGTGGAGGGTGCCGATTTTCCGACCGTGCGTTGCGAAAACCATCAGGGAACGCTGGATGCGGTGAACCATTTGTACGACCTTGGACATCGCAAGATCGCCCATGTCACCGGACCTGAGGGCAACGTTTTGATGCACGTGCGCAAAGACGCGTTTGTAGAACAGATCGCAGCGCTTGATCTGGAGCTGAACCCCGGTTGGGTGATCCCCGGTGATTTTTCGATTGCAGCAGGGTGCCGGGCCGCTCAGGCATGGATTGGGCTGGAAGACCGCACCACGGCAGTGTTCTGCGCCTCTGATCAACTCGCCTTGGCCTTTATCGCGGAGCTGTCGCGCCATGGCATCAAAGTGCCCGAAGAAGTGTCTGTTATGGGGTTCGATGATATTGATATTGCAGAACAATTTATCCCACCGTTGACCACTGTTCGACAAGACCGCATGCGCCTTGGGGAGACGGCCGCAAATATGCTGATGACGCAGATCACCTATCCCGACAACCGTGGGGCGGGCAATATTGCGATTTTGCCAGTGTCGCTTGTGGTCCGCGAAAGCACAGCGCCACCGCCGTAAACGCACTGACCTGTGTGGCGGGGTCAGAGGGTTTTGGGGTAGTTCCCAACCCGAAACATCGCGTCCATTTTCTTGTCTACCCAGGCTTTGCTGGTCTCATCATAAGCGTCCGCATAGGGTTTTGGCGCATCTGCACGGTTCAGATGGGGCAGGGCATAGGATTGCGCCAATCCGTACTTTGTCAAAATGGCTGAGAAGGATGCCTGCAACGCCTCAAACCTGACAAACTCCACGGCAATACGATCGCTCAGCGTGTCAGGGGGCAGAAAACTGGCAAAATCGACAGCTTTTACCTGGGCGCAAAACTCTCCAAAGGAAGACTCCGCCGCCAGTTTGAACACAGGGCGCGTGCGCAGATCGGGGACGTTTTCATAGGTTCTGCGCAGGAAGCCATAGTGCGACACCATCAAATCATAGGGGTTGCGTATCGGCAAAATCACCGCCTTGAGGTTAGCAATATCCATGCCTTCACCTGCCAGATGGCTTTGCGCCTTGCTGAAATTCCAATGGTCCCCTTCGGTCAGCAGATGAACGCCGTCCTGCGGGCCAAGGCCAATTTGCGGGACAAGCCCCGGCGACACACTGCCATAGATCGGCTTTTCAAAGTTGCGGCAAAAATAGACGGAGGCGGACGTGCCCGCCGTCTTGGGGTAATGCAGCAGCAGGAAGTCTTTGTTATAGAGCATTTTTACCGTGAACAGCTGACGTTGGGGGCGGGCGATATCATGTTGGTCTCATTTCTTGCACGGAGGGGCTGTTGAATGCGTCCGTCACCGGAATTGACCGGAGCTAACACGCAATGTGGCGCCATTACAATGCGGGCGCTGGGCGCTGTCCCGCTTGGCCGACGCCGACCCAAGGTTCGCGCAAAATGTACGTCCTTGATGGTCAGGTGACCCGTACAGCGGGCGGATCACCGTTGCCAATGGCCAGGGATTTATATGTTATTCAGACGGTTAAGATGGTGTATTCATGTCAGGGAGGGGGCAAATTGATACCTTGCCCCGGATCTGAAACGCGCCGCGGACCTTGAGCGCAGCGGCGTATTGGTGGAGGCCAGCCCATGATTGAGATCACCCAAGGCAACAGCCCGATTGTGCTTGGCCTGCCACATACCGGCACCGATGTGCCGGGTGATATCTGGGACGGGCTTAATGAAAGAGGCCGTGCGTTGGCCGATACAGATTGGCATATTGACAGGCTTTACAAGGACTTGGGGCTCGATCTTACGCGGGTGCGCACGCCGATCCATCGCTATGCAATTGACGTTAATCGCGGGCCGGAGGACGCAAGCCTTTATCCCGGACAAAACACAACCGGTCTTTGCCCGTTAACTGATTTTGACGGGATCCCGATTTATCGCTCTGGCGCAGAACCAGATGCGGCGGAGGTGGCACGGCGCAAAACACTGTATCATGCGCCATACCACACAGCGCTATCCACAGAATTGCAGCGCGTGCGGGAAAAACATGGTGTTGCGATCTTGTACGATTGCCACTCCATCCGGTCGGTTGTCCCCTATCTGTTCGAGGATACACTGCCTGATTTCAACATTGGCACGAATGGATCCACAAGTTGTGCACGCTCAGTGGAGCGTGCCGTACACATGCGCTGCCGGGTCGCGTCGGAATATACCTGCGTGTTGAACGGGCGCTTCAAAGGCGGATGGACCACCCGTCATTATGGACAACCTGTTGAAAATATTTACGCAATCCAGATGGAATTGGCGCAATCCACCTATATGGAGGAGCGCGCGCCCTGGACCTACCGACCCGACAAGGCGGAACGGCTGCGTCCCATACTTTACCGTATTCTCAGTGACTTAATAGAGCTTATTCATGAGAGGCAGCTGCGATGAACGTTTCTGTACGGGCCCAGCGCTCCGCTACTGGTATCTGTCCTGCGCTCTGGGTGTTCTGGAGGGCGTTGAGACGCTTTTATCGCAGTCAAGACCGTCTGTGGGTGCCAAAAATTCCAAGAATATGCTCTTAAAAAATTGATAACAAATGGCAATCTGGTGTCCTGATTGCTCAATTGGGCTATTTCAACGAACCGGGCAACGCGGGCGTGCTATGAAATGAAAGACAAGAACCTCAATACGGATTATGATTCAAAACAAGGGCTTCCAGAGATCTCCTAAAGTAAATTTACGATCTGCTGGTGTGAGCAATCAAAACATGCGCTGTAGAGTGAACCGGCGGCCAATCTCAGGCTTCACGCCGAGGCAGGGTATGAGATTGCGCTGGACTGAGCGCGACAGAAAGGTTTGAAATTGTCAGGCAGTGGGGGACGTCGGGGCGACGCGCGTGCAGGGCACGACGCCCCACCCGCCGTGCCGTCAGGGTTTGGGGAGAGCATGATGACGCAGCCACCGGTCTATTTTGAGTACCTCAACAGGTTTGACATTGAAAACCTGAACATGACCGACGCCGAACTGTTGGCCGCAATCGAAGAGAGCCTCGCCATGCAAGGGCGCGGGGACACAGAGATTGAGCCGCGCACCCATATCCGCCCGCGTGCCGGGGTGGAGGGGCATTTTAACGTGCTGCGCGGGTGGATCGGTGGAGAGATCGACGCCGCAGGCACGAAGGTTGTTGGCGATTTTGTTGACAACTACAAAGAGGGGCGGCCCAGTGAATACGGGCTGTTAACCTTATTTGATCCACGCAATGGTGCGCCCAAGGCGCTGGTCGATGCCACCGGGATTACCGAAATGCGCACCGGTGCGATTACCGCCCTGGGTGCAAAACACCTTGCCCCGAAGAACCCCAAAGTTCTTGCCCATATCGGGGCACGCGGCACCGCCTATTGGAACGTGCGCCTGTTGTGCAGCCTGTTTGATTTTGAGGAGGTGCGTGTGCATTCACGCCGTGCCGAAAGCCGCGAGGGTTTTGCCGCCAGATTGGAGGCGGATCTGGGGCGCAGGATTGTCGTGACTGAGGATTGGCAATCCTGTCTGGAGGGGGCTGACATCGCGGTTGAGGCCAGCCGTCTGCCCCAACCCGAGCCATTGTTCAAAACACAGTGGGTCAAGAAAGGGGCCTTGGTCATTCCCTATGGCACCATGTCAGCGGTGGAGCTTAGCCTGACGGATGTGATGGATAAGATCGTGATGGACGATTGGGGGCAGGCGTACGGGTTGTTTGGTGCCCTGCGCGCCCATGTGGATCAGGGTAAACTGACCGCAGACACCCTGCATGCGGAGCTGGGGCAGATCGTGGCAGGGCTCAAACCCGGGCGCGAAAATGCGGAAGAGACCATTTTGTTTTGGCATCGCGGGCTGTCACTGTCGGACATTGCGCTGGGGCATGCGATGCTACGCAAGGCGGCAACGCTGGGCATCGGTCAGCGTTTGCGGTTTGCGTGATGGACCTGGGCGGTTTTGTCTCGTTAAGGGATTTTGCGGAGGGGCTCCGCGGGGATGTGTTGCACGTGGCCGGCGACGTTCACGCGGGCCTGCACGCTACCCGAAAGGTCGTTGATGCCGCCACCGCGGGAGAGGCCCCCGTTTATGGATTGAACACCGGGCTGGGTGCCAATCTCAGCCACCGTATTGCGCCCGGTGATATTGCCGCCTTTCAACATCAGTTGATTGCGGGGCGGGCAGTGGCGGTCGGGCCGATGTTGCCGCCGCCCACAGGGCGCGCCGTATTGCTGGCCCGGCTGATAGGGGCCGCGCGCGGGCACAGCGGGATGTCCCCTGTGTTGTTTGACCATCTTTGTGACGTGTTTCGCGCGGGGCTGTCCCCGGGGATTGCCGGAACCGGGTCGATAGGTGCCGCCGACCTGGCGCAGAACGCGCACTGGGCGCTGGCGCTGCTGGGACAGGGGCAGATGTGGAACGGCACCGCGTGGCAAGACAGTGATGCGGCGTTGGCGCAAGCCGGTCTGGTGGCCCCGGTGTTGCAGCCCAAAGATGCGATGGCCCTGATCAACCATTCTGCCGTCAGCGTGGCCGGTGCCGCAGCGGCCCTGGGTGCCGCACGGGTTGGCCTAAGCATGTGCCAACATGCAGCGGTGTTGTCGTTTGAGGGCTACGGGGCCAACCCGCAGATATTTAATCCTGAGATCAATGCCTTGCGCGCCGCACCCGGACAGGCGGAAATGGCCGCCTGGTTTCTGGATCAGATCGGTGACAGCGTTTCGGCCCCACGCGTGCAAGACGCGCTCAGCTTTCGCACGCTGGCACCGGTCATGGGGGCCGCACAGGATGCAATCAGCCGCGCGATTGCGATCTGGGAGGATGAGCTAAACGGGGCAAGCGACAGCCCTGCCGTGTTGGGGAGCGATGCAATGTGCTCCACGCCCAATTTTCACGCCCCGGCGCTGGCGCTTGCGTTGGAACAGGTCAGCCTTGCGATGGCGATGGTGGGGAATGGCGTTGTGATGCGTGTGCAGCGCCTGATGAACCCGGCGTTGACCGGGCTACCGCGCTATCTGTCGCCTGTTGGTGGGGCCAGTGCAGGGTTTGTGCCGTTGCAAAAGACCGCTGCCGCATTGCTCGCAGAGGTCCGTCGTCACGCCATGCCCGTGTCGTTTGACCCGGCCCCGGTGTCAGATGGGGTGGAGGATATGGCCCCGATGACCGGGTTGGCGGCCAGCAAACTGTCAGACCAGATGCAGCCCCTGCATGTGCTGGCAGCGGTCGAAGCCGTGGTTGCCGCGCAGGCCCGTGATTTGCGCGGGCTTGCCCCCACGCCACTGCATCAGGCGCTGCGCTCGCGGGTTTTGCCGCTACAGGAAGACCGGGCATTGGGGCAGGATGTGGATGCGGCCAGTGCGGTCTTGAGAATCTGGGTCGCGGAGAAAAGCGAAAATTAGCCTTCTTCTGTGTGTTACAGGCGTTTCTTGAACATCCTATGGCTTGAACGGCGCGTCAGAGACTGCTTGCGCGGGGCAAGTTGCGTTAACACGCCCACCGTCGAACCCATGATTTCTGCTCCAATTCCGTCGCCTTCAAACACAGCGATTTCAAATGTCGTGCTCATGCGGTTTTGTCCGATCCCCGTTTGCACCGAACCCCGCCACGTGGACGGATCTCAGATTGACTGCGCGCCATGAAGCCATGCAGGTTGATTTGCAACAAACCCCTTGTGAAATCCGGCCAGATCAGGCGACAGTTGGGCGATTGCCCAGCAGGGGGCAACCGCCTGAACTTTTGCGCCAAAAGGGGATTGAACCATGTATGCACTCGCCGTGACATTTCAGATCAAATCAGGGCAGATGGAGGCGTTTATGCCGCTGATGAGGCAGAACGCGCAGACCTCGCTGCAGATAGAGCCGGGGTGCCATCGGTTTGACATCTGCACGGACCCGGATCGCCCCGACGAGGTGTTTTTGTACGAGCTATATACAGATAAAGCCGCGTTTCAGGCCCATCTGGACAACGCACATTTCAAGGCATTTGACCAACAGGTCGCGGCAATGATCGCGCGCAAAGAGGTGCGTGGTTTTGCGCAGGTTCAGTCGTGAGTGACCTGGCTGACACGTAAATCGCACATCCGCTGTTAACCAATCACGGCGCCGAACCTTGGTCTGCATTTAAGCCAAGGTTTGCTAAAATCCTGAGGAAAAGAAGGGGCCGGGCGCAAGCAACTCGAAACCTTTCTGACGTTACTTATCACCCCCACAAGACAGGGTGCGTGCCGGGGGGCACGTTTTGTCTGGGATCAAAGCAGCGACCATGGGGGTGGTTCATATGTCTGTCGAAAGTATTGTGCGCAAAGCAAAGCGTTTTGAAAAGCAAGGCCAGGTCGGGGAGGCATTGGCCGTCTGTGAGGCGTTTTTGGCAAGTTTTCCCAGCAACCGGCGCATTCAGCAACAGGCGCGATTGTTGAGGGATCAAAGCGCGCAGGGGCGCAACCTGCCACCCGCGCAAGAGCAGCAGTTAAAGCAGGCGTTCAAGGCAGGGGCCTATGAAACCTTGCAGGACAATCTGACGGCATTGGTCAGGCTTTTCCCGGAGTCCTATTTCCTGTGGAACCTTTTGGGGGCCACCCACCTGCGGTGTGATCGCCCGGATGACGCAGCAGACGCCTTTGCAAAAGCCATCGCATTGGACGCACACAAGGCGAGCGCACGGGTCGGTCTGGGGGATGTGCATAAAGCCAAGGGCGATCAGGCGCCGGCGGTGGCATGCTACGCTGCGGTGCTAAACGATCATCCCAACCATCTGGAGGCACTCAACAATCTGGGCACCTTGTTGAGCGCGATGGGTGCCCATGATGATGCTGTGCACGCCCTGACCAAGGCGCGTCAGGTGGCCCCGAACAATCACGTGATCTTGCATAACCTTGGCAACGTCTATCGCGAGGTTGATCAATTGCCGCAGGCAGAGGAATGCCTGAAGAAAGCGGTGGCGCTGGCCCCGCATTTTGTGGATGGCCGCTATAACCTTGGTCTTGTGCAATCCTTGCAGGGCAAGCTGCCCGAGGCTGTGGAGAGTTTTGACGCCGTTCTCAAAATTGCACCATCGCATGACCCGGCACGCATCGAAAAACTGCACCAAATGGCGCATATGTGCGATTGGCATGCGATGGCTGATTTTGCGCAGCAACCTGAGGATTTTGGCAGCCGCGGGGGCGGCACGGTACCCTTTGGTTTTTTGGCGCTGGAGGATCACCCGCAGCGCCAGCGCGCGCGGTCAGAATGTTATGCCAAACGGTTTGCTGCGCCCGCAGCACACAACCCATTTGCAAAAGTTGCTTCGCCTTCTGAGCGCCTGCGCATCGGGTATTTTTCAGCAGATTTTCACAACCATGCCACCATGTACCTGATGGGCGGATTGTTTGAGCAGCATGACCCCAAAAGGTTTGAGATCATCGCTTATTCCTTTGGCCCCAAAACGCAGGACCCGGCGCGCAAACGCATTTTGGCCAACACCAGCGCATTCCATGACGTGGGTGATCTGCCCGCCCCCAAAATCGCTGAATTGGCACAGGCAAATGGCCTCGACATCGCGGTGGACCTGAAAGGCTACACAGGCAACAGCCGCCCGGAGATTTTTGCGCAGAGGCCCGCGCCGATCCAGATATCATGGCTTGGCTATCCCTCCAGCATGGGATCGGTGGCCTATGATTATGTCATCGCTGACCCGGTTGTTTTGCCCCCTGACCAGCGGGACGGGTTTAGCGAAAATGTCATTTACATGCCTTGGAGCTATCAGGTGAATGACAACCGCCGCGAGATTTCGGAGCGGTGTTTTACCCGGCAAGACTGCGGCCTGCCGCCGGATGGATTTGTGTTTTGTTGTTTTAACAACAGCTACAAAATCACCCCGGATGAATTTGCGGTCTGGATGCGCCTGTTGGCGGCATGCGAGGGGTCTGTGTTGTGGCTCCTGCGTGCCAACACTTGGGCAGAGGCCAACCTGAAACAGCAGGCAGCGGCGCGTGGCATTTGCGCGAACCGCCTGATTTTTGCGGACCGCCTGCCTGTTGCAGAACACCTTGCACGGCAGCGGCTGGCGGATCTGTTTCTCGACACCTTTGCCTGCAATGCGCATACGACCGCAAGTGACGCCTTATGGGCGGGCGTGCCGATTGTGACCAAAGCGGGCGCGCAATTTGCCGCGCGGGTTTGTGCGAGCTTGCTGAGTGCTGTGAACCTGCCAGACCTCGTGACCCATTCGACAGATGAATACGAGGCATTGGCCCTGCAACTGGCCCGTGATCCGGCATGTCTGGCCGCATGTCGCGCCCATTTGGCAAAGCATAAAGAGGCGCTGCCGTTGTTCGATACCCAGATGTTCACCCGACATCTGGAACAGGCCTATGTGTCCGCACGGGCGATCCATCGTGCGGGTCAGGGGCCCAGGGACTTTCATGTCGCACAGATGCCTTAGCGGCGCGTCAGGCGTTTGCTTTTAATCGTCCTTGCCGATCAACAACCCTTCAACGCTTGCAATCTCTGGCATGGCGCGCCCCGCGATGCCTTGCAAATCACCGTGCATCCCAACGGTTGAGGCAATCACCAGATCAATTTGTTTGGCCCGCGTGGACCATTGTTTTTCCATAAAAACACGCTCTTTGCGCAGGTTTTCCTGCATGTCCTCAAACCGTTCCACAATGGCATCCACACGCTGCTTGAACTGTGTCCCGGTCAGATAGTCATAGATCATTTCCATCTTGGTTTCCTGGCCCATGGCGCGGCCCTTCGCCCCGGCGACGTCAATCAAGCCCTGGCGCAAAGAGGTGGCAAGCGGCACCGCATAACGCGGGGCGCAGACCCAGATGCCATCGACCATGCCAAAACTGTCGATCCCCTCGGGCAGGGCATGGGAGGTGATCACGGCAACCTCGCAGCCCGACGCGCGCTGATCATCGCGCAATTTGGCAAGCCACCCTGCCGTCCAGTTCTTTGTGCGCTTGCTCTCCCACAGGATACTGCCCGTGGTGCCATTGGGGCCGGTCACATCCTGGCGCACATCTGCGCCGCTCACACCCTTGGCCACCGGCACAAATCCATCCATCGGAAAAGCCAAAGCGAGGGTTTCCTCCAGTACAATCTCGGCCGCTTCCCCTTGGGTCTGCATCGAACCTTGCTCTGATTTTTGCTTGAGCGCTTCAATCTGGCGCTTCATGCCTTCCATGACCTGCGCCTGTTCGGCCAGTTTAAGCGCGGCTTTTTCATCCGCCTCGCGCCCCAGCTTTTCGGCGAGGGCAGGGCGTTCTGCCGCCAGCATTTTTTGCAGCGTCAGCTCCACCTCAGCTTCTTTGTCTTTCAATTCCTGCTCACGTTTTAACGCGGCGGCCTGCGCGGCTTGCGCCTCTCGCAGCTTTTCTTCCTGCGCCTTGACGCGCTCCTGCAAGGCAGCCTGTTCTGTTGCGGCTTCTGCCTTGGCGGTTTCCTTTGCCTGTGCTTGTGCGGCTGCCAGTGCCTTGGCGGCCTGCGCCTCCCGCTTGACCAGTTCCTCGTCAAAGGACGCACGCAGATCGGCCAGCATCGGGCCTGCCAATTGCTCCGTTAACTCAATATCGTGAGAGCACTTAGGACACTGGATTTTCAAGTCGGACATGGGCGCACCTGCAAATTGAAGAAAGCACAGGCTAACATGGATGCGGGAGTGTCTCCAGCGGGGGCGGGCGCGCGACGGGGTGGGTACAGTGGACCTTGATTTTGAGGAAAGCCGCCGCCGCGCAGGAAACAGCACAAGCCGTTGACCTGATCCACGTCACAGGAGTGGGTGGTGCTGGCGGCGCGGATGGGCCACAGTCACCCGTGTCCCAAACATGGATTCGAGCATGGAAATGGCGGTGACAGGGGAGGAGACCATCGCCCCCAAGAAACCCAAACACAGCTAAGGGGTGAAGGTCCGGGTATGCGCTTCTTTTCGACAAAAGACCGCCCTTTTTACATGGGCCCCTATCCGCTGGAGCGGTTGAAACGGCGCAGGGACATGCCTGATCTGGCGGCTGTTCCTGTACATGCGGTACTTGATTTTCGGGCCCTTCAAACGCCCCACGCGCTGGTCAATGCGATGGGCGATTATCAGGCGATGATGGATGTTTTGCGTGACGGTCTGGTCAATCCGGAACCTGCAAGCGCGCCTGACGACCTCACGGAACGCGCCAACCATATGAAGGCCTTTGGCTATTTTCAGGACAGTTCAATGGTGGGCATTTGCACGCTGCCGGAGGGTGCGATGCTGCCCGTCCCCACGCGCAATCCCGACATTGATCGTCTTGCTGAGGACATCCGCAGCAAACAGACCAAGACACTCACCTCTGGCATTGATGAAATCATGGCCGGATTGCGTGAATCTGTTGAGGCACCCCTTGGCCCGATGGACAGCCACAGCCACGCCATTGTTATTCTGGTGGAGCACAACAGAAACCCAAAATTGCACGAGCCGGGCGCAGATTGGATTATGTCAGCGCAAGATCACCGCGCAGCGCTGCGGGCCACGGAAACGGCGGTGATCCTGTCGAACTACCTGCATCTTTTGGGGTTCAATGCACGCGCGCACACGGCCAGCTCCTCTGACGTCGATTTGAACAAACTGGCCGTTGCTGCAGGCTTGGCAAGCGTTGAACAGGGCCGCCTGTTTGCGCCCTACCTCGGTGAGGGTTTCGGGCTGGCTGTGGTCACCACAGACATGGAAATGACCGCCGATCAGCCGCTGGCATCCTGGGCGCAACAACCCAATTCGCCAGCGTGGTGGGTGGGCAAAGGCACCGCAAAAAGTGCGCTCAACCGCGATCCTTACGCGCGCCGACGCTATGTGGACGGTGCCCATCCGTTTGAAAAACTCAAACGGATCGACACGCCCACCACCTATATTGACGAGGCCCGCGTCGCGCGCGTGCCCAAACGCACAGACATGTTTGCCCGCGCGCAATTTGGCGATCTGGGCAAGAAACAACAAAAGGCGGCAGCAGGCGGATGGTACGCCCGCAAAAGCGCGCATTCTTTTTCACAGCGGCGCATTCTGGGGGCCTTTATCCTGTTGCAGGACGGGGAGAGTGCCGATGTGGCCCACGCGCCGACCAATGCCGCCGAAAACGCGGCCAACGTCAAGGCGGCCAGCTATTTCATTGGTGTTGATGCGGTGGGCATTTCGCGCTGTCCTGATTGGGCGTGGTACAGCCATGACGCCACCGGCACGCCAATTGACCCGCCCCATACCAACGCCATTTCGATGATCATTGATCAGGGTTTTGAAACCATGGACGGGGCCTCGGGCGATGACTGGATCGCCGTGGCACAAAGCATGCGCGCCTATCTGCGATTTTCGCTGTTGGGCGGCGTGATTGCCAAACAAATCCGCAACATGGGCTACAAGGCCAAGGCGCATACCTTGATGGACGGCGAGGTTTTGCAGCCGCCCCTTTTGCTGCTGTCCGGTTTGGGGGAGGTCAGCCGCATTGGTGAGGTGATCCTGAACCCCTTGCTGGGCCCGCGACTGAAATCGGGTGTGGTCACGACTGATATGCCTCTAACCCATGATAAACCAATAGATTTCGGGTTACAGACATTCTGTGAGAGCTGCAACAAATGTGCACGCGAATGTCCGTCCGGTGCGATCACCGCCGGTCCAAAACTGATGTTCAATGGCTATGAGATCTGGAAATCGGACAGCCAGAAATGCACCACCTATCGCATCACCACCGAGGGTGGAGCGATGTGCGGGCGCTGTATGAAAACCTGCCCGTGGAATCTGGAGGGGATTTTCAAGGAAAAACCCTTCCGTTGGGCCGCGATGAACCTGCCCAAAGCCGCGCCCCTGTTGGCCAAGCTGGACGATACACTTGGCAATGGCGGCGTGAACGACGCCAAAAAGTGGTGGTGGGATTTGGAGCTGAAACTCGATGGCGGCTACAAAGAACCTGCCGCCCCGATCAACCGGCGCGACATCGACCCGGAACTGGAGCTCAAATACGAAGACCAGACGCTGGCCGTCTACCCCGCCAATCTGGCACCCTGGCCCTGGCCCTATCCCTTTGCGATGGATCGTGAGGCGGGGATCAAAGCCTATCAGGAGATGATTTCCGCATCTGAATATCAGGCCCGTCTGGCGCGCGGCGACACCGACGGTCTGGCCCATCAGCGCCCTGATTTTCAGGATGCCCCGGTGGTCATGGCCCGCGTCAGCAAGGTTGAGCAGATGACGGCGGATGTTACCAAATACGAATTCACCACATGGGACGGCAGCGCCTTGCCCGAATGGACGGCGGGTGGACATCTGGATGTGGTCGTTACGCCTGAATACCTGCGCCAATATTCCATGTCCGGCGATCCATCCGACAGGTCAAAATATCAGATTGGCGTTTTGCGCGAGGACGGCGGGCGCGGCGGGTCCAAAATGATGCACCGCATCTTCACCGAAGGGCGCAGGGTTTTCCTGTCCAAACCCATCAACCACTTTGAACTGGTCGAGGACGCAAGCAAGACCTTTCTGATGGGCGGGGGCATCGGTATCACCCCGATGATTGCCTTTGCCCATCGCCTGCACAGGCTTGGTAAACCGTTTGAGCTGCACTATTCCGCCAGCCACAGGGACGGCGCAGGGTTTGTGAAAGATCTTGCCGCGATGCCATGGGCCAAACATGTGAACTTTCACTTTTCCGATCAGGGTAGTCGCGCCGATCTTGACAAGGTGCTGACGGGCTACAAGGACGGCTGGCACGTCTATACCTGCGGGCCGGATCGTTACATGGAGGGCGTTTTTGAGGCCGCCATGCGCCAGGGTTTTCCCGAAGAAGCGCGCCATCTGGAGTATTTTTCGGTGCCCGAGCAGCCCGATTATGTGAACCACGCCTTTACGGTCACGCTCGCCCGCTCTGGCAAGGAACTGGCCGTTGGCCCGCAGGAAACCCTGTCGGACGTGTTAAACGCGAATGGCTTTGCACTGGATATCAAGTGTTCGGATGGCATTTGTGGCGTATGCAAATGCGGCCTGGTGGCGGGCGAGGTGGAGCACCGCGACTTTGTCTTGTCCAACAAACAGCGCGAAACGCAGATCATCACCTGCCAGTCCCGCGCTGCTGCAAAGGATGGCAAGATCACATTGGATTTGTGAGGGCCGCAAAGCCTGAAATAACCTCTAGAGTGTAACCCGAGCACCCGGTGCAATGGTTGGCGCGGCCCTGTTCAGGGTTTCTATCGCAAACCCGGCGGCGGCCTTGTATTTACCCATGAATTCAGCGCGTTCCTGCATGGGGATGACGGTTTCGATGTCATCAAAAACGCCGCCGCAGCGCTCATTCAGGATGTTGAGCAAACCAAATGGCCCGGCTGATCTGTTGCGCAACACAAGCTCGGACACGGGCGCGCACAGCTGATCATCATAGGCCTGCAAAGCGGTCCGATTGACCCCATGTTCCAAAAACGCAGCACCCAAAACCCGCGCATCAACAATGGCCTGACTGGCCCCGTTTGACCCGGTGGGATACATCGCATGGGCTGCATCCCCCATCAACGCGACGGGCCCCTCAACCCAGGTTGACACGGGATCACGGTCAATCATGGGGTTCATGTAGGCGCAATCGGCTTGGTGCAACATGGCCGGGACATCCAACCAGTTATAGCGAAAGTCTTCAAAATGATGGGCGAAACTGTCGATCGGCACTTCGGTGAACCAGCCGTCATTTTGCCAGCCATCGCTGTTGTCCATCGTGACCTCGGCAATCCAGTTGATCAGGGCCGTGCCGTCGGGGGCCACGTCTGAAATGGGGTAAATCACCATGCGGTGGCGGTGGGTGCCAAGCCCGATAAAGGAAGACCCGGTGCGTAAGGGTTTGGCCCGGATCGTGCCGCGCCACATCAGGGCACCACCCCAGTTGATCGGGGGTTGACTGGGGTGCATCTGCGCGCGCACCGCAGAATGGATGCCATCCGCACCAATCAGCAAACTGCCCTGCACATCATCCTGTGACCCATCGCTGTGGCGCAGCGTGGCCGTTACCCCGCCCGTTGCAGTGGGGACATAGCCCTCCACTCTGGCCCCCGGCACAACCGCATCGCCACCCGCGCGGTCCAGCAATGTGCGATAGAGCAGCATGTGCAATGCGCCCCGGTGGGCGGCGTATTGGGGCCAGTGGTATCCGGCCTCAGTTCCACGTGCCTCGGCATAAACCTCTTTGCCGTTTAACCCCACAAGTGCCCATTCGCGCGCAGAAACGCCAATGGTATCAAGCCGTTCTGCCGTCAGCCCTAGATCAAACAATTCGCGTACCGCATTGGGTTGTACGTTGATGCCAACACCCAGAGAGCGCATTTCCCGCGCGGATTCAAGCACCACAAAGGGCACGCCAATCTGATGCAGGGTCAACCCCAGCGTCAGCCCACCAATGCCGCCGCCTGCGATGATGACTTTGGTTTTGCTCATCTGCTTTCCCCTTTGATGCCTGTACGAGCAGACGCCATCTGATCCACAATCAGATCGACAACCCGGTTGCGTGCCGTGTTGATAAAGAAATGATCGCCCGGCAAGGCATGTTGTGTAAATTCAGCGCTTGTGCGGGTTTGCCAGCCTGCCAGCATCTGCGCTGAAATCGCAGGGTCATCTGTGCCACCTATGGCAGTGATGGGGCAGGGCAGCGGATCTGCTGCTGCGTCTTCATGGGTTTCGAGCATCTCCACATCCGCGCGCAGAATGGGCAGGAACAGTGCTTGCAGTTCAGGGTTGTTGCGGATCGCATCGGGAACCGCGCCGAAACTGTCATGCAGCCTTTCAATAAACTGATCGTTGTCGAGGAACCGCAGTGGTGCGCTTTTGTCTTCAAAATGCGGCGCGGCGCGGGCCGAGACAAACAAATGGTCAGGCAGTGTCGCCCCTGTGGCGCGCAATCGGCAGGCCACTTCATAGGCGACAATCGCGCCCATGGAGTGGCCGAAAAAGGCAAAGGGGCGGTCTGTTGCTGCGGCGATTTCCTGTGTCAGGACATCGACCAGCGCGTCCATGTTGCGCAGCAGTGGCTCGCCCAACCGCTCTTCGCGCCCGGGCAGTTGCACATTCAACAGCTCGATGGTGCCGGGCAGGGTAGCGGCCCAGTCTTTGAAGGCGGAGGCCCCCCCGCCCGCATAGGAAAAACAGATCATCCGCGTTGGTGCATCACGGCGCGGTTGGGGGCAGATCAGCCAGCGTGCGTGCTGCGCGCGCGCCTCACCCTGCGGGGGCACCGACGTGCCACCCAACAGCTGACCAACGCTTACCGCCAGATCGCGAATGCTGGGGGTGGTGAACAATTGTTCGACCGCAAGCTCCGCGTTCAGATCACCCTGCACCCATAGGCGCAGTTCCACGGCTGTCAGTGAATCCACACCAAGTGCGTTGAGTTGCGCAAATTCATCCAGATCGGCCGCAGGCACGCGCAGGGTTTGTGCAATGCGTTCAAGCAGATAGGCGCAGATTGCATCGACGCGCGCGCCCTCTGGGGCGTCTTTGACACGCGCGGCAGCGACCTCTGCCGAATTGGCGGTCAGCGGGCTTGCACCACCACTTGGGATCAGATGTTTCAGGGTGCTCCAGGACGCGGCACCGGGAATGCGCGCTGCAAATTGTGCCCAATCCACCGGCAACACAGCTGCTTGGGGCAAGGTCCGCGCGGTCAACAAATGTCCGATAAAATCGCAGCCCTGATGCGCGCTCATCGGGTGCCAGCCGTCGGTCATCAGTCGTTGCAAAATCACGTCGGACGCGGCCATGCCCACATCTGCCCATGGGCCCCAGTTGATCGCGGTAGCGGGCAATCCTTGGCTGGCGCGCAGGTGTGCCAGCCCGTCCATAAAGGCATTGGCGCTGGCATAATTTGACTGACCGGGCGAGCCCATCACCGCCGCCACAGACGAAAACATCACAAAGAAATCAAGCCTATGGCCGGCGGTTTGTTCGTGCAACTGCCAGGCACCCTGCACCTTGGGGCCGGCCACCTTGGCAAAACGTGCCGCGGTTTGCTGCATAAGCATGCCATCGTCTAAAACCCCGGCCGCATGCACAATACCGCGCAGGTTTGGCGCAGCGGCCAGCACGCGCGCCACGTCATCGGCGTTGGATATATCAGCGGCCACCACATCCACGCGCACGCCCGCCTCTTCCATGGCATGCAGGGCGACGCGCTGATCCTGCGTGGACACACCGCTGCGCCCGGTCAGGATCAGATGTTTGGCCCCGCAGGTCGTCAAATATTGCGCGACAAGCAGGCCAAGCGCGCCAACACCGCCCGTCACCAGATAGGAGGC
The DNA here is from genome assembly GCA_937928635.1 of uncultured Sulfitobacter sp. Lineage (GTDB taxonomy): Bacteria > Pseudomonadota > Alphaproteobacteria > Rhodobacterales > Rhodobacteraceae > Sulfitobacter. The sequence goes on along the minus strand of CALFWM010000033.1, from coordinate 11,072 downwards.
ATCCTCTGCCAGCGTCAGACGTGTTTCGGCGTCCTGCGCGACAGGGATGGGCCGGACAAGCCGCGCGACCTTTCGGATGCCCTTGCGAAAGGCAATTTCGGTGTCAGGGCCCGTCGCATTGATTTCGTCAATCAGCAGGTCAAGGGTTTTTGGATCACCGATTGGCAGGGATGGGTCCAGATCAATCGCGCCGCCAAGCTGTTCGGGCTGTTCGGCCTGCAAGGTGCGGGCAAAGCCCCAGAACTGGGACTGCCACGGCGAGATATTATCACCGGGGTCCACGGCTTGCGCACCTCGCGTGACAAACCAGTGATTGCCCGCAAACCCGGCCTGCGCCAGCGATTGAATACCCTCAAGGCTGCCCAGAAACGCGCCGTGCGGATCGTGCTCAGTGGCGTCCATTGCCCAAAGATGCAGCACGCCGGTAAACGCGACGGTATCCGCTGACGCAGGATTGGTATGAAAATCGCTCAGGTTTTTGACCACATGCGCCTGATGCCCCTTGGCAAGCAATGCAGCGGCCAGATTGGCGGCGTAGCCACTCGCATCCTGCAAAATCAACCAGTTGCCGGGCTGATCATGGCCGTCCGAGGACGCATCACCCGCTTCCCATTCAAACTGGTAAAGCCATTTGTCCAAGACATCGCCGGTTGCCACGGGTGTGGTCATCGCGCGTTTCAGGCTGAACACAGGCACGGAACGCAGGGTCAACTGCTCCACCGTGGCGACGCGTGCGCCTGTGTCGTCGAAAAGCTCCAGATCGACCACCCGCGTGTCATCCTGCTGACGGGCGGTGGCCTTGACCCAGACCGTGCCACTGGTCGCGTGATCACAGCTAAAGCCTGAGAGGCCAAAGGGCAGGTGGATTTTTTCCGTGTCTTCATTGGCAAAAATTGCCTCGGCAATGCGAAACCCCGCGTCTGTGATGACCGGGTGCAAGCGATAGCTGTCGCCCGGCAGATTGGCCTCTGCGGGCAATGCGATGCGGGCAAAGGCACTGCCTGTGCCGTCGCGCGCCACGTCATCCGGTTTGAAGATCGCCTCAATCGCACGGAAGCGGGGAAAATACTCCAGCCCACGGGCCTCAAACCGGGCGGAAAGCTCCGCAATATCAACGGGCTGCGTATAACGCGCCAAGGTTTCGTCGATGTTGATGGAGGCCGCAGGGCTGGGCAGGCGCCGCTCCAGGGTGCCGGTTGTATGCTGCACCCATGTCACATCCGCCCCCTCAGGTGCGCGACTGCACATTTCAAAATCAAACCGGTCGCCCTGGGGCGCGGCGATCATTTGCACGGTTATGGGGGCATCAGACAACAGCAGGGCGCGCGCGATGGTGACATTGGTCAGGGCGACCTCATCCTGACCAAAGATCATGCGCGCCACGACCATCGCCATTTCGAAAAACGCACTGGCGGGAAAGACCACGCTGCCAAAGACGCGGTGATCGTCCAGATAGGCCGGCGCATTGGCGCTGAGGGTTGATTCAAAGATGATGTTGCTGCTGGCATTGTCGATGCGCCGATGCACCAGCGGGTGCAGGCGTTGGCCGTCGCCACCGGTTGAAACCACATCGGTCCAGCACCGCTGATAGCGCCAGGGGTAGTTTGGCAATTGCATGCGCGGGGCGTTGGTATGGGCGTAAAACTGTGGCCAATCGACGGGCGTGCCACACACGTAAAGCGCTGCAACACTTTCCAACAGTGTTTCCCATCCGGCGTTTGGCCTAAGCCCCGGCACCCAAGTGCCGTACTCCGGCGCGACATTTGCGCGGCCCAAACCCAGCAGGGTTGGCTTGGGGCCAATCTCCACAAAGGTCATGAATTTCTTTGACTGCGCATAGGCAAGGCCATCGGCAAACCGCACCGCCCCGCGCAGGTGATCCACCCAATAATCGGCACTCAGCTGCGTGTCGTCCCAGGGTTTGCCCGTGACGTTGGAGATCAGGGTCTTGTGTGGTGCTTTGAAATCGACGCTGGCCGCAACAGCGCGGAATTCCTCCAGGATCGGGTCCATCATCGGGGAATGAAAAGCGTGTGATACCTTGAGCGCAGTTGTTTTGATGTCCTGTTGGGTCAACCGGTCCACAACCCGGCCAACACCCGCCCCGTCCCCTGACACCACAATGCTGCGTGGCGCGTTAACGGCGGCGATCGAGACGCTGAGCTCTGCACCAATGGCCGCGCGCACCGTTTCTTCATCCGCGGCGACGCTGACCATCTGTCCGCCAGCGGGCAGGGATTGCATCAGCCGCCCCCGCGCGGCGACCAGTCGCAGTGCATCTTCCAATGGGAACACCCCGGCGATGCAGGCGGCGGCATATTCACCAATGCTGTGACCCAACAACAGGTCGGGGAGGATGCCCCATGCCTCATAGACCTTTGCCAGCGCATATTCGACCGCAAAGAGGGCAGGCTGGGTATAGGCGGTTTGGTGCAGGTCATCACCGTGCCACAGCACGTCAAGCAATGGACGGTCCATGTGGGGCACCAGCAGCGCCGCACAGCGGTTGAGCCATGTGCGAAAGACAGGCTGCGCTTCATAAAGCGCCTTGCCCATGCCCACCTGCTGGGCGCCCTGTCCGGTGAACAAAAACGCCAGTTTGGGCGCGCGGCGTGCAATGGTGCCGGTGGCCGTGCCGGGGGGGGTCTCACCCTTGGCAAAAGCCGCGAGCGCCTGTTTCAGGCTGTCGGGGTCCTCCGCCACAAAGGCGGCGCGCTGCCCCAGATGTGACCGCCCTGTTGCTGCGGAAAAACACAGATGGGCCAGATCTATGGGCGCATCCGTGTACAGCTGTGCCGCATAGCGGCCCGCAAGATCCTGCAAGGCTCCGGGTGCCTGCGCGGACAGGGTCAAAAGCTGCGCATGGGTGGCAGGGGGTGTTTGGGCGCGCGTCTGTTGCGGGGCCTCGCCCACAATCAGATGCACATTGGTGCCGCTCATGCCAAAGGCGCTGATCCCGGCAAAGCGGCCTTCACCTTGCCAGGGGGTGTTTTGCCTCGGTACTTTCAGTGGCCAATCGCCCCAGGGGATGTGCCGGTTTGGCTCTGAATAGTTCAGATGTGGCGGGATGGTTTCGTGTTGCAGCGCCAGCACAACTTTCATCACCCCCACAATGCCAGCCGCCGAATCCAGATGCCCGACATTGGTTTTAACCGAGCCAAGGTACAGCGGCTTTGTGCGGCCCTCACACAGCACGCGGGCAATGGCGCTGACCTCAATCGGGTCGCCAAGGGGCGTGCCGGTGCCGTGGGTTTCAACGTAGTCTATCTGATCGGGGGACAGGCCAGCATCCTCCAGCGCCTCTTGCAGCATCGCGCGCTGGGCGGGGCCGCTGGGCGTGGTGACCGTGCGCGCCTGACCGTCGTGGTTGACGGCTGTGCCCTGAATAACGGCCAAAACATTGTCACCATCCGCCTGCGCATCACTCAGCCGTTTCAGGGCAATGATGCCGCAGCCTTCGCCCTGCCCAAACCCATCTGCGCTCGCGTCAAATGTCTTGCAGCGCCCGTCGGGGGAAAGGGCTGTCATTTGGCAAATGCCAATCAGGTGCTCTGGCGCCAGCACCAGACTGACACCGCCCGCCAGTGCCAGATCACTTTCACCAGAGCGCAGGGATTGGCAGGCCAGATGTACGGCGAGGGACGAGGAGGAACAGGCCGTATCGAGCTGAATGGCGGGCCCGTGGGAATCCAGAATGTGGCAGATGCGCCCCGCCGTCAGCCCTCGCAGCGTGCTTAATTGCGCATAGCGGTCAATGTCGCGGTTGTTGGTGGCATAGATGCGTTGCGCTGAATAATCATCCCAGTACTGGCCGACAAAAACACCGGTTTTGCCGCCCCTAAGGGTGCTGGGCGCAATGCCTGCATGTTCCAGCGTTTCCCAGCTGACTTCCATGACCATGCGTTGTTGCGGATCAAGGCTTTCGGCCTCGCGCGGGGAGAGCCCGAAAAACTGTGGATCAAACTGGTCAATGTCACCAAGGTAGTAACCGTGGCGGACATAAATCTTGCCGGGCACTGTGACCTCGGGGTCGTAATGGGCATCCACATCCCACCGCTCACCGGGGATTTCGCGCAGGATGTCACGGCCAGAGCTTAACAGATCCCAAAACGCATCTGGCGTGCGCACACCGCCGGGATAACGACAGCCCATGCCAACCACAGCAATCGGGTCACGCGTGGCCTTGCCACCATCACGCGCCGCAAGCTGTGCCTGCAAGCGTGCGATTTCGGCATTTGCCTCGTCCAGCGTAAGGGGGTGATCAGAACCCGTGCGTATGTGATCCGGCATGCCTATCTACGCCCGCAGCTTGAAACGTTGCAGTTTGCCTGTCGCGGTGCGGGGCAGGGCATCGACAAATTCAACCCAGCGGGGCCGTTTGTGCGCGTCAAGATGTGACGCACAGAGCTTGAGCAGGGTGCCAAGCAATTCTTTCGTCCCCTCGTGCCCCTCTCCCAGACACACAAACGCCTTGGGTTTAAGCAAACCCGCCGCGTCATGATGCCCGATAATTGCGCATTCGGTGACGGCATCATGGCTGTTCAGCACGCCTTCAATTTCCGTCGGGGACACCCACAGGCCACCAACCTTGAGCATGTCATCCCCGCGCCCCTGATGCCAATAATAGCCATCCGCGTCGCGCAGATATTGATCACCGGTAAACAGCCACTCCCCGCGAAAGGTGTGGCGGGATTTCTCGGCTTGGTGCAGGTAAAAGAGCGCGGTTGATTCACCGCGCACCATCAGATTGCCAACCGTGCCCGTGGGCACATCGACACCGTCCTCATCCACCAGCCGCACATCATAGCCGCCAATGGGTTTGCCAGAACTGCCGGGACGGATGGCACCGGGCCGGTTGGCCATGAAGGTGTGGTAGGTTTCGGTGCAGCCGATGGTGTCGAGAATTTCCAACCCTGTTGCGTCTTTCCAGCCTTGCCAGACGGTTGCGGGCAGGGCCTCTCCGGCGGAAATACACATGCGCAAGCTGTGGATATCAAACCGCTCGCTGAACCTGGGCAGCGCATGGATTGCGCCATAGACCGTTGGAACGCCAACAAAAATGGTGGGTTTGAAGGTCTCAATGGTCTTGAGCACAGCTGCCGCCTGTCGCGGGGCACCGGAGAACAAAACGCAGCTTGCCCCTACATACCACGGAAAGATCAGATTGCCGCCGATGCCGTAGACGAAGAACAGCTTGGCCACTGAAAACGTACGGTCCTCAGCCGTCATACCAAAGACGTCCACACCGGACAGTTGAGCAATCAGCGGATAGTCCTTGTGCGCATGCAAAACACCCTTTGGCATGCCGGTGGTACCGCTGGAATAATGCAGCGAACAAAAATCATCACGGTGGGTGCGGGCCGCTTTCAACGTGGTGGCCTCCTCCGCAATCCAACTGTGGAAATCAGGGTAGGGCGAGCCCGTGGCCTCTCCGATCAGGATGACATGGTCAAGGGTGTCGTGGTTGCCCAGAACCGGCTCAATCAGGCCCAGCATGCTGTCATGCACAATCAGAACGCGCGCACGGGAATCCGCCAGAATGTGATCGTATTCTGCGGCCCCCAACAGCGTGTTCATGCCCAGGGCGACGCCGCCGATTTTGGTGATCGCGAAAAAGGAGGTCACCCATTCGGGTTGATCCGGGCATAGGATGGCCACGCATTCCCCAAAACGCACGCCCGAGCGCAGCAGCGCATTGCCGATCTGGTTGACCTGATCAGAGACCGCGCCAAAGGTCATTTCTCCTTCTGTGCTCAGCACTGCAATCTTGTCCGCGCGCGTCGCAAGATTGCGCTCAAGAATGTCGCACATGTTGTAGTACTGCGGAAGGTCGGCGGCCTTCATTACGCGGTCGGGGTGTCGTAGGCGCAGACGAGTTCTCCGAATGTCTCGGGATAAACGTCACCCTCAAGGATCGGGCGCGGGATATAGCCGACGTCTTTTTCGATGGCCGTCAGCATCCCCATAAAGGCAAGTGAATCAAGGCCATAGATGTCCAGTTCATTGTCGTCATCAATGACGTCCGGAAACGGCATTGGTGAATGTTGTGCAACGGCCTCCGCGAGCCGGTTTTGAACGATGTCTCGAATTGTCACTGTCTCGCACCCTTGCACTGCTTTGATTGAGAGACTTATTGCGAAATGCAAATAACATAAAACACACTCCATCTCCTAACCAGTTGAAATCTTTGATTTCAGGCAGGGTTAGGTGACCCAGGTTTATGCATTTCTGCTCTAGTCTCAGTTTTTAACCAGTTGACACCATACCCGGCAGGGATGGGAAGTCGAGTCTCATGGCGTGGCACAGTTCAGGGGAAGAGGTTTGGCGTCTGGCGTGTAGCCGACAGGCCCCCTCAGGCGATTTTTTCGACTTGCGCCGTTTCGATGTATCTGGCCAAGGCTGCTTCACAGCCTTCCTGCCAGAGGAGGGGCAGCCACCTGCAAAAGGCATCACAGAAGGGTTTGGACTGTGCAAGCTCCCCGTAGATTTTGCGCTGTTCCAGCCATGCGGCGGGGCGTTCCCGCGCGGCCTTCGCTGCGATTTGCAAATCGCCCCAAATCGGATCATTCGCTTCGATTTCTGATCCGTCTTCGCGCGTGCCTGCACACATGCGTGCCCAAAGCGCCTCAACCAGGGCAAGGCCCTCAACAGAGCGGTTTGCGGCCAGTTGGTCGCGCAGGATAGGCAAGACAAAACCCGGATGCCGGGCCGAGCCATCAAAGGAAACGCGCCGCGTGGTATCGACAATCCGCGGGTTTGCGAAACGCTGCTCAATCAGATCCACATAATCCGCCGGTGTTTTGCCGGGGACGGGGGCGACGGTTGGCGCGATCTCAGTGCGTTCGACTTTGCCGAAAAAGGCCATGATGTCAGGATGGGCCATGCATTGCGCGATGGTTTCAAGGCCCAGAATTTCACCCACATTGGCAATCACCTGATGGCCCGCGTTGAGGATGCGAATTTTCATCATCTCAAACGCGTGCACGTCGTCGGAGAATGTTGCACCAACCTGATCCCAATCAGGACGGCCTGCACAGAACGTATCTTCGATGACCCATTGGCGGAACGCCTCATGGGTGACAACGGCGGCGTCGTTTATGCCAAAATCAGCCGCAAGCGCGAGCTCTTTGGGGCCGGTTGCGGGCGCGATGCAATCGACCATGGAATTAGGGAAGGTCGCATGGGTGTTGATCCAATCGGCAAGGTCGGGATCAGACAGGCGGGCGAGGGACACAATTGTTTGGCGCAAGACATCACCATTGCCCTGCACGTTGTCACAGCTCAGGCTGGTAAAGGGGGCATGTCCGGCCGCGCGGCGCGCCCTTAGGGCGGCCACAATCGCGCCAAAGGCGGTGCGCGGGCTGCCCGGGTGGGCCGCATCATGTTGCAAATCTGGATGCTGTGCGTCGAACCCTTTTGTGACCGGGTCGATGTAATAACCGCTTTCGGTCACGGTCATAGCGACGATGCGAATGGCCGGATCTGTCATCTGATTAATGAGCGGTGCGTTGCCCTCTTCGATGGGCAGATAGTCGATCATGGAGCCGATGACTTCGGCAGAGACATTCTCAGGATCAAGCTCAACCAGAGTGGTCAGGCAATCCTGTGCCAACAGTTTTTCGCGCATGGCCGCGTCATAGGGGCGCACACCCGCACCGATGATCGCCCAATCCATAGCCTGACCCGCCTGCATCAGGCGGTGCAGGTACCAGGCCTGATGCGCGCGGTGAAAGTTGCCAACGCCGATGTGCACAATGCCGGGCGTGAGGGCCGCACGGTCGTAACGCGGGTGTTCGACCGACAGCTGGTTCAGCGTCGCATCCGAAAGGGAGATCAGTTCTTTCATTGTCTACCATCCAAGTTCTAGGTGTGCCCAGCGACGTCACTGATTGTGTTGGTGACCAAAGCTATGGCCTGTGCGGCTTAATGCGTGTTTGCAAAAGACGCCAACACGGATTTTGAGCGCTTGCCGCCCGTTTGCCCCGGGCGGCACGCATTTTTAATCGATTCTCAGGCCATTGTTATCAAACTTGTGAATCTGAGTGGTGTCCGGGGTCAGGAAAATCTTGTCACCATGCTTGAAAGTAACGTTGCCCCCTGCCCGCACTGTCAGCGGGTCACACCCGTCAATGCCATGCACGTGGATAAACGTATCGGAGCCCAGATGCTCTGCCACACCAACGGTGCCCTGCCATGTGCCATCGTTTTCAGAGACGGTGATGTGTTCGGGGCGAATGCCGATGGTCTGGGCGTTATCTTTCGTGGCTTCTGCACCCTCGATCAGGTTCATCTTGGGGCTGCCAATGAACCCGGCCACAAATTTGTTACGCGGCTTGTGATACAGTTCCAGCGGGCTGCCCACCTGTTCAATCACCCCGGCCTGCAACACCACAATCTTGTTGGCCATGGTCATCGCTTCGACCTGATCGTGGGTCACATAGATCATGGTGGTCTGCATGCGCTCGTGCATCTCGGTGATCTCAAGACGCATGCCAACACGCAGGGCCGCATCGAGGTTTGACAAGGGTTCATCAAACAGGAACGCTGACGGATCGCGTACAATCGCACGGCCAATGGCCACGCGCTGGCGTTGCCCGCCCGACAGCTGACCGGGTTTACGGTCCAGATAGTCGGTAAGGTTGAGGGAGGCCGCAGCCGCCTCAATGCGCTTGTTCTGCTCTTCGTCGCTCATGCCCGCCATGCGCATCGGAAAGGCGATGTTTTTGCGAACGGTCATATGCGGGTAAAGCGCGTAGCTTTGAAAAACCATGGCAAGGCCCCGTTTGGAGGGGGACACCTCTGTCATGTCCTTGTCGTCGATCAGAACCTTGCCCGAGGTGCAGTCTTCGAGCCCTGCAATCAGGCGCAGCAACGTCGATTTACCGCAGCCGGATGGCCCTACAAATACGGCAAATTCGCCGTCCTCAATGGTCAGATCCAAAGGTGGGATCACCTGAGTGTCCCCAAAGCTCTTGGTCACTTTTTCAAGTACGATACGTCCCATGATGTTATCCTATTCCCGAATTACTTGACGGCACCGAAGGAGAGACCCTGGACCAGTTGTTTTTGACAGAACCAGCCCAATACAACGATGGGGCCGACAGCGGCAGCAGACACAGCAGAGAGGCGTCCAAAGAACAGACCTTCCGGGGCGCGGTTGCCTTCGATTAGTTTTGAAAGGGTGGCAGCCTCGGTGGTGGTCAACCGGACGGTCCAATAGGCTTCGTTCCAGCAGAAGATGAAACACAACAGCGCTGTAGAGGCGATTCCGCCCCAGGCCAGCGGGATCAGGATTTCACGGATCTCGCCCCATGTGTTGACGCCGTCCATCTGCCCGGCTTCGATAATCTCTTTCGGAATTTCTTTGAAGTAGGTGAACAGCATCCAGATCACGATGGGCAGGTTGATCAGGCACAAGACGAGGATCACCAGAAAATGCGTATCAAACAGACCAAGGCTCTTGGTGAGAAAGGTCATCGGATAGAGCACGGCAGCGGCTGGCAACATCTTGGTGGAGAGCATCCACATCAACACGTCCTTGGTGGCGCGTGTCGGGTTGAAGGCCATGGCGTAGGCGCAGGGCACCCCCACCACAAGCGCAAAGATCGTTGCAAAAACCGAGGTGATGACCGAGTTGGTCGCAAAGCGCCAGTAGTCGTAGTTTTGGGTCATGTTGGTGTAGTTCTCAAGCGTTGGCGTGAACCAGATCAGATGTTCTGGTTTCACCGCGTCCGCGTCCGTTTTGAAACTTGTCAGGACCAGCCAGAAGATCGGGAAGAAGAACAAGAGCCCAACTGCCCAGGCCAGAACGGTCCGTCCGGCTTGTCCGTATTTGGAGGATTGTGCGACAATAGCCATTGGTTTTCCCCTATTCCATCAGTGTCTTGCCAACCATGCGCAGCAAAAAGATTGCGACGATGTTGGCGAGGATGACTGCAAAGATGCCTGTGGCGCTGGCAGCACCGATGTTGTTGTTGGCAAATTCACCGATCAGATACGGCAGGTTTTTGTTCCCGTTGCCGCGGCTTACAATTTCGATTTCGGCGTAGAGTGACAGGTGAAAGATCGCCTGGATCATCACCACAATCGCAATGGGTCGCCCCAGATGCGGCAGCGTCAGGAAACGGAACTGCGACCAGGTGCTTGCCCCGTCCAGAATGGCCGCCTCTTTTTGCTGTTGATCCTCTGATTGAAGTGACGTCATGAAAATCAGGATCGCAAAGGGGGTCCACTGCCAGGTCACCATCATGATCACAGCGTAAGCAGAGGTTTGGGTCGCCCTGAAGGAGATCGGATTGAACTCCGGCCAGAGTGAGAAGAACCCACCAATCAGCGGCGCATTTCGAAGCCCCGCGATCATCTCGTTGATGCCGTTTACGGCAATGCCCTGCAGGCCCAACACCGGATCAAGGATCATGTTGATCCATAACACCGCGTTTACCGCAGGCATGACAAAGAAGGGCGAAATCAACAGAACCCGCACAATGCCCTGACCCGGAAACGACTTGTTGATCAACACGGCAATCAACACGCCAAGGATCACCGTCAGAAACAGGATACTACCGACAATGAAAAGGCTGTTCTGGATCGCGAACAAGAAGTCCTTTGATTTCAGAACAAACTCGTAATTCCCGAAACCGCGCCAGTTGCTCAGCGCGGGCGTGGTCCATTCCGGCTTACGCAGGCTGTTCAGCACGTACCGGATGAACGAAAAGTAAAGCGTCATTGAAAGTGGCACCAGCATCCAGACCAGAAGCAGCAGGACTGCGGGGGACTGAAGCAAGCGTGGTAGCGTTCGGTTAGACATGACTAGAGACCCCCTGCGAAACGCAATTTTCGCAATGTTTCTAAATGAATGACAAATGTGCGGAGTACGGTCTTGTGGCAATCAGATGTGTTGCTTGTCACCTTTGGGCCGACCGGGTCGTTTTGTGTAAGGCCCGGGGGTTTTTCCCCGGGCCTTTGCGTTGGTTTGGGCGGCAGGCTTAGTAGCCCGCTTCTTCCATGATCGCAGCCGCAGCGGCCTGTGAGGCGGCCAGGGCTTCGTCAACAGACTTCGCACCGGACAGGGC
>CALFWM010000032.1 GCA_937928635.1 uncultured Sulfitobacter sp. | reverse complement strand
CCACAAAATCGAAAACAGCTTTGCCCGCCTCAAGGACTGGCGGAGGATCGCAACCCGCTATGACAGATGCCCAAAAGTCTTCTTGTCAGCATGTGCCTTGGCAGCGGTGGTCATGTTTTGGTTATGAATCCTGATCGTAGGCCAATACAGTCTCAACGTGTCCGGCGTATTGGTCAAGCGCCTCGCGCATTTCCGGCATGTACGTGTGCCGGTTATAGATCGCAGCCACACCCGAAATCGTACCTGTGCGGTGATCCAAAATTCGCTCCGTCACATGGAGCGGAATACCCAACATCGCACAGTTGGTCGAAAACGTCCGCCGAAGGTCATGTATCACCCACGGCGTATCGAGCTTCACATGCTTATCCAGCCGCACCTTGGCATTCGACCACCCATTGAATGGCTCAAGCGGCAACAGCTTCGCCACCGCGTCGGTAAGCGGCAACACATGCTCCCGCCTGCCTTTCATCGCCACGGCATGAAAGGTTATAGTCTCATCGTCCATGGTGTAATTTTTCCACTGCCCGATACGCTGGCCGGTGAGGATTTGCAGTTTCAGGTAGTCGCTGAATGGTGGGTAGTCATAGGCCCAGACTTGCCTTAGCTCGTCATTCGTCAGCACGCGCGTTCTCTCGTTATGCACGACCTTTAAAAATCTGGAAAGGATTGCGTTCGGTGATCTCGTTGCGAATGCACCAGTTGAAGAATACCTTCCACGTCTTGATGGCTTGTGGATCATTGAGGTCAATGTCCACCCGTGCCATCTCATCGAGCGGCTTGTCCGGCGCTTTGTCGAGGTGCCTTCGATACTCCCGCACAGTATTCGGCTGCAACCACGCCACAGCCTCCCTCAAATACGCCGCCACAGCCTCTGTGGTCGATTGTGAGGGGTTTTTGGTGGGTTTAGCAGCTAAGGCGGCGTGCCTCAGAACGGGCCTCTCTGAGCGAAATTTGAGGATATTTGCCGATGGTCTTCAGCCGCCGGTCTTTCCCATACATCACGAAAAACGACTTGGATTTAGCCGAACACCGCACGCCAAATCCTCGAACGGTATCATCCCAGTGCTTTTTGCTCCCGATACTCTCAAACGAAAGCCCACGTATGCTGGTCTCGGTCAGGCGCATTTTTGTCTCCGTTTTGTCTCTCAGAACGCAGATATACCCCTACCATGCATGAGGAAGCATGTGAAGGTGATCTTCCGTATCACATTGAAATTAATAGATAATGAGGAAGTATGAGGAAGAGTGATTTTCCCAGTCTGCTATTAGGAGGGGGCTGCTCTATCCAGTTGAGCCACAGGGCCATCTATTTGATTTATATAGTTAAATCTCATATGCATTACTGAGCAATATTGCTCGGGGTAGCGTGTGGGGTAGCAGAATTCACTTGGCGTCCGCTGGCATCGTTGTGCCTTTTATGTCACTGACGGTCAACAGGCCAACGAACTGCCGGTTTCATACTTACTCAACCATTTTGTGATCAGGTTTCAAACGGCGTTACGTTCCGTTCGCCTTGAATGCGACACATTGAGCCTACATATTTTGTGTACACCATCAAAAGCCATGTATAAGGTTCCGTGTAACGCCGGACGAACATGGCGTGACCTATGGGAGATAAAGTGATGACTGCACCAACAACGTTGGACAAAGTTATGGCTGATGAAATTTTAGAAGTTATTCGTGCAAAGTTTGACTTAAAGTCCGTGTCTGACATCCAAATTACATCTATCGAAGTCGATAGGGACGAGCACAAAATCCGTATTGATTTAATGATCACAACGGCTGAAACACCTGAGGTTCTAGCCAAGAGCTATTTCGGGTTGACCGGAAAAGTGCGCAAGACGCTGGGATCTGATTGGTCGGGCTTTTTCCCTGTGATCACTCCGCAATTTAGTTCCGGTGTACATGCCTGACGCAAAACTGGCCGACGGGCACCTTGCTGTTGCGAAACGTCTTTCCACGACAAAACGACCAACTCAATCTGAGATTCGGCGCTCGATCAGTTCTTCATATTACGCAGTTTTTCATGCGTTAGCCCGGACATGTGCAAATTCATTAGTTGGCAAAACCCCGAGCAAGCGCCCAAATAAGGCTTGGGTAGAGGTCTATCGTGGGCTTAGTCATGGCGTCTGCCAGAAGGCATGTGCTCAGGCAAATAAGGTGAATTTTCCAGATTGTATCCACGATTTTGCTGACAACTTTCAGCAACTTCAAGAACTCCGGCACAAAGCAGACTACGACCCAAGCATGAAATTTGAAAAAAAAGATGCAGAGACATGGTTCGAGTTGGCCCAACTAAGCATCACGAGTTTACGATCTGCTGGAAATGTTGACAAGAAAGCATTCGCAACTTGGGTCTTGATTTCGTCTTCTGGCGCAAGACAGGCTCGAAAGCCCATTGTTGGAAATTGACCCAGCAAATACTTGCCGACCACAATCCTAACTTGTATTAACGCTCCGTGCCCATCGCACATCCTCTTAGAACCAAGTGCCTCCTATATGTGGACCGCACAAGGTGATCCGCGAGTGTCGAACTGCTTTTCGACGTTAGCTAAAGAGGTGCAAAATATGGCACAATGTTCTTGGCCTATGCCAGTAAGCGTTCGCGCTTATCTGCGTTTTAGGTTTGGCAAGTGGGAAACTGTAGTTACCCACTGCCGTTCTTATCCGTCGCGTTAAGGGGTTGCAGCCCCGGCGACGGTGAAGTGTAGTAAAGCGATGGGCACAACCATACTTCCGACCGATTAACGCGCAATTAAATTGAACACAATTGGTTATTGAGGGGAAGAATTCGAGTCCATAATGCAACAATACGGTAGGTGGATCGGATCGAAAGCTGGGAAGCCTAAACCAACACTTTCGACCCGAACCTAAAACCACAGGGCATGGGTTCCCGTGGTTTAAGTTGCTGGATGCAAGAAAATCGTGCTCCCATCCCACAACTATGCTGTTATGAACGTGCGAGGCCCCGCAATTTGCTAAGGGCGTCGTTGGCGGCTTGCTGATCGGCCAACGTATAGCTTGCGATGCTGTCACGCTTTTGGCCCAATCCACGGGATGCAGTGGTCATCCGCTTCAAGATTTCATCCGAAGTTTCACGCGCCTTGTAGATACCGGGTGAAAGCGTCTTGCGGGCTGTGTCGCGAACCGTCTTAACATCCGTCGCATCAAGGCCCATCAATTCGCTTGGACCTGTCAGGATCACGTGGATGGTTGGCAGATCGCCGTCCATCGCCGCTTTCACAGCTGCATACTTGGCCTTGTTTTTGCCCAATGACTTCAGATGGTTTCGGATGTCCGACCGTAGCTGTGGGTCACTCTTGGTGTTGGCACAGATCAACTTTTCATCCATCCGCTTCACAAGACTTTCTTGATATGAAGCGACTTTGCGGATGTCCGCATCCAGCGTTTCCAGTGCTTTGTCCAAAACAGGTTTGGCAGAGGATGCAAGTTCAGCATAAGCAGTCGGAATGGCATTGATCTTGCCGTCCTTCTGAACAAGCCCAGCAGCACCGTTGCCAGATTTCTGAAGCGCCAACTGTGCGACATTCACTGCATTTTCAGCTGCCGTCACTTTTTCAGCTGTGCTCCAAGCACGGTCCAAGGCACGGATGCTGATGTCTTGAATGGCGTTGCCTACATCGCCTGCAGCGCCCATGTCTTCAGCAAAGGGAACAAGATGTCGGGCTTCACACACAGGTGACAGCTTGACGGGTTCAGGCATCGAAAAATTGTTGGATTGGTCAGTCATGGGATAGTTCCTTTCGGCTTCGGGGTATGGCGGTTCAAAAGTCGCCAGTTGTACGTCCGTGGCGGGCGCGTTGGGTTTTCAGTTCGCGAATTCCGTAACCAAGAGCGTCCAGCCCGTGGTCACAGTCATATTTCGGGTCAATGTCGTTTGGGTTCAGAGTGGATCGCGGTGCTTCCGGGATCGTCTCAATCAGATACTGACACTTGGGCGTGAAATAGATGCCCGGACCATCACCAGTCTTCGAATTGTTCAGCAACTGGCGCAGCAAAGCCCATGTGCCAGCACGGTCCTTCTTGCGTGGTTTGTGCGCTGGAATGCCTGCTTCCTGCAGCAGCTGGATCACGGTCTCACTTGCAAGGCCACGGGCGTCATCGTGAATAACGGGTGGTACGGCCTTCAGATCGTTTTCGACACGGGCCATGTATTTCAATTGTTCAGCCCAAGCAGCAGGGCTTATACCGTTGCCAACTGCAAGGTTATCCCGGTCAACAACGCTGTCAGTTTCATCAATGGCAATGATCGTGCCAGCTGGCAGAACTAGGCCAGAAGGGTACTGAACGGCTTGGCGGGTTTCGCCCAAGAGGACGCCAACACATGGCGCTGCTGAACCCCAGTCGCATCCGATACGGTATTTGTAGCGTGCAGCAGCGAAGATTGGGGCGTCAGGAAGAATGTGAAGCGCTTCGTCCCAGACATCAGCGAACATCCCGCCGCCAAGAGCCGCAAAACGACCTTCAAGCCATGCTTCAGCCAACGCTTTGTCACCACCACAACTGGCAAGCAATTGGGACCGATAAGCCGCTTGGTCAATGTGGGGGTTGTCCTGATAGGTGCTGTGGCAGTTCACCCAAGTCTGGCCAAATTCATCTTCAAAGGGCGTCCAGAAAGGTGCTTTGGACAGAAAGTTCTTCACGATCCGGCTGTGTGATGCGCCACCGGGGTTGGCGGTCAAATGCATATGCGCACGGCGACCCGGCGCAACGCGCAAGTTTGATCTGGCACGCATCATGAATGCCCAAGCAGACTTGCTGTAGTTGCCGACTTCATCGCCATATAAAGCGCTGAATGATCGTCCTTGCAGCTTGTTGTATGAAACTTCATCGCCAATGTTTGAGAACTGGACAATTGCGCCATTCGGGCAGGTGATCGTCCCATCAGACTTGTTCCGCACCACCCCGTTCCCAAAAGCAGTAGCCAGCAGCGCATACAGTTCGGCCTGAAGTTCCAGCAAACCAGCCCAACCTTCACGCAGGACCAATGGACGTGCTTCAGACCCAAACGTCTGGCAATGATCCAGACAGTCCAACATCATCGTGAAAGACTTGGAACTGCCCCGGCCACCGACTGACAGCAAGTTGCTGCTTCGGAAAGACAAGATCAGCGCACCCTTTTGGGTTGGCTGGATCGGGCTAAGGGACGATGTGTTCAACATGGGATCAGTCTTTCAAGTTAGCGGGGGTCAGGCCCAAGTGAGCGCGGCCAAGGGACACCAAGCGGGATGTCCGATGGATCAAGGGATGTGACACCCTTGGCGAGGGAAGGCGCACCGCCTGCGTCCGTTCCGCCAGTAAACTTGCCAGAACCATCGTTGAATTCGCCTGTCAGGGGGTCGCCAGTGACGGCATTGCGATAGGTTCCAATGTTGCGTTCGACCCAAACGCCCATGTCACCGGGGGTGAACAAATAGTTGTGGCCGTTTTCATCGGTTTGAATTGGGATGCTCATGTGATGTCACTCCCAAACTGTTCAGCGTAGGGTGAGTCCTTCAAATCCACCGGGGGATTGCATCCATGCGCAGTGTAGAACGCTGGATCAGGGTTCGGTTCGATTGTCCGTTCAGGATCAAGAACCGGGGAACCGTTGTGAAATGGCACGTCCAAGAATGTGCCGGGGATCAGGACTGGATCGGCTTCACCGTTTTCGTTGATGATTTCCAAAAGAAGCCCAAGATCATAAGGCCGGAACAGGAAGTCGTCACCTTTAGGGCGATGTTTGCGGGGAATAGAAGGTTGGTTCATTTCGTGGCTTCCTTTCGTTCGTTCATGATGGCGCAAAAATCTTCAACACCACCGCACCGCATCAGCCCAACAAGGCAGGACGCCACTTCGATTTCTTCGTCCGTCCGAACCGCATCAAACAGCACGTCTTCGATCCGCATCTTAGCTTCAGTCAGGTCCATCATCGTGTGATCCTCCCTCTGCGTTTTCTAGGCTCAGGCTCGCCTTCAGCGCCCGTGTCAGCGGGTGTCACATCCCGCATAGACTGAGTGAGTTTGGCCAACTGATCAGCGTCCATAGCGGGCGGAATGACGATATTGATTGGCGCTTTGGTCGCAGTTTGTACGGGATCGTTTTCACGAAACTTGCGCATAGACTTGAGCATGAACATTGCGGCGGGGCCGTAGCCTTTCCGAGCCTGTTCGAGCAGCAATGACACCAATTCTGTTTCGAGTGCGGCCCCACCTTCTTCAAAGGCTTCAGCCAGCGCATCATCACGGTCCAAGATGTCGCGGAATGTGGTTGCTGGAACACCGATTGCAGCGGCAACAGTACCTTGTGCAGCACCAGCGGCCCTCAGACGGCGCACAACGTCATGCGCTTCTGGGTTAACAGTCCAGCGACCTTGGGTCTTGGTAGCTAGTGGATTTTGACTCTCGCGTTCCATAGCAAGAAAATACCAATGACAACTCAATGCCGCGATCTTGGTATTAAGCCCAATTGGCCCGCCTCAAATCAGCACGTGCTGTGAATTTGCTACCCCAATGCTACCCCAGCAAGTTAATGCGGATCATTTCTCGAAATAAATCCCATGAATAAAGGGATTACGCCAAATACAGCAGACCCCTTGTAGGTGCTTTGCGGGGGTTACCTCTTTTTATACGAACGGATAGGTCATCATGGCTGACATTCTTCACGGCGTCCAAATCCAAAGCCATAGCCACCCAATCACCAAGTAACCCTCACTGGGGGTTCCAATGACCCCCAAGATTTGCCCAAGGGGTCACTGAATAATTGATACAAAACAGTGATTTATATCTGGTTACGTGCCGACCACTACCCGGTCTAGCCTTATGGCTAAAGGTGAACGTTTGTGTGCCCGCCTTTTGGGGATGAATGATCGTAATCACCCGCGGTGCTGTAGGGTGCATGGCATGTAAAAAGCCCTGCGCCGTGGTGATCTTATTCTTTTCTGTCATCGTGCAATCCTTCCATCAGGAAGGACCGGGCGCTTGAAACCACTTCATATACCTTGGGCCATTGCGTGTCGGTCCGAGGCTAAAAATCAGTTTCGCAGAAAGAACGAGGTCTGATGCTGGTGGGCGTTGGTTGGACAGCGTTAGGCACGATGCCCTTTGCCCATTCAAGCACTTCCGTTTCGAACCATAGGTTCTTTTTTCCAACGCGCCTTGGTGCGGGAAACGTGCCAGCTTTCACTAGGCTCTTTACGTAAGACCGTGAAATCCGAAACTGATCCCACAGATCACTATAATTCAACAACTTATCCGTCATAACGGCCTCCGATTATTGGCTTTTCTAAACCGAATTTAGCCAATCAGAGCCGCTCAAAACATCTTGGTATTAAACTCTTACTTCAACAACTGAGCGACTTTCCTCGCGATGTCTTTGAGTGCGTCTTGATGTTCTTCGCCCTGCTCTAACCGCTCACGCATCAGTTTGCGCATATGACCGATAGTCGCCTTCAGTAAGCGATCACTTTCCCAATCTTCCCAGTTATCGGCTTCTTTCACTAACCTGGGTTTTTCGTTGGGATCGATGGAATAGTCATAGAGAGTTGCTCCTTGTAGTTTGCGGTTTTTCATAACTTCGCGAACATCTTCAAAATTCAACTTGGGATGGAGCGTTTTGGCAGTTAGAAAAGCTAGCTTTCCGCAGTTATTGAATGCATTGAACTTTGCTTCTTCGCCAAACAACTTCACCCCGCCCCGTTTTTCGCTAAAACCTTCTTGTTTGCTGCGCCACCTGACTTCGTCACCGCAGAAGTCGCCCACAAACCTGAACCAACATTTCAGGAACATTCGGTGCGGCTTAGTAGACGATCGAGAACTACCCAAAGGAGGATCATATCGACGGTCCCGATGACGGTCCAACGCATCCCACTCAGATGGTCCGATTTCGCCGTGTAATCGTGGAGCGAATTCCAACAGAACTGAGACGGTCTCGCTGTCTACAAGTCCGCCTGCAATTTTGGCGATTTCACTAGGATCACTGGTCATTACTCAAACCTCTCAGAAAATCGTCATACTGCTGCAGGGCATCCCGCTTTTCATTCGCATAGCTATAAAGGTTATAGATTCCTTCGATCTTGTCCTTTGGGCCATGCCCCAGAACCCGTTCGGCTATTTCACCTGAAACGCCCAATCTCGGCAAATTGGTGCGCAACGTCCTGCGCAAATCATGAAGTGTCCATGGTGGCATGTCTTCTGGCAAGCGCTTGATCAGATGGCGCTTCAAATAAGTGTCGCTGTTGATTGGGCTTTCCCCACCATTGGCTGAGAAGATGTATTCGCCGTCACGAGGGATAGCCTGCAAGATTGCCCAAGCAGTGTCCGACAAAGGGACCATCAGCGTCTGGTCGGTCTTGTATCGTTCAGAAGGAATGACCAACGCTCTTTCGTTTGGCTTGATTTCAGCCCACTTTGCCCACGTGATTTCGCGCTTCCTGCAACCCGTCAACATTAGCAGTTTGACCGCATCACCCCACGGATAACCCAGATCGTCCGCTGCTTGCCACGCAGCGACCAGTTCTTCGTCTTCCAAAACACGATCTTTCTTGGATTGAGTGTGCCCCCGCTTCAGCCCGTCGATAGGATTGCGGTCGATTATCTCTTCATCCAAGGCGAAGTTGAAAATTCGGCTCATGTACTTTTTGGCCGCATCGGCTGCGCTAGGCTTTTGCAATTTCATAAAACGGGCAATCAAAGCCTTCACGTCACCACGTGTGACTTCGCTGATCGGCTTCTGACCCAGATGGGGATAGATGTAGAGGCGAAGCGCACTTTCAATTTTGTCGGGGCGTTTCAGAACGCCTTCATCCAGAACCCGCTGATACATCCGGTTTCCAACCAACTCGACCGTGTTGTCAGCTTTGGACTTGGCGATGACCATGGCTTCAACACGTGGATCGACACCTTGGCCAACGCTGGTCTTCAGATCGCGCACCTTTTCCCGCGCTTCACCCAGCGACACCATAGGATAGTTGCCCAACGTCATCCGGTGCTGTCGCCCTTTGCGCGGCTTGCCTGTTCGTGTCAGCCCACCTTCACCGGGCACCTTGTAAAGATAACTCCACGACTTCACGCCAGACGGAGAAACCCGCAAAACGAGGCCGGGGTCACTCATATCCAAATAGTCCGCACGGTTGTGGCCGCGCTGCTTCACGTTCTGAACGAACAGGTCTGTTAGGTTCTTTCTCATCAAATCGGCCTTCGGGTAGCGCTGGGGTAGCAAAAGTCCCAGCCTTGTGTGATCCAGTCGAAACCACATCAGGCCGCTAAAGTATAGAAAACAAACTGTTTTTCAGGGCGATTTTCAAAAATAGTCCGAACTGATCCGAACAAAACCAGATGCAATTTAACTTAGGAGGGGGCTGCTCTATCCAGTTGAGCCACGGGGCCGTGTTCATTCTATTATCTCAGCAAAGACAAGTTGTCATTGGTGGTTTCGCCGGTACATCTCGAAATCCTGATAGAAAAATACGCATCTGTAGCAGGGGAGCCGGCTCTTGCGCAGGAAGCGTTTGTGAGGCAGGCGATTGCCGCGGAGCGAGACCATCAGAACACGCAGGAAATAGCCGGACTCTTATACATGCGATGAAACACGCGTGGACCAGTCACACCAAACCAGACTAACCCTTAACACGCAATATCCCCTTTAGGTTGCGTTCACAGCCGCACAGCCTACGGGCTTCTGTGTCAGAGACACATTAAACCGGACATGCAAGATCGCCGCGCTTGAAAAATCCTCTGCGTTCACGCTAACTGGGGTGGTAAGATTCAGGACACATTCATTGACCTCAACTGACAAACGCCCACTCACCCTTCGTGATGTATCCGATGCCTGCGGTGTGTCGGAAATGACGGTCAGCCGGGTGCTGCGCAACCGCGGCGATGTATCGGCGGCCACGCGTGAACGTGTGCTCAATACGGCCAAAGAACTGGGATATGTGCCCAACCAGATCGCCGGGTCATTGGCCTCCAAACGGGTCAATCTGGTTGCGGTTATCATACCGTCCCTGTCTAACATGGTCTTTCCCGAAGTGTTGAACGGCGTCAACCAGATGCTGGAAGACACGCCGCTGCAACCTGTTGTCGGGGTCACGGATTATCTGCCTGAAAAAGAAGAGCGCGTTCTGTATGAAATGCTGTCCTGGCGACCCTCTGGCGTGATCATCGCGGGGCTGGAGCACTCTGATGCGACGCGCGCCATGCTGGCAAACTCAGGGATTCCAGTGGTGGAGATCATGGACGTGGATGGCCGGCCCGTAGATGCCATGGTGGGGATTTCGCACCGCCGCGCGGGGCGTGAAATGGCCAAAGCCATCCTGAAGGAAGGCTACGAGCACATCGGGTTTATGGGCACAAAAATGCCACTGGACCACCGCGCGCGCAAACGCTTTGAGGGCTTTACCGAAGGATTGGCAAAAGCCGGTGTGGAGATTGAGGACCGTGATTTTTACTCCGGCGGATCAGCCCTCGCCAAGGGGCGGGAAATGACGCAGGAAATGCTCGAACGCTCTCCCGATCTCGATTTCCTCTATTACTCAAACGATATGATCGGGGCGGGTGGGCTGCTCTATCTGATTGATCAGGGCATTGATATCCCCGGTCAGATCGGGCTTGCGGGGTTCAACGGTGTTGAGCTGCTGCAGGGGTTGCCACGCCAGCTTGCCACCATGGATGCCTGCCGGGCCGAAATTGGTCAGGCCGCCGCGCAGATCATCCTCAACCAGACGGCAGATGTGCCACGTGACGACATTGCACACCAACAGACACTGACACCCAAACTGGCCTTTGGCGACACATTGCGGCGTCATCGTCGCGGATGAACGCGCTTACCCTGACCAATACCCAGGCGCGCCAGATTTTCATGGATCGGCATCTGCTGTCCGATGCGCCGCAGGGTGTGGGCAATGGGGAGGCGCTGGCCCAGATGATCCACGCCCTTGGGTTTGTGCAATTGGACAGTATCAATACTGTGGCGCGCGCCCATGATCTGATCCTGTGGTCGCGACGGCCCCGATATCGCCCCAAGGCGCTCAAAACGCTTTATGAGCGCGACAAGGTATTGTTTGAACACTGGACCCATGATGCTGCCGTCATTCCGCTGGCGTTCTATCCACAGTGGCATTTGCGCCGGACCCGCGATGCAGAACGCCTGCGCAGCCGGTGGAGCAAGGACCGGCGCGATGGGTTTGAAAAGCAGTTTCAGGTGGTGTTGGACCAGATCCGGGAACAGGGTCCGTGCTGTTCGTCCGATGTGGGCAAGGATGAAAAACGCGGCTCAGGCGGGTGGTGGGATTGGCACCCGTCAAAGACGGCGCTGGAGTACCTGTGGCGCAGTGGGGCGCTGTGCGTCATCGGGCGCGATGGGTTCAAGAAACGCTATGACCTGACGGAACGGGTGTTGGACCAGGTGCTTGTCGATCCGGGCAATGCCCCGGACGAAGCGGCAACCATCGACTGGTGTTGTGATCAGGCCTTGCAGCGATTGGGCTTTGCCACTCACGGGGAATTGGCCGCGTTTTGGGCGCATATCACGCCTGCCGAGGCCAAGGCGTGGTGCGCCCGACAAATCGCGCAAGGGGATTTGGAAGAAATCTGGATCACCGCCGCAGATGGCACCCAAAAACCCAGCTTTGCATGCCCCGGGCTGGATCAGGACCCGGCATTTGGCACGCCTCCCAGCACACGGCTGAGGGTGTTGAGCCCGTTTGACCCCGCCCTGCGGGACCGCAAACGTGCGCTGCGCTTGTTTGGGTTTGATTACCGGGTCGAAATGTTTGTGCCGGAGCCACAACGCATATACGGCTACTACGTCTTTCCGATCCTGCAAGGGGATCGCCTTGTCGGGCGGGTTGATATGAAAGCCTTCCGGGATCAGGACAAGTTGCGCATCCGCGCCCTTTGGCCGGAACGCGGTGTGCGTTGGGGAAGTGGGCGGCAACGGGCCTTTGAAACCGAAGTGCAGCGCCTGACCAGGTTGGCCGGTGTCAGTCAGGTCATGTTTGAGGACGGCTGGTTGCGCGCGTCAGCGGATCATCGTTTCTGACAGGTCCGCCGCCGCGGATTTCAGACGGTCAAGATGACCCACCAAATCCTGCACCGAAACCCGCAGCGTTGGCACATGGATAGAAAGGGTAGACATCAAACGCCCCAGATCATCAAAGATCGGCACCGCAATGGCGACCATTCCTTCCATAAATTCTTCTTTATCGGTTGAATATCCCTGCGCGCGGATGGTTTCGATCTCTTGTTGGAGGGCCTTAGGATCTGTCAGGGTCATATCGGTCTGCGCTTCCAGATTGGCAGCGGACAGGTATTTGGCCAGCAAATGGGGGGCAAGTGTGGACAGATACATCTTGCCACTGGCGGTACAGTGAAACGGGACGGTTGTGCCAATCGGCAGTTGAATACGCAGCGGCCATTTTGTTTCGACACGGTCCAGATAGACCATGCCATCGCGATCCGGGGTGGCAATGTTGCAGGTCTCGCCCACGTCTTCGGTCAGCGCATTCAAAACGGCAAGGCGCACGGTGCGCACCCGGCTTGAGGACAAGACGTTGACCGACATTTTGCGCAGGCGCCGGCCCGCCGCATAGGACCGCCCATCAATATCGCGCTGCAAAAATCCCTCTTCCTCAAGACGATGAAACAGGCGGTGCACTGTGGGCTTGGGCAGTCGCAGAACTTCATTTGCGGCCGTGGGCGTCAGGGGGACGCCCACGCGTGCGATCTCTTCAAGCAGCAGAAGCAACCTTAGATTGGTTGGTATCGACTTTTCTGACGAACTGGCGTTTGCCATGGGAACCCTGCTTGTTTACGCGTTACGACGTCGCGCCAGCGATAGGCGGGGGGGCCGTTAGCCCCCACCACCGCCAGACAGCAGATTGTAAAGCCCGCCACCCGGCAAGAGCGTCTTGCTCAGCGATGGCACAAGCGCCACCAGGAACCAGACAGACACAAGACTGACAAGGTACATGGTTGAATAACGCAGCAACCGGAAGTACGGCACGCCCGTCACACCCGAGGCCACATAGAGGTTCAGACCGTAAGGCGGTGTGATAAACCCAATGGAAGCACCCACGAGGAAGACCACCGAGAAGTGGATCGGGTCAATCCCCACAGAGGCCGCGATCGGTGCCAAGATCGGTGCCAGAATGATTGTCACCGGCAGGGATTCAAGGATCATGCCAGAGACAAACACAATGGCCATCGACATAAACAGCACAGGGAAATAGCCCCCCATGCTGGTCAACAGATCACCAATCACCTCATCCGCACCCAGATCACCCAGCACCTGCTGCATCACCACTGAAACGGCGATCAGAGGCGTCAGAATACCCGCAATCTGTGCCGAACGGCTGACCACTGCGGGCACATCCCACAGACGGAACCCTTCAACCGTGAACATCGTGTAGAACGGTTTTTCATCAATCGGCAATTCCTGATCAACCCGCATCATCTTGTTTAGCGGATAGCTCAGTACGCCGACGATAATACCAAAGCCAACGGTAACACCCGCCGCTTCAGTCGGAGAAAACTTGCCCGTGTAGATGCCCCAAAGCACCAGACCGATGGCAAAGAAACCCAACCATGCACCAACAGCCGTCTTAAAGACACGGAACGGTGACAGGCGGATCAGAACGCCCCATTTGTTCATCAGCGAAACAACAAAACACATTGCCATCATGCCCAGCACCATGAGGGAGCCCGGGATAATACCGGCGATGAACAGGTCCGAAATCGGCAGGTTCATCAAGAAACCGTAGACGATAAAGATGATCGACGGTGGGATGATGATCCCGACGGTGCCGCCCGCTGCTGCCGTGGCCGCCGCAAAGCGTTCGTCATAACCACCTTTGGTCATCTCGGGATGCAACATCGACCCAATGGTCGCCGTCGTCGCCGAGTTGGAGCCCGAGATCGCGGCAAAGAGACCACAAGCACCAAGAGCTGCCATCGCCAGACCGCCCCGCAGCCAGCCAAGGCAGGCATAGGCAAAGTCAGACAACCGTTTTGCGATACCTGACTTGTTGATCAAATCCCCGGTGAGGATAAACAGCGGCATGGCCAGCAAGGCAAAACCATCTTTGAACACGTTCAGCAACTCGTTGCCTGTGTTGTCGAGCGGCAGGCCAATCACCAGGCTGCACAGCACGGACCAGTAAAAGATCACCAAGAGCACAGGCGTGCCCAGCATAAAGAGCACAGTAACGCCCAGCGAGATCAGTGTGACATATGTTCCGTCGGTCATCCTGTATCTCCCCCGATAATGGCCTGTTCGATCAGTGTTTCGTTGTTGCGGTATTTGCGCAGGTCAATCAGCGCATTGCTCAGCACGCGGCCCGCCATCATGATAAAGCAAAGCGGCATAGTGATGATAAACCACCAGCGCATGATGCCATCGGTGCCCAGCACGATGGCAAAGTTATCATAGGTGTTGACCGTGATGCGCGCCATGGTGGTCACGCAGATCAGGCAGAAGATGAACCAAAGCACATTGTCCATACACAGCATCATGTACTGGCGCTGATGGCTCATCTTGGCACGGAATTCGGAAAAGCTGAGATGGGTGCGCAGCTTGACGTTGTAGCTGCAGCCGTACCAGCTCATGATCATGAACAGGAGCGGCGGGATCGTTGTGGACCAGGGCACCTGACTGGAAAAGACAAACCGCTGGATCACGCCCACAAAGATAATGACCGCAATCACGATATATGTGCTGACCGCAATCGACTTTTCCAGGTTGCGGTCAAGCCACGGAGACAGCTTGTAGATGTAATTCACCAACAAGGCTCCAACCACGGTAAGTGGCACAAACACCAGCCAGGCGGCAGGTGAACGATAGGCTTGCGTCACTTTGAAATTAATCTCACCACCCAGCGTCGCTGTGACGATGGTGGCGGCATCTGCCCAGATGGACATCTGGCACCCCTCCCCTTTGAAATCAGGTTATCGCCCGTGCCGCATTTTCGCGGTCTTTCAGGCAAATAAGCCGGCCCCGATAAGAGGCCGGCTTAGATAGCTTAGCGCTAGATCAGGCTTTCCACCAGCGGCGGGGCTCAACGTTCTCAGGCAATGTGTTGCCGTCGATTGTACGTACTTCGTCGTAGATTTCCTGGTAGGTGTCTGCGCCACCCTGCCAGCCGTTGAGGCGCTCGCGCCATTCTTCCCACAATGCGGGCTGGAACTCTGGCGAACACATTTCCTCGGCCTTTTTGAGTTCGGCGCCGGACAGGAAGGCGTTGCGCACGTTGTTCTGTGCAAAGATCGTGCCGGGCAGTTGTGGGTCGGACATACCAACCGTCTTGACCAGCGCGGCTTCGTTTGCGGCTTGCACGTGTGTCTGCGCCCAGTAGGAACTTTCCATCACCGCGTCCTGCAGATCGCCGCTCAGGCTATCAAACACAGATGCGTTCATGGCTGTGTGCTCTGTACCGCAGAAGAAGTTCAGGTGAACGGACTGGGACACAACGGGTGACATGTTGGCATATGCCACGGCAGAGGCCCATGTTTCCGCACCATCAATCAGGCCCTGCTTCAGACCATCAAGGGTTTCTTCCCATGCCACGGGCACTGGGTTCAGGTTCATCGCTGTCATCGCAATGCGACCCAGCTGCGTACCTGTTACGCGGTTCTTGGTGCCGAAAAGCTGTTCAACAGATGTCACTGTTGGCTTGTCTTCCCATGCCAGACCCAGCTGGATACCACGCAGTTCTGCGTGGCTGAACAGGAACTTCAGACCATGACGACGCTCATACGGCTCGCGCAGAAGCGCTTGCGATTTGGGCGAGTACAGGAAGTGGTACTGATCCGCGCGGTTACGGAACATATATGCATAGTCCAGCACGTTCAGGTAAGGCGCGCCACCAGCAGAGTTCTGTGTGGAGGCCGCATAGATATCGACGATACCTTGCTGGGCTTTCTCAACGCAGGATACCTGACCACAGATCTGGTTGTCACCGATAAATTCAACGCGAATTTCACCGTCTGTGCGGCTTTCCAGGTCACGTGCGAATTCCAGTGCACCAGCACGCTCAATCAGCAGGTTGCGGGCGTTGAAGCCAGCCGCACCAAACTTCAGCGTGTGCTTTGCTTCTTTGGCAAAACGCTTTTCGTAAGTGGACTCAGCCGCTTTGGCCAAGTTACCAATGCTCATTGCACCGCCGAACGTACCCGCGGCCAACAGCGTTGAGGACAGGCCGTATTGACCTGCCAGCTTGAACACGTCGCGACGCGAAATGCCCTTTAGTTTGTCTTGAATACTCATGTGGTTCCTCCCGTTTGAGTTGCTTTATTCATTATTGAGACTTTTTGTTTCAAAAAAGGGTAGTATGAATTATCCCACCTGTATACAGTTTTCTTCAACCGGATCGGGGGAATCTTCACAATGGAAGCGGATTTTATCGTTGTTGGCGCAGGTTCTGCAGGTTGCGTTGTTGCCAATAAACTAAGTGCGGACCCAAAGAACAAGGTGATTCTCCTGGAAGCGGGCGGACGCGACTGGAATCCATGGATCCACATCCCGGTCGGATATTTCAAGACCATCCACAATCCGAACGTGGACTGGTGCTACAAAACGGAACCCGATCCCGGCCTGAATGGGCGTTCAATTGAGTGGCCGCGCGGCAAGGTCCTTGGCGGTTCTTCCTCTCTCAACGGGTTGCTTTATGTTCGCGGCCAGCCGCAGGATTATGACCGCTGGCGTCAGATGGGCAATCAAGGGTGGAGCTGGGATGACGTGCTTCCCCTGTTCAAACGCGCCGAAAACAACGAACGTGGCGCAGATGAATTTCACGGCGATCAGGGCCCGCTGTCCGTTTCAAACATGCGCATCCAGCGCCCGATCACCGATGCCTGGGTCGCTGCGGCGCAGGCCGCAGGTTATCCGTTTAACCCCGACTACAATGGCGCTGATCAAGAGGGCGTTGGCTTTTTTCAACTGACGTCCCGCAATGGGCGGCGCTGCTCAGCCGCAGTGGCCTACCTCAACCCTGCCCGCAGCCGCGATAACCTTGAGATCATTACCCATGCACAAGTGGACCGCGTGGTGATCGAGGATGGCGTGGCCAGGGCCGTCACCTACACTGACCGCAGCGGGACGGAACAAACCGTGCGTGCGCGGAGTGAAATCATCCTGTCGGGCGGTGCGATCAACTCGCCCCAACTGCTCATGCTTTCTGGCATTGGTGAGGGGGAGCAACTGGCCGAACACGGTATTGAGGTCAAAAAAGACCTGCCGGGTGTGGGCAAAAACATGCAGGATCACCTACAGGCCCGCCTTGTGTACAAAACCCATGAGGCCACGCTGAATGACGAGGTCAGCAGCCTGTTTGGCCAGGCCAAGATTGGCCTGAAGTACATAATGTTCCGAGCGGGCCCCATGACGATGGCCGCCAGCCTTGCCACGGGTTTCCTGAAAACCCGCGATGATCTGGAAACGCCTGACATTCAGTTTCACGTCCAACCCCTGTCGGCTGAGAACCCCGGCAAAGGGGCGGATAAATTTTCGGCCTTCACCATGTCCGTGTGCCAGCTGCGCCCGGAAAGCAAAGGTGAAATCAGGTTGAAGTCGGCCAAGCCACGGGACTATCCAAAAATTATCCCAAACTACCTTTCGACCAAAACCGATTGCGACACAGTGGTCGAGGGCGTCAACATCGCGCGCCGCATTGCGCGTCATGCACCGCTAACCTCCAAAATCTCGGAAGAATTCCGCCCGCATGCTGATTTGCCGATGGATGATTATGACCAAACGCTGGATTGGGCGCGCAACAACACCGCGTCGATTTATCACCCAACCGGCACCTGCAAGATGGGCAGCGGCAAGGAATGTGTTGTTGATGACCGCCTGCGGGTGCATGGCGTCAAAGGTCTGCGTGTGGCTGATTGTTCGATCATGCCAGAGATTGTTTCGGGCAACACCAACGCCCCGGCGATCATGATTGGTGAAAAGGCCAGCGATCTGATCCTTGAGGACATGCGCGCCTAGACGCACACAAAACAACAAACCAACCAAAGGGCTGCTCCTGCAAAGGCGCAGCCCTTTTTGGTAGGAGCAACGACAACGATGACAATTTGTAAACATTTTATTGACAGGTTGCCAATTTGTGAAAGACTGCGGCAAAAGGAATCAAGCCATGCCGTCGCTTTCACCAAAACGCACCCGTTCATGACCCGCCATGTCGCAGTGATCGGCGCGGGCATTGTGGGTGTCTCCACTGCGATCTGGCTGCGCCGCGCAGGGGCTGATGTGACGCTGATTGACCGCGCCGCGCCAGGCACTGGCACCTCACATGGCAATGCGGGTATTCTTGCGGCCTGCGCAATGGTGCCTGTGACGTCACCCGGCCTTGTCCGCAAGGCACCGGGCATGCTGATGGACAGTGATTTTCCTTTGTTCATGCGATGGGGCCACCTGCCCCGCCTGCTGCCATGGTTGCGCAAATACCTTGGCAATGCCAATGACAGCGACACCCGGCGCATTGCAACGAGATTGATCCCGATCACCTCGGATTCCGTTGAACAACACAAAAGCCTTTGCACGGATCTGGGCCTGTCAGACTGGGTCACGGACAGCGACTATTGCTTTGCCTACCGCAGCCGTGCCAACTTTGATGCGGAAAGCTACACCTGGGAGCTGCGCCGCGATGCCGGGTTTACACCTGAGTTGATCGAAGGCAAGGCCGTCCACGAATACGAACCCAACCTTAGCCCCGACATCACCTGCATCGCATGCATGCAAAACCATGGTTTCATCCGCGATCCGGGCGGGTATGTTGCCGCCCTCGCACAGGCCTTTCTTGGCATGGAGGGGCGCATCCACACAGCCGAGGTCAAGGACTTTGATCTGACAGACGGTGCGGTCACTGCGGTTCAGACAACTGCGGGCAACGTGCCCTGTGATGACGTGGTTCTGGCCACAGGCGTGTGGTCAAAACCCCTGATGAAAAAGCTGGGCCTGAATGTACCGCTAGAATCAGAACGCGGCTATCATATCGTCTTTGAAAACGCGTCCGGCGGGCCGACCCGCCCGATGATGATCGCCAGCGGCAAATTTGTCGCCACGCCGATGGTCCAAGGGCTGCGCTGTGCAGGGGTGGTTGAATTTGGCGGGCTGGAACGTGGCCCCTCAAAAGGTCCGCTGGCCCTATTGCGCAGGCAAGCGGCAGCGGCCTTTCCGCACCTCAAGGCGACCCGCGAGATTGAATGGCTGGGGCACCGACCCGCCCCCAGTGATAGCCTGCCCTTGATCGGCGAAGTTGGTCAAAGTCGTGTCTTCACGGCCTTTGGGCACCACCATATTGGCTTGACGGGCGGGCCAAAAACAGGCCGACTGGTCGCCGGACTGATAACGGGTCAACCAACAAACCTTGATATGACCACCTATCACCCTCAGCGCTTTTCATAAGCTGAGACACTACCAACTGGGAGAAATAACAATGAAACTGACAACAAAACTGATGGCCTCTGCGGCCACTGCTGCTGTGGCGCTGACCGCCGCACTGCCTGCCATGGCTGCTGAAAAGTGGGACATGCCAATGGCCTATTCAGCCTCCAACTTCCACTCCGAAAATGGCGTGACCTTTGCCGATTGCGTGCGCGCCGGCACCAATGGCGAGATCGACATCACCGTGCACGCAGGTGGTTCCCTGTTTGCCGGTGCTGACATCAAACGTGCGATCCAGACCGGTCAGGTTCAGATTGGCGAGCGTCTGCTGTCTGGCCACCAGAACGAAAGCGCCATCTTTGGCTATGACAACATCCCGTTCCTGGCCCCATCGTTTGAGGAAAGCGATATTCTGTACAAAGCAGCCAAACCAAAGATTGAAGCGCTGCTGGAGGAGCAGGGTCTGGAGCTGCTCTATGCCGTGCCATGGCCTCCGCAGGGCCTCTACTTCAACAAGGAAGTAAACTCCGTTGCCGACATGGAGGGCCTCAAGTTCCGCTCCTACAACAACACCACCAGCCGTCTGGCGGAACTGACCGGCATGCTGCCTGTCACGATTGAAGCGGCTGAGATTTCACAGGCCTTTGCAACAGGTGTTGCTGAATCAATGGTCTCGTCAGGGGCCACGGGCTATGATCGCAAGGTCTGGGAAAGCCTGAGCCATTTCTACGAGGTGAACTCCTGGCTGCCACGCAACTACGTGATGGTGAACGCGGGCGTTTGGGCCGGTGTGTCTGGCGCCAACAAAGCGGCGATCACAGCCTGCTCTGAAGAAGCAGCGGCACGTGGGCTGGAAGCCTCCAAGGCCTACACACAATTCACCATGGACGGTCTGGCCGCTGGCGGCATGACAGTTGGCCCAGCCGGTGACAAACTGATGGGTGAACTACTCAAAGTCGGTGAAACCATGACAGCCGAATGGATGGAAGCCGCTGGTGCCGAAGGTCAGGCGCTGGTCGATGCCTACAAAGGCATGAAGTAACCAAAGGGCGTGGGGCCGCAAATGTGGCCCCACCATACACTTATGACACTTGATGATTTCACCTCCGCGCAACGTGATGGTTGGGATGCCCCTGCGGGCTTATGCGCCACCCAGACGGCACGCCCTTGCGCAGTCCGGTCTTTGCGGAAAACTCTTTGCCGCGCACGGCCTAAGCATCAATTCAATTCCGCCACAGCACCCTACCGCACGGACAGCAGTGATGACGTACCCATGCCCAGCCTGATTTCTACCGGAGTGAAAATGTGATCCTCATTCGACGCACGCTTGACTTTCTTTACACGCTGGCCGGGGTTCTTGCATCACTCTGCCTGATCGCCATTCTGGCCCTGATTGTGCTGCAAATGCTGGCCCGCTGGACCGGAGAGGTCTTTCCCGGTGCCCCAAACTACGCGGGCTATGCGATGGCCGCGGCCAGTTTTCTGGCCTTTGCAAATGCCCTCAATCGCGGCGCGCATATTCGGGTCTCGATCTTGCTGAATGCCGTTCAACCCGCCATGCGCCGCATACTGGAAATCTGGTGTTTTATCGTTGCAGCCGCCACCGCGTGGTATTTCACCTACTACGCCTATTGGTTTGTCTATTGGTCGTGGAAGTTCAACGAAAAGAGTCAGGGGCAAGATGCCGTTCTGATGTGGATCCCGCAATCCGTTATGGTCTTTGGCGGTGGTCTGCTGGCCATCGCACTGACGGACAATCTCATCAGCGTGCTGCGCACGGGCGATCACCGTATCAAACGTGACATCGTCGAAGAAACATACGGGGAATAGGACCATGACAGAGCTTTACGCGATCATCCTTTTCCTCTTTGTGTTGTTCTTATTACTGGGCACGGGCGTCTGGGTTGGCCTTGCCCTGATGGGTGTGGCCTGGGTCGGGATGGAGCTGTTTACGACCCGCCCGGTGGGTGACACGATGATCACCACGATCTGGGCGTCGTCCTCCAGCTGGACGCTGACCGCCTTGCCGCTGTTCATCTGGATGGGGGAAATCCTCTATCGAACGCGATTATCCGAAGACATGTTCAAAGGCCTGTCACCGTGGCTCGCACGCCTGCCGGGCGGGTTGGTGCACACCAATATCGTGTCTTGCACGGTCTTTGCTGCGGTTTCGGGGTCTTCTGCGGCGACGCTGACCACCGTGGGCAAAATGTCGATCCCGGAACTGCGCGCGCGCAACTATCCTGAAAACATGGTGATCGGCACGCTGGCGGGCGCTGCCACGCTGGGTCTGATGATCCCGCCGTCGCTGGCACTGATCGTTTATGGCGTAACGGTCAATGAAAGCATCACCAAACTGTTCTTTGCGGGCGTGTTCCCGGGCCTCGTGTTGGCGGGCATGTTCATGGCCTATGTGGCGATCATTTCCTTCGCCTCCAAAGACTGGAACCCTAGGGTCGAAACCGGGATGTCCTTTCGTCAAAAGGTCGCCAACTCGCGGTTTTTGTTGCCGGTCTTTGCACTGATCACGGTTGTGATCGGCTCCATGTATGGCGGCTATGCCACCGCGACAGAGGCGGCGGCGATTGGTGTGATCGGCGCGCTGGTGCTGGCGCTGTTTCAGGGCTCACTGAGCTGGACCAGCTTTCGCGAAAGCCTGATGGGGGCCACCCGGACTTCTGCGATGATTGCCTTGATCCTTGCCGGTGCTGCGTTTTTGAAGCTCTCCATGGGGTTCACCGGCCTGCCCCGCGCGCTGGCCGATGGCATTGCGGCGATGGAGCTGACCAAGTTTCAATTGCTGATGGCCCTGCTGGTGTTTTACATCATTCTGGGCATGTTCCTGGATGGGATTTCCGCCATCGTACTGACCATGGCCGTGGTCGAACCTATGGTGCGCGGGGCCGGGATTGACCTGATCTGGTTTGGTATCTTTGTGGTCGTCGTGATCGAAATGGCGCAGATCACCCCGCCTATCGGGTTTAACCTATTCGTGCTGCAAGGTATGACGGATCACGACATGGGATACATCACCAAAGCCGCTTTGCCGATGTTTGGCATCATGGTCTTGATGGTCTTTGTGCTGATCTGGTTCCCCGAGATCGCGACATGGTTGCCCGACAACATCCGACAACGCTGACCGTGATCGGAGCACCCCATGCATCACCTGCTCTGGCTCGCCTCGACCCACGCGCGGCTGTGCCTGATCCTTGGGCTATTGGGCGGCATCCTACTGCCGGGCATTGCCGGGGCGATGGTGCCATGGCTGCCCCACATGGTGGCGGGCCTGCTGGTGACAACCGCGCTGCGCATCGGGCACCGCGCCGCCACCGGTGCCATCACCGATTTGCGCTGGGGGCTTGGGTCTGTGGTCGTATTGCAGACGGTTTTGCCTCTGTTGTTGTTTGGTATCCTCAGCACGCTTGGCCTGATGCTGACGCCCGGCGCGCTGGCGGTGGTGCTGGTCTGCGCGGCCCCTGCAATCACGGGCAGCGTCAATCTGGCGCTGCTGATGCGACTGGATGCCGGGCGCATGATGCAAATACTGGTGTTGGGCACCGCCGCCTTTCCGCTGACCGTTTTGCCGGTGCTTTGGGTGCTGCCCCAACTGGGCGATCCAATCGACGTGATCATGGCCGCCCTCAAACTGCTGGTGGTGATCCTGGTGGCAACGGGCATCGGGTTTGCCCTGCGCGCCCAGTTCTTTCCCACGCCCAGCGCCGGTCAGATCAAGGCGCTGGATGGGCTGTCGGTTCTTGCATTTTCGCTGATCGTTGTGGGGCTGATGGCCGCCCTGAACCCGGCGTTGCGCAGCGATCCGCTTGCGGTGCTCAACTGGGCGGTGCTGGCCTTTGTGGTCAGTTACGGGATGCAAACGCTGACACTGTTGATGCTGCGCCGCACAGACCTGCGACCCGTCGCAGGTGTGCTGGCCATTGGCGCGGGCAACCGGAACATCGCGATTTTTCTGGTCGCCCTGCCGCCCGAGATCACCGCACCATTGATGATTTTCATCGGGTGTTGGCAACTGCCGATGTATCTGACCCCGCTTCTGCTGCCGCGCCTATATGCAGGGGCATTGGCACATGAGTGACTGGCCAAAAATCCGCACAGTGGGTCTGTCCGGGCTGTTGGTGACCTTTGCTGGCGCAATGTCAGAACCCGCCAACCGCGCCGCCCTTGCCTTTCGCGCAGAGATTGCCGCGCAGGATTGGCCGGAGGTGCGCGAAAGCTCCTGCTCGCTTGTGTCTGCCTTTATTGAGGTGGACCTTGCCAGCAAGCCAATTAACACCCTGGCTGAGAAACTGCGCGATCTGCTTGCCACCCGCGACTGGTTTGCCGCCCCCCTGCCTGCGGGGCGCACCTTATGGCATGTGCCTACGGTCTATGGCACGGACCTTGCCCCACAACTGGAAGAAGCCGCCGCGCTGGCAGGTGTTGACCCTGATAACGCGATTGCAGAGCTTTCCACCGCGCATGTGCGGGTGCTGACCATCGGCTTTGCGCCGGGCCAGCCCTACATGGGCGAACTCTCTGAAACATGGAACATCCCACGCCAGACGGAGTTGACCGGCGCTGTTCCCCCCGGCTCTCTGGTGATCGCAATCAAACAGTTGATCATTTTCACCAATACCTCCCCCACTGGGTGGCGCCATATTGGGCAAACCGCGTTCCGCAATTTCCAGCAGGAACGGGCCACGCCCTTTGCGCTCTCTCCGGGGGATGAACTGATATTTCCCTCCATCAGCCGCGCCGAATATGACCGCATCCTGATACAAGACACCGCAGGCAATGGCGGTGCAACAGCCGAGGCTTTGGGATGAGCGGCAGGTTACACATCGTTCAGGCGGGCCCCGCGATGAGCGTGCAAGACCGTGGCCGCCCCGGGTATCGCGCTCAAGGGCTGACCGTGGCCGGGGCCATGGATGAAATCGCCCTTGCTGAGGGTGCCGCATTGCTTGGCCAGCCTGCCGTCCTGGCCGCCATTGAAATGGCCGGATCGGGCGGTGTGTTTACGGCGGATCAGGATACACGGATCGCCCTGACAGGGGCGGTCATGGCCGCCAGCATTAACGGCAATGCGGTCGTCTGGAACGCCAGCCACCTGTTGCCTGCGGGTGCCACGCTGAGCATCGGAGGTGCCCGAAACGGCAGTTATGGCTATCTGCATCTGGGCGGCGGCGTTGACATCGCCCCTGTCATGGGATCGCGCGCCAGCCACCTGCGCGCGGGCGTGGGCCAGTTGCTGGCCACGGGCGATACGCTGCCGATTGGTGCGGATACGGGCACTCAGGTCGCCCTGACCCTGACCCCGGAAAACCGATTTGACGGGGGCGTGGTGCGCTATGTGGCTTCCATGCAGACCGATGATTTTGACGCGGCCACCCGCGCCCGGTTTGCTGAAACCACGTTCAAACGGGACCCGCGTGCCAACCGCATGGGGGTGCGCATGGGGTTTGACGATGCGGGTTTCGCAACCGGTGATGCCCTGTCGATTGTTTCTGAGGTTGTGGTGCCGGGCGACATCCAGATCGCGGGCGATGGCGCACCTTTTGTGCTGATGTTTGAATGCCAGACCACCGGCGGCTATCCCCGCATCGGCACGGTGATCCCCTGTGATTTGCCGCGCATTGCCCAGTTGCAGGCGGGCACCCCCCTGCGGTTTGAATTCGTTGATCTGGACATGGCGGTCGATCTGCAAACCCGGCATCTGAACACGCTCCGGGCGTTGCCGGGCCGCGTGACGCCGCTCGTGCGGGACCCGGCCAGCATCCGCGATCTGGTGGGATATCAACTGATCAGCGGTGCCATATCTGCCACCGCCAATCCCTTTGAAAAGGAGAGCTAAGCCATGGCTTTTGTTGATCTGAACGCCGACATGGGGGAGAGCTTTGGCCCCTGGAAGATGGGTGATGATGCCGCCCTGCTGAACATCGTAACCTCTGCCAATATCGCCTGTGGCGGGCACGCGGGCGACGCGGATGTGATGGCCGCAACCATGACGCTGGCGCATCAAAACAACGTTGGCATCGGCGCGCACCCCGGTTTCATGGACATCGCGGGGTTTGGGCGCAACCGCATGCATGTGCCCCGCGCGACCTTACAAAACCAGATCCGCTATCAGGTGGCCGCCAGCCTTGGCATGGCCCGCAGTCTGGGGGCAAAAGTGCGCCACATGAAACTGCATGGTGCGATTTCCAACATGGCCTCGGAAGATGAGGAGATGGCCTATGACCTTTATCAGGCCGCGCTGAGCGTTGACCCGGACCTGATCATCATGGTGCTGGCCGCCACCGCCCATCAGCGCGCAGTTGAGCGGCTGGGCTGCCAATGGGCCGGAGAGATTTTCGCTGACCGCGCTTATAACGACGATGCGACGCTGGTGGATCGCTCAAAACCCGGCGCGGTGATCCATGACGCTGCACTGGCAGGCAAACGCATGGTTGAAATGGTGCAGGCCGGTGCCATTATCACCGAAAGCGGCAAACATATCCCCACCCGGATCGACACGATCTGCCTGCATGGCGACACTGCTGAGGCCGTCCAGATCGCAGGATCGGTGCGCGACACGTTAAAGACAGCCGGGATCGAATTGCGCTGTTTTGAAGGACACAGCTAGCGTCAGCTTTGCAGTGAATTCAGGATCGGGCAATCCGGTCGATTGTCTCCGGCACAGCGTTGCACCAGATCAGACAGGGTGTCGTGCATCGCCCTGAGGTCTGCAATTTTGGCCTCAATCCCTTGCAAATGTGCGCTGGCCAACTGCCGCACATCGGCACTTGCACGCTCCTGATCCTCCCACAGGGCCAACAGCCTCCGGCAGTCCTCAATCGAAAACCCCAACCCCCGGGCACGTGCCAGAAACGTCAGTTTGTGCAGGTCATTGTCGGAAAACCGGCGGTATCCGTTGGCATCGCGCGCAGGGTGCAGCAAACCGATGTCTTCGTAATATCGGATTGTCTTTGCGGGCAATCCTGCGCTGGCAGCGGCCTCTGAAATATTCATACCACGGCCCTTTCCGGCACGCCGACCCACCGCAACCGCAATGCATTGCTCAGCACAAAGACGCTGGACAATCCCATCGCGCCCGCCGCCAGCATCGGTGACAACAACACACCCCAAATCGGGTAGAGCACGCCCGCCGCGACAGGGATCAACAACACGTTGTATCCAAACGCCCAAAACAGGTTTTGGCGAATGTTGCGCATGGTGCGTTGACTGATCAGCCGCGCGCGGGCCACGCCCATCAGGTCGTTTGACATCAAAACCACATCTGCCGCCTCAATCGCCACATCCGTCCCTGCCCCAATGGCTATCCCGACATCCGCCGCAGCAAGCGCAGGCGCATCGTTGATACCATCCCCAACAAAGGCCACGCCGGTGCCCTTTGCCTGCAAGTCACGCAAGGCGGCAACTTTCCCCTCCGGCAAAACTTCTGCGATCACGTGGGAAATACCCAGATCACGCGCAACAGCCTGTGCCGTGGCGGTACTGTCACCGCTGATCATCACAACCTCCAGCCCTTGCTGTTTCAACGCATCCAATGCCGCAGCTGTGGTGGCCCGGATGGTATCAGACACGGCAAGGACACCGGCCAACGCACCGTCAATTGCAATGAAAAGTGCCGTTTTACCCGCTGCCGCCCAATCCTCGTGCTGTTGTGCCAGCGGCGCAATTTCGACATCCTGTTTGGCCATCAGGCGCGCGGCACCGATCAACACGTCGCGTCCCTTGACGCGCGCGCGGATGCCCAAACCGGTGAGGGACCGAAAATCCTCTGGCTGCACCAAAGTGTCCTTCTTGGCATGGGCCACAATGGCCTGGGCAATCGGGTGTTCGGAGCGTTGCTCCGCAGACGCGGCAAACATCAAGACCTCTGCTGCGTCAAATCCCTCAGCCACGACAAGATCGTCAAAGACCGGTCGCCCTTCGGTCAGCGTACCTGTCTTGTCCAGCGCAATGGTGTGCACCGATTGCAGCTGCTGCAACGCATCCCCTTGGCGAAACAACACGCCAAGCTCCGCCGCGCGGCCCGTGCCGACCATGATCGACGTTGGCGTGGCAAGCCCCATCGCGCAGGGGCAGGCGATGATCAACACAGCAATGCCCGCAACCAAGGCAAATCCAAGCGCCGGGCTGGGGCCAAAAGCCAGCCAACACAACGCAGCCAGCGTTGCCGCGGCCATAACCGCAGGCACAAAATACTGGGTGATCTGGTTAACAACGTCCTGAACAGGCAACCGCGCGCCCTGTGCATCCTGCACCATGCGAATGATCTGGGCCAATGTGGTCTGCTCTCCCACCGCCTGCGCGACAAACGTCAGGGTGCCAGTGCCATTGACCGTGCCCGCCACCACCTGCGCGCCTTCTGATTTCTCCACCGGGATCGGCTCCCCGGTGAGCATGCTTTCGTCAACAAACGAGCTTCCGGTTTTTACCTCGCCGTCCACCGCAACCCGTTCGCCCGGGCGCAGGGACAGAATGTCACCAACGCTGATTTGATCAATGGGCAGGCTGACCATCTGATCACCGCGTATCACCTGTGCCGTTTTGGGGGCAAGCCCGGCCAGTTTGCGGATCGCATCGCCCGTGCGCCCCTTGGCACGCGCCTCAAGCAGACGCCCCAGCAAGATCAGGGTAACGATCACGGCAGCGGCCTCAAAATAAAGCGCAGGCGTGCCGGGGGGCAGTATCCGGGGGGCAAACAACGATACCGTTGAATAAATCCACGCCGCCGATGTGCCCAGCACCACCAGCGCATTCATGTCAGGACGACGTTTAAGCAGCGACGACACCCCACGGGCAAAAAACATCCGCCCGGGCCAAAGCAGCAACAGGGACGTGAGCGCAAACTGGATCAAACCATTGGCAGTTGCCCCAATGGTGCGCTGGATCAAGTGATGCCAGGCAGGAAACAGATGTGACCCCATTTCGAGGATCACAACAGGGAGGCTTAACACAACCGCCACAAGCACCTGGAATTTCAGGTCGTCATATTCCTGCGTACGGCGCGCAGCCGCGGCCTCCTGATCCGCAGTCGTTTGAATTAACGTCAGCGGATAACCCGCCGCATCAGCCACAGTGGTCAAGGTCACCGCATCAAATGCACCTGTTTGCACATGCACTGCAACCTGATGTTGCGCCAGACTGACATCAACCCTACCAACACCCGGCACCCCCGCCAATGCCTTTTCCACACGCGCCACACAGGACCCGCAATGCATGCCGTCTACCTGATATCGAAATGTACTGTGCGGGTTCATGAGGTGCCTTGCGGTCTGGGTCCGGTGTTAGATAAGGGTTCCAGTGACTGGAAGGTCAAGATACGAAATCAGCTCCGCCACGACAGCAGGCGACGCTCCACCATGCCAATCACCGCAGACATCAAAACGCCCAGCAAAGACAGGATCACAACCCCGGCAAACAGCCGCTCCAGATCGTATAGCGATCCGGCCTCAAGGATGTAGGCACCAATGCCATATTGCGCGCCCAGCATTTCAGCAGCGACCAGCAGGATAATCGCAATGGCCAGTGATATCCGCAGGCCCGACAAGATGCCCGGCATGGCCCCCGGCAGCACAATTTTGCGCACAATGGAAAACCACGACAGGCCAAAACTCTGCCCCATGCGGATCAGCGAGCGGTCCACGTTATCCACCGCCCCGTAGGTCGCCACCACCGTTGGCGTAAACGTGCCAAAAGCGATCAAGGCGTATTTGGAGCCCTCGCCAATGCCAAACCAGATCACAAACAACGGCAACAGCGCAATTTTCGGGATTGGAAAAATTGCGGCCACCAATGGCACCATCCCGGACCGGATGTAGGAAAACAGCCCAATCAGAATACCAACGCTGATCCCCACACTGACCCCGATCAACGCACCGAAAAACAGTCGCGATAACGACGGGCCAAGGTGTTTGAACAGCAGGCCCGATTGCCACAGCTCCCCGAAGGTTACCAACACATCAGAGGGGCGCGGCAGGGACAGCGCCGATATCCAACCCGCCCGCGTCCCCCATTCCATCACCAGGATCAGCACCACAAACACACCCGCCCCAACCCACCTGCGGGACGCGGGCGCAAACCCGCCGCCGCGAAAACGGACCTCGGATGCGGGGGTGTCAGACATTGATCAGCTCCTGATCTGCCGCACGTGCCTCATCGCGCATCATCGACCACAAATGCTTTTGCGTGGCCTCCAGATCGGCATCGCCGTAGCCACGTTCGGCCAGTGGTTTGGCGATGCTCACCACATCGCGCACCTGACCGGGACGGCGCGACAGAACGACAATTTTATGCCCCAAACGCACCGCCTCGGCCAGGTTGTGGGTGACGTAGACGGCGGTAAACGGCTGGCGCGACCAGAGCGCAATCAGGTCATCCATCAGCAATTCACGGGTCTGGCTGTCAAGCGACGACAGGGGTTCATCCATCAACATTACCGCAGGGCGCACCGCAAGGGCCCGCGCGATGGCAACCCGCTGTTTCATGCCGCCCGACAGTTGTTTGGGCAAGGCATCGGCAAAATCTGTCAGCCGCGTACGTGCCAGCACATCCGCGATGATCTCCTCCGCCTCAGCTCCGCGTATTCCGTGATCTTCCAGCACCAGCGAGATATTGCCCCGCACACTGCGCCAGGGCAGCAGCGCGAAATCTTGGAATATGTAGGTGAGCGGGTTCAGGCAACCCTCAGGCGGGGCACCCACCTGCAAAACGCGGCCCCGATCAGGGCGTTCCAATCCGCCCAGAAACCGCAGCAAAGTGGATTTGCCACACCCCGAGGGACCAACGAGACAGACGATCTGGCCTGACTGCACCTCTAGCGAGATGTCGCGCAACACTTCGGTCGTGCCATAGGAATGGCTGATGCCGTCCAGATGAATGTCCATGACAACCCTGAATTGGGGCGGGGTCTGCCGTAACAGAACCCGCCAC
This sequence comes from uncultured Sulfitobacter sp., assembly GCA_937928635.1. GTDB lineage: Bacteria > Pseudomonadota > Alphaproteobacteria > Rhodobacterales > Rhodobacteraceae > Sulfitobacter. Next base: position 33,546 of record CALFWM010000032.1, on the reverse strand, counting down.
GACCCGCGCGGTTATGCGCCGATTGTTTCGACGTAGGATGCATCGACCAATTGGTCGATCTTGATGTTGGCATCAACCAGCCCTTCGGACTGGAACCAGCTGAGCTGATCCTGAATGGACCCCACGTTCAGCGCCGCATTGGTGCTGATCCGCATGGTGCCATTGATAATCGACGGCGCTGCCTTTTCGCGGGGGCGGTCGGTGTAGACGTATTTATGTATCAGATCGACCATCACATCTTGATCAGCCGTGCCGTCAATCATTGCGGCCGCATAATCATCCGCCCCTTTGGAAAAGCCTGCGAGGAAATCACCGGTCAGCCCGCGCTCCTCTGCGGCATTCTTGGCAGAGGTAAAGACGGTGGTGACCTGATAGTCAGGAATGTAATCCGCCACGTCTGCAACCATGTGCCAGGCACCCGCCGATGCCAATGGCTTGGCGATATGCGGCACAATAGACCAGCCATCGACCTGGCCTGATTTCATCGCACCAATGATCGCACCAACCTTTTGCAAGGGCGTGAATTGCAGCGAGATCCCTTCGGCAGCGGCCATTTTTGACCCCATATAATGGAAGGAAGAGCCCGCCTGCGTGACCGCGTATTTCTTACCATCCAGATCTTTAAGAGTTTTGACCCCGGCCTGATAAGACGCATCCGAGATCAGGTATTTCTGACCATCAATTCCGGTCTCTTCGCGCAAAGCACCACCAACAACCTTGATCGCACCCTTCTGTGCAAGGCTGATCAACCCGCCGGAAACCGCCGTGACGGCATAATCAATGTCACCCGAGGCAATGGCTACGGCCATCGGTTGCGCCGCCTGAAAAAACTCAAATTCCACATCCAGACCGGCATCTGCGAAATATCCACGCTCCGCCGCGATGAAACTGGCGGAATGGGAAGTAAAACGCAGGGCGCCCACCTTGATTTTCTTGTTCGATGCCAGCGCAGGTGCGGCAAGCCCGGTTGCGGCGGCGGCCCCCATCAGGCCCAACATCTGGCGTCTGTTGAAATGGTTCATGTCATGGTCTCCCCTCTTTCATGTGTGACCCCTATGCGGGCCTTTTGACGTTCTTCAGTCCTCTGCCACCAATGTGACATCAAATTCGACATACAAAAACGGCTCGGTGATGGAGCCTGACAGCGCCATACCCTCCGGGAAATCCGAAGCAGGCTTTCCCACGTAGGTCATCACCAGATCATCTCGCACGCCAAACACAGTATCTTCATCCAGATAAGGATCATCATTTGGGAAAATCTCTGTCACCAATGACCGGTATCCAGGTGCCTTTACGATGTAATGCAGGTGTGAGGGGCGCCAGGGGTGACGCCCGCAGGCGCGCAGAATATCCCCAACCGGCCCGTCAGACGGCACGGTGTATTCAATGGGTTTCACCGTGGTAAAGGCATAGCGCCCGTCATCACCCACAGTCATCAGCGCATGGAAAGAATAGGTATCCTGCTCGGCATCCTGACTGGCATAAAGCCCGTTTGGCGCGGTCTGCCAGATGTCCAGCTCCGCCCCCGCGATCGGATTGCCATCGGTGTCTTTTATAACGCCCTCTGCCAGCAACAAAGGTCCGCCATAGTGGCGTTTCATGTCGCCTCCATAGGCCAGAGCGGGTGCGCCCGACACGTGGAACGGCCCCAGCACAGATGACGACGTCGCCTCGGGGCTGGAATGCAGCATATCCACAAGCGACGACATGCCCAACACATCAGAGGCCAGAATGAACTCGTGCCGGTCTTCGCTCTCAATCGCGGCACAGCCTTCGAGAAAGGCGATACCGGCACGCCATTCTTCGTGGGTCAGGTTGGTTTCACGGGCAAAATCATGCATGTGTTTGACCAGTGACCCCATGATTTCGCGCATCCGTGGGTCCGTGTCCTCAGCCAGATAGGCCATGAAAACATCTGTGATGTTGTCTTTTGTTACTGTGCGCATGGGGCTTTGTCCTTTGCGATCCTCAATCGGGTTGAGGCAAATTCTGTTTTAACATCCGAATGCCGTTGGTCAGTCCCCTGCATCTAATCAGCCGACCCGTCGCGCTGCAAGCACCACGCGCAAGGGGGCGATGCAGCGGCCGCATGGCCTCAGTCGTTTGGACAAACCCGGTAGACAGACCAAATGCGCCATGTCACGTTGCAGCATGCGCTATCTTGTCCCCTTTGCCCTGTCGTTTTGCGGTGCCTCATCTGCCCTGGCCACCGACAATTGTGCGGCAGATGCGATGATTGTGTTTGATGGGTCCGGCTCCATGGCGGAGATGGGATTTAATCACATTGATGAGCCCCGTATCTTTGAGGCCCGCCGCGCCATGGCCGAAGCGATCCCGCAGATCGCCCAAGACCGTAATCTAGGTTTGGTAATCTACGGGCCAGACGGGCCGGATGAGTGCTCGGGGGTGGACCTGCGGTTTGCCCCGCGGGCAGATGCAGCCACTCCCATTCTGGATGCGGTTGATCAACTCGAACCGGGCGGCAGCACGGCCTTGACCCAAGCGGTCAAACTGGCCGCGCACACCCTGCAGTTTGAAACACGCCCCGCCACAATCCTGCTGGTTACGGATGGCAAAGAAACCTGCGGCGGCGCGCCCTGCGCCTTGGCCACAGAACTGGTGCGCGACGGGGTTGATACAACCGTACATGTGATCGGGTTCAAGGTGCGTGGATCGTTCTTTTCCTGGGATCAACAAAATGAAAACGACTATACCGCCGCCGAAAGCGTTGCGCGCTGCCTGGCGGACGACACCGGCGGCACCTACGCAAGCGCGGAAACACTGGATCAGTTAATCGCCGCGATCCGTGTGACGCTGGGGTGCAACGTGTTGTTTTAGGGTCAAACCTTACGATACCTGTTGGCGCCATCTGACGGCACGCCGCTCCACCACGCCAATGACCCCATATTCAATGACCAGCATCAGACCGACAAAACTGAGCGCATAGGCCATCACATATCCCGTTTCAAAAAGCTGAAAATAGAGGTGGATTTGAAACCCTACCCCATCGCTGCGGCCCAGAAACTCAACCACAAGGACAATTTTCCAGATGATCGCAAGCCCGTTGCGCGTGCAGGAGGCCACAAAGGGCCACAACTGCGGCAGTATAACGTGGCGCAGATGGTCAGGTCGTGAGAGCCGAAAGGCCTGCGCCATTTCCCGCAGTTTAGGGTCCAGCGCATGTACGCCCTCGCGGATGGTGACAGCCACCATCGCAGTCTTGTTTAATGCAACAGCGGTTATCGCTGCGGTTTCGTTCAATCCGATCCAAAGATAGCACAGCACGATCACCACAAGTGCGGGCACATTCAAAAGGACCATCACCCAGGCCCCAAACCATCGGTTCAACCTGTCGTTCAGACCCATTGCGATCCCGATCAACAAACCGAGCACCATCGCGAGGGAAAACGCCAGAACAACGCGGCGCAACGTTGCCGCCATGTGCCGGGGCAGTTCGCCGGTTGCTATCTCGGCCCGGATCAGTGCCCAAACGGTGCCCGGCGTTGGCAAAACACTGGCGTCCGCTTTGAGCCAGGCCGCCGCAGCCCACAGAAAAACAAGCCCTGCAAGCGAGATCAGGACAATCGGGAAATCCCTGTGAGATGGGGAATGAGACATTCCTTACCCTGTCACGAAACGGCACCTGCGCAAATGTGCAAAAATCGCCTCTCATACCTTGGTCGAATATTTTCGAATTTCATCCGACACTACGCTGATCCAATGCAAACGGGGGCTCCCATCAAAACGTTTTTTGCGAGCGTCGCCTTATGGATCAGCGCCGCCCTTGGGCTTGCTGCGGATACGCTTCCCCGAGACCTATTGGCACCCTATATCGTGCCCCCGATGTCGCTGGGCGAGCAGTTGAATGATCAGGGCGTTTGGCAACTCTTGAATTCCGGGGGTGCTGAGGCCGGATTTGTCTTTGAAACCGAACCCATGGCCCCCCTGCCGGGGTTCTCCGGTGCCGCAATCAACATGCTGGTGGTGCTGGATCTGGAGGGGCAGTTTCTGGACGTACAACTGATCTCGCACAACGAACCCATCTTTGTTTCCGGCCTGCCTGAAAAGCTGTTCTTTGACTTCTTTCAGCAATATCGCGGGCATTCCATTTCAGACACGCTGGTGGTTGGTTCGCCCTATGGCGACGGGGGCGATGGCTCTGCGCTGGTCTATCTGGACGGCGTGACCAAAGGCACCGCATCCGTTCGGATCGCTCATGAAAGCATCCTTGCCGCCACCCTCAAAGTCGCCCGCGAAAAGATGAGTGGGATATCCACCGGTCCCCCCGCCTTTCCCGATGAAACCTACCGCGAGGACCTGACGTGGGAAGATCTGGTCGAACAGGGCATTGTCACCCGCAAAGTCGTCACCAACGCTGAAATTGACGCCTTGTTTGCCGACACATTGTGGGAAGATGACGACGAAGAAGCCAGGGCGGACCCCGAGGGCAGCTATCTGGACCTGTGGGTGGTTGATCTCGGCGCGCCGTCCATCGCAAAGGCCGTGCTAAGCAAAGATGGCTATGTAGAACTGCGCGAATTCATGACAATCTCTACCACCGACGAACCTGTGCTGGTGGTCGAAACCGCGCGTCATGGTCTGGTCACCGAAGAGTTCGTACGCAACACGTCACCCGATCTGATCAGCGCGGAACAGGGCGGCTTTCCCATCGCATTTCGCGATTCCGACTTGTTTGTGGAGCTGAACGAGGCGCTGCCCGATGCACTGCATAACGGCACTTCGCTGATCCTGCGCACCGATCGCAGATTGGGGTTTGACCCCACAGCAGAATGGATATTGCGCATCAAGGCGCTGCGCGAACATGGCTCTTTTCAACCCGAAATCGGCTCCGCCAGTCTGGAGTTGACCCACGTCACGCCGGAGCGATTTTACGACCGGATTGAGCCCATCAAACCCAGCCCGCCCTGGCTGGACGCATTGCGCAATCGGCAGGGTGATCTGATCCTGCTTGCGGTTTTTTTGGCAGGGATGGTTGCGGTACTGGGCCTGCAATTGAACCGGCTTGCGGGGCATCGGTATTTCACGCCAATCCGCCTGAGCATTCTGGCCTTTGTTGTTGGGTTTATCGGCTGGTGGGGACAAGGCCAGCTGTCGATTGCTACCCCCTTGGCCGTGGCCCGCACCGCACTTGAAGGGGGCTCATATGTCTTTTTACTCTACGATCCCTTTTCACTGGCCGTTTGGGGCGTAACCGTTCTGGGTTTTGTCCTTTGGGGGCGTGGGCTGTTTTGTGGCTGGCTGTGCCCGTTCGGGGCGTTACAGGAGTTTGCCCATCACATTAGCCGCCTGCTGCGCCTGCCCCAGATTGAGCCCAGCGCAAAATGGGATGACCGGCTGAAATGGCTCAAATATGTCGTATTGGGCGCGCTGGTTCTGCTGCTGTTCACTGCCCCCGCGCGGTTGGACAAAGCCATCGAAGTTGAACCGTTCAAAACTGCGATCACCACATTTTTCATCCGCGAGTGGTACTACGTCGCCTATGCGGTGGGGCTGTTGCTGTCATCCATGGTGCTGTTCAAAGGGTTCTGTCGCTACGTCTGCCCCTTGGGCGCAGTTATGGCAATTGGCGGGCTGCTGCGCGGGCGCAAATGGATCGAGCGGCGCGCGGAATGCGGATCACCCTGCCAGTTGTGCAAAGTCAAATGCAGTTATGGTGCGATCAAAAAGACTGGTGAAATCCAGTATTCCGAGTGTTTTCAATGTCTGGAATGCGTCACGATCCACGATAACAAGGCGCAATGCGTGCCACTGATCCTCGCCGCGCGGGGCCGCAAGTTGGAGATGGCCGCCGAATGACACTGACCCGCCGCCGCTTTCTGACCCTCACCGCCGCCTGTGCCGCGCTGCCCACCGCGGCCTCTGCCGTGACATGGCAAGGGCGGGCTTTTGGCGCAGAAGTTTCGCTGACCATTTCAGGCCCCCATGATCAGGCGACCGCAGCTTTGATGCAGGCCCGTAGATTGATCAGGGAGGTCGAACAATTGTTCAGCCTTTATGATCCACAATCCGCCCTCGTGAAGTTAAACACCACCGGCGTGCTGCACCATCCTGATGCGCGGTTCGCCGCCCTGATGCAAGCCGCCGGTCTCGCGCACCGTCAAACCGGAGGTTTGTTTGACCCGACCGTTCAACCGCTTTGGCGTGCGCTGGCCCTGGGCCAGAACCCTGCCACCGCACAATCCGCAATTGGCTGGGATCGGGTACGCGTTACGCCGTCTCAGATCAGCCTCGACAGGGGTCAGGCCCTGACCTTCAACGGCATCGCGCAGGGGTTTGCAACGGACCTTGTGGCCGACGCCCTAAAGGCACGCGGGTTACGCAAGGTTTTGGTCAACATCGGGGAGCATCGCGGCATTGGTGGCCCGTGGTCATTGGCCATCGCAGACCCAAACCATGGCACATTGGCCATGCGCAAAATAAAGAATGGCGCGATTGCAACATCCAGCCCTGCGGCGACCATGTTGGGCAATCAGGGCCACATTTTGCACCACACCGCGCGCCCGCAATGGTCAACTGTTTCTGTTGAAGCCCCCCGCGCAACCGTGGCCGACAGCCTGTCGACCGCGATGGTTCTGGCAGACCGCTACAGGATCGAAGAGATCATACAAACCACCGATGTCACCCGGGTGACACTGATTGATTTTGATGGCAATTTAAGCACGCTATAGGCACGAACCTACCAAGCCACTAACGTTCAGGGGGCTGAAAGGTCAGGCCATAACGTTCGTATACCGCGGCAATGCGGCCATCTTGCAGCGCAAAATTCACCGCATCATCAACTGCATAAGACAGCGGGCGATAGCTGAAATTGACCGCAACGCCCAGCGTCCATTGGCTTACTGCAAACCCTGCAAGGGGCGGCTGATGCACGTCCGTACCGGCATCCAACCCATGTTCAAGCTGACCGCGTGGGCCCATGGCTGCCGTAGTTTTGCCTGCCCGCAAGGCCTCCATCGCCTGCACCATGTCGGGAAACCGCTGCACTTTTCCGGCCAATTGCCCGCCCGCAAACCCGGACAGATAGAAGTCTGAAATGGAATCGTTTTCCACCGCCACGGGATCAAACCTGAAGTACGCCGGCACAGGTTTTTCATCTGGATAGCTGGCTTTGTCATAGGCGATGGCGATGGATTCTGCCGCATATTGCCCGGTAAACACCACCTGTTCCACCCGGCATTTGAACGCTGAATCATAAGGCACTCGCATCATCACATTGGCCACCCGCCCGCCAATAAGCGCCCCTTTCCAGATGTTGTTGCGCAAGTCCGCCTCAAGGTTTTCACCCGCTGCGACAAAATTGAAATGGGCCTCAACACCCAACTCCTCAGCGATGATCTGCGCAATCTCGATGTCCACACCCCGGGGCTGTCCACCCTCTTCCCAGGAATAGGGCGGATAATCCTCATAGACCGCAAATAGCATGTGACCCTGTTCCTGGATCGCATCCATGTCCTTGCCCACTATGTCGCGCCCCACATTTTGGGGTTTGGGTTGGGGGATGTGATCGGCGCAGGGGTCGGCGGCAAGCGCACCCGTTGCGACCAGCGCGCTCAGGACACCTGCAAGTATCGCTCGGGTAATGTGCAAATATCTGATCCTATTGAGTGGCCGACAGGCCAATGGTCAGGGTTTCCGCCGCCGTGTTGTAGGCGGCAGACGTCCCATCAATCAATTTAGAGGCACGAAAGGCGACTGAATCCGCAATGGGCGCTCCTGACAAAGTGTCGATCCCGGATGCGATTTCAGACAAACGCGCCTTTAACGCGTCAGGGTCCGCGCCACTGGTGTCAGCGGCATAGCCGGCAAGCTGATCTCGCATTGCTTTCAGCTCATCCGCAACCGCCTCCATCGCATCCCCATCGGGGCGTGTTTCAATGTAGGTTCGAATGGCCCATGCCGCGTCTTGCCCAAGCAACTCGCCAAAGGCGGGCATCTTGGTGGTGCCGTTTTGGGTATATCCGGTCCGGAACCGCTCCACGTACCACTCATCGCCATATTCCTCGGCCTCAAGATATCGCAGATCCGGCGCAAGCCCGCCTGAAACAACCTCCAGCCCGTGACAGCGCGCGCAATTTTGGTTGTACCCAGACGCCCCAATTTCAATCGCCCGTGCCCAGACGTCCTCCCCAACGGCTTCTGCGCGATAGGGGTTTTCGATCAGCCACTCCTCACCTGTTTCGGGCAGACCAGCGGTATCAACGGGCTGTGGGGTCACATCGCCATGCGCCAGAATGACAGTCCCGGAGGCCAGAATAAAGCCGCCCGCCAAAATGGCCCGGAGTGATTTTCGTGACATGGTCGTCCTCCCTGAACGCTATGTTTTTTCTCTTGTAGGCCAGCCGCCTTCCAACAGGGTATTGGACTTTGGTTGTGGTCGCCAGCGTTTCCGACCAAAGTCTTATTCGACGGCCAGAGAGGCACTTGTTAGCGTGAGACCATGACAGTAAATCACATGATCCGCACGAGCTGGGCTTTGGCCCTCTGTCTGGTCTGTTCAGTCGGACGTGCCGAGATCACACTGGACGTTGGCTATCTGAAAATTGCTGTGCCAACGCCACCAACACTGTCAGATCTTGATCCAATCCCCGAAAACAACGGATTGGCGGGCGCTGAGACAGGGCTGCAAGACAATCTGACAACGGGCAAGTTCTTGGGCCAGGGATACACCCTGACACATGAAACGGTGCCCGAGGGGGATGATCCTTTGGCCAAGGCCGCCGAAATGCTGGCCGCAAGCCCCTTTCTGATCCTGGATGCACCCGCGGAAACGCTGTTGGCCATTGCTGATCTGCCGCAGGCGCAGAACGCGCTGTTGTTTAACGCAACGGCGGGTGACCTATCCCTGCGTGACGCAGATTGCCGCGCCAATCTGCTGCACACATTGCCCTCTGACGTCATGCGTACCGATGCGCTGGCGCAGGTTCTGGTGAAAAAGCGCTGGAACGATCTTGTGATGATTACCGGGGTATTTCCGAAAGATATTGCCTATGCCGAGGCAATCCGTCGGTCCCTGCGCAAGTTTGGACTAACGCTGTCGGATGAAAAGATCTGGGATGCGGGCGCAGACATGCGGCGCACAGCAGCTCAGGAAATTCCACTCTTTACCCAGGATTTTGGCGATTATGACGCGCTCATCATCGCGGATGAACTGCATGATTTTGGGCGGTATGTGCTTTATAACACCTGGGCTGCACGCCCTGTTGTTGGCTCGGAGGGTCTCTCGGCGCGCACATGGTACCCGGTGATCGAACAATGGGGGGCCAGCCAGCTACAAAGCCGGTTTGAAGAACAACACAACCGCGAAATGACCAGTCAGGATTACGCCGCATGGGCCGCAATCCGCACCCTGGGTGAGGCAATGACGCGGACAAACTCAACCGATATCAAAACCCTGCGCGATTATATCCTGTCAGATGCCTTTGAGCTGGCTGGGTTCAAGGGGCGCCCGCTGACGTATCGCACGTGGAACGGCCAGTTGCGCCAGCCCATCGCCCTTGTGCATCCCCGCGCCCTTGTCGCCCAAGCGCCGCTAGAAGGGTTTTTGCACCAAACCAACGAATTGGACAGCCTTGGGCTGGACCGTCCCGAAAGCAAATGTGAGGCCTATTAATGAAAGCGCTCCTGAGCTCAACAAGCGTTGTTTGCGCCATGGTGGCATCAACCGCATGGGGTGGTGAAATCTGGGTGACCAACGAAAAGGATGACACCGTGTCGGTCATCGACACAGATACGCTGGAAGTCATTAAGACCTACGAGACCGGCGAACGCCCGCGCGGCATTACCTTTTCCAAGGATTTCAGCCGTCTCTACATCTGCGCCTCTGACAGCGATGCGGTGCAGGTGATGGACCCTGAAACCGGCAAAATCCTGCACGATCTGCCCTCTGGCGAGGACCCCGAACAATTTGTGCTGCACCCTGATGACACGCACCTTTACATCGCCAATGAGGACGATGCGATCACCACCGTGGTCAACACCCAGACCCGCAAAGTTGTTGCACAAATTGACGTGGGTGTTGAGCCGGAGGGCATGGCCGTCTCGCCCGATGGCAAAATTGCGATCACCACCTCAGAAACCACCAACATGGCGCACTGGATTGACACGCAAACACAGCAGCTGTTTGCCAACACTCTTGTGGACAGCCGCCCGCGCCATGCCGAATTTGCCAAAGATGGCAGCGAAATGTGGGTCAGTTCAGAAATCGGCGGCACCTTGACAGTCTTTGACACCGCAACCCAGACGGAGCGGGCCAAGATCAGTTTAGACGTAAAGGGCGTGCACCCCGACCGCGTGCAGCCCGTCGGGTTTGAGTTTACGACCAACGACACACATGCCTTTGTCGCCCTTGGGCCATCCAATCACATCGCTGTGGTGAATGCCGGAACCTTTGAGGTTGAAGAGTACATACTGGTGGGCCGCCGCGTCTGGCACATGGCCTTTAATGCAGATAAATCGCGGCTGTTCACCACCAATGGCGTGTCGGGTGACGTGACGGTCATTGACGTTGCTTCGCGAAAGGCCCTCAAATCCATCAAGGTTGGGCGCTTTCCGTGGGGTGCTGCATTTCGCCCCAGCCCATAAAACCCGAAATAACCAAGAGGTCCGCCATGTTTTCAAAACACGCCAACGTCCTGTCTAAATCACTTGCATCCGCCCTGCTGATCACAGGCCTGTCGCTTGCCGCACCCGCCTTTGCCGACGGGTTTGGCGCAGCCGGGGTTTTGTCTGGCAAAAACAAGGAAGACCTGCCGCCCATCACCCTGTCGGCAGGCGAACCTATTTCTGAAGGGCCCTGGGTTTTGAAATCCGGCACCTATTATGAGTTCGAGATCCTCGGAGACGGATCACAGGAACTGGCATTGGTTGGCCCTGAATTTTTCCGCGCGATCTGGATTGATGAAATTGTGATTGAGGGGCTGGAGATCAGGCCGCTGGGCCTCGACAGCGTTGAATTTGACGAAGCGGGTGAAATGGAAATCGGGTTTCTCGCGATCAAACCGGGACGCTATTACATGAAAATTCCCGGCACCACGGGCGAAACCCAGCGCATCGAAATCACCATCGAATGAGCGGCCTGCGGGTTCATGATCTGACATTCTCCTATGGTGAAAAGACCGCACTTGATGGGGTGAATTTTGAGCTTACCGCAGGCCACTTTTGCGCGCTGCTTGGTCCAAATGGAGCAGGCAAATCAACCCTGTTTGGGGTGCTGACCCGATTGCTGAGCGCGCCGCAAGGCACGATCCAGATTGCAGGCCATGACCTGACAAAGACACCACGTGCCGCCCTTGCCAAACTGGGTATCGTGTTTCAGCAAACCACGCTGGATCTGGATTTGAGCGTACGTCAGAACCTGAGCTATTTTGCGGCCCTGCACGGCATTTCTGGGCACGCCGCCACCACGCGGATTGACCAGGCGCTAGACCGATTGAACATGCTGGAACGCGCAGATGAAAAGGCACGCAGCCTGAACGGGGGCCACAAACGGCGCGCTGAAATCGCCCGTGCCCTGCTGCATGACCCCGCCGTGCTGTTGCTGGATGAACCGACAGTGGGTTTGGACGCCGCCGCCCGCAGCGCCATCACCGAACATGTGCATCAACTGTGCGCCGAGGGCACAACGGTGCTGTGGGCCACGCATCTGACGGATGAGGTGCGCGACAGTGACGATCTGGTGATCCTGCACAGGGCCCGGGTTTTGGCACAGGGCGTAACCTGCGACATCCGCGAGGGCCGCCCCCTGCAAGAGATGTTTCTAGACCTGACAGCGCAATCCGCATGAACGCCTATCTGTCCTCCCTTCATGCAATTGTAAAACGCGAGGCGCTTCGGTTTGTCCATCAGCGCGAGCGGTTCATCGCCGCGCTTGTGCGCCCCTTGGTCTGGCTGTTGGTGTTTGCCGCCGGTTTTCGCGCCGCCCTTGGGCTTAGCATCATTCCGCCCTATCAAACATATATCACCTACGAGACCTATATCGTGCCCGGCCTGTGCGGCATGATCATGCTGTTTAATGGCATGCAATCCTCCCTCAGTCTTGTCTACGACCGCGAAATGGGGTCGATGAAACTGCTGCTGACAAGCCCCCTGCCGCGCTGGTGGTTGCTGTTGTGCAAGCTGCTGGGGTCCACCGCGATCTCCATTTTGCAGGTCTACACCTTTCTGGCCATCGCGGCGGCTTTTGGCATTGTGATGCCGCTGTTGGGTTACCTCCTTGCCCTGCCCGCCCTGATTGTTGCGGGCCTAATGCTGGGCGCACTGGGGTTGCTGCTGTCGAGCTTTATCCGCCAGTTGGAGAATTTTGCCGGGGTGATGAACTTTGTCATCTTTCCGATGTTTTTCATGTCCTCCGCGCTTTATCCCTTGTGGAAAATGGCCGAAAGTTCTGAGCTACTCTACACAATCTGCGCGCTCAATCCGTTCACCCCGGCGGTGGAGCTGATCCGCTTTGCCCTTTACCTCAGCTACAACGGACAAGCCCTGGTCTGGGCTGTGCTGGCGACGGCAGTTTTTACGCTGGCAGCCCTGTGGGGCTACAATCCGGCCCGGACCGGCTTGGGCAAAAAGCGTTAAGGCGCATTGGCAAGATCACTTTTGATTTGTCCCGGCATGCCCTCCAGTGTGACAATCCGATCTGCCAATTGCCGCGCCTCTGCTGCCACATGGGTCACCAGAATGGTGGCCACGCCGTGCGCCGCCCGGAGCCTCGCATAAAGCGCGCTCATCTCTTGCACCAGGTCCGCATCCAGCGAAACAAAGGGTTCATCCATTAGCAAAATATCGGGTTTAAGCGCAAAGGCACGTGCCAGCGACAATCGGCGCTGTTGGCCAAGCGAAAGCTGCCCCGGAAAATCATCCGCCCGTCCCGCCAACCCAACATCTGCCAGCGCATCCCGCGCCTCAGCAACGCTTGCACCGGTGGTGATACACAGATTTTGCAACGCGCTGCGCCATGGCAAAAGGGTAGGTTCCTGAAACACCATCGCAACGCGACCCTGAACGCGCAGCCGCCCTTGATAACGGGTTTCAAGGCCAGCGATAATCCGCAACAGCGAGGACTTTCCAACACCGGATGGGCCCACAAGGGCAAGCGTTTCCCCTGCTTGCAGTGTCAGTTGCAAGGGTTCGAGGATTGCTCTGCCCTCAAGGCCAAACTCTGTCAGGTCAAGATCAACAAGCGGTGATCTGATATGCGCGTCACCTTGCAGCGGTCAGCCCTCAAACGGCAAAAACGTACCGTCAGGCAGGGCCGTGGCCGCCCCAAGGAGTTTTTCACCACCCAGCTTGACCATCAATTTCAGCATCTTATCCGCCGCCTCGATGTCAATCGGCGCATTTTGAGGAATGCCTACGCGAAACCCTTCTTTCAGCCCTTCGAACTCTGCATCGGTCTTGGCATTCATACGAGGGCGCAGGCGCAACCATTCCACATCATCCTGCGCCAGCACGTCCTTTGCCGCGCGGGAAGAGGCCGCAAACCCTTGCACAACTTCGGGCGATGCGCGTAGCAGATCCCCCTTCACCACATAACCTAATAACGGCGTTTCAGGGTCCAATCCCAGTGCGGCCGCAGCCTCACCAATATCGACAAGTTTGCGCATGCCACTGGCCTGCATCTTGGCTGTGAAGTGCCAAAAATTGAGTGCGGCTTGTACCTCACCAGACAATGCTGATTTGAAAATCAGGGGCGGCGCGCCGTAGACCTGCTCCGTCTCAGTGGCCAGATCAAACCCGAAATTCTGCTCGGCGTAGGCTTGCAAAATCAACCAGCTTTTATCCAGCGGCCCACCGGCAATGCCAATTTTCTGACCGCGCAGATCAGCCATCGTGCGCGCCCTACTGTCGGCGGTGACCAACAGGCCGCCAACGGATTTTGAGTAAGGAATAAAGACATAGTCCTTGCCCGCCGCCCGCTGACGCGCAACCCAAAGCCAGTCAGACACAATCACATCCGCTGTGCCGCCCTGAAACGCGACCTTGGCCGCTGATCCCCCTGCCATGCCCTGCACCTCAAGCGCGTAGCCATTGGCCACGTCCAGACCGTGATGGCGGATGGTATCAAGCTCCCAGTTTACCGTCCCAAACTTCAACACTGCCACTCTGAGCGTTCTGGTCTCTCCCATCGCAGCTGTGGCCAAGACAAGGGCGAGGAGGGTGGAGAAAAATGCCTTCACGAACATGGTCTCAAGTTCCTTTTGTACCCACAAACGGGGCAGAATTACTCAATCACAACCCGCGGCAACCAATGGCTGTCGGGATCGCTTTCATGCAAATCGCTGGCTTTGACCGGGCGCAACTCACCCGGGGGTGGCGGGGCAGACAAGGTGTCCATGTCCATTTCGTAAAGCGTGCCTGTCAGGGTCTCGCCTGTTTGTTCAAACTGGTAAAAGACCCCATTCCACATGTTGATGCCATAGTCATTGGCATCCTTCCACACGAACAAGAAATCGTAGGACAGGTCTGTGAGGTCCTGCGCAATATTGCGTTTGATCTCGTAGGGGTAGGGCACATGGCACCAGTGTTTCTTTGGTCCTTCAAGGCACTTGAATGGACGCATCGAAAGAAAATGATCCGCAAAAGGTCCCTCCTTCAGAGACAACTCATAGCCGCCATCAACACCCACCTCCAAGGCAGCAATTTGAATGCGCGTGCCTTGCGCGTCCTCCAGAAATACCAACCTTGTCTCAGCCAATGCGCCGGACGCGGACAAACAGGCCAGTGCTGCCAGAACATATCTCATATCAAGCCCTCTCTGATGCGCACCTTAGTGTATCGCAGATGCGTCACGCAGTGCGACCAAGGCGCCATTCACTCACACTCTAGAATTTCAACCCCACATACGACCATTGTTCAATATCGGGATGCGCCGTTTGCCCGAATACTGGAACGTATGGCTCATGCCCTGAATTCTGCAGGGTTTGGTCAACAAAGTTATGCCCCGCAACAGGGCTATGGGAGGAGAATGAACATCATGAACAGGTTTATCATCGCCGCAACGGTCGGCTTTATGGCCGCCGCCGGGGTCACCAGCGCACAGGCCGCTGGCGTCACCGAAGACATGCTTGCCAATGACACCGCGACCACAAACGACGTTCTGACAAACGGCATGGGGCGTCATCTACAGCGCTATTCGCCGCTCGACATTCTGAACAAAGACAACGTCAAGAACCTGCAACCGGCGTGGGCATTCAGCCTTGGCGGGGAAAAGCAGCGCGGACAGGAAACTCAGCCCATCGTGCATGATGGCGTGATGTACATCACCGGCTCTTACAGCCGCATGTATGCCATCGACGTGATGACTGGCAAAGAGCTGTGGCAATACGACGCCCGCCTGCCCGAAGGCATTTTGCCCTGCTGTGACGTGGTCAATCGGGGTGCCGCGATTTACGGCGACAACATCTATTTCGGCACGTTGGATGCGCGCATTGTGGCGCTCAACCAGAAAACCGGCGATGTGGTCTGGAACAAAAAGATTGCCGACTACAAAGCCGGCTATAGCTACACCGCCGCGCCGCTGATTGTGGACGGGCTGATCATCACCGGTAACTCTGGCGGTGAATTTGGCATCGTTGGCGAAGTGCAGGCGCGCTCTGCCGAGACGGGTGATCTTGTCTGGACCCGCCCCGTGATCGAGGGTCACATGGGCACGCTGAATGGCGAAGAATCCACCATGACCGGCACGCTCAACGCAACCTGGCCCGGCGACATGTGGAAAACCGGCGGCGGGGCAACCTGGCTGGGTGGATCATATGATGCTGACACCGACACGCTTGTCTTTGGCACTGGCAATCCGGCCCCTTGGAACAGCCACCTGCGCAACGCAGGCACGCCGACCGAAGGCAACGTAGGTGACAACCTTTATGCCGCCTCACGCATCGGCATTGACCCGGCCACTGGCGAGATCAAGTGGCACTATCAGACCACCCCACGTGAAGGCTGGGATTATGATGGCGTCAACGAAGTGGTCGCCTACACGGACCGCGACGGCAACAAGCGTTTTGCCACCGCAGACCGCAACGGCTTTTTCTACGTGTTGAACCGCGAGGATGGCAAATTTGTCTCTGCTATTCCATTTGTCAAAGACATCAGCTGGGCAGAAGGTATTGACGATACCGGGCGCCCCATCTTTGTGGAAGGCAACCGCCCCGGCGATCCTGCCGCCTCGGCTGACGGGAAAAAGGGCGAAGTTGTCTTTGCCTCGCCATCCTTCCTTGGCGGCAAAAACTGGATGCCAATGGCGCACAGCCCCAAAACAGGTCTGTTCTATGTGCCATCCAACGAATGGGGCATGGACATCTGGAATGAGCCGATTTCCTACAAAAAGGGCGCGGCGTATCTGGGCTCCGGCTTTACGATCAAGCCAAACTATGACGACCACATCGGCAGCCTCAAGGCGATCGACCCTGACACTGGTGAGCTGAAGTGGGAGTTCAAAAACAACGCACCGCTCTGGGGTGGCGTGATGACCACCGCTGGTGGTCTGGTGTTCACGGGCACACCCGAGGGTGAGTTCATCGCCTTTGATGACGAAACAGGTGAGCAACTGTGGTCCTTCCAGACCGGGTCCGGGGTGATTGGCCAGCCCATCACATGGGAGCAAGACGGTGAACAATATCTGACCGTGATCTCTGGCTGGGGTGGCGCTGTGCCGCTCTGGGGTGGTGAAGTGGCCAAAAAGGTGAACTACCTCAATCAGGGTGGCTTGCTCTGGACCTTCCGTCTGCCAAAACAGTTAGCGTCAAAATAAGCGACGTTTGACACAGTTGAACAACTGACAACGGGGCGCATTCCGGCGATATGGAATGCGCCCTTTTGCTTGGCTACGACCTTTTTGCTAAGTGACCCCGATACACTTGTCGGTTTATCCTTGGACCATGATTTCAGCTGACACATCCAAAACGCTCCATCCGCCCGCGCAAAAGAAACAACGATGGGCACTGGTCGTTGATGATCATCCGCTGTTCTGCGACGCGCTCGAACTCACGCTGAAACTGGTGGCTGATTTTAAGATCGTGCGCACGGCGGATTGTCTTGGAACCGCGTTGACCGTTCTGCAACAGCATGACGCGCCTGCGCTGGTCATTCTGGATCTGAACCTGCCGGATGTGAACGGGCTGGATGGATTGATCCGCCTCAAACGGCAGGTCGAAAAGGCACCGGTTGTGATTGTGTCTTCCATGACCGACAACCCGATTATCAGCGCGGCCATCGCGGCGGGTGCGGCGGGGTTTGTCCCCAAACATAGCCCACGCACCGTGTTTAAAGACGCCATTGATCACATCGAACGTGGCGAAATTTTCAAACCATCCGGGTATGTGGAAGGGGCGAGCCCAAATGGGCATGATGAAACCGTATCGCGGTTGTCATCGTTAACCAATCAGCAGGCCCGCATTCTGGAGCTGATTTGTGAGGGCAAGCTGAACAAGCAAATCGCCTTTGATCTCACCATCGCTGAAACCACCGTAAAGGCGCATGTCACCGCGATCATGCGCAAACTGGGCGTGCAAAGCCGCACGCAGGCCGTATTGGTCGCACAAAACGCCCGTTTTTCTAGCGTCTTGCCAAACGGCAAGTAGGGGCCATATCCTCTGCGCTAGGGAGAACCACCAAAATGGCGCAACGCGCACAGACCAGCCAAAGTGCCGCGGCCGCACGCCCCATCGTGCTGACCGGTCAGGTGTCGGCTGCCGATACGTCACCCATTGCGCAGATCAAACGCGACTTTGGTCCGCAGGAGTTGAGCCTGCTGGCGCTGTTTGTCTCCCCCATGGCCGATTTTGCGCGAGTCGTGGCCGAGGCCCATCGCCTCTATCCAGATACCGATGTGGTGTCTTGCACGACAGCCGGCGAAATCAGCGCCGCAGGATATGACGAAAATAAGATCATCGCCGTCGGCTTTCCTATGGCAGGTTTTGCCACCACCTCGTTGATGATTGAGGACATTCATGAACTCAACCCGCAGCCCCTGATTGACCGTGTCGCGCTGGAGCGGGTCCGGCTTCAAGAGCTCAACCAAAACATGGCCTATGGGTTTGCCTTTCTGGTGGTTGACGGACTGTCGCTTGCTGAGGATGCCCTGACCGCTGCCATTTCACCCGCGCTGCGCGACATGCCGGTTTTTGGCGGTTCTGCCGGGGATGGTACAAATTTTCAGCGCACGCTGGTTGCCTTAAATGGCAAGGTGGCGGACAATGCCGCCGTGCTGACGCTGGTGCGCTCGGCCTATCGCACCCATGTGTTCAGCCTGGATCATCTGGTGCCCGAAAGCGAAAAGATGGTTGTCACGGAGGCCGATCCGGACCGCCGTATCGTCAAATCCATCAACGCTGAACCTGCCGCGCCGGAATATGCGCGCATTGTTGGGAAAGACCCCAATCAACTGGACCGCTTCACCTTTGCCTCCCACCCGGTGGTGGTGCGCCTAGGGGGCACCCACCATGTGCGCGCGATCCAGCAGGTCAACGACGAGGGCGAACTGGTGTTTTTCTCAGCGATTGACGAGGGCATGGTGCTGACCGTTGCGTCACCCCAGAATATGGTTAAACACCTGAGCCGGAAAATGGCCGAACTGTCCGAAAAAGGACGGCCTGCGCATATCCTTGGGTGCGACTGCATTCTGCGCCGTATTGAGGCGGAGCAAACCCAGACAACCCGCGACCTGTCAGACATTTTATCCACCCACAACGTGACCGGATTTTCAACCTACGGCGAGCAAATAGGCCCGCTGCATGTCAACCACACCATGAGCGGCGTAGCGATCTATGCCTCTGATGAATAAAGAAAAATGTCGCTAATTGACCCCAGTGATACGCTAGAGCGGCAAAACGAAAAGCTGCTGCAAATCGCGCAGTCGTTGATGCGGCGGGTGGAGCAGAAAAGCGAACACGCGGGTCTTGCCTATCAGCAATTTGAACGCGCGGCGGTGCTGGAAACCGAAGTGCGCGAACGCACCCATGATCTGGAGCGTGCGCTGGATCTTTTGCAGGAATCCAACACCCGGCTAGAGATCGCCAACAAAGAAACCAAGACAGCCCAATCGAACCTGACCGAAGCCATCGAAACCATCAACGAAGGGTTCGCCTTGTTTGACGCAGACGACGGGTTGGTCTTGTCCAACAGCCGATTTTGCCGCGATCTGGCGGATGTGTCCGAACAGCTGGTTTCAGGGCTAAGTTTTGAGGACTACGTTGCGTTGATTTCAGGCAGTCAGTTCCTGGCCCTGCCAGAGGATCAGACCCCGCAAGACTGGATCGAACATCGGTTGAAACATCACGGCGACGAACATGTGGTATTTAATGTCAGCCTGAAATGGGATCGCTGGTTGCAGGTCTCTGAGCACCGCACCTCCCAGGGCGGCACCGTCATCTTGCAAACCGATGTCACGACAATCATCCGCCGCGAACGACAGGAACGCGCGCGCATGCGCGACAAACAGGCCGAGATGTTGCAGGCCACGCTTGACCATCTCAACCAAGGTGTCTGCATTTTTGACAGCGCGCAGACGCTGGTAGGCTGGAACACCCGGATGGACGGATTGTTCACCGCAACCACCCATAAATCTGCGATGGGGATGAGCTTTGACACATTGCTGCGGTGGCTGCGGGATGAGCTGACGTTTGATGACAGCCTGAACGTGACGCAACTGCGCGCCTGGGCCAATCGCACCAGCAAGCGTGATCCGATCATGTTTGAGGTGCTGCGCGATCAAAAGCAGACCTTTAGCGTGTTCGCCCAGGAAATGCCCGACAAGGGGTTTGTGATCAGCTTTTCGGATGTCACCGCCGAGCGCGCCTCTGCCCGCACATTGTTTGAGCTGAACGAGCTGTTGGAGCAACGCGTTGAGGACCGCACCCGCGAATTGGGCCTTGCCCTGGCAGAGGCGGAACGGGCCAACACCTCCAAATCGCGATTTGTTGCAGCGGCCAGTCATGATCTGTTGCAACCCCTATCAGCGGCCAAGCTGTTTTTGTCCTCCCTGTCCGAACAGACCGACCCCGCAACAGCCAAGGGCATTATGCAAAAGGCGGAAATGGCCCTTAGCAGTGTTGAACATTTCATCGCCTCGCTGCTGGATATCTCCAAACTGGATGCGGGCAAGGCCGTCTTTGACGTGCAGCCCCTGCGCCTGTCAGAGATTTTTCTGCCCCTGCGCAATGAGCTGAGCCCCCTAGCCCAACAGAAAGGGATCGAGTTGCGTATTGTCGACTCTGACCTGACCGTGGCAAGCGACCCGGGATACCTCAGGCGGATCATTCAAAACCTGATGACCAACGCGATCCGCTATACGGATCAGGGCCGGGTGCTGGTCGGGGTGCGCCGCGCCGGTCATGCCGCCCGGATTGAGGTCTGGGACACGGGACGCGGCATTGCGCATGGGGATCAGCAAACCATTTTTCGCGAATTTGAACGGCTGTCCCCCACCACTGCGGACACCGGGCTGGGTCTTGGCCTGTCGATTGTTGAGCAGGCTTGCAAAGGGCTCGATCATCCGCTGAGCCTGTGGTCAGAGCCGGGGCTGGGCAGCTGCTTTTCCCTCAACGTGCCCTTGTGCGAAAGAACCGCGCAAACCCTGCCGACACCGCCCCAAACCCGCGCAGAAACACGCAGCCCCCTGCCCGACCGATTGGTGATGCTGGTGGAGGATAACCCAATCCTTGCCCAAGCCACCATCGAGATGATTGAGGGGTTTGGCACAACCGTCATTCACGCCAACAACGCCGAAGAGGCCTTGGGCATTTTGGCAGAAATCCAACTGGTGCCCGATGCGATGTTAATCGACTATCAGCTGGGCACCGGGCAGAACGGCGCGGAATTATATCAACAGGTCACCGCAAAATATGGCGCTGTTCCGACCGCGATGATCTCTGCCGAGCGCACCAAAACCCTGCGTGATACCTGCAAGGCCTTGCGTTTGGACCTGATCCCTAAGCCAGTGGAAAACAAGCGGCTTCGAAACCTGCTGCGTGATCTGTTTGAGGCCGAAGTGGCCTAAATCCGCTTAGGGACTTTTG
Source organism: uncultured Sulfitobacter sp. (assembly GCA_937928635.1). Lineage (GTDB taxonomy): Bacteria > Pseudomonadota > Alphaproteobacteria > Rhodobacterales > Rhodobacteraceae > Sulfitobacter. The sequence continues at coordinate 12,517 of CALFWM010000032.1, read as the reverse complement.
CGATAGACCAATTCGACGTTGTCACCCGACGACAGGTTGTGCGCCAGTTCGGTCATTTTGTCATGCAAGGGCGATTTGATGCAGACCGGGTCAGTCGCAGCCGCCTCTCCCGCGATGGCCATCGCCTGACATCTGCACCCGCCAAAATCCAATTTGCGCCGGTCACAGGATTTGCAGGGTTCCTGCATCCAGTCCTCTCCACGATAGGCGTTGAATGCCGCGCCATGATACCAGATGTCCGCCAGGGCCTTGTCACGCACGTTTTCAAACTGCAGCGACGGAATGGTCTGCGCCGCATGGCAGGGCAGCACCAATCCATCGGGCGTAACGTTCAGACCCGTGGTGCCCCAGCCTCCCATACACCGTTTGGGATAATCAGAATGATAATCCGCCGGGACATAGTCGATCACCATGACACCCTTGAGCCGCTTGCGGGCAGCGGCAACAATTTCATTGGCTTCCTCAGCCTGCGCGCGGGTCGGCATCATGCCTTGCCTATTCAACATCGCCCAGCCATGGAACTGCACAATCGCCACTTCCATGCGGCGGGCTTTCATGGCGACGGCCATTTCAATCGCCTCAGGCAATTGATGCAAATTCTGGCGGTGCACAACCGCGTTGAGAGTCAGCGGAAAGCCCGCCTCCACGATCCATTTAGCGGCCTGCATTTTGCGCTCAAAGCCACCTTTGTACCCGCCAATCCGGTCCGCCATTTCGGCGTCTGTGCCCTGTAGCGACAGTTGAATATGGTCAAGACCTGCCTGTTCCAGATCCGCAAGGCGCCGCTGTGTCAGACCAATCGCTGAGGTGATCAGGTTGGTGTAAAGCCCTGCCTTGCGCGCCGCTGCGACCAGCGCCACCAGATCCCTCCGGGAGGCAGGCTCCCCCCCCGACAGATGCAATTGCAGCACCCCCAGTTTTGCGGCCTGTGCGAAAACATCTGCCCAAATCTGCGTATCAAGCTCCGTTTCTTTTTTGGCCATTTCAATGGGGTTGGAACAATAGGGACAAGACAGTGGGCAGCGATAGGTCAGTTCTGCCAACATCGCGATAGGGGCGGGGATATCTGCGGGATATGTCATGCCGAAAGCTCCAGAATGCGGCGGTCCGTCAGGCCGGTGATGAAGTCCGAAACATCACCCTGAATTTGTGCAGCGGGTGCATCGTATTTTTGGGCAAGTGTTGCGACAATTTCCTCAAATTCACGCGTGCCGTCTATCTCTTGCAGGATCGCAAGACCAATGGCATCCAGCGAAATTGTGCGTTCTGGTGCCAGTAATACCCAATTGCCGCGCACTTTATCCTCGTGCAGCCGCACCCCGCGCGGGATCACCGGGATGGCGGCGGATGCGATCACCGGTTCTGTTCCGGGATGGTCAGATGCGTATCGGGCTGCCAGCCGCCGGGGGGAATGCGCCCGGGTGCCACGTAAGCGGCATGCAAGGCATCCAGCTGCGCCCACAACACATCCGTTTTGAAAATCAGCGCTGCGGCTGCCATATCCTGTTTTTCAGCGGTATCAGCGTGTTCCAACACCCACGCGAGGCCAAACGCGACATCTTTTGGTGCTTCTTTCAGACGGTTGCGAAAATAGGACAGGCTGCTGTCATCCGCAAAGGCGTAGTTGGCCAGCAATCCCTCAATCCGGGCGGCATGAATTTTAGGGGCAAATAGCTCTGTGAGAGATGCGGCAACAGCCTCCAGCAAGGTCTTGTCGCGCACAAACCGAACGTAGGCATCTACCGCAAACTTCGTTGCGGGCAGCACACCGTCTTTGCTGGCGACATAGTCGCGGTCCAGCCCCACCGCATCTGCCAGACGCAGCCAGCGGGCAATGCCGCCTTCGTTTTCGGCGGTGCCATCGTGATCTTCGATGCGCGAACGCCAGGCGCGCCGCAACGCGGGATCATCCACGCGGCTCATAAAAGCGGCGTCCTTGATCGGGATACTGGCCTGATAGTAAAACCGGTTGATCACCCAGGCGCGCACCTGATCCGGGGTGCACCCGCCAGAATGCAGCAGGTCGTGAAACGGATGTTTGTCGTGATACCGCTCCGCTCCGATCTGGCGCAGGCGGTCCTCAAATGCGGCCGATGACGCGGTCATACCTCAAGCTCCAGCCCATCTTGGGCGACAATCCATCCGGCCTGCTGCGCGGCTTGTTTCTCCGTTGATCCGGGCCGCAACACGGGGTTGGTATTGTTCATGTGCACAAAGACCTTTTGCCCCACTGTGATCTCTTGAAATGCAGCGATAGACCCCTCCGACCCGGACATCGACATGTGCCCCATCCGCTGCCCCGTTTTTTGGCTGAGGCCGGCACGTACCATTTCATCGTCTTGCCACAGCGTGCCATCAAACAGCACCATATCCGCCCCCTCAAGCCGGTCACGCAAGGCGGGTCGCATCGCAGCACAGCCCGGAATGTAAAACATATGCTTATCCGCCACGCTGAGGTGCACGCCGACAGTTTGCTCCCCTTCCAGATCGGTCTGCACCTGCGCCCCTTCCAGATAAAGCGGGACCTTGCCGGGCACGGCAAACAGGCGGGCAGTGACACCGGCCACCAGTTCAAACGGTTCATCAAGCGCAATTTGGGTGCGGGTGACAAAGGCAGGGTTCAAGGCATCCAGCATCGGGTTGTCTGCAATGACCTGATGGATTTCTGCTGTCGCAAACAGGTCAAACGCCTGTTGTTCGCGCAGCGTCAAAAGCCCCGCAACATGGTCAATGTCGCCATTGGTCAGCAAGACCGACCGCAGAGGGGATGTGCGCAAATCCGTGGGATGCAAGACAGATGCCTGAGCCATTTGCGTGCGGATGTCAGGAGATGCATTGATGATCGCCCAATCAGCACTGTTGGCTGTGACGGCGATAGAAGACTGCGACTGGGCCGGTATTTCACCAGCCCGCGCAAGATTGCAATTTTCGCAACCGCAATTCCATTGCGGCAAGCCACCACCGGCAGCCGCCCCAAGGATACGCGCGCGGAAAGTCATCAAGAACGCCGCGCGCCCAAAGGTTTAGAACAGGTCGCCGTCGTCGCCGTCGCGCTCGCCGTCTGGACCGTACATGTTGATTTCCATGCCACATTCAATTTCACGGATGATTGGTTTGGACCATGCCATCTTAGATTCTCCCAAAAGGTCAGATATGCGTATAAGATACTTTCCGTGTATGGCGCGTCAATGTCTATGAGACCAAGGTGCAAGTCACGGTATGGTCATTGTTCGTGATCCGCGCTGTCGTCATCCCACTTCGCTGATCTAGTTGGATGATCGGTGCAGCCGGGCCATTCATCGACATTGCGGCCCACCTCTGCGCCGACCCGGCATTTGAACGCATCAAATCCATATTCAATACGCAACCGGGCAAGCCGCGCGGTATCAGGCCCACCCATTGCACAGCGCTTTTCGTATAGATCCTGTGCGAGCACCGCGTGATAGCCGTTCGGCACAGGGTTCTCGTCATCTTGGTAGGAGTTCCGCTTGATCTCGCGGCACAGATTGTCCGCGATCTCTTTCACTGGTATCTTGCCTCAAGCCATTTGGCCAGCTTACGGCGTTCAAGCAGGTTCAGGTGAGGGTAGCAGCGTCCCATAAATTAACTCCATGCAATTCAATACCTTGTTAAAGAAACTGCACTTCGCTTGTGAATCCACCGATTATATCTTCAGACGCTATAGTGGTCTCTTCTAACTGTCTCGTGCTAAGATGTACTTGTCAAAAATGTCGGGGTTTTCACGCACAAATTTGGGGAAACTGTCATCAATCTGGACCAAGTCATAACCGGTGCCGTCTTCCATCAAGGACGCAACCCGCGCATCTGCCCAGGCAATGCTCTTTTCGCCTTCTGGCAGGTCCGAATGCACCGGGATTGAGCTACCCTTTAGCGCGACAGCCTCTTTTCCGCCCATCCAGGTAAAATGCCAGCCCGCGTCTGGCACCAGAACGCGGTGCAACCACCGCCCCATGCGTTTGCTCGACTTGATCTGTCGCATCAGATCTTTCGCTTTGCCCGGTGTTGGGGCCAGCACACGGCGCACGCCATAAAGATCACGCAGGTCACCAGCGCGGATCAAACGCGGGCCCTGACGCTCCCACTTTTTGGTCAGACGGACATTCAGGTAATAGCTGTGCCAATCCAGCGACAGACAATACACCTTCCCGGGACGGATACCCCCCTGTGCGATGTCCCGCACAATTTGTGCACGGGGCAGCTCATCCAGATCAGACATGATGATCACATCGTCCGGCCTGACGTCAGCCAGTTCCTGCTGCATCAGGTTGCGCTGGTATTCCTCCTTGCCCCAATTGGTCATGCCATCGGGGAATTCATCCACCACAACATAGCGAATTTTACCCATGTATTTTGCAAATCGGTCTTGGTTATCCTTCAAGCACAGCGGTTTGGGATTACCCGTAAAAGACTGCCGTGCCTCCACAATGACGAAGAACTCGACAACGTCCCACAATTCATTCAACCGGAGTTCCAGCAGGTCAGTTTCATTAAACAAAGGGAAGCAGTCAAATACGCGCATGGCTCACATTCGCTTTTTAATTGTCGGGATAGCCCGCAGAGTTCCTGATTGCGGGGGATAGGGCGAAACCGCCAAATCAGCAATTGATATTTGCCTTGGCCCTCGCGAATCCATACCGGTCCCCGTCCCACGATAAAGGCGCTTGAGGACCGGGAGGCGTGCTCGTTATAATGGGGCATAGAAATCGGCTGAACCTGATCGGCTGCCCCTTTTTGCAAAGCGCCATGCCCAAAATAAAGCGACCCATCACCCTGCGGGACCGGCTGGAATATGGGGCCATCATTGCAGTGATCAAGACACTGCGGGGTTTGCCGTTCCGCCAACGCAGCGCCACCATTGCATGGCTGATGTCCCACGTGATCGCCCCTTTGGCTGGCTATAAAGAACGCGTACATCAAAACCTGCACCACGTCTGGCCAGACCTGCCAACGCCAGAGCGGAACGCCCTTGTGCGAAACATCACCCGCAACACAGGCCGCACCATTTGCGAGCTTTTTTCACCCAAAGATCTCAAGCGCATGGCCGCAGAAACCACGCTGACTGGCCCGGGTCTTGCCGCGCTGGAAGAAGCCCATGCAGCAGGCCGGCCTACAATCGCGATTTCCGGCCATTTCGGCAATTACGACATTGTCCGCGCCGCGATGATCGCCCATGGGTTTGATGTTGGCGCGCTTTACCGGCACATGAACAACCCGCTGTTTCATGAATTTTACCTCAACAATATCTCGACCATCGGCACACCCTTGTTTGAACGGGGACAACCCGGCCTTGGCAAAATGGTGCGTCATCTGCGGGGCGGCGGCACCTTGGCCGCGCTGATTGACGTTCGGGCCAACAATGGGGTTCAACTGCCGTTTCTGGGGCAGCCCGCGCTGACGGCAACCTCGATGGCCGAACTGGCGCTACGCTATGACGCGGTGCTGGTCCCGTTTTATGGCATCCGTCAGCCCGATGGCGAACACTTTACCGCCGAACTTGAAACGCCGATCCCGCTTAGCGATCCCACAACAATGACAAATGCGCTGAACCAGTCGCTGGAGGCCCGCGTGCGCGAAACGCCGGAACAATGGTTTTGGATCCATAACCGGTGGAAAGGTGGTGCAGATGATGCCCCACAGTCCTAAGCTCAAAGTGTTCATCTCATTCGCATGTAACGCGGTTCTGCACATTCAGCCCAACAGCAGGCTCCCGTGTTTGTTTGGTTTTCCTGCATGGTGAAAATAGCCTTTTACGCAAGCAATCTGACGGAACGCGGCACCGCTGTTGCACTCTATGACTACGCCAAACACAACCGCGACCTGCTCGGCAATCAAAGCCTTGTCCTGTATGACCAGACCTTTCCGGGGAACCATCCAAAGGTTGTCGAAAAATTTCAGTCTGAGTTTGAGCTGATCAGGTGTGAAAATTTTGCCGAAGCCGACCTGCGCATTGCCGAGGAAAAATGCGATTTGGTCTATGTGATCAAATCCGGCAAACGCGACGATCTGATCTCAAAAACGGTGCCGACACTCGCCCATGCGGTATTTGCCGCGACGGTCAATCATGTACATGGTGGTGCCTATGCCTATGTCTCCGAATGGTTGTCTGACCATTGTGCGCGAGGCTTGGTGCCATGGGTGCCCCACATTGTCACCACCGGCGATACGGATGCAAACATGCGGGGCGATCTGGCCCTGCCGCAAGATGCGCCAGTCTTTGGCTGCTACGGCGGGCGGACCAGTTTCGACATCACCTTTGTCCGCGAAACGGTCATTCCGCGGGTGTTGGAGACATGCCCGGATGTCCACTTTGCGTTTATGAACATAGAAAAATTCATTGATCACCCCCGGGTTGTTTTCAGGGCTGCATCAACAGACATGGATGAAAAGACCGCTTTCATAAACGCCTGTGACGCGATGTTGCATGCGCGCCGGCGCGGAGAGACCTTTGGACTGGCGGTTGGCGAATTTTCCCTGCGCGGCAAACCCGTGCTGACCTATGGGCGGTCAAAAGAGCGGGCCCATCTGGATGTATTGGGAGAGACGGCGCAGGTTTATCGCACCGCAGATCAGCTTTATGATCTTATCGCTGGATTTGACCGCGCTGCGCCCTCCGCCAAAGTGGCCTATCAGCGGCTGTTTTCGCCCGTACCCGTGATGGAGAGATTTAACACCCACCTTATTGAACCTGCGCAAAGCGGCGGGTTAGACGGTGCACGCAACAGGCTGGGCATCCGAAAGTGGGATCCGACATTGCTCGCCCGCCCCAAGATACGCAAGGTGCTGAACAGGTTCTGATTGTCAGTCTTGACCTATCAGACAGGCAGCACGCAAAGCATTAACCCGGTGGCTCTGTCCGACGTCATGGATTATGGATGTCTGAACAGGGTCAGAGCCGCTTAAGGTGATAGGAAACATGCACATGACAAACCGGGTAATTCCTGTTGCAAAGCGACCAGAGGCAAAAGGCGCGTTTGAGAGTGCCATGGCGCTGGGGACCAAGATACCCGGCACCCTGGGGTACGTCGCACGTCGCAAGTTGAAACGCCGCCAATGCGCGCGGATGCAGGACACTTTTGCAGAGGTTTTGGCAGATACCCACGCGGGTGATCTCTGTATCGACCTGGGTGCCAATCTGGGCGAAATCACCACCCGCTTGGCGGCCACCGGTGCTGATGTGGTCAGTTTTGAACCTGATCCCGGTGCCTATGAAACCCTAAAGGCCGCAACCGAAAACCTGCCAAACGTGACCCTGATTGCAAAGGCAGCCGGGCACAAACAGGACAAACTGATGCTGTGGCGTTCTGCCAGATGGTCGCCCGATGATCCTGCGGGCAACACGCAATCCTCATCCATTGTTCACCGCGACAAGGGTGGTGACGCCAAAAACGCGGTTGAGGTTGAGGTCGTCGACCTGATCGCGTTTCTGGAAGAACTGGACCGCGATGTTCGGATTCTCAAAATGGATATTGAGGGTGCCGAGTGGGACATTTTAAACAGGCTGATTGATCACCCGGTCTTGTCCCGCATTGATTGCATCTTTGTAGAAACGCATGAGCGCGAAAATCCGGCGAAATACGTGCCGATGTTTGATGCATTGCAAGATCGGGCAGAGCAAATCGCCCGGCCCTATATCAACCTGTATTGGATTTGAGGGCGGCGCTGGACCTTGTTCCAATGGCCTCGTTTCAGCGTTGTGCGGAGTGCCGCCCACCATCTTTGAGGGCGCTTAGCGCACCTTTCAAATATCCAATGTTCTTTGCCCGCCGCCGCTTGATAAACAACGTGTCCGGTCCAAGGACCCTGAGCATGGCGGCAAGCAAAGTGTTCCATTTAGGCCGAGGGTGTTCGTACTTGCCCAACACATAGGCCCGTGAGCGCGCCGAATAATACGCCTTGAACGCGGCGGTGGCCGGCAGTCGGGCCGACCCATGGCCACTCAGGTGCATAATCCGTGCGTCGTGGCAATACATCAGCAGGCCATGCTCACGCAGGCGAAAGGACAGGTCATCGTCTTCGTGATACATAAATATTTCAGGGTCAAACCCTCCGATTTTTTCAAACAATGACCGTCTGCAAAAAATGGCGGAGCCCGCCAGAACAGACACCTCCGCATCTGCCGTGGGCAGTGGCCTCTTAAGCCGCTCATCAGGTTTGACCTTGGAGCCACGTTTAAAGCTCTGCTTGCCTTTGCCGTCGAGAATTCTGGGGTTAAACCCACTTGCCGTGGTATGGGTGTCTGCGGCCTGCACAAGCGCCTCAAGCGCGCCGGGTTGCAGCGTGGTGTCTGGATTGAGAAACAGCAGAAACTCAGTTTCAGCTTGTGCTGCACCGATGTTACAGGCAGGGCCAAAACCGATGTTGTCATCATTCAACACAAGCGTTGCGCCATGTTGAGCAGCCAGCGTTTGCAACGCCGCCTTGTCTGAGGAGTTGTTATCGACCAGCACAATTGACGTGCCTGCCGGGACGCTCTTTAGCATTTCCGGCACCACGGCCAGACTGTTGTAGGTGACCGTAACGATTGTGACGTTGCTGTTTAACACAGGCGTTTCCCCAGCGATAAATGTGGCCCGTGGGGGCGTATTGCCCCTACCCTTCGGCAATAAGGCGTCGATAAATGGCGGTGATCGCTTCGGCCTCGTGCTCCAGCTTGTGCTGTTCCTCAACCTTGCGGCGCGATGCCTGTGCCATGCTCTGGCGCAGTGTTGCATCAGCCATCAGTTTGTCTGTCGCCACACTAAGCTGATCCACATTTTCAGGCTCCACCAAAAACCCGGTTTTTCCATCAACCACCAGATCTTCAAAAGCCCCCACACGGGTAGCAACAACAGGCAGACCGCATGACATCGCCTCTAGCGGGGTCAGGCCAAAACCCTCCCACCGTTGGGGGGCCACGTAAATGTCTGATGCCTGAAACCACGGCGCGATGGAAAACCCTTTGTCTTCGGGCAGGATGCGGAGCCTGTCGTTAAGACCGGCCGCCGTGATCCTGGCCTCAAGGTCACTCACAAAGGTTTTTTGCTCACGGGTGACACCGCCCATGATGATGCCATGTGCCTGTGGATGCTGGGGCAGAATGCGTATCATCGCCTCTACAAAAAGGTCCGTACCCTTTTGTGCCCGCAAGCGGCCAAAGCAGCCCACAATCAAGGCATCCGGGTCCAGCCCCAGTTTGGCGCGCAATGCAGCGCGATCCGTGGGTGGCGAAAATTCCGCCACATCAATCCCATGCAGGATCACATCTGTGGGCGTTTCCAGATACGAATTTGCCTTGCTGGAGGCGGCAATCACGGCGTCCATCTTGCGGATCAACCAGCGCGAATATTTCCCCCGAGACCGTTGTGCCGCCGAGGTAAACACAAGTTTGAGCCGTTTGCGCAACACGTTTTTCAGGATCAGCCCCGCCAACATTTCGATGTTGCGCCGCGCGTGCCAGATGCGATGCCCCGAGGGCCCAGAGCGCGACAAGAACGGCAGTTTAGACAATGGAAACTGCGGGATGTCATCCGGCAAGACAGGCCCGGTGGTGGCAATCGAAATCTGCTTTGATTGAAAGGGCACAAGCCGCACAACGGTGGAGGTGACACCAGAATAACGCCGCTTCAAATTTGGGGCGATGACATCGACAGTATCCGGGTCAATATACATGTGTGGATCCTGATCAGGGAGCGGCTTTGATGTTTCGTAACCTCATAATTGAAGGTGTTCTGAGATGCCATGGAAATGATGGCACCCGCCGCGCCGGACTATTGCGCATAGCCTGTTAACAATGCATCCCAGTCTTTTTCCACCCAATGGAAGTTTGCGGAAGCGTTCCTGAGCTTTTTCAAGGACCGTTCTAGCCGATCCAGATTGCTCTGCATCCAAGGACCCGGATCACGCTGTGCACATTTGTCAAAATCAATCAGCCAGACAACACCACTGTCATCCAGCATGATGTTACGGCAATTCAGATCGGTGTGATCAATGCGGGACGTGTGCAGCTTTTTGATTGCAACGCCAATGGCATTCCAGAGCGGTGAAGAGAGTGGCGCGTCGCCCAACACTTCCGCCAGCGTGCGGGCGTTGGGGATACGTTCCGTGATAATATCCGCACGATAAAATAGCGCTGAGGGCGCATAGCGTGCCGCGACAGGCCGGGGCACGGAAAGCCCCTTTGTGCGCATCAAGGTCAGCAAATTGAACTCACGAAAGGCCCGAGAGTATTGCGCGCCACACCGAAGGAAAAGGTCCCTGTTGACCCGCCCCATCAAACCACCCCGGTGAAAATGGCGCAAAACCATGTCACATTCTGCGAAGGTCAAGAAGTGCGCCTGGTTTCTGCCCTGCGAACTACCCTGCCAATGACCGTTTGCACGCAGCCAGTCGGCATCAAATAAGTCAGGTTCCATTGTCGAAAGGAGGCCAGAATCGTAGCAAATAGCGGTGCCGTTCTCGCGAATTTCTGCTGGTGTGGACATGCCAAATGCTCCGGGTCTGGGCGTTCTGGACATCGCGCATAACGGCTGTCGCGTCAAACACCTTGGGCCGCAAAGAGTGGTACAAACAATCAACGTTCAATTCACCTGTCGCAACCCGAGGTCAAAATGCTAACCAGTGACGTATGAAGCAGACCCGATTTCCCCTGATGCTGCGAGTTTGGATGATTGGCACGTTCTGCCTGTCTTTTCCAATTGCCATGCTGTCCAAGTACCTGCACCGCCGGATGGGGGCTGATCCGGCACGCTTTCCCGAACGGTTGGGCCATAGCGGCTTTGATGAAAAGCAGGAGGTGGTGTGGTTTCACGCGGCAAGCCTTGGGGAGGTCAAACAGATCGGTCCATTGACGCAACACTTGTATAAAACGGGTCAAACCAACATCCTGATCACAACCACTACGGCGACGGGTGCAGATTGGGTCGCCCAGGAAATGCCCCATATGATCCACCGGTTTGCACCCATCGACACCCCCGGCGCCGTGCGGCAATTCCTGTCGGATTGGCCGATTGCTGCGGCGCTGTTTATCGAAGGCGATTTGATGCCGCGAATGATCGGCACTTTGGCAAAACAACATGTGCCCCACATTCTGTTAAACGCACGCAACTCCCGCACGCGCGCGCGTTTTCCGGCGGTATTTAGGGCGTTGCTAAGCACCTTCGACCTCGTGACATGTCGCTCCGATGAAATCGCACAGGGCATGCGCGCCCTTGGCCTGAACACAAATCGCCTGCGGGTTTTACCTGACCTGCGGTTGACGTTACCTGTTTTGACGGCATCACCGGAGACAACCAAAGAACTGTCCGATGCCATTGGCACCCGCCCCATCTGGCTGGCCGCATCAACCCACGCACAAGACGAAACTGCGGTTTTGTCCGCGCATCTGGAGGTCTTGGCTCAACATCCTGACGCCCTTCTTATTGTCGCCCCAAGGCATCCCACGCGCGGCGCGGCGTTGCAAAAGCTGGCGCATGAGATGGGCATCACAGTCGCGCGGCGCAGCACGGGTGACGATATCGTTGCAACCACGCAACTCTACATCGCAGATACACTTGGCGAATTAGGGGCATTTTATACATTGGCCCCCGTGGCCTTTCTGGGCGGATCCTTTGGATCAGAGGGCGGACACAACCCCTACGAACCTGCAAGTTTTGAGACGGCGATCCTGTTCGGTCCAAACGTTGAAAATTTCAGCGATGCCTTTGCAGCACTCGGCACGGTTGGGGCGGCACGACAAGTTGCAGATACCACAGACCTTGGGGCGGCCCTGATCAATCTGATGCAGGGAGATAAGGCGGACATGATGGCCGGTGCCGGGAAAAGGCTCATAATCAAACAACAAAAATCCGTATCTACCTATGCCGATTTGATAAGAACTGTTTTATCACACCGGTGAACAGGTTTGCTTTCACAACGACACATCGAATTTGCCCCTTAGCCTATGCCAAACGAGCGTCTGGTCTCATTGAGTTTCAAAGCCAGTAGAGAACGAGAGCGGCAAGTGCGATTGCTGACGGGAAGGCTTTAAGGCAACGGTCATACCGGGTTACGACGCGCCGCCTGCACATCGCTCAGCCAGAAGAGATCAAACATGATCACCGCTCGTTTTTCGACCTGTGAATCACGCCACCCGACCGAAATCAATGGGCCCTGACCCGAGCCACCCTATTGTCGAAATTGCTGCCAAGGGTCAGGCGGGGTGGACCCCTCAATATCTCGGCAAGCTAAGCGAGGGGTTTTTTTGAGAAATCTGGAAAATTTGGTGCCAGGAGAGGACCGTATTTCAAGAGCTAATTTTTTGATAATAATCAGTAACATAATTTCGATAATGCGCTGATATACACAACGATACCCGGGACCATTTTTGCTTTAGAGGTTCGAGTCCTCTCCCCCAAAATCGCGCTTACTTCCTCACTCTGCAAAATGCAGTTTGAGTGGTCAAGTACGGGGGATTGGTCAGCGTAGTCGTGTTGCTAAACGCCCCTGTGTTCAACCTTGGCGGTACTAACACTATCGGCTA